>WYBX01000032.1 GCA_011525695.1 Verrucomicrobiia bacterium
ACCCCGTGTTGCCACGACGCAGTAGCCTTCGGTTGCAGGCGGGTGAACGTTCCGCCTGACGGGGACTTGCACCCCGCTGTGTGGACGCCCTCACAGGCGCACGAGGGCCGTGCTCCGTCACGGCCACGTAGATCGATCCGCTGCGCAGAATGGTTTTCCCATCGGGTTTGTGGACGCCACGGAGGGCGTCCCTCCATGAAGGCCATTCACACCGAGTAATGAGAATCCAGGAATCAAACTTGGATTCTTGGGGGGCGGAGCGCCCCTGCTTTACATCGGCTCATGCGGTTGCACGATGGCGCCCGTGAAACGGATCCTGGTCATCGACGATGATGCACGACTTCGGCGCCAGGCAGCCGAGCTCCTGCGCGCCGAGGGCTATGAGGTGATCGAAGCCGCGAATGGCAGCGCCGGAGTGGAGGCCGCACGACAGTCCCCGCCGGATCTCGTCCTGTGCGACATCACCATGCCCGAGATGAACGGGCACCGGGTCCTGCAGGCGCTCCGCGAGGATTCCCGCACCGCCCATTTGCCCTTCATTTTTCTCACCGGCTGGAGCGAACCGCAGGATCTCCGGACGGGGATGAATCTCGGGGCGGATGACTATCTCGTAAAGCCGCTCGCACCGGAGGAACTCATCGCCGCCGTCCGTGCGCGGCTGCGCCGCGCCGAGGCCGCGCCCCTGCGTGCCGCCAGCCGTCCCGAACCTGAACCTGCGCTGCTGATGGCGCTGGGGCTGACGCCGCGCGAAGCGGAGGTCCTTTTCTGGCTGGCCGGGGGAAAGACCAATGACGAGATCGCCACCATTCTCGGGATCGGGCTCACCACGGTGAAAAAGCACCTCGAGAGCACCTATGCGAAGCTGGGCGTCGAAAACCGGACGTCAGCCGCCGCCATGGCGCTCGAACGGATGCACTGACCGCCGGCCCCGGCTTATTGCTCGAACGACTCGATTTGCCGGGCGAGCTGCTTCTCGAGGCTCCCGCAAACCAGCTGGCATAGCTGGCCGATCGAAGGATCGGCGATCGCGTACAGCACCTGAAGGCCGTCCTTCCGACGCTCCAGGATGTTTGCCTGGGTCAGCGTCTGGAGATGGCGCGAGACATTGGCCTGGGTTCCGCCGGTGGCCTTGACAAGTGCGCCGACGCTCTGCTCGCCGCCAAACAATGCCTGCACGAGCCGGAGTCGCATCGGCTCCGCGAGGGCGGCGAACCGGCGCGCCACCAGTTCGAGCGCTGGTTCGGAAAGCACCCGCGTTTCGCAGATTTTTGCAGATTTGGAGGGAGACAAGCTTGACACGCACCTACTGTATGCTTGTATGCGCATATATTGTCAAGCGAACATATGAAAACCGAATCCTTCATCCGCGTCCTCGCGGGCACCGTCGTCCTCCTCGGCGTCGCCCTGACCTACTTTCACAGCGCCTGGTGGCTGCTGCTCCCGGCCTTCGTCGGCGCCAACCTGATCCAGTCCGCCTTCACCGGTTTCTGTCCGCCGACGCTCATCCTGACCAAACTCGGCTGGGTCGACAGCGACAGCGTGATCCACTGGGGTGGAAAACAACCGGCCAAGCCGGCCCCCACCGCGGGAGTGCATTCCTGATGAATCCAGCGTTGAAATTCATCCTCACGGTCCTCGCCGGCACCGCGATGGGCGCGGCCCTGGGTGCCTTCGGCCAGTGCACCTCGGGAACCTGTCCCCTCACCTCCACCTGGTGGCGTGGCGCGCTCTACGGAGCCGTTTTCGGAATCATCGCCGCCTTCTCCGGACGCTCAACGTGATGAACCGCACGTTGCCCTTTCGTCGCGCCATGCTGTTCGCGGCTGGTCTGTTCGCGGCCGGAACCGGGCGTTCTGAACCCTGGACTGTCCAGCGCGCGGTGGCGACCGCGCTGCAGCAAAGCCCGGATGCCCGGATCGCGCTGGCCCGCGCGGATGCGGCGCGCGCCCAGGCGGATCAGGCGGATGCGCCCTGGCGGCCACAGGTTTCCGTCCAGGGTGGCTACACCGCCACCAACAGTCCGATGCTGGCCTTCGGCTCGATCCTCAACCAACGCGGCTTTCACCCGGGCATTGATTTCAACCACCCGGGCACGATCGACAACCTGAACGCGACCGCAACGGTCGCCTACAACCTCTACAATGGCGGCCGTGCCGATGCCGGTCGCGCCGCCGCCCGGGCCGGAGTGCTCGCCGCCAATGAGGACCTCCGCGCCGCCCACCAGCAACTGGCCGTGGCCGTTGTCCGGTCGGTATTGCAGGTCAATCAGACCCGGCAGATGGTCGCCGCCATCGAGGCCGCTGTCCGCGCCCATGAAGCAGCGCGGGACGCCGCCAGGGCCCAGCTCGACGCCGGCCGGCTGCTCAAGGCCGACTGGCTGGCCGTCGAGGTGCAGCTGGCACAGACGCGTGAATCGCTCACGAATGCCCGCCATGCCGCCGCCCTTGCCGAGCGCACGTTCCGCTTCGTGGTCGGACTCGATCCATCCGACGAGCCCCTTGACCTCGTTCCGGACGATCCGTCGCTCTCCGGCATCCAGACTCCCGCAATTGAGGCACCGGCAGGCCGGCCCGATCTGCTGGCATTGCAGGAGCGCGTCCGGGCAGCCGAGGCGGCAGTGACGGCCGCCCGTCGCAGCCGGCGACCGAACGTCAGCGGGTTCGCCAGCTATCATTACGACCATGGCTGGAAGCTCGATCGCGGCTCCGACAGCTGGCTGGCGGGAATCGCGCTCGATGTGAACGTGTTCGACGGCGGACTCGCCGCTGCGAGACAACGGCAGAGCGCGGCGGAACTCGAGCAGGCCCGCGAGGCGTTGCGCCAGGCTTCCCGCCGGGCCGCGCTCGAGGTCAGCCAGGCGCGGCTCGACCATGCCAGCGCGGTTGAACGACTCGCCGTCAGCACCCGGACGGTCGGCCAGGCAGAGGAGAGCGCCCTGCTCCACCGCGCGCGCTTTGCCAGCGAAGCCCTTCTTCCCGCCGACCTCCTTGCCGCCGAAACGCGGCTGATCGATGCCCAGCTTCGGCGCGCCGTCGCCGCCGCCGATGAACGGCTCGCCCTGGTCGAGCTGCGGCGTGCGCTGGGACTCGATCCGATCGACAACGTCCAGCCCTGATTTCCGCCCATGATCCTTCCACTGCTTCAACCCGGCCTTTCTGCCCCGCCGCTTTCCGCCCGCCGGCCGCTTGCGCTGCGGCCGCTCGCCGCCCTTGGAATTCCCATGGTTCTGGCCGTGCTGCTGGCCGGCTGCGGCCGCGACCCAGCGCACGCCCAAGCGAAGGCCGACCTGCCTGCCGCCAAAGTGGCGGTGACCACCGTCCGCACGGAGAACCTTCCCGTGATCACGGAAGCCACAGGGACGGTCAGGCCCGTCCAACGCGCCCGGCTCGCGTCCAAGGTCATGGGAACGATCGAGGAAATCCCGGTCGTGCTCGGCCAGCGGATCACTCGCGACGAGGTTCTTGCCCGGATCTCGGTCGGCGAAATCTCCGCCCGTGTCGCCGGCGCGCGCTCCGAGCTTCGGGCGGTCGTCCGCGATCTCGAGCGCGAACGCACGCTGTTGAGCAAGGGAGCCAGCACGTCCGACACCGTGAAATCACTCGAGGATCGCCAGGCCTCCGCCGAGGCGGCCCTGAAGGAGGCCGAGGTGATGCTCGGCTACGCGATCATCCGGGCTCCGTTCGACGGCGTGGTCGCCCGCAAGCTCGCCGACGCCGGCGATCTCGCTTCCCCCGGTGCGCCGCTGATCGAAATCGAAGAGCTCGGCAGCTTCGAGATCGAGGCCTCCCTTCCCGACTCCGCCGCGGCCCGGCTGAAGGCCGGCGCGTCGCTCGAGGTCGAGATTCCCGTCGCCGGCCTGCGACTCGAAGCGGCCATCACGGAGATTTCACCGGCAGCCGATCCGCAGGCGCGGACCGTGCCGATCAAGCTCGCGGTGCCGGCCGGCACCGCCGTCCGCTCCGGGCAGTTTGCCCGCATCCACGTTCCCGGAACGCCGCTGCCGACCCGGCTGGTCCCCCGCTCCGCCGTGAGCACGTTCGGCCAGATGGAACGGGTCTTTGCCGTCACGGCGGACAACCGCGCCCGGCTGCGGCTGGTGAAAACCGGCCGGCAACGGGGTGACCGGGTCGAAATACTTTCCGGCTTGGAGGACGGCGAACGAATCGTCAACGCCCCGTCGCCGAGCCTGCGCGACGGCCAGCCGCTGGAGATCCTGCCGTGACCGACACACCCGCCCCCTCCGCCCCCCCGCCGGCCGGCCCCGGGATTGCCGGCCGAATCGCGGCGATGTTTGTCGATTCGAAGCTCACGCCGATCGCGATCATCGCCTCCATCCTCCTCGGCGTGTTCGCGGTGCTGATGCTGCCGCGGGAGGAAGAGCCCCAGATCAAGGTGCCGATGATCGACGTCCTGGTCGCCATGCCCGGGGCCACGGCGGCCGAGGTGGAAAATCGCGCCACCCGGCCGATGGAAAAGCTGCTCTGGGAGATTCCCGACGTCGAGTACCTCTACTCCACATCGAGCCCCGGCCACTCGATGGTGATCGTCCGCTACAAGGTGGGCACCGACATCGAGGCCGCCCTCGTCCGGCTCAACCAGAAGCTGCAGACCAATTTCGATCGCATCCCGCATGGCGTGAGCCAGCCGCTGGTGAAGCCGCGGACGATCGACGACGTGCCGGTCCTCGCGCTCACGCTGCACAGCCGTCACCACGACCATCTCACGCTCCGGCGGCTGGCCGCCCAGCTCGACGACGCCATCAAGTCGATTCCGCAGGTCGCCGAAACCACCGTGATCGGCGGGGTGCGGCGGGCGCTGCGGGTGACGCTCGATCACGCCGCCCTGGCGGCACGCAATCTCACGCCCGGGCAGGTGGCCGGCGCGCTCCAGCAGGCCAACCGCCAGGTCCAGGCCGGTTCGCGGCCCTTTGCCAACACCGAGGTCCTCCTCGAGACCGGCGGTTTCCTCAATGATGCAGCCGATGTCGGCGCGGTGGTCGTCGGCGTCTACGACAACCAGCCCGTCCACCTGCGCGAGGTCGCCGCCATCACGGACGGGGCGGAGGAGCCGGCCGACTATGTCCTCTTTGGCCGCGGCGCTGGGCACACCGCGGCCCACGCCGGCCAGGACGCGGCCCCCGCCGAAGGCGCGGACGTGCTCGAGCCTGCGGTCACGATCAGCCTCGCGAAACGGCCGGGAGCCAACGCCATCGAGGTGGTGAACACCGTGCTGGCCAAGGTCGACTCGCTGCGGGGCTCCCTCCTGCCCGCGGACGTCGAGGTCACGGTCACCCGCGATTATGGCCACACCGCCGCGGAGAAGAGCAACGAACTGCTGCTCCATATGGGCATCGCCGTCTTTGGCGTCGCCCTGCTGATTCTCCTCTTCCTGGGCTGGCGGGAGTCGCTCGTGGTGCTGCTCGCCATCCCCTCGACCCTCGCGCTGACGCTGATGGTCTTTTACCTCTACGGGTACACGCTCAACCGGATCACGCTCTTCGCGCTGATCTTCTCGATCGGTATCCTGGTCGACGATGCGATCGTGGTGGTCGAAAACATCGTGCGGCACGTCCGGCTGCCGGGGGCCGCCCGGAAATCGATCGGCCAGATCGCGCTCGAGGCGGTGGACGAGGTCGGCAACCCGACCATCCTCGCCACCTGGGCGGTGATCGCGGCGATCCTGCCGATGGCCTTCGTTGGCGGCCTGATGGGGCCGTACATGCGGCCGATTCCGATCGGGTCGACGGCCGCGATGCTGTTTTCGCTCGCGATCGCGTTCACCATCACCCCCTGGGCCGCGATTCGGGTCCTCCGTCGTCGCGCCCAGTGCGAGGAGGGGCTGGGCGAGGCCGAGCGCGCCGCTCTGGCCTTCGAACACGAGGGGGCGCCGGGTGACTGGTTCACCCGGCTGTACCACCGGATCATGGAACCGCTGCTGCACCGCGCCGCCTGGCGGTGGGCGTTCCTTGCCATCATCGTCGCCCTGCTGCTGGGCGCCGTCGGGCTGGTCGGGATCGGCGCCGTGGAGGTGAAGATGCTGCCGTTCGACAACAAGTCGGAATTCCAGGTTGTCCTCAACACGCCCGAGGGAACGACGCTCGAGCAGACCACCCGGATCGCGCAGGAGATGGCCGCGGCCATCCGGGACGAGCCCGAGGTGAGCGATTACCAGATCTACGCCGGCACCGCAGCACCCTTCAATTTCAACGGACTCGTCCGCCACTACTTCATGCGCCGCGGCCCGAACGTTGCCGACATCCAGGTCAACCTCGTGGGCAAGGGGGAGCGCTCGGCACAAAGCCACGCCATCGCGACCCGGATCCGGCCGGCCGTCGCCGCGATTGCGCGGAAGCATGGCGCGGCGGTCGCGGTGGCTGAGGTGCCGCCCGGCCCGCCGGTACTCCAGTCGATCGTCGCGGAGATCTACGGTCCCGACGAGTCGCAACGGCTCGCGCTGGCCCGCGAGATCCGCGGAATCATGGAGCGGACGGGCAGCGTGGTGGATGTCGACTGGTACGTCGAGGCGCCTCAGCCGAAGATTCGCTACGTCGTGGACAAGGCCAAGGCGGCGCTTCACGGCGTGAGCGAGGCCGCGATTGCGGACACACTGCAATTGGCCGCGCAGGGCCGCCCGGTGGACCTCCTGCACCTCGCGAGCGAGCGGGAGGACGTGCCAATCCTCCTCGAGCTGCCGCGCGCGGCAAAGAGCCAGCCGGAGTCACTGCTGGCGCTGCGCGTCCGGGCGGGCCAGGGACCGGACGCACCGCTGGTGCCCTTGTCCGAGCTGGTGACCGTGGAGCGCACGACGGGCGATCGGAATCTCTACCGGAAGAACCTGAAGCCAGTCACCTACGTGACGGCGGATGTTGCCGGAGCGATTGAGAGCCCGGCGTATGCCATGTTCGGCATCGATCGGCAGATTGCCCAGCTCGACGCGCGCAAGTTCGGCGCCAGCGTCGCGAAGCTGCCGGTGTATCACCTGAATGTTCCCGGCAATGATCAGGAGCCCGCGCTGAAATGGGACGGCGAGTGGCACATCACGCTGGAGGTTTTCCGTGACCTCGGGCTGGCCTTCGCCGCCGTGCTGGTGCTGATCGCAATGCTGATGGTGGGATGGTTCCGCAGCTACGTCACCCCGCTGGTGGTGATGGCCGCAATTCCGTTCTCGCTCATCGGGATTCTGCCGGCGCACTGGGCGCTCGGGGCCTTCTTCACCGCCACGTCGATGATAGGTTTCATGGCCGGCGCCGGCATCGTGGTGCGGAACTCCATCATCCTGGTCGATTTCATCGAATTGCGGCGGACCCATGGGCTCCCGCTGCGTGACGCCGTGATTGAGGCCGGCGCCGTGCGGTTCCGGCCGATGCTGCTCACGGCGCTCGCGGTGGTCGTGGGCGCAAGCGTGATCCTGGCCGACCCGATCTTCCAGGGACTGGCAATCAGCCTGATGTTTGGTGAGATCGCCTCGCTGCTGATCAGCCGGATGGCGGTGCCGGTGCTCTATTACATGGCCAACCATGCCGGCGAAGCCGCCGCAGCCCAGGCATGAGGATCATTGCCCTCTTGAAATCGCTCTTCACTTCCCCACCGCGCGTGACGCCCGGCGAAGCCGCCGCGCGGGTTAGCACTGGAACCACCCTGCTGATTGATGTGCGCGAGCCAGGCGAATGGGCCCACGGCATCGCCCGGGATGCCGCCCTCCTGCCGTTGAGTGACCTCACCGGCCGCCGAACGACGTGGACGGCCTTCCTCGAGGAGGTCCGGGGCCGCGAGCTGCTGGTGTACTGCGCGGTCGGCAGCCGCGCGGCACTGGCCGCGAAGATCCTGACTGCGGAAGGCCATCGCGCGGCTGCGACCGGCGGACTCTCGGATTGGGCCCGTGCCGGCTGGCCGGTGGTGCAGCCGCCGAGGTGAAGTTCCGATTCACGCCCCCCCGTGGCGGCCATGAGTGCAATATGGCACGCATTCGGGATGTGTGGCCGGGACGGAGCCCGGCCCTCCATGAATCCGGTTCCGATTCCTGGATTCGGACCTTCATTCCTGGACGGACGATCTCCGTGGCGTCCACAAATCCGATGGAAAATTCACTCTGCGGCAGCGGATCGATCTTCGTGGCCGGGACGGCCTGCCATGGGCGAATCCAATTGTGATTCCTGATTCAGGCACTCATCGCCTGATGGGGATGCGGTGCCGCTGCTACCGGTGCTGATTCCCCACCATCGACAGCAATTCATCGCACAGTGCGATCAACCGGGCCCGGAGCGGTTCACTGCGGCTGGCGAAGGCTCGCTGGTGGCGTTCGTACTCGGCGCGGCCCTCCGGGGTCTCAATCGGGATTGGTTCGAAGCCGAGCCGGCGGAGATCATAGGGGCTGGCACGCATGTCGATCTCGCGGATGTCGCGCGCGAGTTCAAAGCAATCCGCAATCAGCCCGGCCGGCGCAAACGGGGCGAGCTTCGCGGCCCACTTGTAGAGATCCATGTTCGCATGCAGGCATCCACGCTGCTCGAGCTGGGTGGCGTTTTCCCTTGCGGGCTGGAGCCGGTTGAGCGGCCGGGCTGGGACGGTGAAGAACCGGAACGCGTCGAAATGCGAACAGCAGATGGCGCTGCCCTCGACCATCCGGGCCAGCTCGGCGGGAGGAAGCCGCAGCGGATACTTATTGTGCCGCAACTCCGCCGGCTCCTGCCGGTAGACCATCGCCCACTCGTGCAGTCCGTAACAACCGAAGAAGGGCGGTCGCGACTGGACGGCGGTGAGCAGCCCCCGCAGCCAGCGCAGGAATTCGCGCCGGGACTCCGTCAATAAATCCGGATTCAGCACCACCACGCTGCTGCCATCGGCCAGGGTGATCTCGTGATAGCCGCGCCAGCGCAAAAACTCGCGGGCCGCTCCTCCCTGTAACGCCACCCCCGGTCCGGGATGCCAGCGCCGCAGCCAGGACGGACGAAAGGCGTAATAGGTGAAGAGGAAATCGTAGACCGGATGTTTCTCCCCCCGAGCTGCCCGGGCCTGATGGGGATCCGTCCAGACGCGGACCCGCTGTTCGTGGGCCTCCCGCCTCGCGCGCCAGTCAGCCTCCGCCAGGACTTGAAGGGGATGTGCTGCCGCGGTGGTGCTCATGAACGAAAACTCTCTTTCGCGGGATTCCGGAAGCCGTTGCCGGTCGGCCTCAGCTCGCCCGCACCAGCAGCCGTCGGACGCCTTCAATCGGCGGCCCTTCAACCGGGGTCAGCGCCAGCGGGGTAGTGGCGGCCAACGCCGGCACCGCCAGCGGATGGGTGAGCAGCGGCCCGCTGACTCCGGCGGGAAGCGTGTCGAGCGCGGTGTCCGGAAAAAGCGCCGCCGCCATCCGCGTCGCAAGCGCCACCAGTTCGGTGACGGACTCCACGAGCAGCTGGTGGGCGGTCGCGTCGCCTTCGCTCGCAAGCCGCAGGATTACCGGGGCAAGGGCCGCGATCTGCCGGTTGGGCTCCGCATGCTGATAAAACCAGCGCGTGATGTCACCGGCTTCGGCGGCGGCGCCAAGCTGGGTATGATCCCGGAGGGTCTGCGCCAGCCGCGAGGGCGGGAGCCAGCCCTGGAGCTCGAGCAGCCCGCGGGCAATCGCCCGCCGGCCCAGATCGTATCCGCTTCCTGGATCGCCAAACCGCCAGCCCAGCCCGCCGGCATAGTGGATGGAGCCGTCCGGGGCGCGTGCCGCCACGAATGAGCCGGTGCCGCCATGCAGCACCAGCCCGGGCCGGCCGCGGGTGGCAAGTTCCAGCACGGGCAGCGAGTCGTCGGCCGTGCGCACCTCCCCAAAACCGGTCAGCGTCGCCGCCGTTTCCCGCCAGAAGGCGCGATTCCCGGCGGCATAGATGTGCGTCGCGGCAATCCCCGGGCTGCCGCCGCCGAAGGCTGCGTCCACCACGCCGCAGAGCGCATCCGTGATTACCAGCCGGGCCTGCTCCGGACCGACCACATTGGGGTTGCAGCCCGGCGCCAGGTGCCGGGCGACCACTCCGCCAGTTGCATCCACCAGGATGCACTCCGTCTTTGATCCTCCGCCATCGACGCCGATCTTGAACACAGCTGCCACGGCTCACCCATTATGTGCCACGTGTCCGCAAGGGAAGGAATTTACCCGGAAACTTCATCAGCCACGGACCCGCCCGGGAGCGATGAGCCACTTTCGTGTCGTGATCACGACACGGATCTGGCTCAGCTGAATCGGAGCCTGCAGAGGCCGGGGAGCGGGCCTGAAGATTGAAAGCGAACCCGGGCCGAATGGATTGGGAACCGCTCGATCCGATGCCGGCAGGCACACTTCAGGCGAGCTGGCGGCTCAGCCGATGCCGGTAGGCGGCCCCGACCGCGCGGTTATGCTCGATCGCGCCCGGCAGGTTCTGGCTGCGCAGCACCGGCGGCTCATGGCCGTTCTCCTGCAGCCACTGCAGCGTGGAGAGCATCAGCCAGTTCAGGAGCGACGCGCCCACCAGCGTGCTCGTCGGCCCGCTGCTGACGCGCTCCGAAAGCGCGACAATCGTGTCACCCGGCACGCCCCCGTTATCGAGGACGTAATCACAGAGGGCATGGAGGTTTCGGCCACCCGGGTGGACGGTCGCGGCCGTGGTCGACATCGCCAGCGACGTCAACCCGACGAGGATGCAGCCCTTCCGCTTGGCGTGGAGCGCGACCTCGATGGGCGCGGCATTCTTGCCGGAATTTGAAATCACGATCACCACCTCGCCAGCCCGGAGTTCGTACTGCCGATCATAGCGTTCGGCGAGCGTCGTGCCATAGCCCACCAGGTTCTCGATGAACCCGCCGGTCGGATCGGCAATGATGCTGACGCAGACCAGCCCGCCGGCCCGGCCGACGATCTCCCGGGCCACTATCTCGCTATGGCCGGAGCCAAAGGTATGGATCATGTCACCCCGCGCGACGCTGGCACCCAGGATGGGGACGATGCGGTCGATGACGGGCCGGTTTTTCTCCCACGCGGTGGCGAGCATCTCGTTGGCTCGATTGAAATACGACTCGGCGAGCGAGGACATGGCCAAGGGACTGAGCCAATGGGAGCCCGAGGGAAAGCGCGAAACGCGCCGGGACCGCGTGCCCAGCTGCGTGCCATAACTCCTGGCGTCTGATTCCATGTTCAGAATCTCCCCTTGGTTTGCCTTGGCGTCTTGAGATTCCCGAGCTTGGGATTCCAGTTTACTGCCAAACACGGAGCTCAGCCGCGATTCGGACTGCGCGGCCGATCCCCAATCTCGAGATCGCAAGTCCGATCGGCTGCCAGTGCGCCCTTGCCCGCGCGGCGGCGGCTCCTACGGTCGCGGACATGATCCGTGCAATCGACCACATCAACATCGTCGTCGCCGATCTCGAGCGCTCCGTCCGGTTTTACACGGGCGTCCTTGGTTTTACCGAGCTTCGGCGTGCCGACCTTGCGGGCGAATGGATCGATCGGATTGTCGGGCTGTCCTCGGTCAGGGCCCGGGCGGTCTTCATCGTGGCACCGGCTGGCGAACCTCGGATCGAACTGCTCTGCTACGATGCCCCACCCGGCGTGTCGGTCGCCGACAATTCCCGCGCCAACACGGTGGGGCTCCGGCACATCGCGCTGCGCGTCGACGATGTCGCGGCCATGGTCGCGCGGCTGCGCGCCGCCGGCGTCACGGTCTTCAGCGAACCCGTCCGGGTGCCGGCCGGCGTTGTGCATCATGACGCCGGCGAGAAGACGCTCGTCTATTTTCTCGATCCCGACGGGGTCATCCTGGAATTGGCGGAGTACCAATAGTCCTCCGGCCGCAAGGCCGCGTGTGGGCGCCGCGCGCGACCGGTCACCCGGAGGCCTCCCAGCGGCCATAGATGCCGCACGGGAGGATCTTGCCATCGCGCGCGATGGGCAGCCCGACCTCGCCCGCCGTGACCCGCCCGCCGCGATCGTGCAGCAGCTCCATGAGCAGATTGGCAACCACGGTGGGTGAGAGCCGCGCCGTGTAGGCATTGATCAGGAAGAACAGCGGATGTTCGCTCAACAGCGCGCGGCACTCGCGCAGGAGATCCCACAAATGTTCCTCGAGCCGCCACATTTCGCCCGTGCTGCCGCGGCCGAACGTCGGCGGATCCATGATAATCGCATCGTAGGTGCGACCGCGCTTCAATTCGCGCCGGGCGAATTTCAGGCAGTCATCGACAATCGTGCGGATCGGGGCGTCGGCGAGTCCGCTGAGCACCGCGTTTTCGCGGCACCATCGCACCATGCCTTCGGCGGCGTCGACATGGCAGACTGCGGCTCCGGCCTTGGCTGCGGCGATGGTGGCCGCGCCGGTGTAACCGAACAGGTTCAGGACATTCGGCGGCCGGCTGATCTGCGCCCGCGCCTGGGCAATCTTTGCGCTGAACCATTCCCAGTTAACCGCCTGCTCCGGAAACAGGCCCGTGTGCTTGAAGGACGTTGGCCGGATCTTGAAGGTCAGCCCCAGCGGCCCGTAGCCGATCGTCCAGTGCTCGGGCAGCTGCCGCTTGAACTCCCAGCGGCCGCCACCCTGGTCACTGCGATGGTAGAATCCGTCCCAACCAGACCAGGGAGTTCCTGGCGCGACCCCATGCCGGGGCCAGATGATTTGCGGATCCGGACGGATCAACGCGAACTCACCCCAGCGCTCGTGCTTCATGCCGTCGCCCGCATCGAGCAGCTGGTAGTCATGCCAGCGGTCGGCGACGAGCAGGGCGGGGCGTTCAAGGTCGGCAGGCATGCGAACAGGGTCAGGCAATGCCGCGGCTCCTGCACTGTCGAGCCGGTGTTTCGAGTCGGGAAGGTTGGGACGGAACCCTCCGGAGGCGCCACGCTTCCGGGCTCAAGCCTGGAGCGGGGACCCACCAGATGACTGGGTGGTCACCCCACTGCCAGCGGTGGGCGGGTCAGGCATATTGGCCGAAGTGGCTGCCCGAAAATGGTCTCGGGCCACTGCCGACACTCCATGAACCTCACCCGCACCTTGTGCGCTGCCCTGGCGGCGCTCCCACTCATCACCGCGCTCGAGCTCGCCGCCGACACGGTTGAAATCCGAAACGGCGCCCGAATCATCGGCAACATCACCGGGATCAGTGACGGCTCGATTGTGGTCGAGACCGATTATGCCGGCACGCTCACGATCAAGCAGTCGGAGGTCGCCTCCTTCAGCACGGACGCGCCCGTGGCGGTGCGGCTCGCCACCGGAACGCGGTTCGACGGCCGGGTCACGAGCGGAACGAACGGGGCGCTGCAGATCGCCGGCTCGGATGGCACCATCACCACGTCCGTCGACCGGGTTGCGGCCAGCTGGGCTGCCGGCGGCACCGATCCCATGGTCGAGCGCCGGTGGAGTTATGAGGCCTCGGTGGATGTCGCCGGCAAGACGGGCAACAGCGATCAGCTCGGCACCGCGGCCGACCTGCGCGCAACCCTCAGCACGCTGCAGGACACGCTCCAGTTCTATTCCACCTATAACCGCCAGGTGACGGACGGTTTGAAGGCGGCCGATCAGCTCAAGGTCGGCGTCGATTACCAGAACAACTTCTCCGGCCGCTATTCCTGGTACGTCCGGGACGAGGGTGGCTTCGATCGCGTGAAGGACATCGAGCTCTACAACATCGCCGCGGCCGGGCTGGGCCTGGACCTGATCAAGGAGCCGAAGCGGACGCTGACCGGCCGGGCCGGCCTTTCCTTCCGCTACGAAGGCTACCGCGATCCGGCCACGCCGGATGTGAAGAGCGCCGGCCTGGATTTCGGGCTGAACAACGACATGGAGTTTGGCATCTCGAAACTGGTCACGCGCCTGGCCTACGTGCCCTCGTTCGAGGACTTCGGCAACTACCGGGTGACGCACGAGACATTTTATCAAATTCCCCTGGCGCATCCCGCCTGGAAGCTGCGGCTTGGCGTCAGCAACGATTACAACAGCCAGCCACCCGCAGGGATTGAAAAGCTGGATACGGCCTACTTCACGCGCCTGGTGCTGAACTGGGATTGAGCCGGCGTCACATCATTTCCCGTCGAGCCGGAAGCGGAGAGAAACTAACAACTGCGTTCCAATCGGGTTTTCACCTTCTGCCAGGAGGTACTCACTCAAGTTGGCCGTCGCCCACTGCGATCTCCGCTTGAGATAGCCAGACGGTGCCATCTTCGATCCGCAGACGAATGTCAGGACGGCCATCCTTGGCCGGGTAGATAATGATCTTCTCGGCGTCGTTGCTCATAGCCCAAGCCTGGGGCTTGCCGCGGTGAGAGCGAGCGATTCCACTCGGCGCCATGGATCCCCATGCCCGCGCCCGCGAACTGATCGACGCCGCCCATGCGGCGGATCCCCGGCGCACGGCGGACGGGCGGCCGGCGGAACTGGTCTATGCCGAGCGGATGGAAGCGTGGGTGTTACGGCTTGTGCCGGAGGCGACGCCCGCGTTGAGGCTTGCCGCCCGCGCCCAGCACCTCGAGCGCTGGACCGTTCCCCGCGCGAGCTTCCCGCTCGACCGGCCGGGGTACCATGCCTGGCGGCGATCACTCTACACCCGGCAGGCCGAACGGGCCCGGGAATTGTTCGCCCAAGCCGGCGTCGCCGCGGGCGAGGCGGCTGAGGTCGCAAAATGGATCGCGAAGGAGGGGCTCAAGACCAATCCGGGTACGCAGGCACTGGAGGATGCGGCGTGCCTCGTTTTCCTCGAAAGCGAGCTCGGCGCGTTCGCGGCGCAGCATGCATCGTATCCGAGGGAGAAATTCGTAGAGATTCTGCGAAAGACCTGGCGGAAGATGTCACCACGGGCGCGGGAGCTGGCGCTCGGGCTCGAACTGCCCGCTCCGATTGCCGGAATCGTCCGCGACGCGGCCCAGTCTGAATCATAGGCGAACCGTGATCCGAGGAGGCGCGGGATCGACAGGATTGCATGTCCTGCGCCGGTCGGAGACGCGGCGCTACGGCAATCATCAACATCTGCCTTGCTCCGTGAACTCCGGTTCTTGCCTCTGTGCACTCTGTGTCCCAACAAATAACCTTTGGTGGCGGCTGCCGCGGTAGGATTCTTCCGGGCTATCCTCCGGCGGCACGGTACAGCAGGAACACCACCAGCTGGGCGGAGAACACGCGCAGCAGCATGACCAGCGGATAAACGGTGGCGTACGCGACCGCCGGCGCATCGCTGCCGGTCGTTTCCTGGGCAAAGGCCAGCGCCGGCGGATCCGTCATGCTGCCGGCCAGGAGTCCGCAGAGTTCGGCGTAATTGAGCTTTTTCAAAATCCGGGCGCTGATGCCGACGACCAGCAGCGGCAGCGCCGTGATGACGGCCCCATACGCCAGCCAGCGCAGCCCGTCCGCCCCCAGCAGCACCTCGACGAATTTCTCCCCGGAGCGCAGTCCCACGGCGGCTAGGAACAGCGTGATGCCGACCTCGCGGAGCATCAGGTTGGCGTTGGTCGGCATGTGCCACACAAGTGGCCCCGTGTTTGCGACCCGCGACAGCAGGATCGCCACCACGAGCGGACCGCCGGCGAGCCCGAGCTTAACCGCGGCGGGCAGGCCGGGGATCATCAGCGGAATGCTGCCCGCCAGCACGCCGAGTACAATGCCGGCAAAGAAGGGGATCGGCTGCGGCGAATTGAGCGCCTTGTTCGAGTTTCCCACCGCCGCGGCGACGTGATCGATCTGCGGCGACTCGCCGACCACCATCAGCACGTCGCCAAACTGCAGCCGGAAACCCGCGGTGGGCGAAAACTCGATCCCGCCGCGCGTCACCCGTGTGACGACCACATTGTGGTGCGCGAAGACATCGAGGTCGGCGAGCTGCCGACCATAGATATCGCTGCGCGTCACGATCAGCCGCCGGTTTGTCACCGCGCCGGGCAGCGACTTCAGATCCACGCCGGCATCCGAGCCGACCACAATCCGCAAGCCCTCGAGCCCCTCCTCCGGGCCGACCGCATGGAGGATATCGCCGAGCCGGAGGAGCGTCTCGGGCCGGGCAACGTCGACCTTTCCCTCGCGGGAAAACCGGGACACGACCACCCCGGATCCCTCGAGTCCCGGAATCTTCCCCAATGGCCGGCCGATGAGGTTCGCGTTGCGCACCTCGAAATTGCGGGTCTTGGGCTGCGGCACGCGCGGCTGCTGGGATGACTCTGCTTCTGCCACCTCCGCCTTCACATCAATCCGGAAGGCAGAACGCACCAGCAGCATGGTGAGGATGATGCCGATGATGCCGAAGGGATAGGCCACGGCGTAGGCCAGGCCCTGGATGACTGCGGCGGACTCGCCCGCCTGCACCTGCTCCAATGCCTGTTGGCCGGCGGCAAGGCTGGGCGTGTTCGTGGTTGCCCCGGAGAGCAGGCCGATGCCCGCCGGCAGTTCGACAAAGCCGAAAGTGATCCAGATCACGGTCACGCCCGCGCCGAGCAGCACGACGGTGGCGGCGAAGGCGTTGAGCACGAGCCCGCGGGCCCGCAGCGAACCGAAGAAACCAGGCCCGATCTGCAACCCGAGCGTGTAGACAAAGAGGATCAACCCGAATTCGCGGACGAACTCGAGGACATGGGCGTTGATCGAAAGCTTGAAGTAACCAATCGCGAGTCCGGCGAACAGCACGCCGGCGATTCCGAGGCTGACGCCAAGGACCCGGATCTTGCCCAGGGCGGTCCCGGCGGCGCCGGCCAGCCCGAGCAGCACCACGGTGCGGGCCACCGAATCCTGTGCGAAGAGTTCCTGAATCCAGCCCATGTTGCCATTGAACCTACGCAAGGTTCAGCTCCGGGACCACTGAGTTTTTTCGAAATTTCCATCGCCTCACCTGCGCCGAACGAAGCCGGATCGGTTGCGGTTTGTGGCCTGTCGCGCTTGCACATTGGGAGCCCCATGGCTTCCGTCTGGGGCGAACCGACTGGTCTCCGCGCTCCCGCTGCGACCAAGCCTGCGGTGAAGGTTCACCGCCCCAACCAGTCTCCCCAACCCCGAATGCATCCTGCACGACGCAAGAATCTCCGCCGAGTCGCGCTCCTGGCGCTCGTGGCGCTGGCCCTGATCCAGTTCGTCCGACCCGCGCCCAATGCCGGGGAACCGGAGGGGGCCAATTCCATCGTTGCGAAGCACACCGTACCGGACGACGTGCGCGCGATCCTCCGCCGATCCTGTTACGACTGCCACTCCGATCGGACGGACTATCCCTGGTACGCCCAGGTGCAGCCGGTCCGGTGGTGGCTCGATTCGCACATCGAGGAAGGCAAGGAGCACCTCAATTTTTCCGAATTTGGAAGTTACGACCGGCGGACCGCCACCCATGCACTCGACGAGCTGGTGAACACGCTCATAGCCGGATCGATGCCGCTGAAATCCTATACGCTCCTGCATCGGGACGCGGCGCTCACCAAGGCGGAGGCCGACCGGGTGATGGACTGGGCCGAGGATCTGATCGACGACATCTCAGCCGACTGAGCCGGAACATTCATCAGGGAACTGCGAACAACGCGAAGCAGCGCGAAGTCTCAGGAGTGGCAACGGGACGGCTCGCAATCTGACGGGGCCGGGCCAGTCTCGAGGGATGGTCACCATCGCCCGCTGCTTCACGATCGATCAGGCGCTGTTCATGCGTTCGCTCCTGGAAGGTTGCGGGATCCAGGCCTTCGTGCCGGACGAGCTGACGGCGCAGACGGACCCGGTGATATTCATGGGTTCGATGAACAGCATCCGGGTTCAGGTGAACGATGCCGATGCTGTCGCCGCCCGGGCGATTCTCGATCAGAACCACCTGCCTCACGAGGAGTGAAACCCGCCGGCGATCGCGCCCGGGAAACTCCCCGGGCCGGAGTCATCGGCGTGCCGGGGCCGGCTCGTCGGGTGGCGTGAGGGCGCCGAGGACGCGGCCGATGAATCCGTCGAGCGCCGCGTTGTCCTTGATCCACCGGACCACGATCACCAAATCGTGCTCCCAGTCCAGATACACGATGTTCTGACCGTTCCCCCGGAAGGTGATGCTGGAGGCGGGGGCGGCGGGGACCGACTTCCGATCCAGGTTGAGATACCAGTTGGCAAACCCGTAGCCGGGGTTGGCCTGGCCGGAAGTCCGCGCCAGCGCGATCCATTCCTCCGAAATGATCCTTCGGCCGTCCCAGCTGCCGTGCCGGAGGAAGAGGTAGCCGAAGCGCGCCAGATCCCAGGCACTGATGAACAATCCGCCCCCGAAATGTCCGCCGCCGCTCACCGACTGCACCCGGCGTCCGTCCAGCAGCACCCAGGAATTGTCGTAACCATGCCACCGCCAGGTTGGCGACGCGCCGATCGGATCCATCACCTGCTCGCGCAGCACCTGGGGCAACGGCTCGCGCCAGACGTGGAGGGCGCAGAGCGCCAGCAGGTTCACCCGCACGTCATTGTACTTGAAATACGTTCCAGGCTCGTGCTTCGGGCGGTGGGGGTGGTCGGCCGGCGTAAGGCCCACCGGTCGATCGGCCCAATCCGGCATCTCCCAGAGCGTGCCCGACCAGTCGCTTGTCTGCCGCAGGAGGTGATCCCAGGTGATCGGGGCATTGTGCGGATCGCCAAACAAACGGTCGCGCTCCCCGCTCGGCAGGTAGCCGGCCACACGATCATGGACGTCGCGGATGAGCCTGCGATCCCAGGCGAGCCCCACGACAGTGCTGAGGAAGGTCTTGGCCACGCTGAAGGTCATGTCCGTCCGCACGGTGTCGCCCCACGAGGCGGCGACATAGCCCCGGCGAATCACGATTCCGTTGGCGGACGCGCGCGGCTGTGTGGGTCCGAGCAGCCGAAACTCCGGCTCCCGCTGGCCGAACGTCGCCTGCAGATCCGCGGCGAGATCCTTGGTCGCGGGGTTTTCGTTCGCCACCGCGAAATCGACCGCCGCCTGCAGCCCGGTCGCGTCAAAGCCGAGCTCGGCCGGCGGTCTCTCCTCCCAGCCGCCCCGCGGTGGAAAGTAGGCGGCAGCGGCCAGCGTGGTGGCAGCCCAGACAAGGAAGGCTGGGCGGAGGAAACGGACGATGAGATTGGCAATCATGGGGGGAAAGCGGTCGGGCGGTTCACCTCGCCAGGGCGATGGGGAAGCCATGCTTCTTCAGGGTGCGATGGAGGGTGGCAATGTGCGCCCGATCGCGCGTCTCCACCGTGCACAGCACCTGCACCGCGCTCACATCGGGGCCGCTGAACGCGCGATCGTGGGCGATGTCCTTGATGCTCGCCCCGCACGACGCGATCACGCGGCACAACTCCGCAAGTCCGCCGGGCCGATCGCTGATCCGGGCGGTGAACCGCGACAGCCGCCCGTCGTGCACGAGACCCATCTCGATCACACGGCTGAGGATCGCCGGATCGATGTTGCCACCGCCCACAATGAGCGCGACCCGCTTGCCCGCGAGCCGGGGCAGCTTGCCGGCCATCATGGCGGCCAACGGCACCGCCGCCGCCCCCTCCACCACCGTCTTTTCCAGCTCCACCATCCGCAGGATGGCCAGTGCGACCCAGTTTTCGGATACGCTGACGACCTCATCCACCCGCGAACTCGCAAGGGCGTAGGCGTTGGTGCCGACAACCATGGTCGCCAGCCCGTCGGCGAGGGTCGCGCGCCGGGCCACGCGCACCGGGCGGTGGGCGGCCAGGGCGGCAGCGAAGTTTCCGGTCGCTGTGCTTTCGACCGCAATCAACCGGATCCGCGGCCGCAGGGCCTTGACCACCACGGCGACGCCGGCGAGCAGCCCGCCGCCCCCCACCGGGCAGACAATCGCATCGACGTCGCCGACCTGCTGGAGCAGTTCCAGCGCCAGCGTCCCCTGTCCGGCGATGATGTCGGGATCGTCAAACCCGTGGATGTAGGTCAGTCCCTCCTCCGCCGCGAGCCGATCGGCCTCGGCACGGGCCTCGGCGAAATCGCGCCCATGCACCAGTACCTTCGCGCCCAGCCGCTGGCAGGTGGTGATCTTGATCAGCGGCGCGTAGTCGGGCATGACCACCGTCACCGCGATGCCGAGGAGATGGCCGTGATAGGCAAGCCCGAGTGCATGATTGCCGGCACTGGCGGCGACGACTCCCTTGCGCTTTTTGTCGGCGGAGAGCCGGAGCAAGGCATTGCGGGCGCCGCGCTCCTTGAACGAACCGGTGCGCTGGAGGTTCTCCAGCTTGCAGACGATCCGAGCCCCCGTGATTTCAGAAAGCGGGATGGAGGTCGGGCACGGACTGACCACAATGCCACTGGCGATGCGTCGCTGCGCAGCACGAATATCGGACAGCGTGACAGGCATGATTTCACGATCGCCGCTGGGCGTCGGCGAGGCGAACCTGAAACTTCGGTGGCGGCGCAACACTTTGCGTCATTTCGGTGAACCGATTCGACTGCGCGGCGGTCCATCGCCGGGATGCGCCTTTCCCGCAATGCAACCCCCGCCACTACCGAGGATTTGCGTTGCCGAGGGCAGGTGCCGGGTTACACCGGGCTGCGCATGCCGCCGGCCGTTTCCCATAGCTACGATGCTCCCGATTTTCCACCCCTTGCGTGCGCAGCAGCTCCCCGGGTGCGGGCGCGACAAGCGGAATGCCTATGCCCGGCCGGTGAGCGCCGGCCCGATTGAGTGCCGCCATGTACCAGGTTAACTTTTCCGAACAAGCAATGCGTGAGCTGAACAAGCTGGACAAGCTGGTGCAGCTGGACGCGCTCGAACCGATCAGCAACCTGAAGCCCGCGGATCTGGCGCACCCCAGGGAGCCACTGGGCCAGTTCAAGCGCGGCCGAAAGAACCTGTACCGGCTGCGGGCCGGAGACTTTCGATTCTATTTCGACGTCCGCGGCGAGATGCTGCATGTCGACTACATCCTGCACCGAAACTCGCTCGAGGACTTCCTCCTGCGGAACAAGCTACCGGTGAGCGAACAGCAGCTGGTGGAGCAGCATTCGAAATTCTGGAAGTATCTCGAAAGCCTTACCAAATGAGACGGCGGTCCCACAGGCCTGATGGATCACGCGAGGCAGCCGAACTCGCCGGGCGGGAGGATCCCTACAACGTCACGCAGGCGAGCCGGATTTTCTTCCTGCCGAACCTGATGACGGCCGGGAACCTGTTTTGCGGGTTCATGGCCATCGTTCAGTGCATCAAGGCACGACTGGTGGAGACTCTGCCCGGCGTTGATTTGCATGCGATCAGCAATGCCGAGCATTACCGGTACGCCGTCTGGTTCATCTTTGGGGCGGCGGCATTCGACGCGCTCGACGGCCGGCTGGCCCGGATGGGCGGACGGGAATCGTTGTTTGGTGCGGAGTTCGACTCGCTGGCGGATGTCATCTCCTTCGGGATGGCGCCGGCATTGTTGATGTTCTACCTCATCATTTCGCCGACCCAGGGAATCGAATGGTTCCGCAACATCGGGTGGTTCGTGGGTTTCGTTTACTTGCTTTGCGCTGCCATGCGGCTCGCGCGTTTCAACGTGATCACGAATCCGCTGCTGCGACCGGGAAAGAAGGATTCGAGCAAGGACTTCGTTGGACTCCCCGTGCCCGCCGCGGCGGCAACCGTCGCCTCCCTGGTGCTGTTGCTCACCGAGCTGGCGGCCAACGACCGTGAACTGAAGAGTTGGGCGCTGACACTGCCATTCCTGATGCTGCTGGTTGCCATGCTGATGGTCAGCACGATCCGCTATCCGAGCGGCAAGACCGTGGACATGCAGACCAAGACGCGCCCGCAAACGTTCATCATCGTGCTGACCGTCATCGGGATGGTGGTCTTTTACCGTGAGGTTGCGGTCTTCGGTATCTGCGTGGCTTACATCTTCTTCGGACTGATTCGGCATGTCCGCCGCAGTCGCCGATCGTCCGCTTCGGGCACTGAAAACGCTTCAAACCCCGAATAGGGTGTGAAAAAGCTGCGCGCGGTTTCCCAACAACTTTCCCGATGGGAGCAACCGGCCATTTCCTCACGGATCGTCGGAAACTTCCTCACCGGACCTATCGGAGATTTCCCGCTATGAAAGCGGCGGGGTTACTGGAGTTGTTCGCAGCCCATATGAATACGGATATAATTCCTTATTGAACCCCTATTCTTTTAGCCTTTGTTAACTTCTCCAGATCAGCCCCGCATGAAATTCAAAATCAACCGCGATCACTTCGCCAATGGCCTTGCCCAGGTCCTCAATGTGGTCGGGTCCAAAGCGACCATGCCGATCCTGAGCAACGTGCTGATTGAGGCGGAAAAGGATCAGATTTCACTCACCACGACGAATCTGGATCTTGGGATTCGCTGCCGCATCAAGGCCGAGGTGAAGGAAACCGGTGCGGTGACACTTCCCGTCAAACGGCTCGCCGGAATTGTGCGCGAGCTGCCCAACATCGATGTGGTGTTCGATGGCGCGCCCAATCATCAGGTTAAGCTGACCTCGGGTGGCTCAACCTTCCGGATCATGGGCATCGGGAAGGAGGAGTTCCCGCCGCTGCCGGAATTCGGCGAGGAGAAGGTCTTTGCACTGGATCAGGCGGAATTGGCGACGATGCTTAAGAGTGTCGCGTACGCCCAGTCGACCGATGAAACGCGGTATATTCTCAACGGGGTGTATTTCAGCTTCAAGGACGGGAAGCTTTCGCTGGTGGCAACTGATGGTCGGCGGCTGGCACTGTCGGGGAAGGAAATGGAAGTGCCGGCAGAGAGCACGGGTGCGATTATCCTTCCGGCCAAGACGGTCGGTGAGTTGCAGCGGCTGCTGGACAAGGGCGAAAAGGTGAAGATCAGCTTCAACGATCGCCGGGCGGCCTTTCAAATTGGGACGGACAAGGACAGCAGCGGGATGATCGACCACGTCTACCTCTACTCCAAGGTCGTGGAGGGGAATTATCCCAATTACCAGCAGGTGATTCCGAAAGAGACACACCAGCGGATCAAGCTCGAGCGCGAGCTCTTTCTGCAGTGTGTGCACCGGGCGGCGCTGGTCTGTTCAGACAAGGCAAATTCGGTCAAAATCAAGCTTTCCAGCAACCTGCTCGAGCTCACGGCGCAAAGTCCGGACTTCGGGGAGGCCCACGAGTCGATGGCGATTGGGTACAGCGGACCGGATCTGCAGGTGGCCTTCAACCCGGCGTTCCTGATGGACCCTCTGAAGGCCCTCGCGAAGGACGAGGTTTTCTTCGAGCTGAAGGATGAAGTCAGCCCGGGGGTGTTCAAGACATTGGAAAACTTCGTCTGCGTGATTATGCCTGTCCGGCTGAGCTGAACGGATCTTTTTTCGAACGGTGCCCCCGGGGTGCCGAGTCCAAGGCATGGACCCATCCTCGGGCGAATGGCGTCTCCCCATGGAGCCCTCCTATCTCATCCTGGCTGCGATTGTGACGTCGCTGCTGCTGATGCAAATCAACCAGCGGATCGCCTCGCCGCTGTTGTCAATTGCCGACCGGTGGCTGCGCTGGCTGGTCTTTGCCTTCGGCGCCGCCCACATCTGCTACGAATTCCAGCTGATCGACCGGCCCTACTGGGTGCTGGCACTCGTATTTTTCCTGATCTGGTTCCTGGGTGAAACGCTCTACAACTGGCTGTTGATCGCGGCGGAAAGTCTCAGCCCGATGCCCTTGTTTCCGCGCTACGTGGTGAACTCGAGCGGGGAGGAGTGGCCGGTCCAGCCACGGTTGCTGAAGGTGCGCGAATGGTTGCGCGCCCAGGGATTCCGGCAGACGCAGGCGCTGCGGGCCGAGATCGGCGGCGGCGTTCATCTGCGCATCTCGGTCTATGAGGATCCTTCGGCGACCGTCCGGATCCAGGCGACGTTCCTGCCCCAGGCCAACGGAGCAATTGCGGTCTGCTACAGCGTGACATCGCTGACGGCCGACGGCAGCCGTTATCTGACTGACAACCTTTACATTCCATTTGGCGGCTTTTTCCCGGAAAACTGGTTCGTCGAACGGCGGCCCCGGTGTCGATCCCTTCCCCGGCTGCTCACCCGGCATCGGGCGCGGCTGGCGAAATCCGGATTGAGCGTGGCTCAATTCACATCCGATCCGCTGACCGACATGAATGCGGCGCAACACGAGTTGGATCGGCTGAACACCGAGCTGGGTTTCCTGCATCCGCATGCCGAGCGGGAGGATCACGGAAAGTTCACCCAGGAAGGCCGCTATCGCGTCTGGAAGGAAATCTGGACGCTGAACTATCTCGGCCGGTCCGCGCGTTACGAATAGGTTTCCGCGGCGCGAGACTGCAGCTCAGCCGCCGATGTAGCTCATCTCGACCTTCGCGCGGGCCTCTCCCGCGGCGATCACCTCGGCTCGCTCATCGCTGTACCGATCCATCCGGCCGCGCCAGATCCGGCCGAGAAAGGCTGCAAGCTCGGGGTCGCTGGCGCCGGCGCGCAGTGCTCCGAGCACGTCCCAGCCTAGCGAGGCGAAGAGGCAGGTGTAGAGCTTGCCGTCCGCCGAGAGCCGCGCGCGGTGGCAGTCCCGACAGAAGGGCTCCGTCACGGAGCTGATCAGCCCGATTTCGCCGCGGCCATCGCGATAGCGGTAACGCGCGGCCACCTCGCCGCGGTAAGCCGGTCCGATCGGCTCGAGCGGCCAGCGGGCCGCGATCCGTTCGACAATTTCGCTGGCGGGCAGCACCCGGGCGGCTGTCCAGTGGTTGGTGTTGCCGACATCCATGAACTCGATGAACCGGAGCGGATGTCCCCGGTCGCGGAAATACTCGCAGAGTTCCAGCAACTCGTGATCGTTCACGCCGCGCTGGACGACGCAGTTGATTTTGATCGGCAGCCCGGCGGCCGCCGCGGCATCGATCCCGCGCAGGACCCGTCCGACCTTGAATCCGAGCCCGTTGAGCCGGCCGGCGGTCGCGTCGTTGAGCGAATCGACGGAGACATTAAGCCGGTCGAGGCCCGAGGCCCGCAGTGCCGGCGTCATCTTCTCCAGCATCCAGCCATTGGTGGTCAGGGCGACGTCCGGAACGGCGCGCGATTGCTTCAGCGCGCGGATCAGGTCCGGCACGTCGGGCCGCAGCAGTGGCTCGCCGCCGGTCAGCCGGATCTTTTCGACGCCCAGCGACTGGAAGGCTGCGACGATTCGGATGATTTCCTCCAGCTTCATCAGCTGAGGATCCCGCAGGAAGGCATGGCCCGGCCCGAAGACTTCGGCCGGCATGCAGTAGGGGCAGCGGAAGTTGCAGCGATCCGTCACGGATATCCGGAGATCGCGCAATGCGCGGTTGAACTGGTCGATGGGGGCTCCCATGGTTGTCCGCCTGCGGTGGGGCGATTGGAGCTGCCCAGTAAGGCCGGTCTCGAATTGCCTGCAAGCAGGCTCCGCCGAATCCCCATGCTCAACCCCGCCGAAGCCGAGAAGCTGATCCTGGAAAACGTGGCTGCCCTGCAGCGCGAGGACTGCCCGATCATGGCTGCGTGCGGCCGGGTGCTGCGGATGGATCTGCGGTCGGATCGCGACCTGCCGCCCTACGATCGGGTGACGATGGACGGCTACGCGTTGCGGACCTCTGCGCTGGCCGCGGGGACGCGTTCGTTTCGGATTGAAGGCGTGCAGGCGGCCGGGATGCGGGCTTTCAAGCTCGGGCCGGACCCGGAAGCGTGCATCGAAATCATGACGGGAGCGGTGCTGCCGGAGGGGGCGGACTGCGTCGTGCCCTATGAAGACACGCGGCGCGACGGGACGATGATGATTCTCACGGGCGATGCGGCGCAGTTGGGGCCGGGGAATGCGTTGCACCGGCGGGGCAGCGATCACCGGGCGGGGGAATTGATCGTGCGTGCCGGGACGCGGCTGACCGGGCGCGAAATTGCGGTCGCGGCGGCGTGCGGCTATCCGGTGCTGACGGTGGCGCAATTGCCGAGAATCGCCGTGGTGGCGACGGGTGACGAGCTCGTCGAGGTGGACGTGCGGCCGGCCGCGCACCAGGTCCGGCGCAGCAACGACCATGCGCTGCGCGCCGCGCTTGTGGGCGCGGGCTATACGAATGTCGCACGGTTTCACCTGCGGGACGTGCGCCACGAAATCGAGCACCTGTTGTGGCACATCATCGCGGAGATGGATCTGGTCGTGATCGCCGGCGGGATTTCCAAGGGCAAGTTCGACTACCTGCCGGCCGAACTGGATCGGCAGGGTGTGCGCAGGATTTTCCAGGGCGTGGCGCAGCGGCCGGGCAAGCCGCTCTGGTTCGGCGTGAGCGCCCGGAACACACCGGTGTTTGCGTTGCCGGGAAACCCGGTTTCCGCCTACACCTGCCTGCATCGTTACGTGTTGCCGGCGCTCGCGCACATGAGCGGGGAGGTTCGCCGGCCGCCCCGGACCGTCGCCCTCGCGCGGAAGCTCAGCCTGAAATCGTCGCTGACGTATTTCCCGCCCGTCCGGCTGAGCAATGGTCCGCGAGCGGAATGGCTGGCCAGCACGGATGAAACGAACACGTCGGGCGATTTCAGCGGGCTCGTCGGCACCGACGGTTTCGTGGAACTCACGGCGGCGTCAGGCCATTTCCCGGCGGGAACGCCCGTTCCTTTCTGGTCCTGGGTTTGACGCTTTTCCCAACCACAAGACCCTGATTGAACTCTCATCCGCCCATCCATCGTGCCCGAACCGACCAAATCCTTCTCCCATCTCGATGACCGGAACCGGCCGGCAATGGTCAACGTTGGGGCAAAGCCGGTGACGCGGCGGACGGCCCAGGCGGTGGCGGTGGTAACGGCGCCCCCGGAACTGGCGAGCCTGCTGCGCGATGGCGAAATCGCGACGAAGAAGGGCCCGATCTTCCAGACCGCGATTCTCGCGGGTGTGATGGGGGCGAAGCGGACGAGTGAACTCATCCCGCTGTGCCATCCGCTGCCGCTGGACGACTGCCAGGTTGAAATCACGCCGGATTGGGACGCCGGCGAGATCAGGATCCATTGTCGGGCGGAGACGCACGCGCGGACCGGCGTGGAGATGGAAGCGATGACCGGTGCAAGCATCGCGGCGCTGACGATCTACGACATGGCGAAGGCGATCTCGCACGGGATCGTGATCAAAGAGATCCGACTGCTGGAAAAAACCGGGGGCAAGAGCGATTATCGGGCGCCATAATCCGGTCCGGGCTTTACCCGCCGCGGCCGCGCGGGCAAACCGGGTGCATCAGCCAGTGAACAAGACCATTTCAGTCCAGTATTTTGCCATCCTGCGCGAGCAACGCGGGCTGTCCGGTGAGACCATTCCGACTGCCGCGGCGACGGCGGCGGCGCTTTATGAAGAGCTGCGGGTGAGGCACGGGTTTACGCTGCCGGCGGAGCGGGTGCGTGCGGCGATCAACGAGGAATTTGTCGCGGCGGAGGCCCCGCTGCGTGAGGGCGATCGGATTGTTTTCATTCCGCCGGTGGCGGGAGGCTGAACCATGTTCAGGATTTCCTCGACGGCCCTGGATCCGGCGGTGCTGCATGCCGCGCAGCGGAACGTCCAGGCGGGTGCGTGCGTGACGTTCGAAGGCTGGGTCCGCGATCGGAACGAGGGCCAGCCGGTGCGCTCGCTGGAGTATGAGGCTTACGAGCCGCTGGCACGGGCCGAAGGGGAACGGATCCTTGCGGAGGCGCGGGAGAGATTCGCGCTGGTGGGTGCCGAGTGCATCCACCGGGTCGGTCATCTTCAGCTCGGCGAGCTGGCGGTTTGGGTGGGAGTGACGGCGGAGCACCGGGCGGCTGCTTTCGATGCGTGCCGTTATATCATTGACGAGGCCAAGGCGCGGCTCCCGATCTGGAAGAAGGAATATTACGCAAGTGGCGCCACGGCATGGATTAATTGCGCTACCCGGGGTGAACATGCGGCACCGGCACGGCCGCCGGGATGAGGAACTTTCACGGCGCCTGTGGCCGCACGGGTTTCGGCCGAGGGCCGGCTAAAACCCTGCTAAACGACGGGCTTTGGGAGTTTTAGCTGGGGCTGAGGCGGTTGCCGGCTATGCAGGGGCCATGTTCATAGCCCTCACCACCCTCGAGCGCCTGCGTGAGATTCCGACCAGTTTCTGGGTGGGGATGGGTGGTGCGATCGGTATCCTGATCCTGGTCGTGCTGGCGATCCGGAAGCTGGCCGGGATGAACAAGGTGATGGTGGCAATGGTGGCCCTGATTGCATTTTCCGTGTTCGGGTTCAACTGGATCTACGAACGCAACGAGCCGAGTTGGGCGACGCCGGCGGTGAGCTTCCTGGCTGGGTTCTTCCCCACCAAGGGAGCGCTCGACCGGGGCTAATGACGGCGGACAGCCGGGCGCGTTTTTATGACGCGCGGCCGGAATGAGGTTGGTTTTGCGGGGCCATCTGGTTGTGCTGGGCGTCCATATTTTTCGCCATGGCTAAAACGCATTCCGACATTGGACTCATCGGCCTCGCCGTAATGGGCCAGAATCTCGCCCTCAACATCGCCGACCACGGCTTCCAAATCTCGGTTTACAACCGGACCACGGAGAAGACCGAGAAATTCGTCGCGGAGAATCCCAACACGCCCGGCGGCGTGGTCGGCACGAAGACCCTGGAGGAGTTTGTCCAGTCGCTCGCCAAGCCGCGCAAGATGATCCTCCTCGTGCAGGCCGGCAAGGGCACGGACGCCGTGATCGACAGCCTCGTGCCGCTGCTCGATCAAAACGACATCGTGATTGACGGCGGCAATTCGCTGTGGACGGACACGATCCGGCGCGAAAAGGCGCTGCGGGAAAAAGGGCTGCGGTTCATCGGCTCCGGCGTCTCCGGCGGCGAGGAGGGTGCCCGGTTCGGCCCGGCGCTGATGCCCGGCGGCGATCGCGCGGCGTACAAGGAGTTGGAGCCGGTCTGGAACGCGATCGCGGCGAAAGTGGACGCGAAGACGGGCCGGCCGCTGACGGGCGCCGCGCCGGGCAAACCGGTCGAGGGCGGCGTGCCCTGCGCGACGTACATCGGCGAGAATGGCGCGGGCCATTACGTCAAGATGATCCACAACGGGATCGAGTACGGCGACATGCAGATGATCTGTGAGGCCTACGCGCTCATGAAGGGGCTGCTGGGGATGAAGCCCGCCGAGATGGGTGCGATCTTCTCCGAATGGAACGAGGGGATGCTGGGCAGCTTCCTGATTGAAATCACCGCCGACATCCTGAAGCAGAAGGACCCGATGACGAAGAAGCCGTTCGTCGACATCGTCCTCGACACGGCGGGCCAGAAGGGGACGGGCAAGTGGACTTCGGTCAACGCGCTGGACATGGGCGTGCCGGCGCCGACGATTGCGGAGTCGGTGTTCGCGCGGTGCATCAGCGCGATCAAGGAGGAGCGGGTGGCGGCCTCGAAGATCCTGAAGGGCCCGACCAAGAAGTATCGCGGCTCGAAGAAGGCGCTGGTCGCGGCGATTCACGACGCGCTCTACTGCTCGAAGATCTGCTCGTATGCGCAGGGCTTCCAGCTGATGCGGGAGGCGCAGAAGGAATACAAGTGGACGCTGAACTTCGGCGAGATTGCCCAGATCTGGCGGGGCGGCTGCATCATCCGGGCGGTGTTCCTGCAGAAGATCACGGAGGCGTATCAGCGGAAGCCTGACCTGGCGAACCTGCTGCTCGATCCGTATTTCAACAAGACGGTGAAGAAGGCGCAGGAGAACTGGCGCCGGGTGGTCGCCATCGCGGCGGAGTGTGGCGTGCCGATCCCGACCTTCAGCTCCGCGCTCGCGTATTACGACAGCTATCGTTCGGCGCGGCTGCCGGCCAACCTGCTGCAGGGCCAGCGCGACTTTTTCGGCGCGCACACCTATGAGCGGACGGACAAGCCGCGCGGGAAGTTCTTCCACATCGACTGGCCCGAGCCGAAGCGGCCGCAGATCGCGATGTAGGTGACAGTCGCGATTGTCCGTCGACCATCCATAGGGCAGCTTCGACCACTGGGTCTTCGTAGGGGCGCAGACTCGCTGCGCCCTGCGCATCGCCGTCGAGACGCCGCCATGCCGCACCGTACACGAGATCAACGTGCCGCCGCACGAGCTCCGTGAAAGCCGCTTCCGACTTTTCCTCGGCATAGCGGCGCAGGAGTTCGGCGTCGGTGCTCATTGGATTGCAAACACGTTATCGGCGGTCGGGCCGAAACCGAACAAAGAAAACGAACTTGGGGCGAGCATGGGCACTGAATTCGAGTTCAGAGAGCACCGTGGAATCGACTCCGACGCGCGATATGGCGACGCTGTGGGCCGGAAATGGCCGCCGATTCCGCGAAAACACTGCAGCGTTCGGCCCTCGTCGTGGCGACGACGGCTTCGTTCCTGACGCCCTTCCTCGGTTCCGCGGTGATCGTGGCCCTGCCGATCATCGGCGTGGAACTGGCAATGTCCCCGGTCCAGCTCAGCTGGGTGACGACTGCGTTCGTGCTCGCCTCGGCGGTGTGCCTCGTGCCGTTTGGGCGGGCGGCGGATCTCGTCGGGCGGAAGCGGGTCTTCCTGGCGGGCATGCTGCTCTTCAGTGCGGCATCGCTGGCGTGCGGGCTGGCTTGGAATGGCGCGGCGCTGATTGCCTTTCGTGCGGTGCAGGGAGCCGGAGGGGCGATGATTTTTGGCACCGGGCTCGCGATCCTCACGACGGTGTATCCGCCGGCGGCACGCGGCCGTGCAATCGGGCTCAATTCCGCCGCGGTGTACCTGGGGCTTTCGGTGGGCCCATTTGTGGGCGGAATCCTCACCCGGCTTTGGGGCTGGCAGAGCGTTTTCTTCGTCAGCGTGCCGCTCGGGTTGGTGGCTGCGGCGGTCGCGGCCCGCGGATTGCAGGGTGAATGGAAAGGATCTGCGGGCGGACGGTTCGATGCGGTGGGCAGCGCCATCTACGCGGGCGCGCTGCTCGCAACGATGCTCGGGCTCTCCAGCTTGCCGCAAGCGCGCGGATTCGGGTTGGTGGCGGCTGGCGGGCTGGCGTTGGTGGTCTTCATCGGTTGGGAGCGGCGCGTGGCAAGCCCCGTGCTCGACGTGGCGCTCCTGGCGGGCAATGCCGTGTTCGCCCGCTCGAACCTGGCGGCCTTGATCAATTACAGCGCAACCTATGCCGTGACGTTCCTGCTGAGCCTTTACCTGCAGTACGTTCGCGGACTGGATCCCAGCCGCGCCGGCGTGGTCCTGGTCACGCAATCGGTCGTGATGGCGACGGTTAGTCCGTTTGCGGGACGGCTCTCCGATCGGGTCGAGCCGCGGATTGTGGCCTCGATTGGAATGATGCTCACGGTGGCCGGGCTGGCCTGGCTCGTATTTCTCCAGGCAGCCACGCCGCTGGGGGCCATCGTCGCGGCGCTTGTCGTGCTTGGGGCGGGCTTCGGGCTGTTCTCCTCGCCGAACACCAATGCCGTGATGAGCGCGGTGGCGCGGAACCAGTTTGGCATTGCGTCCGCGACGCTGGGGACGATGAGGCTGCTCGGCCAGATGGTGAGCATGGGCCTCGCGGCGGCAGTGATCGCATGGTATGTCGGCGATGCGGCGATCACGCCCGGGTTGCACGGTCGGTTCATCGCCTCCTTGCGGATGGCGTTCCTGATTTCGGCCGTGGGGTGTGTCGTTGGCGTGTTCGTGTCGCTCACGCGGGGCGATGTGCGGCCGGGGACGGCCGGCGGGCGGCGGGAACCATGAGGTGGCATGGGTGCTGACACGGGAATTCCTCGTGTTCTGGCGCGGCATTCTGGCAGCCTTGGCGCGTGACCCCAGCCGAGTACATCGATCGTCATCCGGAGGAACTCCTGCAGCGGCTGCAGCAGCTGGTCGGAATCCCGACGGTGAATCCTCCCGGTGAGCGTTATGGGGCGGTGACCACCTGGCTCACCCGGGAGCTGGTGGCGGCCGGCGTGCCGACGCGGCGGCATCCGATCCCGAACGCGGTGCTCGAACGGAGCCTGCCGCAGGAGCAACATGCGTTTCCGCGCTACAACGTCCTGGGCAAGCTGCCCGGGAGGGGGGCCCGGAAGACCGTGCACTTCAATGCCCACTACGACGTCGTGCCGGTATCCGGAAAATGGCGGCATGTGAGCCCCTTCAGCGGGGTGGTCGACGGCGGCTGGGTCTACGGACGCGGGACCGCCGACATGAAGGGATCGATCGCGAGCCTCTTGATGGCGCTGCGTGCAATCCGGGCGACGCGTACGTCGCCGGCGGTCAATGTCGAGGTGTCGTTCACGGCGGACGAGGAGACGGACTCCGTGTTGGGCGCGGGCTGGCTCGTTGCCCACGCGCCGATCGAGCCGGACTACGCCATCGTGATGGAGGGAGGCGAGGGCCGGACGGTTTGCTGCGGGCACAACGGCACCGTGTGGCTCGAGGTCGAGGTGCTCGGCTGTCCCGCGCACGGCTCACTCCCGGAGAAGGGGATCAATGCGCTGGAGAAAATGGCGGCGCTGGTGCTCGAGCTGGAGAATTACAAGCGGGAGCTGGCGCGGCGAACGTGGCGCACGCCGGAGGGGCGGACGATGCGGCCCACGCTGAACGTTGGCGGCGTGTTTCACTGTGGCGCCGGCGCGAAGATCAACACGGTGCCGGCGCATGCGAGTTTCAGCATTGATCGCCGCGTACTGGCGATTGAACGGCACAACGGGGCGGAGCGTGAGTTGCGGGCGTTCCTGGCGGCGGCCGCACGGCGAATCCCGCAATGCCGGATTCGGGTGCGGCGGATCTCGGAAAACTATGCGTGTTTCTCGGAGCCGACGCATCCGTTTTTTGCCGCAATGGCGGAGTGTGTCACGCGGGTGCGCAGGGAGCCGACGACGTTCAATGTTTCGACCGGTTTCAACGACATGCACTTCTTCTCGCACCACCTGGGGATTCCGACCCTCGGCTATGGGCCCGGAGGGGAGCGATTCCACGCGGTGGATGAGCGGGCGAAGGTGAAGGAGCTGCTGGCGAGTGCGAAGATTTACGCGGAGCTGATCACGACGTTCCGGGGCTGAAGCTGGGAGTACGGTCGGTCGCTCCTGCGCACTGTGTTGGCGGGATTCCGGATTGATGAAGCGGGGCAGGCTGGCCCCCATCCTGGATTCTCCGCGCGCAGCGCGGCATGAGCAGCCCGTCAGGTTGGTACGTGAATCGCGGAAGTATTGTTGCCGACGAAGCGCGTCTTTTGGTTGCAAGTTCGACGGGCTGCTAGGCCTTCAGTCCATGGCGAATCATGTTTACCGCGATGGCGGCGAGCAGCATGGAGATGATCTTGGAGATGGCGCGCAGCCCGGTGGGCCCGACCCGGCGGGCCAGCCATTCGCTGTAGGCGAAGGCGAGCATCACGAGGGCGAGGTTCACGATGAGCGCGGCGAGCGTGATCATGAGGCCGAGGGTCTGGGCGAGCAGGAGCAGGGTGGCAATGAGGGCGGGGCCCGCGATCAATGGCATGCCGAGCGGAACCACGCCGAAATCCGGTGGCAGCAGCTCGGGTTCCGCGGCGGAATGCAGCAGGTCGCGGGCGGCGAGGATGAACAGGATCACGCCGCCTGCGATTTGGAAGTCGCTCGCCGCGATGCCGAGGGCCTTGAAGATGGTGGTGCCGAGAAACAGGAAGAGGAGCGCAACGGCGCCGCCGGTGAGTGTGGCCTGCCGGGCGATCCGCTGGCGTTGAGCCGGGACGACGCCCTGGCCCAGCCCGAGGAAGATCGCGGCGAGCCCGACCGGATCGATCGCAACAAAAAGCGGGATGAAAGCCTGGATGAACTTTTCGAGGAGCGGCGACATGGCGAAGACCGGAGGACCAGCGAAGCTGGAGGTTGAGGATGGCAGACTGAATGGCTCCCGCGAGTGCTTTCTGGCCGATAAATCCACTCGTCGATTTGTCCTTTAGGCTTTTAGTCCCCTGTCCCCTTGGTTCACGGTTCCTGATATCGCTGCATGAAACTCAACGCCTCACTGACGCCGCAGAAGCTGCAAAAGAAAATTACCCGCGTGTTCGAGCTTGCCGGGCAAAAGATCCGTGCCCTGGATGCCGCCTGGGATCCCGCCAAGGGCACGCCGGTGTTCACCTGGAAGGGCAAGTACACCTCGCGGGGGTGGACGGAATGGACACAGGGGTTCCAGTTCGGGCTCGCATTCCTGCATTTCGACGGCACGGGCGATGAGGAGATGCTGGCGCGCGGCCGCGCGAAGACGGTGCGGCACATGGCCTCGCATGTTTCGCACGTGGGCGTGCACGATCACGGCTTCAACAACATCTCCACCTATGGGAACCTCCGCCGGCTGATCCTGGAGGGCCGGATCGACCGTGACCAGCGTGAGCTCGATTACGCGGAGTTGGCCTTGAAGGCGTCGGGCGCGGTGCAGGCGGCCCGCTTCGTCCCGACGGCTGCCTCGCAGCCTTGGTCACCGGACGGCCGCGGAGGGGGTGTACCGCCTTCCGGATACATCTATTCGTTCAACGGCCCGCAGTCACTCTTTTCAGACACCATCCGCTCGCTGCGTTCACTGATGGTTGCGCACCAGCTGGGGCACGTGCTGATGGCGGAGGGGGACAAGCCGGTCAACCTGTTGCACCGGGCGATAATCCACGCCGCGACGACGGCGCGCTACAACGTGTTCTTTGGCGCCGGTCGCGACGTCTATGACGTGCGCGGCCGGGTGGCGCATGAGAGCATCTTCAACCGGAACGACGGGCAATTCCGCTGCACCAGCTCGCAGCAGGGCTATTCGCCCTTCACGACGTGGACGCGCGGAGCGGCCTGGATCATCTGCGGCTATGCGGAGCAGCTGGAATTTCTGGATACGGTGGCGGGCACTGATCTTGATCCCGTCGGCGGCCGGCGGGCGGTGACGGACCTTTTCCTGGCGACGGCACGTGCCGCGAGCGACTATTACATCGACGGCTACTCGGCGCGGGATGGCATCCCCTATTGGGACTCGATGGCGCTGAATTCCCACCGGCTTGGGGATGTGACAAAGAAGGATGCCGACCCGTTCAACCCGTGGGAACCGGTGGACAGTTCGGCGGCGGCGATCGCGGCCCAGGGATTCATCCGGCTCGGCAATTACCTGGCGGCCAAGGGGGAAAAGGCTGCCGGTACGAGGTATTTGCAGGCGGGGTTGACGATAGCCGACACGCTTTTCGACGAGCCATATTTGTCGATGGATCGGAAGCATCAGGGAATTCTGCTGCACAGCGTGTACCACCGCCCGAATGGCTGGGACTACGTTCCGCGGGGCCGAAAAGTGCCGTGCGGAGAGGCCTGCATGTGGGGGGACTATCACGCGGTCGAGCTCGCGCTGTTAATCCAGCGGATGGCCGCGGGACAATACTACACATTTTTCTAAGCCCTCGCCAAGGGACAGGTCAATTAGTCGCAGGCCTCAGGCTAAGGGACAGGTCAATTGCGGTCGTGCTGCTGCGTCGAAGGGACATAGAGTCAGGTTTTAACCAGTTGAGGCGATCAACGGCTGGGCAGTCTCGGTCTATGGGAAACTCAAGACCCGTCTAGGCGACCGCGCGCGACCTCGCCGCGAGTTTTCGGACGACAGTGACGACCGCAGACTTTGGATTCGTCGAGCCGGCTATCCAATTGCGCGTTGCCGCAGTCCTCGGAGCGTCGCCAGGTCGCCCCAGTCGGTGCATGCCGGCAGGGGGTGCGGCCCCAAACGTTCGCGCCGGCCGGTACGTCTTCGGTATGCGGCCAGTTGCGCCTCCACAAAGGTGCTACTGCCAAGCACGGCGCCATCGGTGAAGTAGCGAATCCGACATCGCAAGACAGTCGCGAGCGGCAGTCGACCTCCTTGCGTGAGCACCCGTTGCACTTCCTGCAAAGGAATGCTGGCAGCATCGCTTCGCGGCTTTCCGCCGGTCCCAAAGAGGATTTCGCGATAGGCAGCCTGCGCATCGTCCCAGGGAACGCCACCGATCGCCAAACGGAGGCCGTCCCGCGCAGCGGCGTTGCCGGCAACGGCTTCAGCGTACCCGCAGAAGCGGTAATCCTTTGGATCCGAGACCAGGCCAGCACGGACGCAGTTCAAATCGATGTAAGCAGCAAGCGGCTGCAACGCCCCCGGCCCCAGCAAGGTGCTCTTGAATCGTTCCGCCCATAGAGTCCCGATGCGGTCGTGGGTCTTGTTGAACCAGATCGAAAAGCGCTGCTTCACCAGCTTCATGAACTGCGAGACGTCTCCCATCAGTCGCAGTTGACGCTGACGCCACAACACGCCCTCCGGTCCGTTTTCAGCGAGCTGTTTTTGTATCACCTCCAACCGCGCCGATTGATAGGGCGTGGGCTTTGGGTAAAGAACATGGTAACGACGGAGCAATTCATCATCCGACAATGGTTGTTCCCGCGGCGCGCGAACGAGCACATGAAAGTGATTCGCCATGACCGCATAGGTCAGCAGCTGGACACCGCAATAGTCGGCTACCTGCCAGAGCTGTCGGCGCAGGATCTCCTTCGCGACGTCATCAAACAGGCGTTCCTTGTTAACCGTACGGGTGAAACAGTGGTAAGTTGCCTCGCCCTCTGCTGCAGGAACCTTGATCCGCGCCTGTCTCATTGTCGTCCATCATTGCAGCTGACCCTTGAGACGCGACCTCGCCGTATACCCGATATTGGGTACGGATGACCTGTCCCTTTGGGCGACGATCCAATTGACCTGTCCCTTATGGTTTGGCCTGCGGGCCGTAGGTGTTGACCGATACTACGGCTCGTTGAACGCCAGAGGAACGAGAACGATTCGATTGCGGCTCCCCGTCGCGAAATCTCCCAGCTAATGGGCGGGTGCTGCGCCCGACACGTCCGCCACCGGCTTGCGGGGCGGGTGGAAGAAGAGCGCCAGTGCCACCGCCGCAGCCGAGGCCGAAATGAGCGGCACCATGAAAAGGCCGCGGAAGTCCGTAACGCCTCCGACAGTATAGACCGACTGGATCAGCCATGGACCAATCGAATTCGCCAGCATCGCGCCGAAACCCAGAATCTGCAGGTTGAACAGCCCCTGGGCGCTCGATCGAATATCCTTCGGGAAGTACGCGTCCACGAAGATGTACACCGTAGCGAAGAAGAAGGCGTAGCAAATGCCGTGCAGCACCTGGATCAGGATGATCGCCCCGGGGCTCTGCGGGAAGAAGGCATAAACCGCGAAACGGGCCGCATGGCCGAGGATGCCGACGATCATTGTCGCCCGCCAGCCGAGGGCCTTCAGGGTGGCGCCCAGGATGAACATGGTCAGAATTTCCGTGACCTGCCCGATGCTCATCACCGGCGTGATCCAGTTGGACGCGATCCCCACTCCGCCGGCCTCGCGCGCCGTGCCCAGGAAGATGCCGGTCCAGTTGAAATAGAGGTTGTGCACGAACGAGTCCACGAGGGTCACAACCCAGAGCACCAGCACGAACGGGTGCCGCAACAACTTCACCGCCTCGAGCCAGGCGAGCTTCTCGACCGCTCCCTCGGTGGCCTTCTTGGGCGGCGTGTGGGGCAGCACCAGGCTATAGGCAGCCAGCGTCAACGAAGCGATTCCGGCCACGATAAACGTCCAGCGGGTCGCCACCTTGGCCGCGTCGCCTGAAAGTGGATGCGCCAGCGCCTGGCCAACCCACTCGACGAGCCCGGCCGGAGCGGCCGCATTCACCGCCGCCCAATCGACAAAGATGAACGTGAATGGCCAGGCGGCGAGAACCCAGCCGATGGTGCCGCCCATCCGCACGAGGCCGAACTCCTTCTCCGGATCCTTCATGTTGGCGAAAGCGATCGAGTTCGTGATCGAAATCGTCGGCACATATAGCAGGCAGTGCACGAGCATGAGCAGGAAGAACGGCCAGAACGATCGGGCGAACCCGCACCCCAGGATCGCGAGTCCGCCGATCAGATGGGAAAAGGCGAGGAACTTCTCGGCATCGAACCGGCGATCCGCCCACTGGTTGCTGAAGAACATCCCGACGATCGATGCGAGGGGAAACGCATTGAGGATCAGCGACTGCTGACCGGGCGAAAACCCCAGGCTCGGCAGATAGCCGAAGATGAGGGGGAGCCATGCGCCCCAGATGAAGAACTCGAGCGTCATCATGATGAAGAGACGCCCGCGATAGGATCGAGCCGGCTGGATGGTCATGGAGAGGTCCGCTATTCGTTACCTGCTGTGCAAAGGAGGGGAATTGGGGCCGGTTTCGGCAGCTCACGGTTTCCAGGTGCCCTGGGCGACCGCCGGGACGAAGCTTTCGAGTCCAGCCGGCCGCCAGGCGATTGCGCGGCCCTGCTCGGCGCTCATGTACGCGGCCATCAGCAACTCGACCACTTCGAGGCCATCCTGGAAATTCAGTTCCGGCTGCCGGCCCGCGAGGAAGCACTGCACGAAATGGCGGTTCTCGTTTTCGTAGCCGTATTCCGCAGCCTCGTTGCCTACGATGGGCATCAGGCCCTGTTCCGCGTTCTGCTTTTCAACCAGATCCTCGCCCGCCCCACCCTGCAGCCGGCGGCTCAGGAAGATCTGGGCGCCGGACTGGAGCGAATTATAAGCCAGCGAGTATTCGGGCCCGAGCAATTCGGTGCTCAAACGCAGCCCGGCCCCCACGTAGCTCCACGAGGTCGTCATCTCCGCGATCAAAGGCCGGCCCGCCTCGTCAACATACTCAATCGTGGCCCGCGCGAAATCCTCGGAGGGTCGCTTTTCATAGTCCACCTGCGATCCCATCGTTTCCCGCAGGACGCGAGTGTACTCCGGTCGCGACCACTTCAGGCTGTGGATTTGGGCCGAAATCTTCACGGGGCGGATGCTGTCGCGGGGCTTGCCCGGTTCCGTGAGCAGCTGACGTGAAACCGCCACGCTATGGCACATCATGTCGTTGAGGACCCCGCCGCCCTGCAGGTCGCCCTGCCAGAACCAGGGCATGTGCGGACCACTGTGCTCCTCGGCGGCACGCGCGAGATAGGGCCGACCGCTGAGCGACGCACCGCGGCTCCAGGCAATCGTCCGCCCGCGAATCAGCGGCGGGAGGAACAACTGGTCTTCGAGATAGGCGTGCAGCACGCCGGACTGCCGGATGAGCTCCACACAACGAGTCGCCTCGGCGACGTTGCGGGCCAGCGGCTTCTCGCACGCGATTCCGACCAGCGTTCCTCTGCCCGACTGCAGGGCGGCGACGATCTCCTCGAGGTTCTCGACCCGACGATGGTTTGGCCCGCAAATCCAGAGCGCATCGATGGCAGGATCGGCAATCATCTCGGTGATCGAGGCATAGGGCCGCGCTTCGCCCACGCCGAGCGTACGGGCCAGCGCGGCAGTCTCGCCGGCCCGGCTGCGATTCGGACTCCAGATGCCGAGGACATCGGCATCACGCACGCCCAGCCAGGACTGGAGATGAAACCTGGTGATGAACCCGCTGCCGATAAATCCGACGCCGAGGCGCTGCTTGCTGGTCATATGGCCGTGGGCGAGTTGATAGGTGCCGGGCGCGTCCAGAACAAGCTTCGCGTGTGAATCATTTCGACGGATCCCCGCTGGCCGATGAGCACGGAGGCCAAGGGGCAGCACCTCTCCGCAACCGCAGGCACCGCCGCCAGCCCGGCCAAACAGGACGTCACTCACAATTGCGCATCTCCTGGAGGGACGAGGTCCGCGTTGTCCGCGGCCAGGCGGAGCCCGGCCCTCCAACATGCGCAAAGATCAATGACGCTTTGTTTAGCTAGCGCCGCGGCTCCGCCAGCCGCCAGATTCCGTAGGAAACAATCAGGATTGCCAGGAAGGTCACGATCGCCGTGAGGATCGAGTCGTCCGCCGCGAACGAATAAATCGATGAGATCAGAAGGTTGGGAATCAGCGTGACGCGGAAAATTCTTCCGGTGGGCACGCCGGCGGCCGCGGCGAGGATGATCGAGGTCTCGGCCAGGATCGGCACGCTGCGCAGGCACGCCAAGGTCAACACCAGCCGCCGTTGGAGGGTCGCCTGGAGGCGTTGGAGTTCAGCCAACGGGAAGAACCGCGGTGCCACGCGCCCCACCGCCTGCCGGCCGAGCCATGCGGCCGCGAGCACGCCGAGCGACATGCCGACTGTCCCGCCCACGATGCCGGCGATGACGCCGGCCTTGGCCGCCAGGAACATGATGACAATGGTCGAGGGCACGGGCGCGACCGCATCGGAGGCCAGGAGGGCAATCACCAGCCCCGTGAGCCAGCCCGCCTGCGCACTGCGCGCTTCCAGCATCGGCAGGACAAAACCCTCGCCAAAGAGGACAAACGGCAGCGACACCACCGCCATCACGAACAGCGCCAGCAGCGCCGCCTTTACGGTGGTGGGGTTCGGAGGCCGCATTCGCTTCATTCGGCAATCCGTCCGTCCAGCCGCGCGACCATCTTGATCGCATAGAAGTAGACGCGCTCGCGCACCGTCATGGGATCGCCCGCCTGCCCCTCGATTCCGAGGTCCTCGACGTGCTCGAGGACGTAGCCGCCCTCCGGGTGCTGCGCAATGTAGGTGAGAATCTTCAAGAGTTCATCCTTTGGATACGAAGCAGTGAGGTACTCGAGCACAACGCGCGGCAAGTAGCGCTCGACCGGCAGCTGAATCGCATCCGGCACCGCGGCCACGCACAGGAGGTTGCGGACCGCCTGGATCTCGTCCTCCTCATTGGCTGGACCCCAGAGGGGCAGCTGATCCCGGACCGACGCCACTTGATCGATCAGGAAATCGTAGGGCTCCTCATCGGGTGGTGCGAACGGAGCCACGATGCCGTGGTCGGGTGGCAGGTTGTAATCCAGCGAGGCGATGTCGGCCGCGGTGATCCCCGCCCAGCGCGGCGGGGGCTTGGGTGGTGGCAGCTGGGGGGCGGGCGCGGCATCCATCGTTGCCGCCGGCATCGGAGTTTCGGCGGGGGATGCGGAGGTCGCGTCGGCCGCCGGAGACACGGCCGCGGGTGGCACGAGTACTTTCCCGCGTTGCTCCGCCAGGATTCCCACTGCAAGCCAGGCGGCAAACACGGGCACCAGCCAGACCTTGCCTGCCCGCGCGCCGAAGCGCTGGCCGGAATCCCAGCGGAACAGTTTTGCGCCCGCGACACAACTGGCACCGCCGATGATGGCGAGCGCCAGGAGGCTGAAGCGGGCACCGGGGAGCCCGACCCCGTTCACCGCTTCCTGCAACGATTGAACCGCATACCGGCCGGGGAAAAAGGCCGACACGTGCTGGGCCCATATCGGCAGGCTGATCAGAGGGACGGCCACGCCGCCAATGATCAGCATCGGAAGAAAGATGCACTGCCCCAATGCCTGGACCGCCGGGACGTTGTCGGCCAGGGTGGCGATCACGAGCCCGAGCCCGATGAACGCAAATGCCACCAGCGTGAAGCTCACGAGCAGGCCGAGCGGATGCAACGGGAGGGTCATGCCGAGCGCCAGCGCCAGCCCGAGTTGCAGCAATCCGGCGCTGAGAACGAGCAGGTAGCGTACGACCACGGTGCTGGTGACAATGGCCCAGGTCGGCACGGGCGTGAGCCGATAACGGCGCCAGACGCCGCGCTCGCGTTCACTCACCAGCGTCGTGGGCAGCCCGAAGCAGGCGCCGCCGAGAACGCTGACGGTGAGCAATTCGCCCATGTGGCGGAGCAGCGGAATTTTCTCGTGCCGGTAGAGGACCCAGAAAGCCACGAGGAAGATGAGCGGGAAGAGGTAACCATACAGCAGCGCCATCCGGTTGCGGGCATGGAGACGAAGCGACAGCCGCAAGTGCTCGATGAGTGCCTTCATCCGTTCGTCAGCTGCAGGAACACATCCTCGAGCGAAGCCTTGTGCACTCGCAGATCGATCAGGTCCACGCCCTGGGCGGCGATGAGCTGTGCCAGCGCGGTCAGGGCTTCGGCCGGCTGGTTCGTCGTGAAGGTCAGCACGCCGGCGATTTCGCGGACATCGGCCACGCCTGGGATCCGGGCGAGCTGCGGCACGGGAAGCACCGGCCGGGTGATGAGCGTGACGGATTGGCTAGTGGTCGATCCTGCGATGAGTTCGCGGGGCGCTCCGGTGGTCACGATTTGACCCTGGTGGAGAATCGCGACCCGGTCACAAAGCTGCTCGGCCTCCGTGAGGTAATGGGTGGTGAGGAGGACGGTGCAGCCGTCCTGTTTCATCTGCAGGATGTCCCCATGGAGTTCCCGCCGTGCCTGGGGATCGAGTCCGGTGGTCGGTTCGTCCAGCAGCACGACGCCGGGCTGGTTGACGAATGCGAGCGCCAAGGCGAGCCGCTGCCGCTGTCCGCCGGAGAGCGTGTCGAACCGGGCCGTGGCCTTGTCCGCCAAGCCGAAGCGCTCGAGTAGCAGCTGCGGTGCCGTGCGGCGGCGATAGAAGGCGCCGAAGAGCTGCAACGCCTCGTGGGGAGTGATCGCATCCTGCAAGGCGGTCCCCTGAAGGGCGGCCCCGATGAGTTGCTTCACGTCACGGCGTCGACGCCGCGCGTCGAGGCCGGAAATCTCGATCGTGCCGGCGTCGGGTTCACGCAATCCGACCAGGCATTCGACCGTGGTGGTCTTGCCGGCGCCATTGGGACCGAGCAGTCCAAAGATCTCGCCGGCCGCGACCTCGAAGCTGATGCCATGCACGCCCTCCGCGCCGGCGTAGCGCTTGGAGAGATCGCGGACGATGACTTTCGCGGGCATGCGTGGGAGGGGAAGGGCCGTGGATAAGAGCTGCGCGCGCCGGGAACAAGTCGGTTTTCCGTTCGCGGCGCGGAAGCGCAGTGCGTAGCTCGCGCGCACGACGCGAACACCCGGGAGATTCGGTAGTGTGGCAAGGATTGAAGCGGTGCGAATCCCCTGATTTCCTCGAGATTGCATGAAGCCTTCATCCGGTTCGACCCGTTGCCGACTCCTGCGGCGAGCCTCCCTGGCCGCTGGCTTCGGCTTGGTGGCTGCCACCCTGATTGCGGCGACGGCACCCAGTCCCGAGGTGTTTGGCCGGTTGCCGGACGGCCGGGAAGTCCACCGCTACACGCTCGAGGACGAAACGGGGTTCCGCGCGGATATCATCACGTACGGCGGGATCATCGTGCGGCTGCTGGCGCCCGACCGGCAAGGCCGGCTCGCTGACGTCACCCTTGGGTATGACGATTTGGAAAGCTACCTTTCGCGCGGCCGCAATTTCGGCGCGCTGGTCGGGCGGGTCGCCAACCGGATTGCGGAGGGAAAGTTCACGCTCGATGGCCAGGTTTACTCGCTGCCATTGAACACGCAGAGCGGCGGGCTTTCATCCTCGATTCATGGCGGGGTGGTAGGCTTCGCGAAGGTGCTCTGGGCGGCGGAGCCGACGTTCCATGAAGGCCGTCCAGCGGTCCGGCTCCGCTACACGGCGGCGGACGGGGAGGAAGGGTTTCCGGGGCGGCTCGAGGTTGCTGTCCTCTACTCGCTCACGGCACGGCAGGGACTGCGGATCGACTACGTCGCGACCACCACCAAGCCCACGCCGATCAATCTCACCAACCATGCGTATTTCAACCTCAAGGGTGAGGGCGAGGGCGACATCCTCGGGCACGAGCTGACGCTGCACGCGCGTCGCTACACGCCGAATACGCCCGGGCTCTACCCGACGGGCGAGATCGCAGCCGTGGAGGGTACGCCTTTCGACTTTCGGGCGCCCCGGCGGATCGGCGCGCGGATCAACGAGCCGCATGAGCAGCTCAAGCTCGGTCGTGGCTACGATCACAACTTCGTCCTTGATTCGGGCGGTGGGATGCTGGCGCTCGCGGCGGTCGTGCATGAGCCGGAGTCGGGGCGGGTGATGGAGACGTTCACGACCGAGCCCGGCGTCCAGCTTTTCACGGCCAACAGCCTCGACGATTCACGGGGTGGAAAATCCGGGAGGCCGTATGTCCGCCATGGCGGGTTCTGTCTCGAAACGCAGCACTTTCCGAACTCCGTCAACGTTCCGGCATTTCCGTCGACGATCCTGCGGCCGGGCGCGGAGTTTCGCAGCACGACGATCTACCAGTTTTCCGTCCGTGGAGCGGCCGTGGCCGAAAGGTGAGACAATCGCCGCACCAGGGTACCCCCTCTTCGCATGGCCTCGCACCGCAACAAGCTGATCCTCCTTCCGCCCAACCGGGTCTGGCGGACGTATCCAGGGGGACGTACACTCGAAGCGCTGGCGGGAGTGCCGGCGCCCGCCGATTCACACCTGGCCGAGGATTGGATCGCGTCCGCGACCCGGGCGACGAATCCCGGTCGGGAATCGATCCAGGAAGGGGTTTCGCAGGTGCGGGTGGGCCGCGATCCCACGCTGCGGGACTTCGCCGCGCTGCTGGCGAGTGATCCCGCGTACTTCCTCGGCGCCGCACATGTCGCGAAGTACGGCGCCCAGCCGCAGCTGCTGGTGAAGTTCCTCGACAGCGGGACCCGGCTGCACTTTCAGGTTCATCCGACGCGCGAGTTTGCCCGCCGGGTGCTCGGTGCGGCGAGCGGGAAGACCGAGGCCTACCATGTCCTAGCGGTGCGCGAGGATGAGCCGGCGGGGCTGATTTATGTCGGTTTCCAGCGGCCGCCGTCGATGGCGCAGCTGAAGGGAATGATCGAGCGGCAGGATCTCGCCGCAATTGAGGGCTGCTTCGATCCGATTCCGGTGCGGCCGGGCGACACCTTTGTCATTCCCGGGGGAACGCCGCATGCCCTCGGTGCCGGTGTCTTCATGGTTGAGATACAGGAACCGAGCGACCTCGTCGTGCGGTTCGAATTCGAACGGGCGGGATACGTCCTGCCGGAGTCGGCGCGGTTCATGCAGCGGGATCTCGATTTCGCGCTTTCCGTTTTCAACCTGGCGCCGCTCCCGCCGGCCGACATCGAGGCGCGGATTCGCTGCCGGCCGCGGCGGTGGCGCGAGCTCGGGCCCGATTCCTGGCAGGACGTGCTCATCGGCCCGGAGCAGACCGACTGCTTCAGCGTCCGGAAGACCCGGCTGGGCGGAGCGGTCACCCGTTCCGGCGATGGTGCGTTCGTCGCGATTGTCACCGCCGGTGCAGTGAGTGCCGAGGTGGGGGGCGAGGTCCACGAACTGCGCACCTATGACAAGTTTTTCGTTCCTGCCGGTATGGGTCCGGTGCGGTATCGTCCCGGGCCGGGTGGGGTCGCGGAAATGCTCGAGTGCGTCCCGCCGGTCTGAACCGCCAGCGACGCCACGGGCTGCGGTTTCCGAGAGGGGGACGCCGGAAGAGCCCTGCGCTGGGGTTACCGACCGACCGGTTCGACCACGACATCCTGCCGGTAGGGCGAGGAGCCGAGGGTGAGGACGTGCGCCCGGAGATTACGGAAGCGGAGTTTTCCTTCGTGGGAGACTCGCACCTCGATATTCAATCCCCGGCGGAGGGTGGCATCGTCCGCCCGGTATTCGAGACGAAAGGGCACCGGTTCGGCACTGCCGGCGGAAAGGGTCTGCACGTGTTCCGCGATGATTCGGTCGATCGGCGGGGGTTGGGCCAACCCGGCAACCGGCAGGTCTGACATGGGTGATGGTGCCGTGGCGGCCGCTTGATCGATGAGCCGCACATGCACTTCCGCGCCTGCCGGCAATGCGTAGGGTGCGCTGACGGTGCCGTTCAGGACGCGATTGGGATCGCCTTCCGGTGTCACGTCGAGATGGCCGCAGCCGGCGAAGATCAGCAGGGCGATAGCAATCAGAAGAGCGGGAAGTTTCATTTGAAAGGAGCGACGTTCGTGGCGATGCGACGCAGGCTCTCTGCGTGCGCATTGAACCTCGTGAGCGCCTCCGTATGCTCGAGCGCCTCGGTGCCGCCGACATGCACCAAGCCGCGGGCGAACGGCGGCTGCTCGCCAGGGTCGTCCTGCCACTGGGCCCAGAGATAGCCGACCGTTGCCGGGTGTCGAGCCACCCGATTCAGGGCGGCGCGTCCGCGGCGGAGCATCCGCTCGACGGAAGTGAGGGCGCGTTCGCGGGCGGTTGCCGCCTGGGTGAACTCGGGTGCGGCCCACGTGACGCTGGCGGCAAGCACGGGGGCGGCCGTGGACTCCGGCAGGTTGCGCCAATGACGCAAGGCGACATCGACGGCAGGATACACGGACTCCGCCAAGACATGGGCACCAGGGGGAGTGGGCGAATGGCATCCCAGGGTCAGATGGTTCGGATCGGCTTCACGGATTGCCGCGGCCGTGATGGTGAAGTAACGCCGGGCAAATTCGCGCGTCCAGCGGGCCTGATCGCGCCAGTAACCGGGTGTCCCGAGCCCCAGCTCGGCGCGGGTCATCTCCCGCACGACTTCCCGGTTGCGCAGGGCGACCCCCCAGGCTTGCGCCAGCGCCTCCAACCGGCCGCCGTGTGGCGCGAGCACGAATTCCCACGCTGCGTGATAGGCGGCGAACCGCGGCTCGAGGCTGAGACAATATTGCAGCAGGGTTGGCGCCCGGATGCCGGCCGGCTGCGCCCATTCCGCCTGATCATCAGCCGCCCAGCCGATCAGCTGACGCGAGGATGTCAGTGAGCGGCACGCCGCCAGGGCGCGGAGCACGGCCGAGTGGCGCCAGTCGGGGCTGAAGACATCGGGGAGCCGGAGCCCTGGGGCGACCAGTGCGGGCGCGGTGGAGATGAAGTCAACCGTGCCGATGAAGGGAAGGCCATCGGCCCGGAGCGATTCATCCGCGCCGGGCCCGAGGGCATTGAACCCCCAGCGTCTCAGCTGGCTGGCCGCGTCGGCTGGCGGCGCGGCATCGTGATTCGAACCGGTGGGGCGGACGGCATTGACGGCGCGGCAGAAGAAGTCCCGGCCGTCGGGATCGAACAGGCTCCAGCGGCCGGTGCGGTCCTGGGCGGCGCGGAAGAAGCCCTCGGTGCCGCGCCAGGTGGCGGGGAGGATGGGATCGCGTTCCGACAGCGGGGAATCAGCGGCTGCCGGCATGGGCCTCAGCGGTCCTTAGCGGCGGCGCGTTTCCCGCCCTGGGTCCGGCCGCCCACCCAGAAGATGGTTCCGGCGAGCACGCCCACGGCAAAGACGCCGAAATAGATCAGGGCGGCCGAGGCGTGAATCGGCGTCTTGGCCGTGGTTCCCGCCAAGGGGAAATGGAAATCAACGGCGTGGGTGTTGTTCATGCCCACGTAGAGCATCACGAAAAGAATCGCGAGGAGCGCGATGGTTTTGACGACAGCTTTGAACATGGCGCGAAGGGGCTGGTGCTGTCGGACGACTAGAGCGGCGTTCCCGGCGGAGCAATTGGAATCCCGCAGGTTCCAGCGTGGGGAGGCGGCCGCATTCTGGCGTGACGGGGCGGGCTTTCCCGTGCTGGATCCTGAGGTTTGGAATCATTTTTGACCTGTCCCTTGGGCAGCGTGCCAGCCATGCAGATCATCGACATCTCCCGACCGCTATCCAACGGCGCCCCGCACTGGCCGGGCGACGTGCCAACCGCTTACCGGCTGACCACGGAGATGGCGCAGGGGGCGTCCTGCAATGCGGGGCAGATCACGCTCAGTGTGCACGCCGGTTCGCATGCGGATGCACCCTACCATTACAACCCCCGGGGTCTGGCGATCGATCAGGTCGAACTGGAGCGGTTCATTGGCCCGGCTCGCGTCATCGATGCGCGTAGGCAGCCGGAAATCACGGTGCGCCTTTTCCACGGGCTCAGCGGGGCGGAGATTGCGGCCACGCCGCGAATCCTGTTTCGAACCGACAGCTGGGGTGATCCCAACGCATTTCCCACCACGTGGCCACTGCCGGATCGCACCCTGCCGGGCTGGCTGGCAGAGCGGGGAGTAAAGCTCATCGGGCTCGACATACCGTCGGTGGACGAACTCACCAGCAAGGAACTGCCGATCCATCACCTGCTCGATTCGGTGGAAATCCTGATTCTCGAGTGCCTGGATCTTCGCGGGGTGGAACCGGGCGTGTACGAGCTGATTGCGCTCCCGCTGAAATTGCGCGGCGGTGATGGATCGCCGGTGCGCGCCGTGCTGCGGCGCTAGCCAGCGGCAGGGCTGTTCCGGAGCGGCGTCGCCTTTCCGCACTCGCAGAGTGCGGAAATCCGGTAACCAATCGGCGCCGGGCCGGTTCTCAGGGCTGCCAACGCATGACCCGCTCCTCCTGTGATTGCCGCCATCGACGATTCGCCCCTGCACCCCGGCCTGGCCGCCCGCGCCCCGCTGCTGGTCCGGAAGCCAGCATCAGGCGTACCTGAGCCATGGGATTCGGAACGGAAACCACTCGCGCCACCGGGCTCCGGCATGGTTAATCCCCGCTGCGCCCCCACCGTGGATACCGACTCCCGCTCCGACCATGCCCTCATGCTCGCCGTGCGCGACGGCGAGCTGGATGCGCTGGGTGAGCTCTTCGAGCGGCACCACGGATCCCTCTACGGCTTCCTGTTCAAGCTGACCGGGCAGCGGGCGACGGCGGAGGATGTCGTGCAGACGGTTTTCCAGCGGATGCTCAAGTACCGACACACTTATCGGGACGACGGCAGCTTCACGGCATGGATGTATCATCTGGCGCGGAGGTGCGCGGCCGACCAGTTCCGCCGCGCCAATGCGGCACCGCAGGCGACGGATCCGGTGGACCTGCAGGCGCACCCGGATGATGCGCCGCATGCGGGGCTCCGGGCTGCGACCCACGACGATCACGCACTCCTGCACACGGCGCTGGCGCGGCTGGATCGCGCTGATCGCGAGGTGCTGCTGCTGGCCCGTTTCCAGGAGCTTTCCTTTGCCGAAATCGCCACGATCCTCGAGTGCTCCGCGGGAGCGGCAAAAGTCCGCGCGCACCGCGCCCTCCGCGAGCTGCGGGGGATCTATTTCCAACTCTTGAATCCCCAGCCGGGCCTTTCGGGCCACAAGTTGCCATGATGCCCCTTTCGATTCGCGCCCTGCCCAAGGCCTCCCCCTTTGCCCCGCCATCCTCCCGCCGCCCATGAACTGCCAACGCGCCAGCCAGGACTTTGCTGAATTGCTGGATTCCCGGACTCCCGCCACCGCGCACCTTGAAACCCGCGCCCACCTGGCCAGCTGCCCGGATTGCCAGCGGGAATTTGCGGCCCTCAGCCGGACACTCGAGGCGCTCGACACGCTCCCGAACAACCCTCCCTCGGGCCGGATGCGCCAGAATTTCTACGCGATGCTCGAGGAGGAGAAGCACTCGGCCATGAGCGCCGTCGCCGCGAGCCGGCGCAAGGCGGACGCCGCGCGCTTCGGCGGCTGGCGCTGGCTGCTGGCTCCGCTGGCCGGGTGTGCGCTGCTGGCCGTGGGTTTCGTGGCGGGGCAGAAGGCCGCGCCCACCCAGCAGGCGCCGGATTCCCTGGCCGTGAATGGTGGTTCGAAGGAGAACGCAATGATGCGCCAGGAGCTCCAGGAATTGCGCGAACAGGTTTCGAAGATGGGCACGCTGGTCGGTTATTCGCTCCTGCAGCAGCAACAGCAACCGGCCAATGAACGGCTCCGCGGAGTCCTGACATCCTCCGCACTGGAGGATCCCAACGAGGCGGTGATCAACGAACTGATCAGCGCCCTGGCCTTTGACACGAGCCCGAACGTGCGGCTGCGGGCGCTGGAAGGACTCTATCCGCATGCGGACAAGGAACTGGTTCGTGCCGGGGTCCTCGCCTCGCTGCCGCGCGAGCAGAACCCGCTCGTCCAGGTGTCGATGATCGATTTCCTGGCCGCGGCCCGCGACGCGGAGGCCCGGCCGACGCTCGAGAAAATCTCCGCCACCGAGGCGGTCGACCAGAACGTGCGCGATGCCGCCCGGCGGGCGCTGACGCACCTCTGAGGCATCCGGCCGCGCCGGAATCTTTTCACACGAATCACCACGAACATCCCAACGCCATCTCTTGCAGGTATCTGAATGCCGGAGACTGGCACGCTTAATCCCGAATCGCATTCGACGACTGCTCTCATGAAAACTCCTTCCTTCTCCCAGTCCACGTGCATCGCCACGGGACTGGCGTTCATCCTGGCGGCGGCGGCCCACGGGGCTGACGCCACGACCAGCACAATCCGGTTCTCCGATCCCGCCAAGCCCGGCACGCTGAAGGTGCAGGTGGCGCGGGGAGACCTGCGCATCACCGGTGCCGATCGGCCGGAAATTTCCGTGCGTTCCGAAACCCAGGAGGTCAGGCAGACCCCGCGCAAGGACGGGTTGCGCGTGCTTTCCGCGGCAGCCGGCTTCTCGCTCAGCGAGAAGGATAATGTCGTGACCCTGGACAGCGTGAGCGACGGCTGGTTTGGCAACAGCGCGGATTTCGACGTGACGGTTCCGCGCAACACGCACGTGATCGTGCAGAACTCGTGGGGCGGTGACATCACCTGTTCCGATCTCGCCGGTGACATCGAGATCAATTCGATGCATGGGGAGGTGCAACTCGAGGGGCATGCGGGCGGCGCGATTGTGGCGACGATGAACGGCGAGATTCACGCCGCGATCAAGGAACTGCAGGAGAGCCGGCCGCTCTCGTTCACCTCGATGAACGGCGAGGTGCTGGTCCGGTTGCCGGCTGACGCCAAGGCCAATGTACGGCTTCGCACGCACAACGGATCCATCCTGACCGACTTCGAGGAAGACGTGCTGTCGACCAAGACCGAGTCCACCGGCACGAGTGTGTCGCGGCACGTGATGTCGCATTCAGGTTCCATCCCGCCTGAGGCGCGGGAGGCGATTCGGGAGGCCGTTCGCGCCGGGGCGGAAATCGCGCGGGAAGTCGCCGCGGTGGCCAAGGAAGCCGCGCAGGCGGCGCGGGAGGGGGCGGAGACCGGTCGTGATGGGGTAGCCGTCGCGCCGCCGGCGCCACGGGCGCCGCGGGCCCCCACCCCGCCGATTCCACCGATGACAGGCGGAAAGCTCGTCACGGGCGTGCTGAATGGCGGCGGCCCGGAGGTCAATGTGGCCACGATGAACGGCGACGTGACGCTCCGGCGGCTGGAGTAGACCAGGCCAGTTGCGGCGGCATGCGGCGCGACGGTGCAGGCAGCCCGCTGGTTCTCAGCGGGCTTTTCATTTATCGGCCGACGTGCTCTCGTGCAGCCGTTGTCATCCTCCCCGGACATCGGCTACGACGATCCCGCCAGCCCGCCGCGGCTTTGCCAGAACTGTCATGCGCCGCTGCGCGGACCCTACTGTGCGCGGTGCGGGCAGCACGATGTGGATTACCACCGCTCGTTTCATCACCTCATCCACGATCTGCTGGAGAACCTGCTCCATTTTGAGGGGAAGCTTTTTGCGAGTGTTGCCTGGCTGTTGGCCAGCCCCGGACGGCTGACACAGGAATTCAACGCCGGGCGCCGCGCCAGCCAGTTGAACCCAGTCAGGTTCTACCTGTTTGTCAGCGTCCTCTTCTTTCTCGGCGTGCATTGGCTGAACCACGGCCACCTGCTGCCTTACGAGGCGGTGACGATCGATCCGATTGGGGCGGAGTTGGCCAGGAATCCGGCTGCGCTGCAGCAGATCCGCGACGGGCTGGCACCGAAGCAACTCGAGCGGCTCGCTGAACTGGTCCGGGAGGAGTCCGAGCGGAGCGGAGGAGGGCTCGATGAACGTGCGGTCCGGGAGTTGATCGCCCGGGTAAGGGCGGAGCTGCCTTTGTCGGCCCTTTCCGATGCGCCGCCGCCGAATCGGATGCAGATTAGCGTGGACCCTGCCGGTGGGGGGATTGATCGGAAGTTTCAGTCCGGCGAGGTGACGATTTCGGAGTTTCTCGGCGAGCTGGAAAGCCGGGTGCCGACCCTGCTCTTTCTCGGGATGCCGGTGTTTGCGCTCCTGCTGAAAGTCGTCTTCCGGCGGAGTGGCCGATTTTACATCGAGCATCTCATCTTCTCGGTCCATCTCCACACCTGGGTGTTCCTCGTCTTCATGGTGAGCACCGGGTACCTGAATCTGCTGGGCTTCGGGCCCGGATGGCTGGTGGCAGCCTTTAAATGGGCGCTGGCGGGTTGGATGGGGTGGTATCTGCTTTCGGCTTTTCGGGTGGTTTACGGCCAGACTTGGCCAAAGGCAGCATTGAAACTGGGCCTGACGGGAGCCGGATACTCGGCCGCGCTGCTTTTGATGACGGGAGCCACGGTTTTTTGGACGTTGATGAAACTCACGTCGGAATAGCCTGCATCCATCACACCCAGAGGTGTGACGGATGCACCCTGTCGGGCCGACGTGGTCGGGGCTAACCATGACGAAGTCGCATTTTCGCACTCGCAGAGTGCGGAAAGCGGATGAGCAACTTTGAAAAAGTGTGATGCATCCGGGCTCGTTCATCATTGCCAGGGAGGGCTCATTTGGGAGCCTGATGCGGCAGATAAGTGAAACCGCGGCTTGCACGAGGGCGGCCGGATGGTTCGCTCCCTCTTGCCCATGACCTCTGTGCCCACCCACCCACCTGCCCGCAGGCTTCGCCGTTTGCTTACGGCGATTGGCCAATGGTTTGATTCGGATTACACGCCAGACGGTGCGGACAGGATGCGCGCCGAGGAGGATCGGGTGGATTGGATGCGGTGTATCCCATTCATAATACTTCACCTCGGTTGTTTTGCTGTGATTTGGGTGGGAGCGAGTGCCTTTGCCGTTTGGGCCGCGGTTTTCCTGTATGTCGTCCGGATGTTTGCGGTGACGGGGATTTACCACCGTTACTTTTCGCACAAGACCTACAGCACCTCGCGTTTGGGGCAGTTTTTTCTCGCGCTCTGGGGGGCCACGACCGTGCAGCGTGGGGCACTCTGGTGGGCGTATCATCACCGGCATCATCATCAGCACAGCGATGAGCCTGAGGATGCCCATTCGCCCCACGTCCACGGGTTTTGGTGGTCGCACATCGGCTGGATCACCAGCCGGCGGAATTTTCCGACGGATTATTCCAAGGTGAAGGACCTGGCGAAGTTCCCTGAGCTGGTGTGGTTGAACCGGTTCGACACGGTGGTCCCCTTCGTGTTTGCGGTGGGCATGTGGTGTTTTGGCTGGGCTTTGGAAGTCCATGCGCCGGGCTTGGGCACCAATGGGTGGCAGATGCTGGTCTGGGGATTCTTTATCAGCACGACAGCGCTCTTCCACGGGACTTCTTGCATTAATTCGATGGCGCATCTGATGGGGAAGCGCCGTTTCAACACGTCGGACGATTCCCGCAACAGCTTCATCCTGGCGATCATCTGCCTGGGAGAGGGCTGGCACAACAACCACCATCGCTACATGTCGTCGACCCGGAACGGCTTCTATTGGTGGGAGATCGATCCGACCTATTACGGTTTGAAGCTCCTCTCGTGGACCGGGCTGATCTGGGGGCTCAAGCCGGTGCCGCAGTCGATCATGGAGGAGGCGGAACGGGCTGACCATCACGCGAGCATAGCCGCAGCCCAAAAGGCTGCACTGGTGCACCCGGAGGTTTCTTCTTTGAAGAAGGTCGTCCCGGCGGCTGCGGCCATTGCGGTGGCTACCGCATCAGCCGCCCAGACGACGGTCCCGCGGAAGGCGGAGGGCCCGGCGATTCACAGGGACGTCACGGAGCTTTCCCACGACAACCAAGGGCGGACTGCCGCGCAAGGCGGGGCCGTCGCGGACCAGGGTTGAGAGTGCGCGGGGCGGAATGCGCGCTGTCGCCGGCAGGCAGGATTCCGGGTTAATCGCGCTGCTTCAAGCGGGCCTGCAGCTTCCGGATTTCCGGGCTGATTGCCCCGCAGTCGGAACCGCAGCCGGGGTTCCTGCGCTTCCGAAGCGCGCGCACGATCAGGTACGACGCGGCGAGCGCGACGACGATGAGGGCGGCAATCGTTTGGAACTCCGGAGTCATGCTCAATAGCCCAGCGCACGGCCGGTCTGGTAGACAATGAAGCTGAGAATCCAGGCAGTGCCAGTCATGTAGGCCAGTTGGAACATCGGCCAGCGCCAGGAATTCGTCTCCCGTTTCACGACCGCGATGGTGCTGATGCACTGCATCGCGAAGACATAAAAGACCATGAGCGTGAAGCAGACCAGCGGCGTGAAAAGTGGGGCGCCATCCGGCCACCGGGCTTCCAAGAGGGCTTGTCGGAGTGGCGTGGTGTCCTCGCCGTCCCCTTCAACGTTGAAGACCACCCCCATGGTTGAGACGAATACTTCGCGGGCGGCGAAGGAGCTGATGAGCCCGATGCCGATTTGCCAGTCGAACCCGAGCGGCTTGATGGCGGGTTCGAGCGCATGGCCGGCCATGCCGGCGAAACTCTGGGCGAGTTGCTGCTGTTCATTCATGCCGTCCGGCGCCTTCGGATAAGCTGAAAGGAACCAGAGGACGATGCTGATGCCGAGGATGACGGTACCGGCGCGGCGGAGAAAGATCCAGGCGCGTTCCAGCATATGAAGCACGACATCCTTGATGCCCGGCAGCCGGTAGGGCGGCAGCTCCATGATCATCACGGGTGGCGCGCCTTTCAGCAGCGTGCGTTTGAAGAGCCAGGCAAACCCGAACGCGCCTAACGTGCCGAGTGCATACATCAGCAGCATGATTCCGACCTTCGTCATGATCGGAACACGATCACCGGGAACCAGCGCGGCGATCATCAGGAGATAGACCGGCAGCCGCGCGGAGCAGCTCATCAACGGCGCGACCAGGATGGTCACGAGCCGGTCCTTGTGATCCTCGATGGTGCGGGTTGCCATGATTCCGGGGATGGCGCAAGCGTACGAGCTGAGCAGCGGGATGAAGGATTTCCCATTGAGTCCCACGCGGCTCATGAGCCGGTCCATGATGAATGCCGCTCGGGCCATGTAGCCGGTGCTTTCCAGCAGGCCGATGAAGAAGAACAGGATGAGAATCTGCGGCAGAAAGATGATCACGCCGCCCACGCCTGCGATGGCTCCATCGGTAATCAGGTCGCGGAGATCGCCCGCAGCCATCCGCGCCTTCACCCAGTCCGCGAGCGCGGCCATCTGCCCATCGATGAAATTCATCGGATACTCCGCTAGGGTGAAGATGCTGAAGAAGAGCAACGTCATGATCGCCCCCAGGGTCAGCCAGCCCCAGACGGGATGGGTGGCGTAGGCGTCGATTTTGTCCGACGTGCTCGGCCCGACCGTTCCGCGCCGAAGGGCCACATCATGGGCAATCCGGCCAATCACGTCGTAGCGCGAGTTCACCAGCGTGCCGGCCCAGTCGGTGCCATCGGCTTCCCAGCGCTCCTGCCAGCCGCGGAGGATTTCATGCGTCTGGTTGCTCAGGGGCGTGGAGCCCGCGACGCGCAGGGAATCCTGATCGGTGAGGAGCAGCAGGGCCTCCGCCCGCGCAATCAGCGGCGGTTTGCGATCGTTCGCAATCAGCGATGCCTGCAGCTCCGCCACGGCTGGAGCGATCGGCGCCGGGATATCCCAAGCATGCCGGGAGAGCGGCAAATCGGTCCGGCTCATCGCCACCTTCAACTCGATCACGCCGCGACCGTTGACGGCCTCGCAGGCGATGACGGGGATGCCGAGCTCATGCTCGAGTCGCGCAACCCGGATATCGAGCCCGGCCGCGGCGGCGAGGTCCATCATGTTGAGCACGACGATGACGGGCCGGCCGAGGTCGAGGATCTGGTGAAGAAGGTAGAGATTTCGCTCGAGATTGGTGGCATCGACAATGCACAGGATCCGATCGGGCATCTGCGTGTCGGCGCGGCGACCCAGGAGCACATCTCGGGTTACGGCCTCATCGGGTGAACGGGCCGCCAGCGAATAGGCGCCCGGGAGGTCAATCACCGTCATTTGCTGCCCGTGCTGGGAGTACGCGGTGCCGACGCGTTTCTCGACGGTGACGCCGGGATAATTGCCCACCTTCTGCTTCATGCCGGTGAGCGCGTTGAACAACGTGCTCTTGCCGCAGTTTGGGTTGCCGACGAGAGCGTAAATCGGCTGGCGGGTATTGCCGGGGGACGCGGGAATCGCGGTGCGGCTGATGTGAGGGGCGACGGAACTCATGGGAACGATTGGGAGCGAGGCGGCAGGCCGTTGGCGTCGGCCTTCCCCTGCCCTGCCAGTCGCTACGTTGCCAGTCTTTCCACCACCACATGCTCCGCCTCGGATTTGCGAAGCGTAAGGTGGTACCCGCGCAGCTTGATCTCGAGAGGATCGCCGAGCGGTGCGGTGCGAATGAGGGTCACCTGGGTGCCTGCGATCAGGCCCATTTCGCGGAGGCGAAGGAAGGCGGAACCGGATTTGGGAAATTCCCGGATGATGGCCGATGCGCCGGCGGGCAGTTCAGACAACTTCATGATCGGTGCCTCGGGTGCTAGGGCCGCCCGAGTTGCTCGACGATGATGTGCATCGCCGCGCCGTGGCTCAGGGCCATCCGGGTCCCATTGACCTGGCAGATGAACGGCCCCGAACCGCCGATTTTGGTGACGAATGCGGACTCGCCGAACCCCATTTCGCGGACGCGTTGGCAGAAGTCGGTGTCACCGGTGAGCTCGCGCACGCGGCCGGCCGAGCCAGCGGGGAGCTGGCACAGTGGCAGCGTGGGATTGAGCGGTGGGCGGCTCATGGAATCGTCTATACTGAGACTCGGTTTCACTTCGTCGGCAAGTAAAAGGGCCATGGGTTGTGGGTTGTTGGCCCTGAAATTACCGGAGTTTGCCGCGGGCCGCGTCGCGCTAATTGGCAAAACCTGCGCAATCGCGGCCATCGAAGATGAGACAGGCCGGCAAGACTTCTGCCGCTTCATGTTGAGCAGCAGAGACAAGTCGGGCGAATCGAGGGCCTGAGCCATCCTTGCAGGAGGCCAGGGCGGCTCTCGGAAACCGGGATTCCCAGAAACCCGGCTACCGCCGCCGGCGTTTCACAGCCAGCTGGACGCCGGAGTACCGAACCATGCTCTGGAGGTGTTCGTACTGCTGCGGATCGATGTCGCGAGCCTCGCGGAGCTGCTGCTCCGCCCGCTTCAATGCTTCCTCGACCGCGCTTTCGTCGATCCCAGCCTCCGTGATCGCGTGTTCGGCCAGGACATGGACTCGATCACCCTCGATCTCAGCGAAGCCGCCACTGACAGCGAGAAGCTCCGTCTGGCCATTCTTGGTAACCCTGAGTTCCCCGTGCTCCACCTGGGTGAGCAACGGAATATGTCCAGGCAGGACGCCGATCTCGCCGCCGACCGTCGGAATCACGACCGAGTCGATCGTGTCGTGGTAGACGCGAGCTTCCGGGGTGACGATTTCGAGTGTGAGTGGCATGGGAGAAGCGGGAGAGCTGGCCGGCGTTTGGGTGCAGTGCTGCAGGGTCCGCCGCTCAGGCCTTCTTGGAAGCCGCGATGACCTCGTCGATGCCGCCCTTCATATAGAAGTCGCCTTCGGCAACGTCATCGAGCTCGCCATCGAGAATCATCTTGAAGCCGCGGACCGTGTCCTTGACCGAAACATACTTGCCGGGAGAGCCGGTGAAGACTTCGGCCACCGCAAACGGCTGCGAGAGGAAGCGCTGAATCTTCCGGGCGCGATAAACGGTCTGCTTGTCCTCTGGGGACAGCTCATCGAGTCCGAGGATGGCGATGATGTCCTGAAGATCCTTGTAACGTTGGAGCACACGCTGGACCTCACGGGCGACCCGGTAATGTTCCTCGCCGACGATGTCGGCCTGCAGCGCCTTCGAAACGGACGCGAGCGGATCCACCGCGGGATAGATGCCGAGTTCGGCAATCGACCGCTCCAGCACGATCGTCGAGTCCAGGTGGGCGAAGGTGTTGGCCGGCGCGGGATCGGTGAGATCGTCCGCGGGGACGTAGACCGCCTGGAAGGAGGTGATCGATCCCTTCTTGGTCGAGGTGATCCGCTCCTGCAGCAGGCCCATTTCATTGGCGAGCGTCGGCTGGTAGCCGACGGCTGAAGGCGAGCGGCCGAGGAGGGCGGACACCTCGGAACCGGCCTGGGAGAAACGGAAAATGTTGTCGATGAACAGGAGCACGTCCTGGTTCTTCTCGTCCCGGAAGTACTCCGTCATGGCCAGCGCGGACAGCGCCACGCGCATGCGGGCGCCCGGCGGTTCGTTCATCTGGCCGTAGACGAGTGCGACCTTCGACTTGGCGAGATCAGTCTGATCGATGACACCGGCCTCCGACATTTCGTGGTAGAGATCGTTGCCCTCGCGAGAGCGCTCGCCAACCCCGGCGAACACGGAATAGCCGCCGTGCGCCTTCGCGATATTGTTGATCAGCTCCATGATCACGACCGTCTTGCCGACGCCGGCGCCGCCGAACGCGCCGACCTTGCCGCCCTTCGTGAAGGGCGCGATGAGGTCGATGACCTTGATGCCGGTCTCGAGGATTTCCGCGGTGGTATTCTGATCCACCAGCGTGGGAGCGGGGCGGTGAATCGGGTACTTCTTGACGAAATTCACGGGACCGCGGCCATCGACGGTGTCGCCGGTGACATTGAAAATGCGGCCGAGGACGCCGTCGCCCACGGGGACCGAGATCGGGGCGCCGGTATCCACCGCCGGCATCCCGCGCACGAGCCCTTCCGACGAGGACATGGCGATGGTGCGAGCGATGCCGCCGCCAAGATGCTGCTGAACCTCGAGCGTGAGGAGCTGCTTCGCGCCGGCGGCGGTGAAGTCGACCGTGAGGGCCTGGTAGATCGGCGGAATCGAGTTTTCCGCGAACTGCACGTCAACGACAGGGCCGATGACTTGGACGATTTTGCCGGTGTTCATTTTGAAATTCGGAGAGTCTGAGGGAACGGGTGCGGGCGGGCTCGACTAGGCGGCGGCGAACTGGGCAGCGGCGATTTCGAGGATTTCCTGCGTGATGGCTGCCTGGCGCGCCTTGTTGTATTCGAGGGTGAGATCGCCGAGCAGCTTGGTGGCGTTGTCCTTGGCGGTCTTCATGGCGACCATCCGGGCGCTATGTTCCGAGGCCTTGGCGTCGAGCACCTGCTGGTGGATTTCGCGGTTCACATACAGCGGCAGCAGCGCATTGAGCACCGTGGCCGCATCCGGTTCGAAGAGCAGTTGCTGGTCGAGTTCAGCCGGCCGTGTGCCGGCAGCGCTGCCGCCGGTGGCGGCCTGCAAATCGGCGATCGCGGCCTTGACGCTGGTGAGCGGCAGGAGTGGGAGCAGCGTCGGCACCTGCACGAGCGTGTTGCGGAATCGGGGCCAGAGGACCTCGACGGTGTCGATGGCGCCGTCGATGAACTGCTTCACCATGAATTCCGCGACGACCTTCACCTCGGCAAAGCTGGCGCGATCGCTCACGGTGAAGTCAGCGAGCAGATTCCGCTGGGTTCGGGCGATGAACTGGGCGCCCTTGCGGCCGATCACGGCGTACTTGGCCGGCGTCTTGATTTCGGTGACGAGCTTGAAGAGGTTCGCGTTGAGCGGACCGGCGAGCCCCTTGTCGGTCGTGATCAGGATGATGCCGCGGGTCCGGACTTCGCGATGGACAAGGAATGGGTGCTGGGCCTCCTCGACGCGGTCGGCGAGGACGGCCAGCATGCGCGCCATCAGCTCGGCATACGGCCGGCCCGCGAGCGCGGCCTGCTGCGCCTTCTTCATCTTCGAGGCGGCCACCAGCTCCATCGCCTTGGTAATCTGGCGGGTGTTCTTGACCGACTTGATTCGTCGGCGGATGTCGCGGGTGGAAGCCATGGCGCGGAATGAGTGGGAGCGGAGGCGGGTGGAGGGCGGCGGGTGGTAGCGTCAGTCGCGGTGCCCGGCGCGGAATGGGATCAGGCTGTGTATCCAGCTTTCCATTCGTCCACTGCGGCCTGGAGCTTCGTCTCGAGGTCCTTGTCGAGGGCGGCTTTTTGCCGGACTTCGGTGAGCAGGGCGTCCTTGCGGGTGGCAAAGAACTCCTTCAGCGACTGGGCGGCGTGGACCACCTTCTTCACCTCCACCGGATCGAAGACGCCTCGCTGCATTGCGAAGAGGACGGCGACCTGCAGTTCAATGGGAATCGGATTGAAGGCGGGCTGCTTGAAGAGCTCGACGATTCGGGCGCCGCGTTCGAGCTGGGCCTTCGTCTTGGCATCGAGGTCGGAGCCGAACTGGGCAAAAGCCGCCAGCTCACGGAACTGGGCGAGTTCGCCCTTCAGCTTTCCTCCGACCTGCTTGGTGGCCTTGATCTGCGCGGCGGAACCGACGCGGGAGACGGAAAGTCCGACCGAGACGGCCGGCCGGATGCCCTGGTTGAAAAGATCGGTTTCGAGGAAGATCTGGCCGTCGGTAATCGAGATGACGTTGGTCGGGATGTAGGCCGAGACGTCGCCCGCCTGGGTCTCGATGATCGGCAATCCGGTGAGGGAGCCCTTGTCGCGCAGTCGCGCGGAACGCTCGAGCAACCGGGAGTGGAGGTAAAACACGTCGCCGGGATAGGCTTCGCGGCCGGACGGACGCTTGAGGATCAGGGAGATCTGCCGATAGGCGACGGCATGCTTCGAGAGATCGTCGTACACGATCAGGGCATCCATGCCATTTTCCATGAACCACTCGCCCATGGCGGCGCCGGAGAACGGGGCGAGGTACTGATTGGCCGGATTGTCGGCCGAAGGCGCGGCCACGATGATGGTGTACTCCAGGGCGCCGGCGGCCTCGAGCGCGCTGATGGTGCGGACGATGTTGGAGTTCTTCTGTCCGACCGCGACGTAGATGGAGTACACCGGGCGGAAGTCCTTGCTGCCTGAAGCGAGGCCGACCTTGTTGATCTTGGCTTGGTTGATGATCGTATCGACGGCGATCGTGGTTTTGCCCGTGCCGCGGTCGCCGATGATCAGTTCGCGCTGGCCGCGTCCAATCGGAATCATCGAGTCGATGGCCATGATGCCGGTCAGCAGCGGCTGCGAGACCGACTGGCGGACGATGATGCCCGGAGCGATTTTCTCGACGGGGTTGGTTTCGGTTGCGGCGATCGGCCCCTTGCCATCGACCGGATTGCCCAGCGCATCGACTGTCCGGCCGAGGAGCGCCTTGCCGACGGGAACGGATAGGAGCCTGCCGGTCGTCTGGACCTCGTCGCCCTCCTTGAGCTGGGAGATGTCGCCCAGCACCACGCAGCCGACCTCGTCCTCCTCGAGGTTGAGCGCGATCCCGATGGCGCCACCGGGGAACTGCACCATCTCGTTGTACATGACATCCGAGAGGCCCTCGATTTTTGCGACGCCATCGGCGACGGTGCGGATCGTGCCGGTGTTCTTCTTCACCGCCCGGGTCGAAAGCTGGGCGATCTGTTGTTCAATTTGTTCGAGGACGGTGCTCATCGCGGAAAGGTATGGGAGGGGTGTGGAGAACGAAGGGAACTCGGGGCGTCAGAGGGTGCCGGCTAGGGTGGCAAGCTGGTGGGCGACGGAGGCCTCGTACACGTCGTCGCCGACGCGAATGCGGAGACCGGCGAGGAGGGCGTCGTTGCGCCGGGGTGCGGCGGTGATCCGGCGGCCGTACTTCCTCGCCATGGCGGCGGCGATCTGCTCGACGAGCGCCGGCTGAATCTCTCCGGCGTGCTCGATGTCGGCCCGGCCGCGCGCCACTTCCGTGGCCACGAGCCGCTGGTACGCCTTGAGCACGGCGATCGTGTGCGGCGGACGATGTTTCTCCACGTATTGCAGCACGCCGGCGACCCGTTCGGGTGATAGCACGCCGTCAACGAGACTCAGTCGGAAGAGCTGGCGGGAGAGCTGTTGAACCTGCTTCTTGCCGGAGGCCATGCGGTGAAGGGACGAAAGTGGCGGTGGCGGGCGTCAGTTCTGGTTGCTCACGAGTTCGCGCGTGGCGGCCTCGTTGTACGCGGCCCGGTCGGCCTCGGTGAGTTTCCTGGCGAGGACGCGCTCGGTGGTGATCACGACCAGCCTGGCGATCTCGCTGCGGGCATCGGCGAGCATCTTCCGATGCTCGAGTTCGATGGCCTCCTTGGACTTCGCGAACAGATCGCTGGCCTTGGCCGTGGCCTCCTGGGTCTGGCGTTCGAGAAACTCCTTCGCGGTCTTGCGGGCATCGTCGACAATCCGGGCCGCATTGACGTTGGCCTGTTTAACGATGGCGGCACTTTCCTGCTGGGCGGCCGCCAGCTTGGCCTGCATTTCCTCCGCATGGCGGATGCCGGCCTCGATCTTCCGGTTCCGCTCCTCCATCGTGGCGGTAACCGGCTTGATGCCGAACTTGTAGAGCACGGCCAGGACGATCAGGAAGCTGATCACCTGCATGACGATGTATTTCGGCTCGAGACCGAAGCGTTCCGGGATTCCCGGTTGGGCCGCGTGCTCCGCGGCGGCGGCGAGGAAAAGTGGCAGCGTCATGGTGCGAAAGATACGCCCGGCGCCGCGCGGAGCGACCGCGCGGCCGGGCCGTGGGTTAACCCAGGAACAGCGCGAGGATGCCGAGACCTTCGGCGAGCGCCATTCCGATGATGGCCTGGACGAGCACCTTGCCGGAGGCACCCGGGTTGCGGCCGACGGCCTCGGCGGCCTTGAAGCCGATCAGGCCGACGCCGAGGGCGGCGCCGAGGAGCCCGAAGGCGCTGGTGAGATTGCCGGTGACGCCCGCGGGAGCGGCGGCTTGGGCGATGAGTTCGATCATGGTGGAGTTTCTGGCAGTGTTGTGGTTTCCGCCGTGCGCGCTCGGGGCACGCTCCCGGCGGGAGAAGGGAGAATCAGTGCGGCGCCCCGGCGGCAGGGGCCTTTTCCTCGTGGTCATGCTCGGCATGCCCGTGGTCACCGCCTTCGTGATTGCAGAGCAGCCCGATGTACACGGCGGTCAGCAGGGTGAAGACCAGCGCCTGGATTACGCCGACCAGCAGCTCCATGAAGTAGAAGATGAAGATGAACCCGGTCCCATGGAGCAGGTTTTCGCCGCCGAAGATGTTGCCGAACAACCGGACCGAGAGCGTGAAGGGGCGTATCGCGATGGAGAATACCTCGATCAGGCCGACGATGATGAAGACCAGCGACAGGATGGGATAAAGCCAGGCCGGGGTCTCGTTCTTCTCGGCCTTGTTGCCAAAGAGATCGAGCATGATGGTCTTCGGCCCGGCGAACTTCAGGACGATGATCGCCCAGGCGCCGAAGGAAATCAGGGCGAGGGCGATGGTCCCGTTGAAGTCCGCGTTATGCGGCCGGATCAGCGCCCGGCTCATATGGTCGAGATGCCACCAGTTCTCGCCCGTCCCCCACCCAATCGTCCCGACACCGGGGATGAGGCCCATCCAGTTGTGAAACAGGATGAAGACGAAGAAGGTGACGAGAATCGGAAACGCCGTCGGAAAGGCTGCCTTGCCCACGATGGGTTCGAAGATTCCGCGCAGACCCTCGAGAAGGGATTCAAAAACGGCCTGGCCGCGGGTCGGGATCACGGTCGGCCGGCCGACGAGCCAGCGGATCAGAATTACCAGCAGGATCGAAACGACCCAGCCGGTGATCATGCTGTTTGTAATTGGCCAGCCCGGGACGACTTCCGCCGCCTTTGCCGGTAGGCCTTGGGCCGCCTGCAGCGGCGGGGCAAGGCTGGTGCCGAAAGCGACCAGGAAGGCGATGAGTTTATTGGCTCCGGACATGCGATGGCGCGACGGATGGGACGTGAAGGAGCGGAGAACAAAGTCCACGCGTACCATCTCCGTCAACCCCTGAAATGCCGGTGCCTGACCTTGTTAGTCACTCATAAGCGAGCGCCGCAAATTTTCCGGGCGATCTTATGAACGGAGTTCGGCGGTCAATGAGTGATAGCTCTCTGCGCGCTGCTGAAAAACGGTTTCGAATTCGAAGGGCCAGTCGGCGCGAATCAACCGCCATCGGGGGTGCTCCTCGAAGGTGAGAACGGCGCTCTCGTAATACGGCTGGTAGTCGGTTCGAAAGTGGAGGTGGCATCCGTTCCGGGCGCGCGCGGCAGCGGCATTGAGGAAATCGGGCTGGATCAGCCGGTGTTTGTGATGGCGCAACTTCGGCCAGGGATCGGGATACAGGACGAAAATTTCCGCCAGGGACGCCGAACTCGGGAACTCTTCGAGAAACAATCGGGCGTCGGCCTGGAGAAAGTGCAGGTTGCCGAGACGGGCGCGGTCGCGCTTGCGCACCGCCCGCTCGATTCGCTCGCCAATGATGTCGATGCCCACACAAAGCCTGTCCGGATGGGCTTGGGCGTACGCCGCGAGGAAATGACCGTGGCCGCAACCTACTTCCCAGGTCAGCATGGTGCCCGGGGGCAGGATGCGAGTGAGATCCTTGCGGAGCGCCCGACGGCGTTCCTCGATCAAAGCGTGATAGGCGGCAGTGCGGGCCGGATTTTCCACGGGGGTGCAGAAGGGCTAGAGGGATTCGGATCGCGCCGGGCCCCCTGCCCTGCCCGCTTCGATCCAGACCATCAGCACCGCGATGTCTGCAGGGTTAACTCCACTCATCCGGCTCGCCTGTCCCAAGGTCATGGGCCTCGCCTCGGCAAGCTTCAGGGCGCTCTCTCGCCTCAAACCTCTTATAGAAAGATAGTTAACATCGTCTGGTATCCGGATCCTCTCTGCTACCGCGAGCTTCTCGATGAGACGCGCTTCCCGCTCCAGATACCCTTGATAGCAAACGGCATATAAAACCTGTTCTCGCACTTCCTTCGCTTCGGCGACAAAGGAGTCCGGGAGTGGCGGATTCTGCGGGGTTCGCCGCGCGAGTTCAGCCCAGGTGATCCCATTAGGGCGCTCGTGCTCGAAACGGTTGATCCACCGGGTGATGCGCTCCGCCTTTGCTTGAATTCGGGTCCACCGCCCTTCAGGCAGTAGCCCATGCGCGCGCGCATGGTGGGCCAGTCGCAACTCTGCGCTCCCATGATTAAAGAGCAGGCGATGTTCGGCGCGGCTGGTGAACATGCGATAGGGTTCGGAGGTTCCCTTGGTTACCAGATCATCGATGAGGACGCCAATGTACCCCTCCTGCCGGGTGATGATGAGCGGTGACTCTCCCCTCACCTTGCAGACAGCATTGACCCCCGCGACGAGACCCTGACAGGCAGCCTCTTCGTAACCCGAGGTGCCGTTGATTTGCCCGGCAAAGAACAGGTTCTCCACCTTCTTCGATTCCAAGGTTGGATAAAGCTGGGTCGGGGGCGCGAAGTCGTATTCGACGGCATAGGCCGGCCGAAGGAGCGTCGCCTTTTCGAGTCCCGGAATGCTGCGGACCATCCTCAGCTGAACCTCGAAGGGCAGACTTGTTGACAGACCATTCACATAGAATTCGTTCGTTGCCCTACCCTCCGGTTCGAGGAAAAGCAGGTGCCGTGGCTTGTCGGCAAAACGGACGAATTTGTCCTCGATGCTTGGGCAATACCTTGGGCCAACGCCTTCTATCTCTCCGCTGTACATCGCGGAGAGATGGAGGTTGTCCCGGACGATTTGCGCGGTCTCAGATGTGGTGTGGGTCAACCAGCACGAAACTTGTTCACAGCCGGGGAGCCACCCGAGCCGTTGCTCGCCGGTATGTTCCACGTGGAACAAATCGTCGGGCCCGCGCGTATCGTGAAAGGCAAAAAACGTGGGCTCAACATCCCCCGCCTGCTCCTCCATCCGGCTGAAATCAAGACTCCGGCCAAGGAGCCGTGGCGGAGTCCCGGTCTTCAACCGCTGCAGTTCGATGCCCGCTTCGAGAAAGCTGGCCGAAAGTGTCCGGGCGCTGAAATCCCCCAATCGCCCGCCTTCGTTCTTGTTCAGCCCGATGTGCATCAAGCCCCGCAAAAAAGTCCCGGTCGTGACCACCACCGCGCGACCGCGAAACTCCACATCGAGATTCGTTCGGCATCCAACCACGCGCCCGCACTCAAAGATTAAGCCCGTCACGGTTGCCTGGAAGACGTGGAGCCCAGCCTGCAACTCGAGGGTGTGCTTGAGCCGGAACTGGTAGGCTTTCTTGTCGCACTGCGCGCGCGGTGATTGCACTGCCGGGCCTTTTGACGCGTTGAGCAGCCGAAACTGAATGCCTGTGACGTCCGTATTGATCGCCATTTCGCCGCCTAGCGCGTCGATTTCACGGACAATTTGCCCCTTGGCCTGGCCACCGATGGCCGGGTTGCAACTCATCTGGGCGATCGTATCAATGTTGCCGGTTAGCAGCAGCGTGACGGCGCCCTTGCGGGCCGCGGCCAGCGCGGCTTCAACTCCGGCATGGCCGCCGCCGCATACGATGACATCAAACTGGGATTGGTCGGGAAGCACGTTCGGTTACCTTCGCAGCGACACCAGCGGAGCCTGCACGGCTATTTGCCGATGCAAAAAGTGGCAAACAAGTGGTCGAGCATCCGCTCGTTGTCCACTTTTCCCGTGATCTCACCATAGGCGGCGAGGACCGCCCGCAGGTCGCTGGCAATCAGCTCCACGGGTCCGTTGGCCGCCAGCTTCTCATCCGCCGCCTGCAATGCCGCGCCTGCCTCGGCCAGCGCATGGGCATGGCGGGCGCTGATGGCTACCGCATCTTCGCCGGCCTCCCGCTGAAACGAGTCGGCCCGGCTGGCGATTCGCCGCAGCAGTTCATCAATACCAAGGCCGGTCAAGGCGGAGAGGGGGAGGGGACCGAGACGGGAAATTTCGGGCGGCAGCGCCGGGTCCGGCACGCGATCACTCTTGTTAACGACCACCAGCGTGCCGGGATCCTCCAGCCGATCGGCAAGTTCGCGCGGCAGCGGCGCTGACGGATCGGTCGCATCCAGGACCACGATCGCGAGGTCCGCCGCCTCGGCGCATTCCAGCGCCTTCTCCATGCCCAGCCGCTCCAGCGGGGCGGGGGAGGGGTTGAGCCCCGCCGTATCCACGATACGGAGACAGTGCGGCCCGGCGGGGATCCGTTCCTCGATGAAGTCGCGGGTGGTGCCCGGCTCGGGGCTGACCAGGGCGCGCTCGCGGCCGATTAGCCGGTTGAGCAGGCTGCTCTTTCCGACATTGGGCCGGCCCAGGATCACGGTCCGGACGCCGTCGCGCAGGAGGGTCCCATAGCGGTTGGTGGCAAGCAGCCGATCCGTTTCCGCCGCGAGCCGGCCGACTCCTTCCCGGACCCCCTGGCGGTCCTCGGGCGGGAGATCCTCGTCGGGAAAATCGATGTAGGCCTCGATCCGTGCGAGCAATCCGAGCAGCGCATCGATCAGGGATGCCATCCGCCGGCCGAGGGCGCCGCGGCGCTGCTGGTGGGCGAGGGCGAGGGCGCGCTCGCTGCGGGCGTGGATGAGATCCATCACCGCCTCGGCCTGGCTGAGATCCATCCGCCCGTTGAGGAAGGCACGCTGCGTGAACTCACCCGGCTCCGCCAGCCGGCACCCGCGGGCCAGCAGATCCCCGAGAATGCGCTGGCTGATGAAGGGACTGCCATGGCCGCTGAGTTCGAGCACATCCTCGCCGGTGTAGGAGCGGGGCGCGGCAAACCAGGTCCCGACCATGTCGTCCAGCAGCACGCCGGTGCGATCGCGGTACTCGAAGTAGGTCGCCTGGCGCGGCGGCGGCAGGCGGCCGAGGATCTCCGCCACCAGCCGCTTCGTATCCGGGCCGCTAATACGAACCAGCGCCAGCGCGGCGGTGCCCGCCGGCGTGGCCGGGGCGGTGATGGTGTCGGAGGCGCGCGGCATGGTCGCCCACGCTTCGCCGCGGACGGGGCCAAGTCAAACGCCCGCAAACGCTGCGCGGGGTTCAGCAAGCCCCGCGGAGCCCGGCGGTGCCGGTTGGCCCATCATGGCTGCCGATGGCTGCGCCTGATCCGATTTCCCTGTTCCAGGAGTGGTTCGCGGCGGCGCGCGCCGCCGAGCCGCACGACCCGACGGCGATGGCATTGGCGACCGTCGATGCGGGAGGCCATCCGTCCGTCCGGATGGTTCTCCTCAAGCACGCAGATCACCGCGGGTTTGTCTTTTACACCAATCTCGAGAGCCCCAAGTCCGCCGACCTGGCCGGCAATTCCCGCGCCGCGCTTTGCTTTCACTGGCCGAAGCTGGAACGCCAGGTGAGAATCGACGGCCCCGTGGAGCGGGTGGGGGACGCGGAGGCGGATGCCTATTTCGGCACGCGGCCTCGACTCAGCCAGCTCGGCGCGTGGGCCTCGCGGCAGTCGACGCCGATGGCCGGCCGCTTCGAACTCGAACAGGCGGTCGCGGCCGCGGCGCTACGCTTTCCGATTGGGAGCGTGCCCCGGCCCCCCTTCTGGTCCGGCTGGCGCGTGATGCCCGAGTCGATCGAATTCTGGCAGCAGCGCGCGTTTCGGCATCATGATCGCCAGCGCTTCCGCCGGGAAGGCGGCACCTGGAAGGCGGAGTGGCTGTTTCCGTAAGCAGGCACTGAGCTGGTGCGAGAGCTACACCCAAACCCAAAGCGATAACGCCCAGTCCGTGGTCAATGCCGATGCAGGCTAACCGCGGGACTTCGCCGGCGTGTTCGTCGTAAGCGCGCCGACCGGCGGCGGCAGCAGGCTCACGACTTCCTTTTGCGAAAGCTCGCGCTCGATCTCGACTGCCCGCTTCTCGGCCCGGGCAATCAGGTCTGGTCGCTTCAGTTTCCCGATGTGCTGTCGGAGCGCGGACTCCGCCGAGCTCTCCGCCCCGTGCTTGCCGGCGAGAATCAGCCAGGCAAGCCCTTCAGCATAGTCCCGCTTCACGCCGCGCGCACTCGAATAGGCCGCGCCGAGGTTGTGATAGGCCTCGGCAACCCCGCCCGCAGCTGCGGCGCGGAAGTAAGCGTGGGCGCGGCTGCGATCCCGGCCTAGGGCGACGCCCTCGTCGAGGATCATCCCCATCCGAAAGGCGGCGGAAGGTTCACCTTGGCGCGCGGCACTCTCCAGGAGCTTCAGCGCCCGCTCGCGATCCTGCGGCACATCGTATTGAGTATCTCCGCGCAGGAGCATCTCGCCCAGCTGCGCCTGCGCCTTCGGATTCCCATTCTCAGCGGCCGCCGTGAGCTCTGGCACGTCCGCCCACATGTCCCCGCCACCCGTGCGCGACATGAGCACCGGTGCGGAATCACCCTCGGCGGGCCGTCCTTTCCGTGACGGCTTGGCTGCGAATATCGTGCTGGAGAAAACGAGGAGCGTACAGCCGAGCGTGGCTGCAACGCGCCACCGGGAGTGGGGAAGCGGCGTCATGGGAACAGCGAAGTGGATAAACCCGACCCTGCAAATGCCGGATCGGTTCCGTCCACGCCGCGGATCGCCCGGGCTCAATCCGCCTTTTCCCCCGTGATATCCGCTCCGCCCACGACGGTCACCTTGGCGAGGACCGCCTGCTTGATCTTTTCCCCAAGTTCCGGCTTTTCCTTCAACGCCTGCTTGGCGGCATCGCGCCCCTGGCCGACCAACTGTCCCTCATAGGCGATCCACGCACCCTTCTTTTCGAGGATCTTGTGTTCGAGCCCGAGATCGAGGAGCGAGCCAGCCGCGGAAATCCCCTCGTCGTACATGATGTCGAATTCACACTCCGTGAATGGGGGTGCCACCTTGTTCTTCACCACCTTGATCTTGGTCCGGTTGCCGACGACCTTGCCCTCGGGAGTCTTGATTTGGTCCTTCCGGCGGATGTCGAGCCGCACCGAGGCGAAGAACTTGAGCGCGCGCCCGCCCGAGGTGGTCTCGGGGTTGCCGAACATCACGCCGATCTTCTCGCGGATCTGGTTCGTGAAGATGCAGACGCAGTTGGTCTTGCTGACGACGGCCGTGAGCCGCCGCATGGCCTGGCTCATCAACCGCGCCTGCGAACCCATGGTCATGTCGCCCATCTGGCCGTCGAGTTCGGCCCGGGTCGTGAGGGCGGCCACCGAATCGAGCACGATCACGTCAATGGAGTTGGAACGAATCAGCGTCTCCATGATGTTGAGCGCATCCTCCCCGGAGTCGGGCTGCGAGACGAGGAGGTCGTCGAGCGCCACGCCGACCACGCGGGCGTATTTGGGATCGAGCGCATGTTCCACATCGATGAAGGCCGCCAGCCCGCCGCGCTTCTGCGCCTCCGCGATGACACTGAGGCAGAAGGTCGTCTTGCCGGATGACTCTGGCCCGTAGATCTCGATGATCCGGCCCTTGGGCAGTCCGCCGACGCCGAGCGCGAGGTCAACCGCCAGCGAGCCGGTCGAAAGGGTCTCCACCTTCATCTTGGCGTTGGAGCCGAGGCGCATGATCGACCCTTCGCCGAACTGTTTCGTGATGGAAGAGAGCGCCAGTTCGATGTTCTTGTCCCGCGCCACGGCGGGGGCGGAACTGACCGCGACGGAGCGTGCATCGTTGGACTTGGCAGGAGCGACTTTTGACATGGTCGGAAATCGGGAAGTGAGGCGGAGCGTGCGTGAACGGGTCGAATTTGCGGGAAGCGGTGGGGAAAAGACGTGAGGCCGAGGCATCCGGGAACGCAAGCCCGCCCTTGCCGAGTTTTGGGTATAAGGATGACTTCGGGTGCCACATCACCTGACGTGTTCAGATGAACACGTCAAGCGGGGAGTTTTGGAGCGTTCCTCCCGCTTCCCGAAATCAACCTGTCCCTTGGCCATCAGGTAACCTGTCCCTTCGAGGCGGAGCCTGCAGGATGAACCACTGTCCCTTCCCGAACGGGCCCGCAGATGAATAACCTGTCCCTTGCGCAGCGACGAGCGCCCGGCGTCGGCAGGTCGCAACTCCTGCAAGCTCATGCCGGATCGACTTCCGCGACTTCGCCCCGCGCTACAAACCCATCCACGCCACGCCCGCAATCAGGCTCAGAATCGCGATCGGAGTTCCGGCCTTTAGATATTCGGTAAACGAGAGGTGCACTCCGCGGCTGCGGGCGATCTCGGCCACGATCAGGTTGGCGACGGAGCCAAGCAGCGTCAGGTTTCCCGCCAGCGTCGTCGCCATCGCCAGGCTCAGCCAGGCCGCTTGCGGGTCCGCAAGGTCGGGGACGATCGGACGGAAGAGCATCACGGCGGGCACGTTCGAAACCAGGTTGCTGAGGACGACCGACGCCAGCGTGAGCATCCCAGGCCCACCATCAGCCCAGGGTCGCAGCAGGCCGAAGGCCTGTTCGCCGAGGCCCGACACCGAGAGTGCGCCCGTGACGACGAACAGGGCGCTGAAGAATACCAGCAGCGCCCAATCGATTTCCTGAAACACCTGGGTGGGATTGGTCCGTCGGGTGATGAGCAGCACTGCCGCCGCCAGCGCCGCGGCGAGCGGGACCGGAGCCCCGCCGATGAGCACGATCAGCATCAGTCCGGTGGCGAAGAGCGACTTGCGGAGACGCGGCCACTTCACTTCCGGAGCGAGGTGATAGGTCGTCGCAAATTTTTCGGCTCGAAAATCCGTCCGGTAGACGAGCACGATGACCAGCCAGATAATGCCGAGCCCCAGGAACGCGACCGGGGCGAGTGCCAGCGTGAAGTTGACGAAGCTGATCCCGGACGAGATCCCGACCAGCATGTTCTGTGGATTGCCGGTGATGGTGGCGACCGAACCGATGTTTGCGGCAGTCACCAGCCCGACGAGATAGGGCAGGGGATTTCGCCGGAGGGTTAGGACGACATCGAGCACCAGCGGCGTGAAGACCAGGACGATGGTGTCGTTAAGGAAGACTGCGGAGAACACCCCGGCCACGACGACAATCAGGGCGAGCAATCGCCGCGGCGTGCGGGCGAAGATCAGGACCTTGGCCGTCACCAGTTGGAAGAATCCCGCCATTCGGAGGTTTACATTGAGCACCATCATGCCGAACAGCAGCAGGATCGTGTTCCAGTCGATGGCAGCATAGGCTTGATCGAGAGAGAGCGCCCCCAGCGTCACCAGAAACGTAGCCCCGACCAGCGCGATGGTCGCGCGATTCATGTTCAGCACCGGGTAGCGACCAATCGCCACGCCTATCAGGGTGACAACGATAACCAACGCAGCTGCCGCTTCCTGCCAGTTCATGAGTCCTCGTCCAGGAAATCGTCCACGAGGCCGGGCAGCACCTCTTGGAGTGCCGGGAAGGCCTTGGATCGGCCGGTCGCCGTCCGCCTCGGAGCACGGTGGGGAACGTTCATCTCAAATCCGGTAGTACCGGCGAAACCACTCGACGAAGCGGCGCAGTCCCTCCTCGAGCGGCACCTTGGGCACATAGCCGATGGCGGCCTGCACGGCGGTGAGATCGGCGCACGTTTCGAACATGTCGCCCGGCTGAGCCGGGAGCAGTTCGGTGCGCGCAGGCTTCCCGAGCAGTCGCTCGAGCATCTGCACGAAGAGGAGGGTCTCCACCGGCCGATTGTGGCCGAGGTTGAGGATCCGGAGCCGTGGCGGGGCCGGCGGTGCCAGACTCGACGAACTCACCACAGGGGGATTCGTCGAAGTCGCTGCCGGCGGTGGGTACAGCAGCACCTTCACGACCCCGTCGACGATGTCGTCTATATAAGTGTAGTCGCGGAGATTTCTGCCCTCATTGAAAAGCGGCAGTGACTTTCCTTCGAGGATCGCCTTCGCGAAGAGCGTGGGCGCCATGTCCGGCCGGCCCCAGGGGCCGTACACGGTGAAAAAGCGCAGGCCGGTGAGCCGCAGGGCATGATTGTGGGCATAGCTGTACGCCATCAACTCGTTGGCTTTCTTCGTCGCGCCATAATAGGACACCGGCTGATCGGTGTCGTCGTCCTCGCGAAATGGCGGCCGCGCGCCCGCACCGTAGACGCTGCTGCTCGAGGCAAAAACCACGTGCCTTGGCGGCGTCCGCCGGCAAGCCTCCAGCACGCTGGCGAATCCCTGGAGGTTGGCGCGGGTGTAGGCCGCCGGGTTCTCCATGCTGAACCGAACGCCCGGCTGGGCTCCGAGATGCACCACGTAATCGGGCCGGAAATGCGCCACGAGCCCGCTGAATTTCTCCGGCTCGGCGAAATCCGACTGCAGGAAGCGAAACTCGCCGCATCCGCCCAGGTGCTCCAGCCGCGCCCGCTTCAACCCCACATCGTAGTAGTCGCTGAGGTTGTCGACCCCCAGCACCTCGCAACGCCCGGACTCCGCCAGCCGGCGGGCAACGTGGCAGCCGATGAACCCGGCGGCGCCGGTGACGAGGACTTTCATCGGGCGCGTGATAGCTTCTTGCGGCGCAAAAAGCTAGTTGGGTTTTTGGCGGCCAGCGCAATCGACCGGCTCGCCGTCGCGGGCCGTGGGCTGCCCGTCGGATCGAGCCTCGACCAGCGGCCCGCGGCTGGTCGTGCGATTCGATGTCGCAGCTGCGGCACCGAATCCCACGGGAGCCTGCCGGGCGGAATGCCGCAAAAAAGTATAAGACGGTGCTTGATCGTCGAAAAGCCGACCCTATACCTTGCGCCGCTTTTGCACCCGCTTACCGTGAACGCACGATGAAGATCAAAGCCTATCTCAAGCCGACCTGTGGCTGGTCCAACGGGGTGCGCGCCATCATGCGCAAGTACAATCTCGCCTACGAGGACATCGACATCATCAACAGCCGCGCCAATTACGCGGAGATGGTGCAGAAGTCCGGCCAGCCGCTTTCCCCCTGCGTCGAGATCGATGGCGTGATGCTGGCGGATGTTTCCGGCGAGGAGGTCGAAAATTATCTGCTCGGCAACGATCTGGTGAAGCCCTCCGACACCGCCGCCGACGCTCCCACCAACGCCGCCTGCTCCGACGACGAGCATGCCAAAATGGCTACGAAAACGATCCGATTCTTCTAAACCGACGCTGAGGGCACTCCAGACATCACTCTCCGGGCCGCTCTCGCCACCACGAGACGGCCCTTTTTTTGTCCAGCGCCCGCGCCTCCGCTAGTCCCCAGGCACACTTCCGGCTTCATCCCTTCTTCATCGTGAACTCCACGCCCAGCTCAGCACCCAGCCGTTCCGCCCGTGATCCCGAGCCGCCCGCCGGCGCCCGCACTCCGCGCGCCCCCGGTTACCCCGGGAAACAGGGGCTCTACGATCCGTGGTTCGAGCACGATGCCTGTGGCGTCGGCTTCATCGTCGACATGCACGGGCGGAAGTCCCACCAGATCGTCGCCGATGCGCTTCAGGTGCTGCGCAACCTGGATCACCGCGGTGCCTCCGGGGCGGAAGTGAACACCGGCGATGGCGCGGGCATCCTCATCCAGATGCCGCATGCGTTCTTTGCGGAAGTCTGCAAGTCGACCCGGATCAATCTGCCGGAGCCCGGCCAGTACGGCGTCGGCCTGATCTTTCTGCCCCGCAACCCGACCGTGCGCCGGAAAATCGAGGAGAAATTCGAGCAGGTCGTGCAGGCGGAGGGCCAGACGTTTCTCGGCTGGCGCACCGTGCCGGCCAACAGCGCCTCGCTCGGCGACACCGCCCTGTCCTGCGAACCCTTCATGCGGCAGGCCTTCATTGGTCGCAGCCCCGATCTGACGGACGATCTCGCGTTCGAACGGAAGCTCTACGTCATCCGCAAGCGTTCCTATTCCGAGATCCGCACCTCGACGCTCGCCGGCGCCGAATACTGGTACGTCGCCAGCCTCTCGATGCGCACGCTGGTCTACAAGGGCATGCTCACCACCGATCAGGTCGACCAGTACTTCCCGGACCTGAAGCACCCGGCGATGGAATCCGCGCTGGCCCTCGTTCATTCCCGGTTTTCCACCAACACGTTTCCCAGCTGGGAGCGCGCGCACCCGTACCGCTATCTCGCCCACAACGGCGAGATCAACACCCTCCGCGGCAACATCAACTGGATGCACGCCCGCCAGGCCCTCTTCGAAAGCCCGCTCTTCGGCGACGACATCCAGAAGATCCTGCCGATCGTGAACCCCAACGGATCGGATTCGTCGATGTTCGACAACACCCTCGAGCTCCTCGTCCTCGCCGGCCGACCCCTCGCGCATGCGATGATGATGATGATCCCCGAACCATGGTCGAACCACGAGACCATGGACGATCAGCGCCGCGCCTTTTACCAGTATCACTCGTGCCTGATGGAGCCCTGGGACGGCCCGGCCTCGATCGGCTTCACGGATGGCCGGCAGATCGGCGCGATTCTGGATCGGAACGGCCTGCGGCCCTCCCGCTACTATGTCACGAAGGATGGCCGCGTCATCATGGCCTCGGAAGCCGGCGTGCTGGACATCCCGCCGGATCAGGTCGTCCGGAAGGGCCGGCTGCAGCCCGGCCGGATGTTCCTGGTCGACATCGATCAGGGCCGGATCATCGAGGACGAGGAAATCAAGCGGGAGATCTGCGGCGCCCAGCCCTACCGCGAATGGCTCAACGAACACCTCGTCAAGCTGGCCGACCTTCCCGAAGCGCCGCGGGTCGAGCCGCCCGACCACGAGACGTTGCTGCAGCGCCAGATTGCGTTTGGCTACACCTTCGAAGATGAACGCGTCGTCATCGCCCCGATGGCCCGCGACGGCGTCGAGGCGATTGGCTCGATGGGCAACGATGCCGCGCTCGCCGTGCTCTCGAACCGCCCGCGGCTGCTCTACGATTATTTCAAGCAGCTCTTCGCGCAGGTCACGAACCCGCCGATCGACTCCATCCGCGAGGAGATTGTCACCTCCTCCGAGACGCGGCTGGGTTCCGAGGGCAATCTGCTGCATCCGCACCCGGCCGCCTGCCGCCGGGTCGAGCTGAAGTGGCCGGTCCTCACCAACGATGAGTTCGCGAAGATCCGCCGCACCAACCTGCCGGGGCTCAAAATCGGCGTGCTGCCGATCCTCTTCCGCGTCGCCCGCGGCGAGCGCGGGCTGGCCAAGTCGATGGAGGAGCTCTCCGTCATGGCCCGCCGGATGATCGAGGAGGACGAGGCCAACGTCATCATCCTCACCGATCGCGGCGTGACGCGGGATTTCGCCCCCGTGCCCGCGCTGCTGGCGATCGCCGGCTTGCACCATTACCTGATCCGCGAGGGTCTCCGCACCCGCGTGTCGCTCGTGCTCGAGACGGGCGAGGCCCGCGAGGTGCACCATTTCGCGCTGCTGATCGGCTACGGCGCCTCCGCCATCAACCCCTACGTCGCATTCGAGACCATCGACGACATGATTCGCGAGGGCATGCTCACCGGGATCGAGCACCGGAAGGCCTGCGCCAATTTCGTGAAGGCGGCCTCCAAGGGCGTGGTGAAGGTCATGTCCAAGATGGGCATCTCCGCGATCCAGAGTTATCGCGGCGCCCAGGTGTTCGAGGCCCTCGGCCTCCGCCAGGACGTGATCGATCATTACTTCACCTGGACGCCGTCCCGCGTGGGCGGCATCGGGCTCGATGTGATCGCGCAGGAGGTGCTGCTCCGCCATCGGGCCGCGTATCCAGAAAGAGCCGTCAATGGCCACGTGCTCCCGGCCGGCGGGCTCTACCAGTGGCGGGCCAACGGGGAGGCGCACCTCTTCACGCCCGAATCCATCCACGCCCTGCAAAAGGCGGTCCGCCAGAACAGCAAGCCGGCCTTCCAGGCCTACGCCCGGCTGATCAACGAGCAGGGAAAGAATCTCTGCACCCTGCGCTCGCTGCTCGATTTCAAGCGCGACCAGCCGGCCGTCCCCCTCGAGGAGGTCGAACCCGCCGAGGCGATCATGAAACGGTTCAAGACTGGCGCGATGTCCTACGGATCCATCTCCCAGGAGGCCCACGAAACCCTCGCCATCGCCATGAACCGGATCGGCGGCAAGTCGAACACCGGCGAGGGCGGCGAGGATCCGGCCCGGTTCACCTGGACCAATGCGGAGGGCGACTCCAAGAACTCCGCCATCAAGCAGGTGGCCTCCGGCCGGTTCGGCGTCACCAGCGAGTACCTGGTCAACGCCCGCGAGCTGCAGATCAAGATGGCGCAGGGAGCGAAGCCGGGCGAGGGCGGGCAGCTGCCCGGAACGAAGGTGTACCCCTGGGTCGCGAAGACGCGCGGCACGACCGCCGGCGTAGGCCTGATCTCGCCGCCGCCGCACCACGACATCTACTCGATCGAGGATCTGGCCGAGCTGATCCATGATCTGAAGAACGGCAACCGCGACGCCCGGATCTCGGTCAAGCTCGTCTCCGAGGTGGGCGTCGGCACCGTCGCGGCCGGCGTCGCCAAGGCGCACGCCGACGTTGTCCTCATTTCCGGATACGACGGCGGGACCGGTGCGTCGCCGCAGACCTCGCTGCAGCACGCGGGCCTGCCCTGGGAACTCGGGCTGGCCGAGACCCACCAGACGCTCGTCCTGAACAATCTCCGCTCGCGCATCGCGGTGGAGACCGACGGCCAGCTCAAGACCGGCCGCGATGTCGCGATCGCCGCGCTGCTCGGCGCCGAGGAGTTCGGCTTCGCCACCGCGCCGCTCGTGGCCACCGGCTGCATCATGATGCGCGTGTGCCACCTCAACACCTGCCCGGCCGGCGTGGCCACGCAGGATCCCCAGCTCCGGGCCCGTTATGCCGGCAAGCCCGAGCATGTCGTGAACTTCATGCGCTTCATCGCGGAGGACATCCGGGAGATCATGGCCCAGCTGGGCTTTCGCACGATCGAGGAGATGATCGGCCGGACCGACCGGCTCGAGGCGAAGAAGGCCGTCGATCACTGGAAAGCCCGCGGCCTTGATTTCTCCAACATCCTCTACCAGCCGGACGTCGGCCCCGAGGTCGGCCGTTTCTGCCAGATGCCGCAGGACCATGGCATCGACCGTTCGCTCGACGTGACGACGCTGCTCGGGCTCTGCCAGCCGGCGATCGAGAAGGGTGAGAAGGTCATCGCCGAACTGCCGATCCGTAACGTCAACCGCGTGGTCGGCACGATCACTTCCGGCGAGATCACGAAGAAGCACGGGGCCAGGGGGCTGCCCGAGGACACGGTCCAGATCAAGTTCACCGGCTCAGCCGGCCAGAGTTTCGGCGCCTTTGTGACCCGTGGCATGACGCTTTCGATCGAGGGCGACGCCAATGATTACTTCGGCAAGGGGCTTTCCGGCGGCAAGCTCATCATCTACCCGCCGGCGTCCGCGCCCTTCAAGGCCGAGGACAACATGATTGTCGGCAACGTGGCACTCTACGGCGCCAGTGCCGGCCAGGCGTACATCCGCGGCGTGGCCGGCGAGCGGTTTGCCGTCCGCAACTCCGGCGTCGACGCGGTGGTCGAGGCGATCGGCGACAACGGTTGCGAATACATGACCGGCGGCCGCGTCGTCGTGCTCGGCCGGGCCGGGCGCAATTTCGGCGCCGGCATGTCGGGCGGGATTGGCTACGTGATCGACGAGAGCGGGAGTTTCCCGGCCAGCGTCAACCCGCAGATGGTTGAAATCGAGCGGCTGGAGGATGCCCGGGAGATCGCCATCGTCCGTGCCATGGTCGAGCGGCACCTGGAGTACACCAAGAGCGAACGCGCCCGGCACGTCCTGGCCCATTGGGACACGTTCGTCCCGAAGTTCGTCAAGGTGATGCCGAAGGACTACAAGCGCATGCTCGCCTGTATCGACCGTGCCCAGGCCCAGGGCCTGACCGGCGACGAGGCGATCATGGCCGCCTTCGAGGAGAACGCCCGCGACCTCTCCCGCGTGGGAGGCAACTGATCTAACCGTAGCGAGCATCGAGTAGCGCGTAGTGAGCATTTCAACGCCTCCAACCACCGCTGCCCGGCTGCCTTTCTACTCGCTACCCGCTACTCGCTACTCACTACTTTTCTAGCTCCATGGGTAAACCAACCGGCTTCATCGAATATCTCCGCGAACTGCCCGTCGATCGGACGCCGCGGGAGCGCGTTAAGGACTGGAAGGAGTTTCACGTCCAGCTCGAGGAGAAGAAACTCCGCCAGCAGGGCGCCCGCTGCATGGATTGCGGGGTTCCCTTCTGCCATACGGGGAAGCTGATCAGCGGCATGGCCAGCGGTTGCCCGATCAACAACCTCATCCCGGAATGGAATGACCTCGTCTACCGCGGGCTTTGGGAGGAGGCACTCCACCGGCTGCACCGGACGAATAACTTCCCCGAGTTCACCGGCCGGGTCTGTCCGGCGCCTTGCGAGGGCTCGTGCGTCCTCGGAATCAATGCACCGCCGGTCACGATCAAGAGCATCGAGGCGGCAATCATCGATCGCGGTTGGGACGAGGGCTGGGTCATCCCGGAGGCACCAAAGACGCGCACCGGGAAGAAGGTCGCAATCATCGGATCCGGCCCGGCCGGGCTTTCTGCCGCCGCCCAGTTGAACAAGGCCGGACATTCCGTCACCGTCTTCGAGCGCGCGGATCGGCCGGGCGGGCTGCTGATGTATGGCATCCCGAACATGAAGCTCGACAAGCAGGAGGTCGTGCTCCGCCGGATCAAGCTGATGGAGCAGGAGGGGATTCGTTTCATCTGCAACGCGAACGTGGGCGATAACGTCGAGCCCCAGATCTTCCTGAAGGAATACGACGCCACGGTCATCTGCACCGGCGCCACCCAGCCGCGCGACCTGCCGGTCGAGGGCCGCAATCTCAAGGGCGTCCACTTCGCGATGGAATTTCTCACGGAGAACACGAAGGCCGTCCTCAATGGCGGCGCGGCGAAGTGCCCGATCAATGCCAAGGGAAAGGATGTCGTCGTGATCGGTGGCGGCGACACCGGCACGGACTGCGTCGGCACCTCGATGCGTCATGGTTGCCGGAGCCTCGTCCAGATCGAAATCCTCCCGAAGCCGCCGCTGGAACGCGCCGCGGACAATCCCTGGCCGGAGTGGCCCAAGACCTACAAGATCGACTATGGCCAGGAGGAGGCTGCGGCGAAGTTCGGCGCGGATCCGCGCGTTTACCTCACGACCGTGAAGAAATTCGTCGGCGACGAGCAGGGCGCGCTCAAGGAAATCGTCACGGTCGAAATCGAGTGGGGAAGGAACGACAAGGGCCAGTTCATCCCGAAGGAGGTGCCCGGCACGGAGAAGACCCGGCCGGCCCAGCTCGCGCTGCTGGCGATGGGGTTTCTCGGGCCGGAACAGCCGCTCCTGAAGGAAATCGGCGTCGAGACCGACGCGCGTTCCAATGTGAAGGCCGAGCACGAGAAGTACACGACTAGCCTGAAGGGGGTCTTTGCCGCGGGCGACTGCCGCCGCGGACAGAGCCTCGTGGTCTGGGCGATCAATGAAGGCCGCGGCGCCGCGCGCGAGTGCGACCGGTACCTGATGGGGTACACCGATCTGCCGTAAGCGCGCCGCCGCGCTTTTCAAGACGCGGTGTCACGCCGGGATGCGTCGATTTGTTTCCGGCCGACACGCGGCCCGGTAGGTCAGGTCTCTGAGCTGACCGGGGAGGACGTCGTCGCGGCCAGACGCCGCGCCACGTGCGTTGCGAGGTACCCGCTTTCTGTAGAGCGTGAGTTATGCTCATCAAGTGCACTTCGAATCAAGGCAGCTCATACACCTCGATGAGCGCCGTGCCGCTGCTGCCATTCACACCAGAGGCGACGGCGGTGTAACTGCCGGGAGCAAGCGTGATAACCATGGCGCTGTCCCTGCTGTCTACGGCAAACGGAAATGCTCCCACGGACGCCGCTGCGGCCGCGATTTGCGCGCGATTGGAAATTCGGGCTTCGCTCCAATTGTCATTGTCCCAAATGGGAGTTGTCCCCCGATATAGCACCAGCTGAGGATCGGCGATTGCGCCCGGCATTGCAATGGGTGCCGCGGAGAGGGCCGGGCCGGCAGCGCGAATGAGGAGGGTCACGGGCACCTCGCCAGTAATCGTGAATCCGGCGATTAAGGCGGCGGCAGCGCTCACGGGACCACGACCCGAAATGTTGATGAAGCGGGCCGGCGCCATGAAGGGTGCTTCCGACTCAAAAAGCTCGATCAGGGCCGTTCCGAAATCGTCTGGCCGCGTCTCCACGATCGCGGTATATTTACCCGGCATGATCGACCATTCCAATGCCGCATCCCGACTGCCGCCTTCGAGTGGAAATCCGCCCGCAGTCGCAAACCGCTCCGCCATTGCCGGGGGCCAGTCGTCATTCGCGGACAGGGTCGTCGCGTTGCGCACCAGTGTCAGCCGTGGATCGCCCACCGCGTCCGAGACGCCGTAGTTACGAAGTCCGGGACCAATGGCGCGGAAGAGACCCTTCGTGGCGCCATGGCCGTCAGCAACCACGCCCGCAATCAGTGGATCCGCGGCCGCTGGGACAAACGCGCGAACGGATAGATTGCTCAGCCGTCCGCGACGCCCGACAATCGGGCGAATACGAATGAAATTTCGATGGCCTGAGTTGCCTTCATTGGCCAGGAACGAGCCATCTGGGGCAATCGCCAGGATTGTGTAGGTGCCGAAATTCCGAAGGGTGGCATAACGTGTATCATCGCGTTTCCCGGTCGGCGTGAAGGATGTCGCGGTGTAGGCATCGCTGGAGTCAGCCACCACGGTCCAAAGTCCGCCATCTGCGCGATACTCATGGTTGGAGTTGCTCGGATAACGCATGACTGGAGGCGGGGAGCGGTAAAAGGGATCGAGGCCACCATCGGGAAGAAACCTCCTGAAGACACGGGTTTCAGTCACCACCCGATTCCCATATGAGTCCGCGGCATACAAACCGGACTCCGTCACGACGGTCCGGGCGAGGGTATCGGCCCAGGAAACCACGCTGTGGCTCGAATCCACCTCGCATTCCACATAGGAGGAGTCGTTGCTGCCGTCGGCAAGGATGCGCGTCAGCATGGGTCGGTAACCATCGAACCGCACCGCCAGGACTCGTCCTTGGGAATCGACCGCAATCAGACGGTGATCAGCCAGAGCCGGAAACGACGGATCGATGGTTCCGTCGGGGCGAAGGCGCAGGACCGTGCCCTTGAAATAATTGTCGGTGCCGTCCTGCACGAACACGCTCCCGTCGGAATACGGTGCGATGACTTCCGGAGATACCGCCGCCGATTCGAATGTGGAATCGACACGACCGTCTGGAAGCAACCGGACCATTCTCAGCCCCGGTGTCGCACCATCTGCAGGAAACCGCAGTTGCAGGTAGAATGCGCCGTTCGGAAGCATTCGAATCGTCTCGATGGAAGCCCCCGCCAACACGGCGTCTGCTTGAAAGGTTGGATCGCCTGAGCCATCTGAGTTGAGCCTCGCCAAATCAGGCTGCGTGCCCGGGAGCGGGAGAAAGCCACCGACCAGAATTCTTCCATCGGGCTGGACCACCGCCAAGCGGGGTGCTCCGGGCAGTTCCGGGGCGAAGCTTCGATCGCGCACATCCACCTGACCGGCGGGAAAGAGATGGACTGTGAAACCCTCATAACCTGATCCATCAGCTGTCTGGAAATTCAAACGGTAATCGGACGTTCGTGGCGTGATGTTGCGCACTACCAGTTCGAGCCTGGTTTCCCCGGGCAGGACTTCACCGTTTCCGGTCGACCACTGGTAGGTGACCGGCTGGTTGGTGAACGGATTGGCGATCAAGCGTACATCACTGCCATACTCGGCGCGATCTCCCCGGCGGATGACGACCGGAGGTTCTGGATCCTGGGCTATCGCATTCGGGAGGAGGCAAAGCCAGCAAATCGATGACCGCGCGGCTGCTCGCATGCATCGGCTCATGCCCGATGAAACTTTGTTCCGGTTCGACGATGCAACCAAGAATCGACAAGTCCCCGGCACGGCTTGCCAGGCCCAACCGGCTCAGAGGACCAGCCGGCCGCCGGCTTTCCTGCAGGCGGCCCGAAGGGGCTCATCAAGCGATGCGAGCGGCAGGCCTTTCCGCAGCGCGAGTTCCAGATAGGCGGAGTCGTATGCGGAAAGACAGAACGACTCGCCGAGCGCCAGCGTCTTGGTCCAGGCGACGGCCATGGTTTCGTCGTCCACATGGATATCGAAAGTGGCCAGCGTCGCCATGAACTTCTCCGTGCCGGCTTTATCGATCTTTCCGCGGCGTTGGGCGCCAAGCAGAACATTGGCGAGTTCGAGATGCCACAGTGCCGGAACCCATGCCCGCCGGCCCTTCACCATTCCATCAAGCAATGCCTCGCTGCCCGAAGTGGACTCGCTCGCAAAGATCCACGGCAGCGTCGCTGAACAATCGAGCACGAAGTCGGTCATCGACGTCCCTCGGCAATCAGCTCCTTTATGCCAATGCCCTGAAGATCGTAACGGCCGCGCATCTGCCGCAACTCCGCGACCGTTTGCCTCCGCTTCTCAGCCGCAGCATCTCCAGCCGGGACAATTCTGGCGACGGGTCTGTCGTGCTTTGTAATTGTCACTTCCGCACCCCTGCCGACGCGCTCGATAAGCTCGGAGAACCGGTTCTTCGCCTCGAAGGTGCCGACGGAAATGGCCGCAGTTTTCACCCGTCCAAGCTAGAAGTTCTGGCCTGTTTGTCAAACCGGCCGGCCGCCGGGCCGCGCACTCCTCCTGGATTATCATGGAACCGTCCACCGAGCATTCCGGACGCAGCCTTTGTCTCGCCTAAAGTCATCACCCGGCTACAACCCATCCCGCCTGCACCCGTTCACCGTGAGCGAATCGTCCACCTCTCCGGCTTCCGCGCCGGCCTGTGTTGCCACACCGGCCGAGCATGCCCGCTGGTTCGTGAACGAGGTCCACGCCCATGACGCCCAGGTCAAGGCGTACCTTCGCGGCTCCTTCCCGTCGATCCGGGACGTCGACGACGTCGTCCAGGAGTCCTACCTGCGCATCTGGAAGGCCCGCACCGCCCAGCCGATTCACAGCGTCCGCGCCTTTCTTTTTCGCGTCGCCCGCAACGTCGCGCTCAATCTCGTCGACCGGCAGCGCATTTCGCCGATCGACACCGTAAGGGATTTGGAGGCGCTGCCTGTCGTAGAGGATGGACCAAATGCAGCCGCGAACACCTGTGCGCGGGAGGAACTCCTCCTCCTCGCCCGGGCGATCGACTCGCTGCCGCCGCGGTGCCGGGAAATCGTGATACTACGCCGGATCAAGAATGTGTCCCAAAGGGAAATCGCGGCCCGCTTGGGCATCAGCGAGAAAACGGTCGAGGTGCAGGTCGTCCGCGGCATCAGGCGCTGTGGCGATTTCCTGCGCAGGCATGGACTCGGGCGCGACCATGAAAAACGCTGATCCAACCCTGCCGGCTTCCATCAAAGCCGCTGCCGCCGCGTGGGTCGGCCGGCGCGATGCCGGGTTGTCACGCTCCGGCGAACGCGAACTCCAGCAGTGGCTCGAGGCTGATCCGCGGCATCGGACGGCGCTCGAGTTTTACGAATCGAGCTGGTCGGCGCTCGCCAAGCCGTTCCGCGCGGGAGCTGGGGTCGAATTCGAACTGCAACTCATCTCGCTCGCCCGAAAACGGCGTCGGCGAAGAAGGATTACGAGCGGGGTCGCGGCAGCGATGATCCTGCTGGCAGCAGGGTTGGTGACGAGAACCCCGACGCGCCAGCCGGCGATTAAGCCGGTGCCGACCGCGGTCGTGATCAAACCGGATCGGCAAACGCTGCCGGATGGATCGACGGTGGAGTTGAAAGGCGAGGCCCGGATCGCTGTTCGCTACACGGCCGACGTTCGCCGGGTGACTTTGGAATCAGGCGAGGCCCATTTTGATGTCCAGAAGGACCCCGGCCGGCCATTTGTCGTTACCGCCGGAGGCTTGGATGTCCGTGCGGTGGGAACGGCGTTTTCCGTCGCCTTGGGCGACAAGGCCGTCGAAGTGCTCGTGACGAACGGCCGGGTCGCGGTTGACAAGTCCCCGCATGCCGGGGATCCGGCGGCTGCTCCCGCCGCCGTCCCGCTGGCGACGCTTGAAGCCGGCAACCGGGCGGTGGTGGGCGTGGAGCCATCGGCATTTCCGGAAGTGAGCGAGATCGCCCCCGAGGAGTTGGATCAGCGTCTCGCGTGGAGGAGCACCCGGGTCGAGTTCACCCGCACGCCCCTTTCGGAGGCGGTCGATTTGCTCAACCAGCACGCCCCGGTGTCGGCCCCGCGGATCGTGGTTGCCGACGCCGCCCTGGCCGAAATGTTGGTCAGCGGCGTGTTTCGCCCCGACAACACCGAGGCCTTCATCCTGCTGATCACAGGGGCTTTCGCGGTGAAGTCCGAGCGTGTGGCCAACACCATCACGCTGCGCAAGGGCGATTAGCTTAGGAGTCTGTCGGACTTAGCCTGCATCCATCCCACGGCGGCAGCCGCCACCCAAGGTTATTTGTTGGACACAGAGTGCACAGAGGAAACACGGAGGTCACAGAGAACGGCAGGCTGGTTTTGCAACGGAACAACTCTGCGCACTCCTGTCCGGCCTCGGTGCGCTCTCATTCGGGTTAGTCCCTCACTTGTGAGGATCGTGCAGGTTTGAGACGATAATTTTCAAGCGGCGAGGGCGGGCAGGATGATGCGCTCGGTGAGTTGTCTGCCCACGACGAGCAGATTCATGGCGCGTTTGGTCA
>WYBX01000033.1 GCA_011525695.1 Verrucomicrobiia bacterium
AGTCTCGCTGAGAAACCACTGACTGGAGAGCCGGATGCGGGAAATCCGCCCGTCCGGTTCGGAGGGAGGGGTGGCGCTAACCCCGCCACTCCTACCCCTATCAGGAATGGGTCTCCGAATCCAGGAATCGAAATTGGATTCATGGAGGGCCGGGCTCTGCCCCGGCCGCGGCGACCGATGAGCGGCGCAAAACGCCCCTGCAATGCATTTTAAACCCGGAACCCCCGGCATCCCATGAACCCGTCATTTCCCAATAAACAACACGCCGTGCAGCTGATTGGAGCCGGAAAACTCCGGCTCAATCCGGAAAAACCCGTCCACCGGCCCGGTCCGCACCAACTCCTCGCCCGAATCGAGTGCGTCGGGCTGTGCTTTTCCGACCTGAAACTGCTCAAGCAGTTCTCGCAGCATCCGCGCAAGGGCGGCATCATCCGCGGAATTGCCCCCGAGGCGCTGGCGGAGATCTCCAGCTACGTCCCGGGCGAGCAGCCGGTCGTCCCCGGACATGAGGTGACTTGCCGGATCGTGGCGGTGGGATCGGAGGTGAAGCATCACCGCGTGGGCGAACGCTGCCTGGTCCAGGCGGATTTCCGGAATCTGCCCACGGCCGGATCCAATGCCGCGTTCGGCTACAATTTCGAAGGCGGGCTGCAGGAGTATGTCCTGCTGGACGAACGCGTGATCGTTGACGCGGTCGATGGCGAGCGGTATCTCATGCCGGTTTCCGAGGAACTGGGAGCCTCGGCGGTCGCGCTGGTCGAGCCCTGGGCCTGTGTGGAGGATTCCTATGTCAGCCAGGAGCGGCAGGGTCTGGCTCCGGGGGGGCGGCTGTTGATCGTCGCCGACGAGCCGCGGGATCCCGCGGCGCTGAACCTGCCATTTGCGCCCGGGGCTCCGCCGAAGTCGGTCCGGCAGGAGAAGCCCGCAGGAGTCGCGGCGCTGCCGGACGAGGGCTTCGACGACATCGTCTACCTCGGCAGCGATCGCACGGTGATCGAACGACTCAACGACAAGCTCGCTGCCCGGGGAATCATCAATCTCGTGCTGGGCGGGAAACGCATCGGCGCTCCCGTATCCGTCGGTGTCGGACGGGTGCATTATGGGATGACCCGCTGGATCGGCACGACCGGAAGCGATGCCGCCTCCTCGTACCGCAACATTCCGGCCACCGGCGAACTGCGGCCGGGTGAGCGGATGATCATCATCGGGGCGGGCGGGCCGATGGGTCAGATGCATGTCATTCGGAGCCTCTCCGCCGGCGTGGAGGGGCTATCCGTGCTGGGCACGGACATGGATGATGCACGGATCGCCTCGATCGCGGCGAAGGCGGAGCCGCTGGCGCGCGCGAAGGGCGTGCCCTTGCGGTTTGTCAATACGCAGAAGAATCCGCTCGCGGGCGAGCAGTTCAGTTATTTCGCGCTGATGGCGCCGCTGGGCGCGCTGGTCGCGCAGGCCGTGGCCGACAGCCTGCCCGGGGCGATCATCAATATCTTCGCCGGGATTCCGGCGCCCACGCGGCACGCGATCGACCTGGATCACTATATCGCCAATCGCTGTTTCATGTTCGGGACCAGCGGCTCGGTCATCCGCGACATGAAGATCGTCCTGGAGAAGGTCACCCGGGGGCAGCTCGACACCGACAGCTCGGTCGACGCGGTCTCGGGAATGGCCGGCGCGATCGATGGGATTGCGGCGGTCGAAAACCGGACCCTCGCGGGCAAGATTGTCGTCTATCCGATGCTGCACGGGCTGGGGCTGACGCCACTGCAGGAACTCGGGGCCAAGTACCCGGCGGTGGCGGCAAAACTCGCGAACGGCCAGTGGTGCAAGGCCGCGGAGCAGGAGTTGCTCCACGTGGCGCAATAGCCATGGCAATGATGCCAGAAGTAATCGCAGGTGCTGGAGGGCCGTGCTCCCTCCTTCGCCAGGCCTTCGGAGGGCGGGCCGCCCCGGCCGCGAAGAGCGAAACGTTGCGCGGTTTGGATTTGCGAATGGGTTTGCGGACGACTCCAGGAATGGGTGCCCGAATCCAGGAATCGAAATTGGATTCGTGGAGGGCCGTGCTCCGTCACGGCCATGACCGATCCGCTGCGCAGAATGAAATTTCTATCGGTCTTGTGGACGACACGGAGCCGGTTCGACGGGCTCACGGCCCCGAGCCTGCCGAGGGGGTCGTCCCTCCAGGAATGGGTGCCCGAATCCAGGAATCGGAATTGGATTCGTGGAGGGCCGTGCTCCGTCACGGCCATGAAGACCGATCCGCTGCGCAGAATGAAATTTCTATCGGTCTTGTGGACGACGCGGAGCCGGTTCGACGGGTTGAAAATCCTGAGCCCGCCGAAGGGCTCACGGCCCCGAGCCTGCCGAGGGGGTCGTCCCTCCAGGTGCGAATTTCGGGATGACGAATCATGACGCGTGACAAAACATTCTTCGGCTTCGGATTCGGCCCCATCCAGAGTGCGCTCTTCCTGTATGAGGCGTTCAAATCCGGGAACTTTTCGCGCTATGTCGTCGCGGAGATCGATCCGGAATTGGTGCACGCGGTGCGCGGGAATGGCGGCGCCTACACGATCAACATCGCACGGAAGGGTCGCACGGATCAGGAGACCGTCCGCGGCATCGAACTCCTGAATCCGGCGAACGCGAGCGAGCGCGGGCAGATTGTGGCTGCAATCGCGGAGGCGGACGAACTGGCGACGGCGTTGCCGAGCGTCAGCCTGTATGACGCCGGCGGATCCAGCAGCGTGGCGCAGCTCCTGGCCGAGGGTCTGGCGCGGCGCGGGAGCCGGCCCGCGGTCATCTACACGGCCGAGAACCACAACCATGCGGCGGAAATCCTGCTGGAGCACCTTCGGAAGCGCTGTCCCGCCGGCGCGCTCGACCACATCCAGGTGCTGAATACGGTGATTGGAAAGATGAGCGGCGTGATCGGCGAGCCGGACGACATTCGCCAGCTTGGGCTGACGCCGATGACGCCGCGCGCGGAGAAGGCGATCCTGGTCGAGGAGTTCAACCGGATCCTGGTTTCCCGGATCGCGCTGCCGGATTTCCGGCGCGGCATCGAAGTCTTTATCGAAAAGGACGATCTCCTGCCGTTCGAGGAGGCCAAGCTTTACGGGCACAACGCCGTCCACGCCCTCATCGGTTTCCTCGCGGGGTTGCGGGGACTGACGAGCATGGCGCAGGCGGCGGATCATCCCGACATCATGGCGAGCGCGCGCCGTGCGTTTGTGGACGAGTCGGGTGGGGCATTGGTCAGAAAATATGCGAAGCTGGGTGATCCGTTGTTCACACCAGAAGGCTTTCGCGGGTATGCGGAGGATCTGCTCGAGCGGATGGTCCGGCCGAATCTCAATGACCTCGTTGCGCGCGTGACGCGGGATCCGCTCCGCAAGCTTGGTTTCGAGGATCGGCTTTATGGCACGATCCGGCTGGCGCTCCATCATGGGATCGTTCCCGTCCATTTTGCTCGAGGCGCAGCCGCGGCGATTCTGATGATCGTTCGTGAGCCAGGATTGAGCGGGCCGGACGCGGTGGCGCTGCCTCGGGAGGAGGCGCTCTCCGAGGCGAGTGTCGGCACGTTCCTGCGGTCAATCTGGACCGGGCATGCCGGCGACGGTGCGGTGGCTGAACTTGTCCGGCTTACCTGGCAGGCGATTCGGGCACTGCGAGCGGAACCGTAGGTGCGTGGTTTTCGGAACTGTAGCCGCCCCTGTGGCCTCGAGCCGAAGGAGGTGCGGCGAGAGCTTGGCGCGGCCGCGCTTCGTCTCGGCCGCCGACCAGGCGCGGAGCACGGCAGCCAGCTTGCGTTTGCCTCCTGCTCCACCCGTGACCGTCGGTTTCTCGGGAATCGGGATGTAGGGGATGTCACGACGTCGCCGCATCGCTGGTCGATTTGCGGGGTAATTAATCGGAACGTGCGGCGCCGGACAAACGGGATGGCAGGCCGCGCTCGGATCCCCGCGAGCGCTATCGGCTGGACGTCGTGGCGTGTTCCCGCGGCAGCAATCGGCATGTCGCGCATTCCACTTGGGCGACAGCCGATTCCATCGGAGCCAAATACGGATTTCGTCGGCTATGCTAAATTGAGGGCCGGCTCTCTCGAAACACCCATCATAGTGCCGTCCTCACTCCCGCGTTTTTCCCGGTTCCATTCTGGTATGACTACTCCGGCGGCACCATGACCGACTGGGGCGCGCACCACAACGACATCGCCACCTGGGCGCTGGACACGCCGGGCCCCCGCGAGGTCGAGGCCGTTTCGCTGGCCGATCCGATTCCGGGTGGTTACGATGCGCACAGCGAGTATCGCGTTCGCTATGCCTTCGAAAATGGCGTGGTGATGAATGTCGCGACGACGACCGACGACGATCCCAACGGACTGCCGGTGAGGAAGGAAGGCCAGCGCAATGGGCTGCGGTTCGAGGGCGAACTAATTGAAAATGCCTGCGGCATTTTCGGGAAGGATCGGAAGAGATGGGTGTTCGGAGCGGCACCGGGTCGGATCTTCAAAAATGCCGCAGGCATTTTCGTTAAGGAGGCTGTCGGCCGCCCGCCTTTCAGTTCGCCTTCATCAGAACGGACCGCGTAAGTCCCACAGGCTCCTAGCAGGCAACCCGCCGGTGTTGACGTCCCCGGCCTCACTGGCTGCCAGACCTTGAACCGTCGCCCGATCGCGTCCTTCATGCTGTCCACCGCCCCCTTCATGAAATCCATTTCACGCCGGCGAGAATTAGTCTCCACCCTGGCCCTCGGCCTTGGCCTCGCGCTGTTGCCGAAAGCGTCTGCCCAACCGCGGCCCAACATCGTGCTCTACCTTGCCGATGATCAAACCCGGGCCGATGTCTCCGTGTATGGGGCCAGGGTCCTGCAGACACCCACGGCCGACCGGCTCGCCCGCGAGGGGCTTACGTTCGACCGGGCATTCGTCGCGTCGCCCGCGTGCGCGCCGAGCCGCGGCGCCCTGCTGACGGGGTTGATGCCGGCACGAAATGGCGCCGAGGGAAACCACACGTATCCAAGAGCGGGCACGCTAATCCTGACGAAGAAACTCCAGGAGGCGGGCTATAAGGTGGCCGGCTTCGGCAAGGTGGCCCACGGATCCATGAACGAGGAATGCGGCTACGACTACTATTCCAAGTCGACCACCGTGCTGTTCGACAAGGTCGAGGAATATTTCCGGACGAACCGCCTCGATCAGCCGATCTGCCTGATGGTCGGCGACCGCCGTCCTCACGTGCCCTGGACCAGGGAAAACCTCTACGATCCGGCGGCGCTCAAGCTGCCCCCGTTCTTTATCGACACGCCGGAGACCCGGCAGCACTGGGCGCAATATTATTCCGACATCACCGGGTTCGATCACGAGATGGGCCGCGTTTACCAGCTCGCCCACGAGAAATTCGGCGACAATTTCATCTTCATCTACTCTTCCGATCACGGCGCCCAGTGGCCCTTCCACAAATGGAACCTGTATGACGCCGGCATCCGCGTCCCGCTCGTCGTCGTCTGGCCCGGCCGGATCAAGCCGTCCTCCCGGACGGATGCGATGGTGAGCTGGATCGACATCTTTCCGACCCTCCTGGAGATTGCGGGCGCCAGGCTGCCCGAGAACCTCGATGGGAAATCGTTCCTGGGCGTGCTCCGGGGCGAGAGCAACCGCCACCGGGATCATATCTTCACCACCCATTCCCAGGACAAGAAGATGAATGTCTATCCGATCCGGAGTGTCCGGGACGAGCGGTACAAGTTCATCCGCAACCTGCGGCCCGACTGCTACCATTCCAACCATTCGGATATTCTCCGGCGGCCGAACTCGGATGCCTATTGGCATTCATGGGATCAGGCGGCCCGGACGGATCCGAGAGCCGCCGCGATTATCCGGAAATATCGGATCCGGCCGGCGGAGGAGTTTTATGATCTGCAGGCGGACCCGCAGGAGCAGGTCAACCGGATCGAGGACAAGCAGCACCAGGAGAGGATTGCGGGCATGCGGGCCATGCTGGAGCAGTGGATGAAGGATCAGGGAGATACGGTAAGGCTCACCGACGAGCCCTATCCCATCACCGGCCCGACCCCGTATGAGCTGGGGATCCGAAACTGATCGGCGATTTCGGCGCCAGTTCCGGCCAGGGCCGGACGCCGCAGCGCCTGGCCCACGCCTCGTAGATCGCGATCAGTTCGCGAACTTTCCCGGGATTGGCGGCGGCGACGTCGTTCAACTCGATCGGATCCTCGCTGAGATGGTAGAGCTGCCAGGGCGGTCCCCGCGGTTCGGCAACCAGCTTCCACGGGCCCTGCCGCACGGCGCGCCAGCCCTCGTGCTCCCAGCACAGGGCGGTATGCGGCGCGCGGGTGCCGGTGCGAAAGACAGGCACGAGGCTGCGCCCCTCGGTCGGCTGGACGGCGCGACCGTTGTGGCTCCTCGGATACCCTACCCCGGCTGCATCGAGGCAGGTGGCCATGAGGTCGATGACATGCCCGACCTCGCGGCTGATGCCCGGGGATTTCACCACGGCCGGCCAGTGCACGATCAGCGGGGTGTTGATTCCACCTTCGAGCATCTCGTGCTTGAAGCCGCGGAACGGGGTGTTGCTCAATTGCGCCCAGGGTCGCCCGTAAATGTAGCTCGATCCCTTCACCCCGGGCGGAAGATCCCAGGTCGAATCCTCGGCTTCGCCATCGCCGCCGTTGTCGGAAAGAAACATGAGGAGCGTGTTGTCCAGCACGCCCCGGCGGTCCAGTGCCGCGACAATGCGGCCGATGCCGCGGTCCATGGACTCCACCTGCGCGGCATAAACGGCCATCTTCAAATCCTCGAAATCCTGCTCCTTTGAATTTCGCCACTCCGGCACGCGGCCGTCCCGCGGCGCGAGCGGCGTCGTCGCCGCAATGAGCCCCTCCTTGATTTGCCGGGCGTGGCGGCGCTCGCGCAGGGCGTCCCAGCCCTCCCGATACCTGCCCCGGTACCTGGCAATGTCCTCGGGGCGGGCCTGGAGCGGCGAGTGCGGCGCCGTATAGCCCACGTAGATGAAGAAGGGCTTTTCTCCGGCCTTCTCCTCGATTTCCTTCACGGCCAGGTCGGTGTAGGCATCCGTCGCGTAAAAATCCCCGGTGAACGCGGTAAACGGCTGGTCATCGAGCGCGAACTGGCTCACCCGGTTCCTTGGTCCCACCCGCGGATCGAAGTAGTCCGAGGCGCCGCGGAGCAGCCCGAAGTGCCGGTCGAACCCGCGGTCAACCGGCCATTGCGGCCGCTGGTAGCCGACGTTCCATTTGCCGGCCAGCACGGTGCGGTAGCCGTGTGGCCGCAGCGCCTCGGCGATGGTCACGCAGCGATCGTTGAGATAGCCCTGGTATTCGGGTTCGCCGAGATCCGGCTCCATGTCGCCCACGCCCGCCTGGTGCGGATAGAGCCCGGTCAGCAGCGCAGCCCGGGTCGGGCAGCAGCGACCCAGGTTGTAGAACTGGGTGAACCGCAGCCCGTTCCTGGCGAGCCGGTCGAGGTTTGGCGTGTCGATTTCCCCGCCGTAGCAGCCGAGGTCGGAGAACCCCAGGTCATCGGCCATGATCAGCACGATATTGGTGCGTTGCGGCTCCTCCGCGGCCACGATGGAGGCGCCCAGCAGGGGGAGCGCGACGACAGCCCAGGCGAGGGTACGGCGGAGGACGTTCATGAAGTAAGGAGGTTGTCGATGCGGAGAATGAAACGAACGGAGTGTCAGCCCAGGGATCATGGACTGCCCGTCAGCGGCTTCAATCCTGCGGAAGACGGCTCGTCAGCGGGCCTCGCGAAACGAGATCCTCGAAGGGAAGGATCGCGGAGGTAATCCGGGCCCGTCGACGGCCACCGAATTCAAGTCCTGACTGCCGGCGCGTCGGCACTTCCTGCCGGAAGCCGGATGTGAAACTGGGCCCCGCTGCCGGGCGAACTCTCGACCCGGATGTCCCCGCCATGGGCTTGGACAACGTTCTTCACGATCGCCAGGCCCAGGCCGGTGCCGCCCTGCTCGCGTGAGCGCGCCTTGTCGACCCGATAGAATCGTTCGAAGACGCGCGCCTTGGCCTCGGGCGGGATGCCCGGACCATCGTCGCGCACCGTCAGTTCGACCCACCCGCGCTCGATCGTCCGTCCACCGACGTCGACCTGCCCGTCAATGCGGCCGTACTTGATGGCATTGTCGATCAGGTTGGCGAGCACCTGGCGCAGCCGCTCTGGATCGGCGCGGGCACAGACGTCGGGAGGGAGGTGGTTCTGCAGCGTGACGCCACGTGACCGGGCGATCAGGGCGGCGTCATCAAAGACCTCCTGCACCGCGGCGCGCAGTGGCACGGGTTGCAGGTGCAAATCCGCCCGGCCGGAGTCGAGCCGCGAAAGCAGCAGCAGATCGTCGATGAGGAGCGTGAGCCGGTTCGCATGCTTGTCGATGATTTCGAGAAAGCGGGTGGTGACGGCAGGATCCTTCATCCCGCCGTCGAGCAGGGTTTCGGCGGCGCTCTTGATCAGCGACAACGGCGTGCGCAGCTCATGGCTCACGTTGGCGACGAATTCCTGGCGCACGGCCTCGAGTTCCCGCAGCCGCGTGAGATCGTGAAACACGAGAATCGCGCCATCGATTGCCCCCCGATTCCGCAGGGTGAGCGCATTCACCTGGAGATAACGCGGGGCGGGGAGCCGTTCCAGCCGGACCTCATGGTTGAGCACCTCGGATTCGCGTGGCAAACGCGCCAGGAGCGCCGCGAGCTCATGATGGCGGGTGGCTTCGAGGACCGTCCGGCCTTTCGCCGGAGGAGTGAAACCGAAGAGCGCGCCCGCGGCCTGATTCGCGAATTGGATACGACTGTCGGGATCCACGACGATGACGCCTTCGACCATGCGATCCAGCAGCGCCCATGTCCGGTCGATCTCCGCCGCGAGGCGGGTCGCATGCTGCCGCTCGAGAGTTGCCAGCTCCGCGGCATGCCGGGCATTGGCAGCGGCGAGCCGGCCACGAAACCAGAAGGCGGCACCGCCAAGGGCAGCTGCCAGCAGGAGAAGGATGATCCCGACCGGGGTCATGGGATGTTCACTCCTCCGCCTTGAACCGATAGCCCAGTCCGCGAACCGTCTCGAGGTACCCGGCCGCCGGGCCGATCTTTTCGCGCAGCCGGCGCATGTGCGTGTCGACCGTCCGGGTATCGGTCGAGCTTTCATATCCCCAGACGTCCTGGAGCAGTCGTTCGCGGCTTTGCACCCGGCCGCGCCGGCGCGCCAGCAATTCCAGCAGCTTGAATTCCGTGGGGGTCAGCTCGACGCCGTTGCCGGCAACCATCACGCGATGCCGGTCCGAGTCGATTTCGACCGGCCCGGCCCGCATCCGGGGCACGGGCGCATCGGCATTGCTGGTGCGCGCGAGCAGCTTCCTGACCCGTAGCACGAGTTCGCGCGGGCTGAAGGGTTTCGTCACATAGTCGTCGGCGCCCAGTTCAAGCCCGAGGACGCGGTCGAATTCGGCGGCGCGGGCGGTCAGCATGATGATCGGGATCCCGCTGGTTGCGGCATCGCGGCGGAGGAGCTTGCAGACCTCCAGCCCATCGATCTGGGGCAGCATCAGGTCGAGGACGATCAGATCGGGCCGTTCGATCCGTGCCGCGGAGAGCGCCCGCTCGCCATCGCGGGCGAACACGGGGGTGAAGCCGGCCTCCTGCAGCTTGAAACCCAGGATCTCGAGCGCGTCCGGCTCGTCGTCAACCACCAGGATTTTCGGCTTCATTGTGCTTTTGCTCGGCGTGACGGATGTCCTTTGCCTCGTAGAGATAGACGACCTCCTCCGCGATATTGGTCGCATGATCGGCAATGCGTTCGAGGCTTTTCGAGATGACCATCAGCTTGAGGCAGCGGGTGATGTTTGCGGGACGCTCCACCATGAAGCTCGCGAGTTCACGGTGGAGCTGGCGGTTGAGATCATCGACCTCGGAATCGCGTGGCACCACGGCCCGGGCGCGTTCCGGCTCGCGCTGGACGAAGGCGGAGAGCGCGTCGCGCAGCATCTCCAGCGATTTGGCCGCCATCCGCGGCAGGTCGACGTAGGGCTTCAGCTGCGGCTCGGCATTCAGTTCGATGGCGCGCCGGGCAATCGTGACGGCCTCGTCGCCGACACGCTCGAGATTCTGGGAAATCTTCATCGCCACGGTGATCAGCCGGAGGTCCGTCGCAAGCGGGGCCTTGGCCAGGAGGTGAATGGCACAGTCGTCGATCTGAATCTCGAAATGGTCCAGCAGGTTGTCATCGGCGTCGACCGTGCGGGCGAGGGCGTCGTCACGCTCCACCAGTGCCCGCATGGCGCGGGTGACGGCGGTCTCGGCATGGCTTGCCATCGTGAGCAGGCTCTCCTTGAGCTGGCTCAGTTCGGAATCGTAATGCGTCATGGGGAGCGGGGCGAAGAGGACTGGAGACGAAGGATCAAGGACCAAGGATCAAGGACCAGGGACCGTAGGGGCGCAGTCTTGCCTGCGCCCCGATGTGCGATCGAACGGTTTTGAGGACGCAGACGAGGCAGCGCCCCTACGGCTGCATGGTTCAATGAAAGCCTCGAGGGTGCGCATTCGAGTCACAGTTGGATTCATGGAGGGCCGGCCTCCGCCCCGGCCGCGAGGCCGATCGGCTGCACCCGGGGGACTTTGGGTTCCTGTGCCATCGCTCGTTCCTTCTTAGCCAAACCGACCGGACACGTACGCTTCGGTCTGGGGCTTGGCAGGATTGGTGAAAATGTCGCGCGTGTCAGCGTATTCCACGAGCGAGCCGAGGTAAAAGAACGCGGTCCGGTCCGATACGCGCGCGGCCTGCTGCATGTTGTGCGTCACGATGACGATCGTGAACCGCGCCCGCAGCTCCTGGATGAGCTCCTCGATTTTCGCGGTGGCTACGGGGTCCAGCGCGGAGCAGGGCTCGTCCATCAGGATAATCTCGGGCTCGACGGCAATGGCCCGGGCGATGCACAGCCGCTGCTGCTGGCCGCCGGACAACCCAAGCCCGCTCTGGTGCAGCCGGTCCTTCACCTCGTCCCAGAGCGCGGCGCCGCGGAGCGCCTGCTCGACGATGGCATCGAGCCGGGACTTGTCGCGCCGCCCGTGCAGCCGGAGCCCATAGGTGATGTTCTCGTAGATCGATTTCGGAAAGGGGTTCGACTTCTGGAACACCATGCCGACGCGCTTGCGTACCTCGATGACGTCGACCGTTCGATCATAGATATTGGTCCCGTGAATCCTGACGGTGCCGCCGGCCACGCGGGCGCCCTCGATCAGATCGTTCATCCGATTGAGGCAGCGCAGCAGCGTGGACTTGCCGCAGCCGGACGGCCCGATGAAGGCCGTGACCTTCCGGGATTCGAGATCCAGGGTGACATCCTTCAGCGCCTGGGTGGTGCCGTAGAAGAAGTCCAGGTGCTCGATTTGCGCGACCACGCTCCGTTCGGCAGGGGCGGGCGGCGGTGGAGTGCCGGCGAGTTCGGGCGCGGAGGAATCCATGAGTGGCGGGTCTGCGATCACCATGAGTGGCGTTTGCGGAGGTGCTGGCGGAGCAGAATCGAGGTTCCGGCGATGGTGGCCACGAGCAGGAGGAAGACCAGGGCGGTGCCATACTGGACGCGTTCGGTGTGCGCGTTCTGGGGAATCTTGGAGCTCACGACATAGATGTGGTAGGGCAGCGCCATCACGCCCTGGAAGAAGAAGTCGCCCAGCCGTTCCACCTGCCACGGCAGCTGATCGCGGACGACATACGCGGCGGTGAACATGATGGGCGCGGTCTCGCCGGCGACCCGGGCGATCCCGAGGACGGAGGAGGTGAGGATGCCGGGGAGCGCGTAGGGGAGGACGTTGCGCCGGATCGTCTGCCACTTCGTCGCCCCGAGCGCGAGTGAACCTTCGCGAAACCCCAGGGGCACGGCCTTGAGCGCCTCCTCGCTGGCCGTGATCACCACGGGCAGCACCATGAACGCGAGCGTGAACCAGCCCGCAAGGAGCGACACATTCCAGCCCAGGAAGATGACGAACAGGCCGAACCCGAAAAGGCCGAAGACGATCGAGGGGACCCCCGCCAGGTTGAGAATCGCCAGCCGGATGAAGCGGATGCCACGTCCGTCGCGGGCGTATTCGTTGAGATAGACTGCAGCGCTCACCCCGACCGCGAGCGCGATCGTCATTGAGCCAAGGACGAGGAGCAGCGTGCCGGCGATCGCGGGAAAGATGCCGCCGGCGGAATAGACATAGCTTTCCGCCTCGACGTTCGCGGCAGCGGGATTCCGCTCCTTGAACGCGCGGAATTCCCGGTCGCCCATCTCCAGGGTGCGGCCCTCCCACTCGAAAATGTAGAGCGACTCTGGAGCCTCGGTCAGGAACGACCAGTTGATGAAAGGGGCCTCGGATTGGAACAGGGTGCGGGAACCCTTGACCGCGATGGTCAGGAGCACGGCCCCGCCGGCCAGCAGCACGAGATAGGTCGCCGCGCGGAAAATCCAGGTGGTGGCCCGCTCGATCCGGCGTCTGCCGTCGGGCCGCGAATGGAAGGTGGAGGGTTCCGGTTTCATCCGGTGGAAAGTCGATACCGCCGCATGATTTTCTGGGCGGCATAGTTGATGACGAGTGCGAGGAGGAAAAGGACGAGGCCCACCATGAAGAGCGCCCGGTAATGAATGCTGTCGCGGACGACCTCGCCCATTTCCTGGGCAATGATCCCGGTCATGGTATGCACCGGCTCGGTGACGACCGCGACGCCGCGGGTGAAATCGGGGATTTCGATCCGGTTGCCCGCGCAAAGCAGGACGATCATCGTTTCGCCGATCACGCGACCGAATCCGAGCAGCACGGCCGAGACGATGCCGGAGAGCGAGGCGGGTACGATGATTTTGAGGACGGTCTGGAGCTGTGAGGCGCCGAGAGCGAGCGAGGCTTCCTTGAATCCGCGCGGCACGTTGTTGAGCGCGTCCTCCGCCAGCGTGAAGATCGTGGGGACCGCCACGAGTGCCAGGAGGCTGCCCGCGGTGAGGATGTTCAGCCGCTCGCTGTAGGGGAATCCGGGCAGCCAGGAAAGCCAGCTGACCTGCGACAACTGGCGCAGCGTCTCGCCCAGGATCACAATGCCGAAGAACCCGAGCACGACGGAGGGAATCGCCGAGATGAACTCGATGCACGGTTTGATGAGCCGCTGCTCGCGGGAACTGGCGAGCTGGCTGACGTAGATTGCGGCGCCGACTCCGAGGGGCACGGCCAGGAGCAGGGCGAGCGCTGCCACCAGCAGCGAGCCGACAAAGAGGGGCACGATGCCATACCAATCCTGCCAGGAACTGGCGGTCAGCCATTGCCGTCCGAAAAGAAACGAGGTGAACGCCCGGTGGGCCGGAACCGGCTGCGCGGAATCCCAGGTTTCGAGCCGATGTTCAACCGCGGGGAAGCCGGCGACGTACTCGCGGGTCAGCTCGGCGAATCGATCCATCCGCTGGCGCAGTGCAGGGGTCGGGGGCGCGGGCGCCTCAGCCAGCAGCGCAGTGAGCTCGCCGGCAAGGTCGCGACTCAGCTGGCGGTAGGTCGGCAGGCTTTCCCGCAGCGGCTCCAGTTCGCGTTCGAAGTCGATCGCCGAAATCTCGATCCCTGCGGCCTCCGCGGTCCGGCCAGCGGCGGCCAGTTGCGCCTGCTCCACCCTGCGATCCTGGGTGAGCTGGTACTTGGCCTTGATGCCGCTGGCATGGTCGGCGAGCCCGGACATTAATTCGCGGAGCGGATCGACCGCACCGGCAAACCGGTCGGCGAACCGATCGAAATCCTCCAACCGCGCGTTCGCCTCCTCGAGTGAGTGCCGCTCCTGCTCGAGGAGCCACGTCATCCAACGTACCCGCAGATCCGAAAGATAGCGGGTCAGCGCGGTGTGATCATCGGTTTGGGCGCGGATGAAGTCGACGTATTCGAGCCCGGCCCGGCGATAGATTTCGAGGTTGCTGCGGTTTTGCCCGAAAAACCCGGCGCCTTCGCGGAAAAGGAAGAGCGTGATCAGCGTGAGGACAATCACGGCAATCAGGGCATTGCCGCCAAAGAACCACCTGATGCCGTCGTCAGCCGTCAGCCCGAGCAGCCGGAGGCGGCGGCGGGAAACGGTGAAGCGCGGCGGCGCGGCGACGGTGGGCGGAATCATGTGCGCCCCGGGTCGAGTCGGCGAAGGTGACGGCGGTGGAACGAAGTCACCGGATTGGCACGAAGCCGGTTTGCTGGACCAGCCGCTGGCCGGCATCGCTGAGCGTGAACTCGACGAACCGCGCCGTTTCCCCGGCGGGTTCCCCGTCGGTGTAATAGAAGGTCGGCCGCGCGAGCGGGTATTTTCCGTTCAGGACGGTCTCCTTCGTCGGCAGCTGTCCGTCGATGGAGAGCACCTTCAGCCGGGGGCCGTCGAGGTAGGCGAGGCCGACGTAGCCGATGCCGTTCGGGTTGCGGGCAACTTCCGCGGCAATCTGCTCGTTGCCGGCCATCTTCTGCGCGGTGCGCGCGTAGTCGCGGTTCTTCATCGCGAGCTGCCGGAAATCGGAGTACGTCCCGGAGGAGGTGTTGCGGGTGTAAATCGAGATCCGGCCGGGTTTCCCTCCCACGGCGGACCAGTCGGTGACGTCGCCGGTGAAAATTTGCTCGACCTGCCGGCGGGTGAGTCGGGCGAGGGGATTCTGGGCATTGACGACGATGCCAATGCCGTCGTGCGCCACGATGATCGGGTGCAGCGTCACGCCCCGGGCGGCGGCCTGGGAAACCTCGGTCGGTTTGGCACGGCGCGAGCTCATGCCGATGCCGGCGGTGCCATCGATGATGGCGGCGAGGCCGGTGGTGGAGCCTTCGGCCGCGATCTCGAAGGAGACTCCCGGGTGCGCCGCCCGATATTCCTCCGCGAGCTGCGGGACGAGCTTCGCGCCGAGGGTGTCGGATCCCTTGATGACCAGTTTTTGGGCGCTGGCGGGGGTGGCGGCGGTGAGCCCGGCGAGGAGGAGAAGCGGAAGTTTCATGGTGGTGGTTTGAAGCGGCGGCGGACGAAATCGGAGCGGTCCGCTGCCGGTTCCGGCGGGCGGGCCCGCCGGGATGCCACAAGCTACAAGCCGATTGTGACGAAACGGTGACGGGACCGTCACGAGTGTGAAACAATCGGCGGCGCGCCGGTTAGAAACCGGTCGTCCTATCGCGTCAGCAACGCACTCCAGTTGTTTCCCGCCTCCATCGACGGCCGGAACTTCCAGCTCGAGGCCATGCTCTACCGCCCTGCCGACCCCGGCCGATATCCTCTGGTGGTTTTCAGCCATGGCCGCGCCGGCAAGTATCCGCCGGCGAACCCATCACTGGTGTACAGCTATTCGCAGATCTGCGAGGAACTGGCTGAACAGGGCTGCGTCGTCGCGTACTTCGTCCGGCGCGGTTACGGCAATTCGGAGGGGCCCGACTCCGAGTTGCAGGACACCGCCCTGCTCAGCGGATACGAGGCGGCCAAGGATTACGCCGCAGCGGTCGAATACTGGCGCACGCGGGATTTCGTCCGACCGGATCATGTGGTGGTGATGGGGCAATCGCAGGGCGGCTGGGCCGCGCTCGCCTCGGCCACGCTGGCGCTGCCGGGCGTCCGCGGCGCGGTCAATATCAGTGGCGGGACGAATTACGCAGGAATGGGAACCGGCATGGTCACCCCGGCGGTGCAGGATGCCTGGGTGGCGGGTTGCGTGGAACTCGGGGCCGGGGCGCGGATGCCGACGCTTTGGATCTACGCGGAGAATGATCTTTCCGTATCCGGTCCGACGGCACGCCGGATGTTCGCCGCCTACACCACCGCCGGCGGTCCCGCCACGATGCTGATGCTGCCGCCGTTCGGGACCAATGGGCACAACATCGTCGGTTATCCCCACCTCTTCATCTTCGAGTTGAACGAGTTCTTCGCCCAGATCGGCTTCGGGGTTAATTCAGCACCGGTCGTTGGACGGCCTGCCGGCGTCACCACCATGATTCGGGGCGGGACCGCGACCTTCACGGCCAGCGTCGCCGGCGATCCGCTGCCCAGTCTGCAATGGTGCAAGGATGGTATCGATCTGACGGAAGGCGGCAGCATCCATGGGTCCAGCAGTGCGACGCTCAGAGTCGAGAACGTGCAGATGAGCGACGCGGGAAGCTACGCCTTGCGGGCCACGAATGTCGCGGGTGCGACGATGAGCGCGGCATTGTCCCTGACGGTTTGTGAACGGCCGGTGCAGGTGCTGGAGCCGCCGGGCGAAGGCACCGCGCGGATCATGAATCTCTCCACCCGGGGCATTGTCGCCGCTGGCGATCACGTGCTCGTGGCGGGGTTCGTCATTGCCGGTCGCGCACCCAAGCGGTTGCTGATTCTCGGCTCGGGGCTGAATCTGCGGCAACGGTTTGGGCTGAGCGGCGAGGTGGGCCGGCCGCGCCTGACCGTTTGGCATCGGTCGGGCGAGGCGAACGTTGTCATCAGTCAAAATGACGACTGGCAGGCCGACGCAGCCGGCCTTGCCGCCCTGATTGCAGCGGTCGGAGCGCAGCCGTTGTCGCCATCCTCCGATCCGGCCCATGGGGATGCCGGGCTCCGGCTGACGCTGGCGCCTGGGGTGTACACGGTGGTCGTCGATCCGGCTCCGCAAAGCGCAACTGCGGACGGGCTCGGGTTGGTGGAGATTTATGATGCGGCGCCGGAAACAGACTCGCAACTGGTCAACATCTCTTCCCGCGGGCTGACGGAGGCCGGTACCCGTCAGATGATTGTCGGAGTTGTGCTCGGTGGCAGTGGCTCGCGCCGGCTGCTGATCCGTGGTGTGGGGCCTGGCCTGCGTCCGTTCGGGGTTGGCGGCTGGCTCTCCAATCCCGCGCAGTCGCTGCACTGGAATCAGGCCGGGATGGATCGGGTGATTTGCAGCAACGATGACTGGTGGAATTCATCCCAGGCGGAGCAGGCGATGGCACTGATGCCGGCGCTCGGCGCGTTTGGGCTTGATGCCTTTTCGACCGACGCGGTCGTGCTGCAGACGCTGGCGGCGGGGGCGTACACCTGCGTGGTCACGACGGTGGATGGCGAATCCGGCGTCGTGCTGACGGAGCTCTACGATGCGGATGAGCATTGAGGAGGCCGGGGCGATTGGCTGGGGTCGAGCGGAACAGGGTGAGGAATGTGTTGGGTCCTCGAATCAGTCGACTTCGTACACCTCGACCATGGCGACTCCGGTGGTTTCCGACTTCCCCTTCACCTGCGCGGTGTAGACTCCGGGATCCAGCGTGATCACGAGCACGGCATCCAGGCTGCCGGCGGCCAGTGGGAATGCACCCACTTGGTTAGCGAGCGCGACGGGCTGGGTTCCGTTCCAGTCATCATTGGAGCCGATCACCAGGTCCGATCCGCTCTTGCGCAGTTCCACCATCGGGTCGGCCAGCGTGCCGGGAACGCCAAAGGCTCCGAGCCCCGGACCAATCCCGCGAATCAGGACGGTTTGCGACTGGCCGGAGGGAATCACGAACCCTGCGGTGAGCACCTGCTCGCCAACGCCGGCGAAGCCGCGGGTCGAAATGTTGGTGAACTTGTTCGGCGATCCGATGGCGACGGGAATGTCGCCGCCGAAATACCCGTCGGTCCAGAGTTTCGTCCAGCCCGCCGCCCAGTTCGTGTCGGAGAATGCCCCCTTGTAGGCGACCGCGGTGAGTCCGGAGCCGGACAGGGTTTCGACGGTTCCAGTCAGCGCCGGACTTCCGGCGGCAGGCCGGGGATCCAGCAAGCCGTCCGCCGAGTAGGAAATGCCGCGCAGCTGCGGATCGATGATGAGATTGTCCTGCGCCGCCGCGTTCCAATAGGCGCTCGCATCGACTGCACCGGTCGGTCGGGCATTCAGCCCGGCGGCCGTGTTGTTCGTGGCGATGTGACTGAACCAGATGTTGTGCCGGATATCAGGAATCGGCGTGCCGATGTCGTCCTCGATGTCGAGGCCTTTCGCATAATTGACGAAGATCGAGTTGTAGAGCTTCGCCTCGACGTTGTCCCGGAGGTTGACGGCCGTGTTGTTGCCGCCGCTCGTGCCGATGCCGATCATCGTGGCATTCGCCACGGTGACATTTGCCTTCGGGAGGGCGTCAAGCGGCGCGGTGGCACCGTCCCACTCGATGCCCTTGTCCCCGCGGTCGGTGCCGATGTCGGTCTGGATGGAAAACACGAACTGGACGCTGCCGCGGTAGCCCTGGTCGAAGTCGAGCCCGTCGTCATTGCCGAACGCGAGGACGACGTGGCGCAGATTGACGGTGCCGCCAAAGAACTCGATGCCGTCGTCCTTGTTGGCGAACACCTCGAGGTACTCGATCGTGGTTCCGCGTCCAACGCCGCCGAGCGTGAGCCCGTTGATCTCGTTGTCGCCGCCGATCACCGCGCCGCCATGCCGGATCGAGACGTAGCGCATCACGCCGGAGTTGTCATCGTCGTCGGTGCCGCCGAAGGTCGCATAGGCGATCTCGGCGCCGGTGACTGACAGGCCTTCGATCTGGTCCTGGGCGGGGCTGCCCGCGGGCTGGTTGTTCGCGCGGGAGTTGATGGTGGCATTGCCGAGCACGAGTACGCCGCCCCACAGGCCGGTGTCGCCGCGGCCCAGGTTGCCGTCCAGGGTGTCGAGTTCGGACGTGAAGACGATCGGTGCGCTGGCCGTGCCCTCGGCCATGATCTTGGCGCCGCGCGTGATGATCAGCGCGGCGGCATCGGCGCCGGTGGACACCTTGCCCTTGATCACGGTGCCGGCCTCGATCGTGAGCGTGGCATTGTCGATCACGAACGTGTAGCCTTGGAGAAGGTACGTGTTGTCCTTCGTCCAGGTGGTGTTCGCGCCGATCGTGCGCGGGACGTTGATGTTGGCGGCGAAGGCGGCGGCGGCAAGGAGCAGCGAGGCGCCAAGGGCGGCCGTGAATCGGATGCGAGTTTTCATGGTAGGTTGATCGGATTGGAAATTGAGGGAGAGGGAAGAGGTGGAGCGGGCGTGCGCTGCGCCCGCCGAGCCGGAACGATCCAGGGGGAACCGCGAAGGTTGCGAAGCAGCGCGAATTTCCCGGGCGGCACGGGCAGTTAACGATTTCGTGAGTGCGGATGTTGGCTCCGAATCCACTGCCCTTCTCCTCGCGAGCCTTTGCGATCTTCGCGGTTGAAATGCATGGCCTCGTCTCAGTTGAACGCGTAGCTCAGACTCAGGCTGAATTTCCGGCCGGCGTCGTAACGCTCGTACACATACGTCCGGCCGCCATGGCGCAGGCTCTTCTCCCGTGCGGATTCCAGCAGGTTGCGGGCGGTCAGCTTCAGCCGCCATTGGTCGGTCAACCGCTGCGTCCAGATGAAGTCGAGCGCCGGCGCCGGCTGCTCGAAGACATCGGGCAGCCCGCCGGAGGTGACGAGATCGAGCCGGCGCCCGAAGACGCCATATACGGTTGTGAACGTCGTGCCCGACCGCGGGAGCTGCCAGGTCGCGTCCAGGTTGATGGTGAAGGGCGACTGACCGAAGAGCGGCCGCGTGTCGTCCGCCGACGGGTACACCGCGCGGATCAGCGCCAGCTCGGTCGCGGGGATGGTCACCTGCGACTCGATCCACGACGCGTTCAGTCCCACGGCGACGTGCTCGAGCGATTGATGCAGCGGGCCGAGCTTAGTCCGGGTCTCGAACTCCACGCCGTACGTGACACCCTGCTCCACGTTGTGCGGGTAAATCCGGCCCTGGGCGAAGACCTGCTCGATCGGCCGGTCGAGCCGCTTGTAGAACACGCTGGCGGCGACCACCTCGCCGCGGCGCGCGAACCACTCCCAGCGCAGGTCGAGGTTGTCGATGATCGTCAGCTCCAGTTCGGGATTGCCGCCGATGAACTCGTCGGTGAAGGCCTCGTAGTTCACGACGTCGGCGAGTTCCCGGAACGTGGGGCGGGCGAGCGTCCGGCCATAGGCGAGCCGCACGTTTTGGCGGCGGGTCGGCGACCACACGAGTCCGAGGGCCGGCAGCGGATCCACCTGCCGGATTTCGCCGGGCCGCAGCGTGAGTGCCGAGCCCGGCCGCGCAGTGGTCAGCATCTCGGTGCGCTCGAAACGCACCCCGCCGATCAGCCGCCAGTGATCGTCCAGCCGCAGATCGCCCATGACGTACCCGGCCGCGAAGGTCTGTTCGCCGTCGTAGTTCAGATTGGCCGTGATCTCGCGCATCACCGTGCCAAAGCTGACCGAGTTCGGCGTCTCCGCGGTGATCCCGACCGGGCCCGGGAAGCTCTCGATGCCTTCGCGGGTGCGCGTGAACGGACTCTGAATCACGAACGCGCGCTCGCGGTTCGTCCGCTCGCCGTCGAACCGCGCGCCGCCGATCTTTACGGTGAGCTCCCGTTCCGCGGCCAAATCGAAGGTCCGCGTGAAATCGAGGCCGAGATCCGTGGACTTCTCCTCCAGGGAACGGAAATGCCGGTAGTTATTGAGCCCCGACGGATCCCAGTCCTGGAGCACGAAGCTCCACTTGAACTCGAGGCTGCGGTAATCGGGCTGATCCTGCGTGCTGCGGCTCGCGGCCGCGCGCCACTCCACCTTCGCCTCGTTCCAGGCGGGCAGGTTGGCGTGGCCGGCCAGCTGCACCGAGGTGATGCCGCGCTCGGTGTACAGCAGATCGTAGCTCTCGCGAAACTCGCCGCCGGAGTCGGAACGCACGGCCTCGCCAACCCCCCGCTTCACCTGATCCTGCGCGGACTGGTTGTGGAAGACGGTCGCACGGATCTCGTGATTCAGGGAGGGTTGCCAGGCCATCTGTGCGTAGGCGCCCCAATCGATGTTTTGCACGCTGCGCGTGACGCCGAAGGCCGGCGGACCACCCGGAACGTCGGGATTGCTCGCGTAGAGCGGGGCGAACTTGTACTCCGCCACGTTGGGTGTGAACACCCGGGAAAGATCCACGAACCGCGGGTTCGCCGGATCGACGCTGCCCTGCGAATAGCGGCCGGTGGTGCCGCCGTCGTAATGGTCGGATGAACGGCTGTAGGTCAGGCTCGCCACGTACCCGACGGTCCCAGCATTGCGCAGCGTCCGGGTGTTGCCTGCAGCCGCGCTCAGGCTGAAATCGGCTGCCCCGCTGGCGGCGCGGGGGAAGAACGGCGTGTTGTTGAATCCGCGGCTGATCGCGTCGAGTTCCCGCGCCGGGCCGAAATCCCCGGTCCGCGCCGCCAGCTGCGCCGTGGTGGTCGTGAGGCTCGACGGCATTGGATTCGGCACGGCGGAGGCGAGCGAACGCGTGCCATCGTCGCGCCCGGACCAGTCGCGGGAACCGCCGGGCACGGTGAGGAGCCCGCGGCCGGTCACGCCCTCGTGATAGGCGCTGCCAACGCTGATGGTCGCGAACGGCTGCTCCGGGAAGGATCTCGTCTTCAGGTTTACGCTGCCGCCGGAGAAGGCGCCCGGCTGATCCGGCGTGAACGACTTCGTCGTCGTGACGTTCTCGAGCAGCTCGCTGGGAAATTGGTCAAGCTGGACCGCGCGGCGATCCGGATCGGCACTGGGCAGCGAAAGCCCGTTCATCTGGGTGTAGGTGTAGCGTTCGCCCACGCCGCGGATGACCGCGTACTTTCCGTCAACCAGACTGGCACCGGTGGTCTTGCCGATCGCCTCGGCGGCGGTGTCGAGCGCGAGTCGCGACAACTGCTCGGCGCCAATCGCATCGCTCACTGCGATCGCCTTTTGCCGCAGCCCCAGCAGGCCGATGTCCGAATCTGCGACCGTTTCGGCGGAGACCGAGAACGTCTCGAGCGTGATGACCCGTTCCTTTCGCGGGATGGCTGGAGGCGGCGTTGTCTCCGTGCCGCTGTCCGCGGCCATGCCGCGAAAATTGGCGATCAAGACCAGCGCCAGAGCAATCGCGGGCGTGGCAGGCGAACGCGAGGAGAAGAGCGTGGGCGTGTGGGCGCATGACATGATGCGGGACGACACGTCCGGGATCAATTTTATCAATTCAAATGCTCTGGTGTCACCGGAAGATCACCGGGCCGTAACGGCGCCGACACAATTCGACGCGGCGAGGGTGCGCCTCATCCCCATCAGGCGATGAGGGCCTGAATCCGGGATCAGAATTGGATTCGTAGGGGCGCAGTCTTGCTGCGCCCCTACGGCTGGGGCCCGTCAGTTGCGACGAGCGGCTTGCCTGTACCGCCGAAAATGGGATCGTGCCGGAGCCCCGCGGTGTGCCGAACCATGCCGATCGCCAAACCGGACTGGAGCGGCGGCACCAGCGTCCATTGATTTCCGGAATCGAGATTGACCGTATGAAGACGATTGCCCGCGTGCTCTCGCTTGCCACCGCCGCCTGGCTGCCATTCCACGCGCCCGCCCAGGAGTTGCGACGGCTCGCGTACAACCACCCTGGGCTCACGGTCGACCTTGGCGTCGGTCTCTGGGCCTGGCCACTGCCGATGGATTACAACCAGGACGGGCTCAACGATCTCGTGGTGGTCTGCACCGACAAGCCCTACCACGGCACGTGGTTCTTCGGGAACAGCGGCGAAATCGATCCCCAGACGAAGCTCGCGATCTTCAGGCCGGCGGTGCGGATCGGCGACGCCGCCCCCTCCGTCGGCATCTCCCATGTGACCGGCCGGCCGATCGTCACCGCCACGGCCTCGACGAAGAACCGTGACGACACGCTCACCTTCCGCGCCAACACCTATCCCGATTTCCTGAATTCGCAGTTTGAAAGGCCGGTATCTCTGAAGGTGCCGACGCGGATTCATGCCGAGCCGGGCAGCATTCGCCAGAACCAGTGGCAGCTGGTCGATTTCGATGCCGACGGCGATCTCGATGTCACGCTCGGCATCGATTTCTGGGGCGATTTCGGTCCGCTGCAGGGAGGTGAGGGCGCGTACAATGCCGACGGCCGGTGGACGCGGGGCAAACTGCATGGCTACGTCTACCTCCTGCGCAACGTCGGCACCGACAACCGGCCGGACTATGCGGCTCCCGAGCGGCTGCAGGCCGGGGGCCGGGACATCGATCCCTACGGGATGCCCTCGCCGATGTGGGCCGATTTTCGCGGCGCGGGAAAGCTGGATCTGATCTGCGGCGAATTCCGCGACGGCTTCACCTTTTATGCGAACATCGGGACGCGCACCCAGCCGGCCTATGCCGCTGGCCGGGAACTCCGCGTCGCCGGAAAGCGGCTCACGATGGATCTGTGCATGATCACGCCGACCGCGATCGACTGGAATGGCGACGGCAGCGTGGACATCGTGTGCGGCGACGAAGACGGCCGGGTCGCGCTGATTGAGAACACGGGCGCAGTGGTCGACGGGATGCCGCAATTCCTGCCGCCGCGCTATTTCCGGCAATTCGCCGCGGACGTGAAGTTCGGCGCGCTGGTCACGCCCTGTGCGTTCGACTGGGATGGCGATGGCGACGAGGATCTGATTTGCGGAAACACGGCCGGTTACCTCGGTTTCATTGAGAACCTCGGGGGGAGCCCGGTGCGTTGGGCGGCGCCGCGCCACCTGAGCGCTGCGGGCCGGCTCATTCGCGAGCAGGCGGGCGCCAACGGCTCCATCCAGGGGCCGGCCGAGGCCAAGTGGGGTTACTCCGTCCCGACGGTGGAAGATTGGGATGGGGATGGGCTGCCGGACATCATCACGAACGGAATTTGGGGGAAAATCGTCTGGTACAGGAACGTGGGTTCACGCCGGGCGCCGCGCCTCGCCGAAGCCCGGGCGGTGGAACTCGATTTGCCCGCGGGCGCGAACGCGCCCAGCCCGGCATGGAATTGGTGGAAGCCGGAGGGGAGCGAACTGGTGACCCAGTGGCGGACGTCGCCCCAGATGATCGACTGGAATGGCGACGGATTGATGGACCTCGTGCTGTCCGACGCGGAGGGATACCTGGCGCTTTATGAGCGCCACCGGAAGCCGGATGGCACCCTCATCCTGGGGCTGCCGCAGCGTGCCTTCTGGAGCGAGGGCTCCAGTGCCTTCCAGCGCGACGGTGAGCCGACGAACCAGGAGTCGGGCTGGCTCCGGCTCAATTCCGATGGGTACGGCCGCTCGGGTCGCCGGACGTTCTGTTTCATGGATTGGAATGGTGACCGCGAGCCGGACCTGATCATGAATGGCGTTCCAAACGTGAATGTGTTCCGGGGGCTGGGTCGCGATGCCGCCGGCCGCCAGGTCTTCCGCGACACGGGGCGCGTCAGCTCCCATGTCCTCGCCGGTCATGCCACGAAGCCAACCGCGATCGACCTGGATGGCGACGGTCGCCGCGAACTCCTCATCGGCGCGGAGGACGGCCATCTCTATCTGGTTCATCCGCCGGTTCCAGCGGGTGCACCTGCGCGATCCACTCCTTGACCGGCCGGCCTTCGCCGAGGTGCTCGGTGACGATCCGGCTCACGCGCTTCGCCGTCATCTCCCCATACCAGATGCCGTCCGGATAGACCACCAGCCACGGGCCGCCGTGACAGACTCGGAAGCACGCCGCCTTGGTGCGCATCACGGGCAGCCCGGAATCCTTGAGCCTGCGCTTCAGCTCGTCCCACGCCGCCTGTCCGGCTTCCGGGTCGCAGCAGTCCGGGCCGGTGCACAGGAAAACATGCCGCCGCGCCGTCGGGAGCCCCGCCTTCTCGAACCCTGCCTCGATCTTTTCTTTCCGGGCCATGTCGCAGCGTCCGCCTGCCGCGGAAAATGACAAGCCTGCGCCCCGCTGTCGCGAAGGCTGGCGTCCCCACGGGGATTCGAAAGGCACCGCCAGCAGAGATCCAAGTCGCTCAATAGCAGCGGACTTAGTTAAGGGATATTGTTTTAGAACAGAGCATCCAAATGCACACTGCTGCGGAAAAGTGAAACCAAAAACAGGATTTTGGACAGCTTTCGGGCAACGCCGTTAACATAGCCCCGCGGTGTGCAACTCCAACGGGGGAAGGACGCCCGTAGCTGCAATTCCAACGGAGGGAGCCACGCGGTGTGCAATTCCAACAGGGGAGCGATTGGAATGTGGGCAATAATGGCCAACATTTGGCGGCGACTCCACGAGGGCGGGCAACATTGCCTTGAGCGGCTTTCTCGTCCCGTCGATCAGGTGGCCAGGCTTCATGTCAGGCTTTTGAAGTAGGCGCATCACCTTGGCCACGCGGTCAACCGAACTGCTTCTTGGCACGAGCCGTGAGAATTCAGGATCGTTCCGCCCGGCAGGCGTTGAGCACTGAGGCTACGTCCGGCTCGGTGTCCAGGACGTAACGATCCCAATCCTCGCGTGGTGTGGAATCCAGCAACGTCCGCACGATGTGAATGCGCAACTCACGCACCTGCTCAGCCGAAAGTCGCTCGGGCTCTGCGTGGGGCATCGGGTCTTGCACGGGAAGAGATTCGCAGATCCGCGGCGCTCGTCAACCGGCGCGCGACCAACCGGGATTCAGCTCAGACGCGAATCGATCTGAGAACGATCTCAGTGAGTTTCGGATCGAACTCGTCCGGGTCGAACGTCCCGTTGGGCAGCCAGTCGAGAAACTGGCGATGCTCCGGATGTTGCGGATCGTGGATCGCTTTCAGCATTTCGTAATACCCCGGCACGCCGCCACAATCCTCCGGCGGACAATTGCCGGCGCCGTCGATGAACTCAGCACGCGTTGGACGCTTGGGGTATTCGGCAACCAGCTTCAGTTCGATGACATGCTCCCAGCTATCGCCAAAATCGTAGATGTACCGGAGCTTGTCGCGCGGTTTTCCCAGAAACTCCTCGAGCTTGTGCAGCTTTTCATCCTGCGGCGGATCATAATCGTCATGTTCCGGGACGCCAAACCGCTCGCCGTTTCGAGCGGTGAACTCATGCAGGTGACAATCGTGCCAGCCCATCGTGGCTTGGAGCACCTGGTGAAGCGCTGACAATCGAACCGTGGCCGGCACAGTGATGCCGCGCCACACGGAATCGATTCCACGCAGCGATATTCGAAGAAAGAAGATCCGTGCCGGCATGGCCTTCGATTCCGCGCGGGTTGCCGCGCGACTCAAGAGCCAACTCCCGGATCACTGCGCCTCGAGGATTGGACGGCAAGCGGATGGGGCCAGCGAAGCCTTCGGCGAACCTCCGCTTCCAGACTACGACTCGGAAGCGCTCGACTTCCCAGTAGCAGCCGAGCTTCCCATGGATGCAAAGCGTTCATGGATTCTCGGAAACCGAGTCCGAGCGCATCGCAAACTTTGCGCGGCTCCGGTGCTTCTGGCGCCAACGTCAAGCGGGACATTCGCCCGAGATCCGGCGGTCGAAATGATTGTGCACACTGAGGTGCACGGATGGAATGCGCGCTCCGGATCGACTCCATTATCTATGAACATCGACGCATTCATCCGTGAGATCCTGGGTTCCATCGTCATCGCAGGTGCATTTTTCCTGCCGATGATCGCCGCGGGAATCATGCTGCATCGCATGAAAGAGCAGTATGGGGAGACGGCATCACAGCCGTTCACGCAGCTGCCGCTCCGGCCTCCGGGGGAATCCTTGCGGCTCGAGATTGATCGGATGAGTGAGAAATTGGAAGATCACGTTTTCACTGTAGCGGTGATCACTGCGGGCGGGTGCATGCTGACGGTAACAGCACCGGGACCACTCCGTTGGATGCTGGGAGTCCTGGTCTTCGCCATTGTTGCTGCGGTAACCTTCTGGCAGTGGCGAAAGGTGAAGGTGCTGGTCCGCCGGTTATGGGACTACAGACTCGGTTTCATGGGAGAGCGTGTTGTCGGCGAGGAGCTGAATCAACTGCTGGCATCCGGATTCAAGGTGTTTCACGACGTGCCCTTTGAAGGGTTCAATATCGATCACGTGCTGGTGGGTACGCCGGGAGTATATGCCGTCGAGACGAAGACGCGGCGCAAGCCGGCGGACATCAAAGGGCAGGAGAAGGCAACGGTGACCTTCGACGGCGAGACATTGCTGTACCCAAAGGGGCACAGGGATCGTCGTGCGCTGGAGCAGGCGCGACGGAATGCGCGGACGCTCGCGGAGTGGCTCACGAAGGCCACGGGCGAACGAGTGCTCGCCAGTGCGATTCTGACGCTTCCGGGGTGGTGGGTGGATCGAAAGACCGTGGGTGACGTGAACGTGCTCAATCCGGAAGAGATCAAACACTCGTTTCCGAATCACCCCAAGCAACCGCTCTCATCGGAACAGATTCAGCGGATCGCGCATCAGCTGACGGAGAGGTGCCGGTTACGGGCCGAGCCCACGGCGTAGCGTGTGCAGACGGGCAGCTCGGGGAGTCCTGCAGCTGAGAGTTCTCCGCTCGCACGGGCATGGCGCTGGGGCACGCTGCGGACGATGAAGGCGAAAACTCAAAAAAAAGCTACGGCGGAGATGCGCGCACTGCGGTCGCAACTTCTGTGCTGATCCACGGATGGCCTGGCGCCAGCGGTACTGTCCACGAGAGGCGTGCAAAGAGGCCGGCCGGGCCTTGGCTCAGAAACGATGGCTCCGAAAAACTGAGAACCGGGATCACTTCAAGGGCCGGGCAAACCTGATTCGGGTGCAGGAATGGCGGAAGGATCACCCGGGTTACTGGCGACGCCGCGCCCGAGTCGGACCCTACCTGCTCCGCGGAGAACTGGCCGATCTTGCCCGTCAGTTTGCGTTACAAGACGAGTTTGACACGCACTTTTCCCTCGTAGTGGGACTCGTATCTCATCTCACAAAATCTGCGTTACAAGACGAGATAGCCCGCGAGCTGAGCCGGCTTATGCTGCTTGGTCATGGGATTCTTACGCAGATCAACAAGGCGCCGACCGCGACAGCCGGGAATGGCGCACATCCATAATTCCCGCCGCTCGCTGGGAGGCCATCCATGATCTCCAGCACTCAGGCATCGGGCACCCCCGGTTCCGCCAGCGAGCTGATTCCCGTCGCGGCTTACGTCCGCATGTCCACGGAACATCAGCAGTACTCCACCTCCAACCAGCTCGATCGCATCAAGGAATACGCCGCCCGGCGCGGAATGAGCATCGTCCGGGTCTTCGCCGACGAGGGCAAAAGCGGGCTGCAGGTCAGGGGTCGCGAAAGTCTTCAGGCGATGATCGCCGAGGTCGAAGCCGGCAATACCGGCTTCAAGGCCATTCTCGCCTACGATGTCAGCCGCTGGGGCCGGTTTCAGGACGCCGATGAAAGCGGGTTCTACGAGTATATATGCAAGCGCGCCGGGATCGCCGTCCACTACTGCGCCGAGCAGTTCGAGAACGATGGCAGCCCCACCTCCAACATCATCAAGAGCGTCAAGCGCTCGATGGCCGGCGAATACAGCCGCGAACTTTCAACGAAGGTGTTTCAGGGTGCCTGCCGGCTTATCCAGCTCGGGTTCAAGCAGGGTGGTTCCGCGGGGTATGGGCTGCGCCGGATGCTGATCGATCAGGCGGGCAACCACAAAGGGACGCTCAAATTCGGCGAGCACAAGAGCCTCCAGACCGATCGCGTCGTGCTGGTGCCCGGCCCGGCGGAGGAGCAGAAGGTCGTCCTCGAGATATACCGCTCCTTTCTCGACCAGGGAAAGTCCGAGCGGGAGATCGCCGACGATCTCAATACCCGTAAGATTCCAACCGACCTCGGGCGTCCCTGGACACGCGGCACCGTCCATCAGGTCCTGACGAACGAGAAGTACATCGGCAACAACCTCTACCATCGGACCTCCTTCAAGCTGAAGCGCAAGCACGTCACGAATCCCCCGGAAATGTGGATCCGTGCCGACGGGGCCTTTGAGGGAATCATCGATCCTGGGCTATTTGCAAAGGTGCAGGAGACAATCCTCGCCCGATCCCGACGCTTCACGGACGACGAGATGCTTCAGTCGCTGAAGCAGCTTTGGTCCCGGCACGGCCGAATCTCCGGGCTGCTGATCGACGAACAGGACGGCCTGCCCTCCAGTGCCGCGTTCCGCCACCGCTTCGGCAGCCTGGTCCGGGCCTACCAGCTGGTCGGCTATACGCCCCGCATCGACTACTCCTTTCTCGAAATCAACCGCTACCTGCGCGCCAGGCACCCGGAAATAGTCCAAGAGGTCATCTCCCGGCTCGCCTCGATGGGCGTCTCCGTCGAACGCGACCCCGCCACCGAACTGCTTGTCCTGGAACATGAGCTGACCGTCTCGCTCGTCCTTTCACGGGCCTTGCGAACGGAAACCGGATCCGCTCGCTGGCTTCTTCGCTTCGAAGAGAGCCTTCGTCCCGACCTGACGATCGCGGTCCGGATGGATGAAACCAACAAGGCGATCAAGGACTACTATCTGTTCCCGGCACTCGATCTGAACGCGGCCAATCTTCGGCTTACCGAGAGCAACCATGCTCTCCTGGACGCCTATCGGTTCGACGATCTCGAATTTTTCTTCGAGATGGTGGAGCGCATCTCCGTGGAGGATGCCGCATGACGGACGATTCCAAGGTGAGGCTCATCCCGGTCGACCGGATTCGCGTCGTGAACCCCCGCGCGCGAGATCGGAAGAAATATGAGCGCATCGTGGAAAACATCGCGACGATCGGCCTCAAGAAGCCGATCACGGTGTCCCGTGCCGCTCCGAACGCAGATGGGCGTGAACTGTTCGATCTCGTCTGCGGTCAGGGCCGCCTGGAGGCCTACATCGCACTTGGGCAAAAGGAGATTCCCGCGCTGGTCCGGGGTTACTCGAAGCAGGAGGGACTCATCGCGAGTCTGATCGAGAACATAGCCCGGCGCCGGGTGCGCTCGCTCGATCAGGTGAAAATGATCCAGTGGATGAAGGAGCAGGGCGACAGTTACGCCGACATCGCGTCCAAGACCGGGCTTTGCGAGGAGTACATTCGCGACATCCTGAATATGCTCAGCAAGAGCGAGGAGCGCCTCCTGGAAGCAGTGCTCCATGGAAACATCCCGGTCACGATTGCGATGCGCATCGCGGGCGCCTCCGACGAGGCTTCGCAGCGGATCCTGATGGAAGCCTATGAGCGAAAGGAGATGAACCAGAAGACACTGACATCATTCCGACGGATCGTGGACCAGCGGCGTCACTTTGGCAGGAGCTATGGACCCCGGCATAGCCGTAGCCCTCATCGAACCAGTGCGGACAGTCTCATCATTGCCTACAGACATGAGACGCAGCGCCAGCGTCTGCTCGTGAAAAAGGCGAAGCTCTGCGAGGCGCGCCTCCTGTCGGCGTCGGCCGCCTTCAAGGTTCTGCTCGATGACGAGCACTACGTGACCCTGCTCCGTGCCGAAAAGATGGAGACAATGCCAAAGTTCCTGGCGGAGCGGGCGAGGCAGGTAGCATGAAGTCCTCGGTCCGTGCCGCTTTCGATTTCGACGGGATCACGCTCCCGCTGTCTGCGATTCATCCCATCCGGCAGATCAAGCCCTCCGATCATGCATGGGGCAAGTACCGCGCGGTGCTGGCGTCCATCCGCGAGGTCGGCGTCATCGAACCGCTCGCCGTGTATCCCCAGAAGGGTGCGAAGGGAGCCTATCTCCTCCTCGATGGACACATGAGATTGAAGGCGCTTCAGGAACTGGGGCGGACGGAGGCGTTCTGCTTGGTGGCGAAGGACGACGATGCGTTCACCTACAACGACAAGGTGAACCGGCTGTCGCTCATCCAGGAGCACGCGATGATCCTGCGGGCGATCAAGCATGGCGTCACGGCCACGCAAATCGCGAAGGCGCTGGATGTCGATGTCGGCAGAATCAAGGCCAGCCTCAACCTCCTCGATGGAATCCATCCCGACGCAGTCGAGCTGCTGAAGGACAAGCCGATAACGGCCACCGCGCTCAGGCTGTTCCGAAAAGCGAAGGCCGTTCGCCAGATCGACATGGCGCAGCTCATGGTCAGCGCGAACAACTACACCCGCGCCTACGCCGAGGCGCTCGTCATCGGCACGCAGACCGATCAGCTGGTCGATGCCCGGAAGCCGAAGATGCCGGGGATCTCGCATGAGGAGATATCCCGAATGGAAAAGGAAATGGAGTCGCTGGAGCGGGACTATCGCGCCCATCAGGAGCAATTCGGGGAGAACGCACTGCATCTGAACGCGGTTCAGCGCTACGTGAAGCGGCTGCTGGAAAACGCCAAGGTCAGGCGGTTCCTCTCCAACCGCTACCCGGAGCTCCTGGAGGAATTTCAGGAACTCGCCGCACTGGAATCGCTCTGACGACACGCTCCCCGCCCGGACACGCCCATAAAATCAGTCCAACGGGTTGGCGCCCAGAAGCCGCAACGTCCAAAGCCGCCAGAAGCGAATACGGGCACGAGGTCGCAAGGCTTGGTGAAACCAACGTTCTTTTGGGGCCGGCCTCCTGCCTGCCGCCGACTTCCGTAGTGAAGGGAAATCGAACGCTATCGAAGGGCGACCGTCAGCTGTGCCTCAAGACTTGGGATCACACAACCGACAACCGTCCGCGTCAGCGCGCCGTTCTCCCGCTGAAGAGTTGCCAGAGGCGCACCAGCCCAAAGGTATCGAGTTGGCAATAGGCCCGGAGCTGCTTCTCGATCCCGGCTTTGCGCTCCGCAGTCGTACCGGGCTGGATCGCCTCGCAGTACGCGTTCATCGCCATCGCCCCGTCATTCACGCCTTCCAGCGCAGAATAGCTCAACTCAGGCACCGCCGCGGGCAGCACCGACTTGATGCTCCAGCTCCCTTGCTGGGATGAGTGGTAGAAACGGTTCCGGGCGACCGGAAGCAGATCGACCAGCCTCCCGCTGATCTTCATTAGCGGTCCCGCCAGCCGGGGGAATCGCTCCGCCAGTTCGCCGATGCGGGCAGACTCAAATCCGGCGTTATACGCAAAGATCGGCCCCTTGGAGCCGCAGCCCGCGATCAAGGCCTTCGCAAAGGGCCCGGATGGGTCCGCGCCGGAGAGATCGAGGAAGGCTTCGTGGGTGAGCCTATCCGGCGGCGTGAGCCTGTGCAGGCTGAATTGAAAGGGAATCTGCTGATACGGCCGCGTGCCTTTCCAGATGGGCACTGCAAACTGGATGGTCTCGAAATCCAGAAAATATGCCGGGAAACCGTGTTGCTTGAGATCGGCCGCGGCACCGGCGGCGTCAAAGTGCATGGTGTCGTCCAGCGTGCAGCGCTTGACCAACCGCTGTCTCTCGTTGAGCAGCGCGTCCGGCACTCCACGCAGGTCGTCGACACCCTGATCCGCAAGGTCAGCGCGTTTGGCCTGGGAAAGGTTCGGCAGCCAATCGACAGGATATTCCGGCTGCGATCTCCCCCGGTTGCAGTAGTTGCAGAACCCGCACTCGAACGGCGTGTGGCAGTGGTCGCCAACGTCGATTGCCGGCTCCCTGCGCCGTGCCGCCACGTCCCGGGCCTCAGCGATCCAATCCCCGACTTCGGCCGCCCGTTCAAAGGCCGCATCCGTCAGATCGGTCTCCACCAGCAAGCCCTGGTAGTCGTCCTTTCCGGGATAAACCCAGGAGCTGTCGATGCAGGCCACGGCGACCGATTTCAGCGGCACCCCCGCCGCCCTGGCGATGAACGCCTGCACGGCAACGTCGTCGTGATGATAATCCTTCACGCTGGTGGAGGATTTCACTTCAACCATCCTCCACGCGCGTTTGCCGCGGTCGGTCGCGGGCAGCATGACATCGGCAAAGGCCAGCGCTCCGCCGCCCTGCACTCCCGCCTCGAACACGGGCTGCCTCGACTCGGCGAGCAGCCTTGCGGAGCGGGCCAGGGCGCCACCGAAACCTTCCGCCTGCACATCGATGGTCGCCCCCTTCCGCTTCGGATCATAGATGCGCCGGGCGACGTCGCCCACCTGATGGCCGACTTGGAAGCTCGCCAGCGTCCCGGCCGAGTCCTCTCGCAATTCGGGCCGATGAATCTCGAGCCAGAGCCGCTTCGAGCACTGGCGAAAGGCGATGATCTTCGACTTGGAAAGAAGACGCATGCGGCGGGTTCATGTTCGCCGAACTGGCATTGGGCACAATCGCAATTCCGGCGCGAAGCGCCCAAGCCGGGTCAATCGCGAGTCACGCGAAGATTGAAGTAGTCAAGGTCGGCATTGCAGCATTGTCATAGAGGGGTGATCGCAGGCCAAGGGCATCACGGTTCTCCTCATCGGAGCGGAAATGCACCTGCCATCGTAATCCGGATTGCCCAAGGTGCCGAGGGATAGGGTATCTCCGCTGAGATCATTAAATCACTGAGGATCCCTGCGTTCATGGCTGCAATCGACGCGGCACTTCGCCATGCAGAAGCATGCCACGTAAACTGCCCACCCTGCTCAGCCTCCGCACCGGGCTCCGGTACAAGCTACTTCATCGTCTGGGGGAAGGCGGATTTGGAGAGACATGGAAGGCGGTTCCGAAGAAGGGAAATCACGTCCACAAACCGGTGTGCTTGAAAATGAATTGGACGAGTGTGCCTTGGCATCGTGAGTGCTACTTCGGTGAGATTCTCCAAAAATGCGCCGGTGCAATTCAGATGTCGGACGAGTTCGTGGCTGCTGTTGGCAGAAAGATCGCTTATTGTTCGGTATTCGAATTGGCCCGCGGGAGCGTTTCCGACCACCGACCGGAGTGGACGACGGCGGATTTGCTGAGGCAGTTCAGGCACCTCACTGAAGCTGTGGCTGAACTTCATCGCATGGGCGCGGTCCACCGAGACATCACTCCGATGAACGCCCTGCTGTCGCTCGACGGTCGACGACTCATTCTGGCGGACTTTGGCATTGCCCTCCATGGCGTTGGCCGGCCGGTCAAAGCGGATTGCTTCAATGTTTGGCACGCTCCGGACTCCGCTTTTCGTGAACGCGCAAACTGGGAGCCGCGCGACGATGTCTGGCAACTTGGCCAGCTGTTGGCGTTCCTTCTCGATGCTTCAGTCGAAGGCCCCATCGAGCGGAGGATAGTGCACCGCCTCAACTGTTCGGACCATGCGAAGGCGCTCATCTACCGATCGATCGCTCCGCGAGAGCACCGCCTCCAAAATGCAGACAGGCTTCTGGAGATCTGGGATTCGCCTGACGTCTCTTATTCGCGCGCTGGCCGCATTTCAGGGAAGAACATTGTATTCACCGGAAAGGGTTCATTCTTCCGAGACAAGCTTGAGCGCCTCGCTCGCCGTGCGGGAGCGACGCCCCAGGAGGCGGTTGCTTGGAGTACGGATCTTCTCGTGGTCGGAGCTACTTCTCCAATATGGGCCGCCGGTTCGAAGGGCGGACGGAAGATACTCGCCGCGATTGAGCAACAGGATCGCGGCTCTCCGATCCGCATCATAACGGAGGAGGCGTTTCTCAAGGCTATGATACCGCAGCGATGCTAGAACGTCACAATGCTTTCGGCTTCAGCGAGTCGCTGGACTAGGAGGCAATTGCGGCGTCGGGGGCGAAACTTCCAGATGGAACGCCAGTGCTTCACTTACTTCGCTGGCGAGCTTCACGCGCCTGGCCTGTCGTTCTGTTGAGGCTGTGTCATCACGGTATTCCGCACCCATCACGATATTAAACCAGCGTTCGCGATCCGAGACGACCTGAAATTGGCGTTCGTCCTGAGTAGCAGCGAGAAACGGTTTATAAAGGTGAATTGGGAGCCGAGCCGTCTCCACCTTGGCGCCTATCCGATCGATCCGGCCTGTTCGCTGTTCCAGCGTGCTGGGGTTCCAGCATAGGTCGTGATGCACGACATAGCGGCAATAACGGTGGAGGTCCACCCCTTCCGCCATTACGGCACTGGCAATCAAGATCTCCGGGAAGAAAGGGCTATTGAACGTCAACATGAGCCGCTGCCGGGTTTCGGGGCGTGTCCGGCCGTTGACCAACCGAACATTGGGCATGAGTTGCTCGTCTCGATCCACCAGTTCGTCTGAATCGAAAGTCTTCCTTGCATCCTTGTCGGAGATTCCGCCGGTTTGCATCCGATTTACCCCATCGAGGATATCCTTTCGCTCGTCAGCACTGCATTTCACGGACAGGAATTCCAAGAAGTGCTGCAGCAACGCCGCCAGGCTTAGACCGGACGAGTCGCAACTCTCGAATGCGCGGCCAATCGCATCTGCCGTCAGCCTTTGCGTCTCGGTCAGAGGAAAGAATCGCACAAGAAATGACGGCGTTCGCAGAAATCGGCGGACCACGTCTTGGATGGTTTCGGCGTGTTCCGCCAAGACCGGGTGTGGACGGAGCAACTTTTCGACCTGTCTTACGATCTCCTGGCGGGCTCTTGAATCGCTGTCGAAAAATCGCAATCCGATCTCCTCCAACTCAGCAAACGCACTTTCCTGAGGAAGCCCAAGCTTCCGGCCAGCGTCTTCGGCAATGGCTTCGCGAATCCGGCCCGAAATGGCGCGACGAAGAGCGTACCCCGTTCGAACAAAATGACAGAATACGACGACTTTTTCCCCAGCCTTCCATGCCTGGACCACCCGATTGACCGTGGCCGCGACCTTTGGATGGGAAATCGAGTCGCCGTAACTCTTCAGCGGTAGATTCGAATCCAATTGGGCGAGGTACCATTCAACCCGGTCTTTCGCCGGATCAGCTATCGTTGCTCCGGCATCGTCATCATCCAGAGACTCGGCGGGTCTATCCCGTGTGTGTCGAAAGGATTCGTAGGATGATGCGAGTCCCTCAGCAAATACGGGCCGCTCCTCGGGCCGGCACAGAGTGGCGCGCGCAGCCAGAAGAAACGGCAGAAGGGCCCGTCCATCCACCGGCAAGCCATGGGAAATGTCTTCCCCATCCGTGAGGATGGCAGCGCCTACGAACGGTCTTCTCCGTAAGGTGGACGTTCCATCTGTCGCAACCAGCGTCTTTGCTCGCAGATGCCGTATCACCCAGGGGCGAAGGGCGTCACCAGCTGTATCGAATGCAGTCTTGGTTCGCCTAAACGTCTCCAATATCTGTCCGCCGATCCCCGTTGGGGCCGATTCTTCCACGACACGCTGCCACCACGCATCAGGATCAGGTTCCGTCATGCCATCGATCACCACGTCTTTGGGCATCAGCCGGCCCCAGGTTTCGTTCAGCACAAGCGCAGTCGCCTCGGCGCGATCAAGTTTGCTGCGAAGAAGTTTCACATCCTCCCGGTATTCGGACCGTGCAATTCGAGGGTGGCGGACACTTTGCCAATCGATCCCTTCGAATCGCGCGATAACGGAGCAAAGCTCGTGGTGGCCGAGTTGAAAAGGCGTAGCTGTCAAAAAAAGCATCCGCTCAAACACTCCGCCCATACTCCCGCGGGGCCGGATGGCTTGTTGCTCGCTTCCATCGGTATCCGACTGAAAGAGTGACGCGAGCCGCGTGCGGGCGTTCTTCAGATGATGCGCTTCATCGAGAATCAACAGCGGCAGATGCAGTCGCATTTCTCGAATGCAATCGGTCCAGAGCCCGCGGATCGCATCGCTGATTCGATCGCGCGCCGCTCGAACCCGGTCGTCATAGTTCACACTCTCACGCAACGGGATGGATTGTACCGCTTCATAGACCGGATTCGTGTCGATCCGACCGAGAGCTTCCACGAGGTGTTGAGGGACGGGGTCGTCGCCATCGCTCAATTCCACGCCGGCGCGACGCAGGATGCCGGCCCATTCGTCCGGGCCGGATGAAAGCAGCGGCTCCCAAACCGCATGATTGCGACGGTCAATTCTGCCGAGACCATGAACAAGCTGGCCTATACAGCGGGCCAGCGAGCGTCGCAAATCGTCGATCCCCCAGCGTCGATGGAGGGACTGGCGAATCACGGCGAGGCGCACCCACTCGTCAGTAAGGGCTCGCTGCATCGCCCCGTGAGTGAGAAAGATTATCTGCCGCCTACGGTCATCCGGATCATCCAGGAACTTGAGGAACTGAACTCCCGTCTCTGCAGAACCAGATTGCAGTTTGTCGCGCAGCTCCGGCGCGAGGCACATCTCCTTGAACGTGCTAAAGTCGCGCGGCCATTTGTCCTTCAGGCCAGATGGAATCATGACAACGACCGGCTGGCGCATTGGATGGTGCAGCGCCACAGACGCGGCAACAGCGAGCGAGACGAATGTCTTCCCCATCCCGACCTCATCGGCAAGGATTACGCCCGGGCGATCATTGAATCGTCGGAGAATTTCGCATGCCGTGGCCGCCTGACGCTCGGCATCCTCCAGAGAGATGCGACCCGCCACGTAAAGGTTAACGCCCGTCAAGAAGGGACACCAGTTGTTCATGACCGCGCCGTCTCCAAAGCGTGTTCAACGTAACCTTTCAGTGCGGGGTCCGTTGCCGCCAGCAACGGCTCAGCCTGTTTCCGAAACTCGGCGATGAGTCCGCCGATTGCTTCGCGAACCCGGGCTCGACTCAGGCAACCCATTTCATTTGCCGGCTGGACCTGCGAAAGCTCCAGTGCGAGTTCACCGAGGAGAAAGGCCTTTTCGCCATCGGAACCAGCCTCCTTCAGAATCGCCGCGGCGACCTTGGCCACGCCAATAGGCCCGTAAAGCCGCCATTGAAGGAACTCCTCGGAGGAAATCGGGCGCTCGAGTCGCCGCTTTAATCCTGCCATGGCCAGCGAGAACCTGCGGGTCCGCTCGAGCAGATGTGTTTCCCGGCTGAACCGCCGTAGAGGATCGAGCATCAATGCCGGGGATCTGGCATCACTTTCCGCACTTTCCCGTCGGGCAAGTTTTTGGAGACATCGATGCAACGGTAGCGCGGAGGTCAGGATTTCGAGCAATTGTTCCAACGTCAGGTCACGCAACTCCTGTGGAGGCGGCAAGTCAGCGAATGCTCGCACCTCAACCGGCCAATGCACCTCGGCCGGCAACTCGGGCATTCGAATAAGAATCTCAGTCGGCGGGCGCGACTCCGGCCACGCGATCTCGATCTTCGACGGCGACTTAGCCGAGCACCATCCGGCATGGTCCAACAATATCCTGTTTCCAGATTCGTCATGAATGCTCCATTCCAGGGGTACATCGCCTACGAAATTCAGCTCTAATGCCGCGCGTCCGCCAGTCGCCAGGAAATACACCGCCGAGCCGCACCAACGCGGGAGAATGGCAAGGCTGCCTTCACCCTCATCCTCTAGCGCTGGGAGCGGCTGCCAACTGTCCTTTGCCGGTTCAATGGGGTGGTCGTCATCGCGTCGAGGCCAGGCTGCGTTGCGCCTGCGGCACTCGGCGTCTTCGTCCTGCTTCGCCCAGGAAGTGACGTTCAACTCCCAGTTCCTCCGGCCACCGTTCGAAAGGCCAAGCCCGGCCGCGGTGAAATTGCTCGAACCGATCAGGTGCAGAAAGCGGGATTCATCTTGCATCCAGAGTGACTTGGCATGCAGCGCGCGCCCGCCGAGATCCCTGATCCGGTCGAACATCACATGCGCCCGGCCCTCCCTTCCGTCCGGCTGGCTGTCCCTGAGCGTCGACGGCGCATGAACTTGCAATTGCCCGGAGGCGCCGATCGGCTCCGCCGCCACAGAATAGAAAACTCCGACATCACCCCTTTGGCGCAGTAGCGACCAGACAGCACGGGCCGGCAGATTCTCCACTCCATTGTCGAAGAAGGGGCTCAGAACATGCAGTGAGATGGCCGGCGATCCACCGGGCCACAGTGACTGCACTTGTTCGAATACCGAGCCACTCCGTGGCGTAAGCGCCACCAACGCGCTGCGGAACCGTGGCATCGGCGTATCTGCCGGCAGCCACCTCGCAACCTGCCTTCCAGCTTCAGCGAGAAATGACACGCTCCGATCGACCGCTGGCGATCCCGCCGGATTCCTCGATCGGCAGTGGGTAAGAATCTCGGAGGCGAATTCAGTCGCCTGTCCGAATAGCGCCGCAGGCACACGGCCCTCCCGATGGAAATCCCAAACTGTGAATACCTCGAGGTTTCGCCGGTAGCCGGGCTCCGTGAGATTTGCCGAGGAAACGATCAAGCGGGCCACGTGCTGCCAGAGCAGAATCGAAAGTTTGGCGTGCAAGATTCCCCGTTCGCTGCGAAACGGAATCAAGTCCCACCGCAAGCTGCGACTTCCGCGGGCGTGTACCTGATCGACGACGACGGACGCGCTGACGAGTCGAGCCATGCTTTCCTCGCGCTCGATAAAATAGAGAGCGGAGTTCGTATCGGGATCCGATTCGAGCTGGAGCATTCTCCCGAGGCATTCCGTTTCAAAGAACGCCGGCTGGAAGGTGAAGGTGGTTGCAAAGCACCCAATCGCCTCGCCCGCTCCTTCCGGCGGGACCCAGGCGTCGAGGATTCGGCCATAACCGGGTTGTTCTCCGTTTCTCTTTCGCGCCATACGTTCAGTTGAGAGGTTTCATACCTGCTGCAGACTGGCTGCAAAATTCCAGAGCGGCCGGATTCGATAGGGGTTCACAAACTCTGTGCTCATCTTGGGCGACTCATCGAGCCGGTAGTCGGGTCGAATCAATAGCGTGCCATCCGTGTGTTGCTCAATCCACCGCGCTTTTCCATCTGGCGGCTTCGCTTTCTGCACCCGTCGATGGTGCTCGTAGAGAGCCTCCACGAATTCTGCCGGCGACCTCTTTTGGGCCACATCCTGGAAGACGAGTTGAAATCGGGTCCGTCGGTCCAGGTCCGGAAAACTTTCCTCCGCCGAGCAGTATGCGTCCTGCAGCCGCTCCGCCGCCCGTACCACCGGCTTGAGCCGACTCAATCCGGCGGGGGATACACCCTGCCGCACTTGGGTAATTTCGTAGCGGCAGGCGTCGAAGGCATCCTGCAGCAGCCGGCAGAAATGTTCATATCGTTCGATGGTCTCCACTCGATCGCGCAGCTCGGCAGAGGCGGCCTTCTTCAGCACCGAATAGATTTCCTTCTCCTTGACGTCGTCATTGCGGGAAAGGGCCTGTCCGTGCTTCGATACGAGAAAGTCCAAGATCTCGCCACCAAACCCCGTCAGACCGGATTTCAACTGCCGCCAGATTAGCTCCGCCTCCCTGGGTCCGGATTTTGTCGGTTCCAAGTGATCGAAAAAGAACTTCCACCCAAACCAGGCCGCCGAGTAGACCGTCGCGCCAGCCTTGAGGCCCAGCCTGACTGCCTCAACGAGTTTTTGCCTGTCGCTTTTCCCGGGTCCGTCGGAAGACCCGTGAAACCCTGGCAATCCCTGTTCCTTTTGCCAGACGTCGAGCAGTTCGAATCCAAAGTCTGCAAGGTAACCCGCCTGTTCGACACGGAGCGTCCGGGAAAGCAGTCGGTAGACCCCGTGGAATCCAAAGATTGAGGGACTCTTCAGGTACCGCCTGGCTGACAATGGCAGGTTCTGGGAGAGTGCCTTCCGCGCCTTCATAGATCCCGGCACGCGGGCTTCGCCGCCCGTCCCCGCCGAGCGGACCAGCCCCTCGACGACGTACCATTCGAAGACCTGCCAAGATTCGCTGACGCCGTCCGTTGCAAGCTCGTCTGGATCGAAGCCCCGGCATACCTCCAGCGACACGGCAATCGCAGTCAGATACCGCGGGTAAACTTGGCGTTCGCGCACGCCCGGGACCAGGTCGACCGCCAGTTGCTCGCCGATCGGCGTGAGCCCCAGCGGGTCCAAGCTTGTTCCGCCTTCGTCCTCAGGATCTTCGAGGCTCAGGAGCGGGAAGCCGATGTGTTCCGATTCGGACTGCATTGGGCGGCGATGCCGGCGGGATAAGACGACGCGACTCAACGTTTAAGAATTCACATGACAAAGAGGCAACCAGGGAAGTTGATCTGCAGGAAGATCGTGCGGTGAGTGTGATCCCATTCGAATACGATACATAAGGAATGGCGGTTCCCTTCCACATCTGCCCCGCGTGGATCTCGATCACCTATGCCGTGGCTTCGAGAAACCGGAGCGCGAGATTCATGAGGTCATCCTCATCCGTTCAAAGTCCTCCGGCGTATGCGCGGGCGGGTTGCTGCCCGCGGCGCTGAGAATGTCCCCCGTCGTGATTGCGCGCTTCTGCTCCAGGGCGTGGCGTGCGGCCTCGTTTATGACATGCTCGATCTCGGCGCAGGTGTAATCCTCCAGTTGTTGGGCGCAGTCGTGCCAGTCGATGTCCAGTTGGGGCCGGTCCTTCATGCCCATCCGCAGCAGTTCAAACCGGGCCTCATAATCCGGCGGCCCCACGAAGAACTTCTTGTCCAGGCGCCCCGGCCGAAGCATTGCCGAATCAATTCGATTCGGCAGATTGGTGGCGCCGATGACCAGGATCCGCTGGCGACCGCATTCGTTCAGTCGTACAAGAAACTCGTTCACTTCGCTGGCGTAATGATGACCCACGCGGCTGTCGCTCCGGTCCGGCACCATGGCGTCGAGTTCGTCGAAGAAGATCATGCATGGAGCCTGCTTCAGGGCGTTCCCAAACAGCGCTGCGATCCTGCCCTGGGTGCCATGCACGAAGGTGCTCGCCAGGTCGCCGGGCTTCACCTCGATGAAGGAGTATCCGGCAATCTCGGCCAGCTTGCGGGCGATGAATGTCTTGCCGCATCCCGGTGGCCCATAGAGGAGGATGCCATTCGGAAGATTGAGCCTGTACTGGGCGTACACCTCGGGCTCCTGCAGCGGCAGGATGACGTCGCGCTGCAGCATGGCCTTCAGTTCCCGCATCCCGGCAACCCCCGTCCACTGATCCTTTAACGTTTTTCGCGCCATCCCCGCCAGCCGCGCATCATCCTTCGTCGGCTTGCGTCGCAATCCCGATTCCCGCTTCAGCCGCTCCCTGAGCGCCAGCGCCGTCACGTTGTCAGGCACCATCTCGGTTTCGAGGCAGGTCCATGCCAGGGCCTCTGTCAAACGCCCCCATTCACGAAGCAACTCGATCCGGTAGAGCCATGCCAGCCGCCGCTCTCGTACTACCCAGTCCTCCTCCTGGAAAAGAGGCAGGGGATCCTCGATCACCCGGTCAAGCAAATCGAGCGCCCGCCGCAACTGTCCCCGCGAGATCAGCCTGCCGATTCGTTCATGCAAGCGCGATTGATTGCGGGGTCCATCGGGAGTGTCCATCGCGACGCAGACGAGATTGGCGGACTTCGGTGTCCCGGGCGAGCCCGACATTGTGGCGCTTCGAAACCGCCACGGATACTCGCCGCCATTGATTAGCAGGCTCGGGCTCCCCGATTCACATCCCAAGGCGAGAGGCGTTTTCGAGCCTGCGATGCCGCACCGGCATGCACGTCGAGCGCCCGCACACTGAATCGGCTCAGCGCTTGGGCCACTCTAGGATTTCTGCTCCGTATTGGTTGGTTCGCAGTGCGGTCCAAGTGGGCTCCGTCGCCTACGTCAAACCAACCGGCCTCACGTTGCACTCGCCATCCTCAAGCGCCCGGAAGGGCGTGCAGGGTGAGATCTGAGGTGTTTTGCTCTAGTTTCAGATCACAACGGGAATGACATCCTTGATCAGACCAGGGGAAACTGCAGCGGATCCGGTCTTACCCGTTGACGCATGTGTGTTGCGTCCGCAGGTTTTGCTTCTGGCCCAATGAAACTGCTCTCAGCGAGAATCGAGAACTTTCGCTGCCTCGAGAATGAAACAGTGAACTTTGGAGATTACACATGCCTCGTTGGCCCAAACGGTGCAGGAAAATCGACCGTCCTCAACGCCCTCAATGTCTTCTTCCGTGAACCAAAGTCGGGCTCGACAAACTTAGTTGCGCTGTCGAAAGAAGACTTTCACGGGAAGGATACGTCAAAACCAATTCGCATTACAGTTACATTTGGCGACCTCGGACAGGACGCGAAGGCAGATCTAAAGGATTACGTCCGCCAAGATCGGCTTGTGGTCACGGCAATAGCGACGTGGGATGAACCGTCTCAATCTGCGGACGTGGTGCAACACGGCTCGCGCTTGGCAATGAAAGATTTCGCCCGCTTTTTTCGAGCAGCAGGCGATGGGAAGTCCGTGACGGAGTTGAAAGCCATATTCGCTGACCTAAGAACACGATACAGTGACTTGCCGTCCGCGGCGACAAAGGTTGCGATGACAGATACCCTCCGTGCTTACGAGAACGCCCATCCGGATGCATGTGAATTGATTGAAAGTGGCGATGAGTTTTATGGCATCTCAAAAGGAGCTCATAAGCTGGGAAAATATATACAATGGATTTTTATCCCCGCAGTGAAAGACGCGAGTAGCGAACAAGCGGAGGCAAAGGATACCGCCCTCGGCCGATTGATTGAACGTACTGTGCGAGCAAAGGTAAAATTTGGCGATCGTATCAAGGAACTCCAGCAGCAGACGCATCGTGAGTACGACGCCATTCTCGCCGACAATCAGACTGTATTGGATTCGCTATCCGATTCCCTGACGAAGCGGCTTTGCGAGTGGGCGCACCCTAACACTCAGTTGCAGGTGCGCTGGGACAAGGATTTGCAAAAGGCTGTTCGGATAGAAGAGCCGTTCGCCAAAATCTATGCCGGTGACAACAACTTTGTGGGAGAACTGGGGCGCCTTGGGCACGGTTTGCAACGTTCGTATATGTTTGCCCTATTGCAGGAACTTTCGGGGTGTGACAATTCTGATGCGCCGCGAATGCTGCTTGGGATCGAGGAGCCAGAACTATTTCAACACCCACCGCAAGCGCAGCATCTCGGGGATGTTCTCGTGCGGCTAAGTGCGAAAAATGCGCAAGTGTTCGCATGTACGCATAGCCCGTATTTTGTCACTGGAAAAGGCTTCGAAGACGTACGGCTCGTAAGGGCTGCAGGGACAGGCAACGCCCGAGTAAGTGAGCTTACGTTCGCACAACTCGCGGCCTATTTGAGTACAACTCTTGGGGAGGATCGTTATAAGCGTCCGCAAGGAGTGCGCGCGAAGATCAATCAAGTGCTACAGCCCGCACTGCGTGAAATGTTTTTTGCACCACGCATCGTTCTAGTGGAAGGACTGGAGGACGTTGCATACCTCTCGACCGCCATGAATTTGCTTGGATTGTGGGAGCAGTGGCGCAGTGGCGGATGCCACTTTGTGCCAGTGAATGGGAAGAGTGAATTAGCGCAGCCGCTAGCAATTGCCCAGCTCTTGAATATCCCAGTGTTTGTGATGTTCGATGCGGATGGCCACGAACAGAACCCTCATAAGCGTTCGCTGCACATGGCAGATAATAGACGACTCCTGAGGCTTCTTGGTGCGGAGCAGACGCAAGTTTTTCCTAGCGAAGATGTGTTCCATGGATCATACGTGATTTGGAGCGAAAACCTCGGCAGGAGGGTGGAATCCGACTTCGCGGCAGGTGATTGGGCAGTTTGGAAGGCAGAAGCGGAAGCTGATCTTGGTCAGGCGGGCAGTTTGAATAAGAATGCCATGTTCATTGCCAGCGTGCTAGAGAGGGCGTGGGCGGCAGGCAAACCGTCGAAGACATTAACAGAATCGTGCAACCTGCTCGCGAAGTTCGCAGGAGCTTAGACGGTTACAGAAGCAAGCTTCGCCATTGTTGTCATGTTCCGCTTCATCCACGCCGCCGACCCACATTTGGACAGCCCTTTGCGAGGTTTGGAAGCCCACGAAGGAGCACCCATCGCGTTACTCCGCGGTGCCACGCGGCGGGCTTTTGAGAACCTAGTTCAGCTAGCCGTCGACGAAGCCGTTCACGCTGTCGTGATCGCCGGGGATCTTTACGACGGAGATTGGAAGGACTACAGCACCGGCCTTTTTTTCCGCAGTCAGATGGTCCGGCTGCTCGAAAAGGGTATCTCCGTCTACCTTATTGCCGGCAACCATGACGCTGCCTCAGTGATCTCCAAGAGACTGAGCCTGCCCGAAAACGTACACGTCTTTTCCACTCGGACCACAGAATCCAAGGAAGTGCCGGGGCACCCAGTGGTGATCCACGGGCGTGGGTTCCCCAACAGAGCCGTGCCAGAGAACCTGGCGAAGGAATATCCATCGGCAATACTCGGCAAATTCAATTTGGGCCTGTTGCACACGAGCCTCAACGGCAGACCGGGACACGACACTTACGCACCGTGTGGAGAGACCGACCTTCGCGAGAAAGGCTACGACTACTGGGCCCTTGGTCATATTCACCAACCCGAGGTCATCAGCCAGGACCCGTGGATCGTGTTCGCTGGAAACTGTCAGGGACGGCACGCTCGCGAGACCGGACCACGCGGCTGCCGGTTGATAACTGTCAACGATTCGCTTGAGGTCGAAAGCGTCGACTGGCATCCACTGGACGTCGTTCGCTGGAAGGAACTGGCGGTCAATTTGACCAAGTCCGACAGCGAATCCGATGCCTTACGTCGCATCGGTGATGCGATGGAAGACGCCGTGGCTGCTGCCGAAGGCCGTCTGGTCGCCGCCCGGATAGTCATTACCGGGGCTACATCTTTGCACGGTTCGCTACACCGGGACTTTCAGCGCTGGCGGGCCGAAGTGCAGGCGAAGGCACAGGATCAGGGCGAAGAGGCCATTTGGATCGAGCGCATCGCGATTTCCACAACCCCGCTCTACGACGTCGCCCAGCTGGCCGAGCGGGATGACCTAACCCGAATTGTCGTTGAGAGCCTAAACCAAGACAACGCCGAATTGGCGGCGTTGCCGTCCGAGATTGAAGACATGCTTCAGGTGTTGCCGCTCGAAGTTCGCCGGGAAGTGGAGGCCGAATGGAGCGGCGATAATCGCAACGCCGTTCTCAGCGATGTTAGGGCGATCATTCTCGATGCACTCGGCACCAAGGGAGGGGAGGCACCGTGAGATTTCATCGCCTGCAAGTTCCGGCCTTCGGACCTTTTACGAACCTGGATCTCCGGTTTTCGGATCAACCCTGCGATCTCCACGTCATCTTCGGCGCCAACGAAGCCGGTAAGAGTTCCCTGCTCCGCGCCATCCGTGACCTGCTCTTTGGTATCCATACCCAATCACGCGACAACTTCCTCCACGATTACGGCGCGCTCCGAATCAGCGGCGAGGTTCGCAACTGCGCAGGCGAGAAGTTGATCTTTCAACGGCGAAAGGGAAACAAGAACACCCTCCTGGACGCGTCCGGCCAGCCATTGTCGGATTCCGCCCTCGTTCCCTTTCTAGGTGGAGTTGATCAAGCCTACTTTTCGGCCATGTTCGGCCTGGGAACCCACGAGCTTCGTGAAGGAGCGCAGCAGTTGCTCCGGGGCGAGGGCGACATCGGCACAGCCCTATTTTCGGCCACCATGGGCGGAACTCCGGTGCAGAAGATCGTCAATGCCTTGCAAGAGGAGGCCGATCGGCTCTTCAAGGGCCGCGCCTCAACGACCGTGTCTATTCGCCCGGCCGTCAGCCGCTACAAGGAATTGTTGAGGCAATGCCGTGACGCGATCGTCAATCCAGAGGTATGGGACCGCGTCGAAACAGAGTTCTCCGAAGCCGGCGCGACGAGGAGGAAACTCGAGAGTGAAATCGCCGACCTCGAGCGGACTCTGAAGTGGATTTCGCGCTGCCAGGACGCGCTGCCCACGGTCGGTCTTCTCCTCGAAGAGCAGCACAAATTGGCTCAGCTTCCGACCCTGCCCGACCTCGCCAGCGACTTTGTGCCCAAGGCTCGAGCCGCCCGTGAAGAAGTGCGAGAAACGCAGGCGGTGGTCCAGCGCCTGAGGGATCAAATCGGTCAGCTTCGGACCCAATTGAAGGAGTGTCACACCGCTCCCGCCGTATTGGCTGAGGCGGATTCCTTGGATCATCTGCATCAGGATTTGGGTGCGTACCGCGCCAATCAGAGATCCCTCGCGGCATTTGGAGCCGCACGAGCCGAACTCGAGCCGGCGATCCGTTCAGGCATGAAGAATCTGCAACTTTCCGGTGAATTCGCCGCCCTTGGGGATCACCGACTCAGTAGTCCAGTGCGACTTTTCTGCGAAGAGGCCGCCGAGCTACTCACCCGTGAGTTAGCCGAGCAGGCGGCAAGTGCCGAAAAAGCAGCCGATCTCCTGAATCAGATCGAGGCTCAGGAATCTGAGCTTCAGGCTCTTCCGGAAGCAGATCTGACGCCGCTCCGTGAAGCGCTGGCCGTTGCTGCCGAAGCCACGGATGCCGACCGCACGTTCTCCGCCATTGAAACCGAGGTGAAGCGGCTGACCAGGGAGGCCGCCAGCCAGCATCGCCAATTGACCGGTGCACCGGCGGACCTCGATGCGACCGCCGCGCTTGCCATCCCAGCCGCCGCTTCGATCCGGCGCTTTCAGGAACGAATGGAAAGTATCCGGCGGGACGTGAAGACCGAAGAGGACGCGATCCGGGACGCGACCAAAAATGCCGGCGCCATCAAACTCGATCTCGACCGGTTACAGCGACAAGGAGAATTGCCTTCGGAGGATGCACTGCGCCTTGCCAGGGAGCATCGGGACCACGGCTGGAGTCTGGTGCTCGCAGAATGGAAAGGCACCGGAGCCAACGAGGAACTGGTGCCGGGCTCACCCCTTGAAGAGGCCTTCCCAATGGCGATCGCCAAGGCCGATCAGGTCGCGGATCGGTTGCGGCTGCACGCCGAGGCGGTCGCACAGGCGGAAGAGAAGCGGCAACAGTTGGGTCAACTTGAACAGGAAGCCGGTGACGCCAGCCGGAGAATCGAGAAACTGCAAGCGACTTTGGACGACTGCGATCAGTCCTGGCACGCCGAGTGGGCTGTCTGCGGGGTCTCTCCGCGTTCGCCGGAAGAAATGCTCGAATGGCGCGACCTTTGGAGCGAGTTCCGAGCGCGCCTGGAAAGGCTGCATGCGGCGCAAGAGTCACGTGACAGAAAGTTCGAACAAATCCAACTGGCTCGGAAGCGGCTGGCAGCGGTTCTGGGCGAATCCGATGCGAAGGAATTTTCTCTGTTGTTCGACGCGGCCAAGCAGCGGGTGCAGAAGGCGGAACAATCAGCCGGTCGGCGCATCGCGGAAGCGAAGGCGCTCGCCCGGTTGCAGGCGGAACGGGATAGGATCGAGAAGCGCCGCGCGCCCCTGACCGAGGCCGTCCAAGCCGCGAGGAAAAAGTGGGAATCGCAATGTGCCGCTGTCGGCCTGCCGGAAGGCACGTCTCCCGATGCCGGCCTGAAGCTCTTGGGGGAGCGGAAAGACCTCCTCGCCCAGTTCGATAAATGGCAGGAGCTGTCTACAAAGTCTGAGCTGGCTGCTGAAGCGATCCGCCACTTTGAAGGGATCGTCGACACAAAAGCCCGGGCACTGGAGATCGTCGGTGACACCACGGAAGCCCGCGAGACCGCGCTATGGAAAGCCCTCACCGTCGCCCGCCAAGTGCAGGCCCGACACGATCAGCTGGCAGCCCAAATTGAAAAGGCCGGCAACGATCTTGAAGAAGCGGAAGTGCGTGCCGCCCGCGCAGATGAATCTCTCAATGTCCTGCTTCAACTGGCCGACCTGAGGTCGGTCGACGAACTGGAACCCTTACTGGCGCACCTCGAACAGCGCCAAGCTGTGCAGGCCCAGATTGACAGTTTACGTCACACACTTGGCGGCTTGGCCCGCGGTCAGACTGTGGATGACTTTGTCTCCAAGGTGCGGGCCGAAAAGCCCGACGACTTTGAACAGCGAAAATCAGCCGCCGAGCATGACAGGCTCGAGAAGGAAACTGCACTCACCGGAATCCGAGAGACGCTGTTCAAGTTCGGAGAGGAGAAACGACACCTCGAGCAGGCCGGTGACGCCGCTGCGGCCTTTCGTCAGGAAGCGGAGTCCAGTGCGTCCGCCATGCGCAAGGATGCAGCCCGGTTTCTGCGCCTACGCCTGGCGACTCATTTGCTGCAGAGCCAGATCGAGCGATTTCGAAAAGAGAACCAGGGCCCGCTCCTCCAAAAATCCGGTGATGTATTTCGTGCCATCACACGCGGTGCCTTCGGCGGTCTCGGGGCGGAGTTCAATGCCGACGACGTTCCCGTCCTGGTGGGTGTTCGTCCGGAAGGGACGAAGGTGCCGGTGGAAGGCCTGAGCGATGGAACCCGCGATCAACTGTTCCTGGCGCTGCGTCTGGCGGCGCTGGAGCGCCATCTCGAAGAACACGAACCCATGCCTCTGATCTTGGACGACCTCCTAATCACATTCGATGACGAGCGCACAATGGCGATCCTGCCTTCGCTAGCCGCCTTGGCCAAACGCACGCAGATCTTCCTGTTCACGCACCACGAACACCTCCTTGGCCATTGCCGTCAAACTCTGGGCGAAGGGCAATTCCATCTCCATCGGCTTGGCAACGCCGTTTGACCTAACCCCATGTTCGAGAATCCGAGAGCTTCGCATCACGTTTCCAGAACAACCAAACCGTTCTTCAAACGGCTGAACCAACCGGGATAATCGCGGGGACGAAGCAGGCTGAAGACATAGTGTTGGCGAACGGAATCGCGGAACGGCTGGGCGACATCGACTTCCTGGGTTTCCCGCAGGCGACGATTCAAAACGGCGAAGTGCTCCTTGGCGTAAGCCTCCTTTGCCCTTGTCTCTTCGGAATTGTCATCATCGCTCTTGATTTCGACGACCAGGATGAGCTGTTCGATTCCCCCGTTCTGCAATTCTCGGAGGTGGGTTGCACTGGTCATGACGGCATCGGCCGGCAGGTGGCTCAGGTAATGGGCAATGTCGAGCCGGATGAAGAAGTCGGGGTTGAAGGATCGCCGCACACGGTCCCTGCCATGCCGCCAGTACTCGTAATCGACACTGTAGAAGTCGGTGTCGGGTGCCTTGACCCATGATTGAAGCAAGCGGCCATGATCGATCAGCCGGAACAAAAACAACCGCTCGGGCTCATGGCTCAGGATGACGAGCTCCTGCGGGGTGCGGAACAATGAGGCGTTCACGGCGTACAGGTGCTTGAGGGACATCAACTGCCGGACGTAATCGCGATTAAAGTCCTCCTGGCTGGGCAGCCACCCTTCTGATCCCAGCGCCATCTGCCGTGATTGCCGTGTGACCTCCTTGAGCACGAACTGATTCTGCTTACCAAGTTCCCGTTCGTAATCTTCGGAAAGGAAGACACTGACATCCTGCTCCAGCCCACCGGCCCGCGCACTGTTCCGATGCATCGCGGCCGTGGCCACGCCCACGAGCTGCCCTTCGACGTTCTCCCGTATCACCTTGCTCGTGCCTTTGGGCAGGTAGGCGTTAAAAAAGATGTCCACCTGCTGCTTGTTCTCGACCGACAGGCGGTCGCCACCGATCCCGGCACGTTGCATGGCTGCCCGGATGATTCGCTCGATTTCTTCCCGGCCGGGCACCCGATCGCAAACGAAGCCGTTTCCGAAATCGAAACGGTCACTCTCGAAGGTGGTATTGCGGAACCGCCGCTCGACGTCGTAAACCACGGAATCGAAGGTGCAGAAGTCACGGGTAAGCTTGAACTCCTTCCTGCCCTCCAGATACGTCACTGTGACCCCGAGGCGCTCGGTAAAAGGCGTCAGGACGAGCGTGCGTTGGGCCAGCTCCGACTCGCGCTCCTCGGGAGTACGTTCCTGGACTCGCGTGGCGGGAACGTATTCCAGATTGAACACGCTGAAGTTGTGCCGGGCACGTTCCTGAGCGGCATCAGTGAGCGCGCTGGAAATGAAGCGAGTCTCGCAATCGGTGACCTGGGTCAGCAGTTCCTGGATGTGCTCGGCGAACCGCTCGTGGTTGGTGATGGTGACGACCGGATAGTTTTGCTTGATTTGGAGGAATGGCACCCGCCGGGGCAGGCGGAGGCCGCGGCCCAGGACCTGGGAGATTAACAGCTTCGAGTTGAACACCCGCTCCTCCATGGGGACGATCTGAAAGACGTTGTCCACGTCCCAGCCCTCAGAGAGTTTGTTGACGGCAAAAACGAATTCGACCCGGCCGCCGACCTGGGAGGGATCGGTTTCCTCGATCTGGTCGAGCTTCTGTTTGTAGTCGGTGTCGCCGGCCTTGCTGATGACGCAGATGACCTTCTCCCGCGCGGCTTGCTCCAGTGCGGCCCGCGGCAGGGGCGCATATTCGGGCGAGGCGTTCTTCAGATAGTCGGCCAGCACCTTTACAAATTCATCGGTACCGCGCTGCGCTGATGCCTGGGTCTGACAAATGAAGATTGTGATCGGTTTGACCAGAGCTTTGCCATTCTCGCCGGCATACGCGAATCTTCCCAGGTTTTCGGAGTGGGTCTTGAGGATTTGCTCAAACTTCTGGTACTGGGTCAGATCCTTCTCGCCCTCATCCGTCTCCAGCTTGAGCAGGGGATTCATTCGCTTGACGATCTGTTCGTCTGTGGCGTCGCGGATCGAGTAGTTGAAGATGACATCCACGAAGTAGTCGTTCTGGTTGTACGGCGTGCCGGTGAATCCTATGTGCCTCGTGATCCGCTGCTCTTCCCTCAAGAACTTCATCCACAGCCGCTCGTCGCGGTCCTGACCGGTGCCTTCACGGCCGTCCTCGAAATCGTAGGCCACCCCTCCGCCCGAAAAATCGAGATGGGAGTAAGCGTGGTGAACTTCGTCACTCAGCACCAGCAACTCGTCGCCGCTCTGGGCGAAGAGATCCCGACCCAGGGAGTTGTTCTCCCGCGTATAAACTGCGTTGATATTCTCGATCAGGATCGACCCCGGTTCAAACGGGTCGTTGCTGTTGATCAATTTCACCACCCGATTGCGAAGCGGCTCGGGCAGGTGGGGCTTCAGTGTCGCGGCCTTGGCGCCGTACACGTATTCCTTGAACTTCTCGGTGAGTCCCTGCTCGATCACGGTGGAGGCCGGGCCGAGCACGAGCACCCGCTGGGTCTTGCCGAGCAGCACGGATAGGTGCGCCACGGCGATCATTATATAGGATTTGCCCGTGCCGGTGGCGAGGTGGCAAACGCCGGAGAGCTTGTCGGCGAGCGGCAGCAGCCTCAGGAAATGCTCTTCGCTCTGGAAGCGCTGCTGGATGGCTTCTTTCTTCCGGAAGTTTGCACGTGCCAGGTCCGCGACGGTTGCGTACCGCCCTCCCCACAGGTAGATCATGATGTGGCGGATGGCTTCGAACTGGTATTCGCGGCCCTCCGTCAGAGCCCGCACGTAGTCCTCGACTTCGGCAAAGTCGAATCGCTCCACGTCGCAGGTGCGCGGGTTTATGTCGAGCGTGTGCTCGGACAGGGACAGCTTCGTGGCGCCTGCGGGCATGGAGCGGGCTATTTTACCAGGGTGACCTTGCTTTCGTTCCCGTGCTTATCGACGGCAATGATTGCCGTCTTGCCGATCGTACTCTTGAGCACGACCTCCCCGTCTTTCATATCGTTTTGGTACACGCACGCGTCGACGTTGAAGGTTTCACCGTCGTAGCCGGTGTCCACCAGGATCATGGCGAGACCGTCCAGCCCCTCGTAGCGCTGCTCGGCGGCGTTCAGGATCGTCGTGCTGAAATCCGTGACCCTGAATCCCCTCGCGGTCTTCTTCACCTTGATCGCAACTTCCTCGTGGAAATAGAAACCGACCGAGGAGATCAACCGGTTGATATTCTCCGGGGAGCTGGGTTGCTCACAAAGCTGGAAGTTACGGGCGGCCTCCTCCAGCACCTTGTAGGGGAAGGTGAGCATGTGGAACGTGACCTTTTCTCCCCTTGCGTTCCTGACCACGGTTTCCGCGCCGACGCGCACGCAGGACTCCGGCGCCACGACATAGTAGGCGCCCTTCAGTTTGCCGCCTGCCTGTCCGAGGATGCCCTTCAGATAGTCCATGTCCACGCGCACCTTGCGCAGATAGTCGTCATCCCAAACGGGATATACCTCGACCGGATCGCCGCCCTTCTGGGCGACGACATTGCTGACGTGGTACTTCCTGGCGAACTGCTCATCCCGTTCCGTGATGCCGAAGATGCCGAGGACGAAGGCGACATAGGCATCGCGGTTGCGGCGCAGATCCATGATCTTGCTGAAATCGAAGGCGCCCACCGACACGACGCAGAAGTCCTTCGGCGGTTCGCCGTAGGGTCGCTTCTTCTTGCGCTGCTCCGGCGTGAGGCCGAGTTTGTCCGACTCCGCGATCGTCGCCAGTCGCTTCTGCATGGTGTAGATCGCGTGCTTGCCGAAATCGCACGTGATCCACCGTCGACCGAGTTTCTCCGCTACCGCAGCCGTCGTGCCTGAACCGCCGAACGGGTCCATCACAAGATCGTCGGGATTGCTGCTGGCCATTACGATCCGTTCAAGGAGCGCCTCAGGCTTCTGCGTTGGGTAGTCCGCCATCCGATCACCTGGATCCTTGAACTGCCAAATTGTCTGAACTGCTTTGCCGGCGTCTTCGTCTGCGTAGCGCTTCAGGCGGGGATTCCCGCTGGATGACCACTCAACAAGACCATCAGCATCGAATTGATCTAGGGTTTCAGGAACAAAGGCCCAATGCCTACCGGATGGTGGACGTATCCCGCGCCACGCCTCTCCTGTGGGTCCGTAACGAACGCCTTTTGCATGAAGAGCAACGGTAGTGTAGCTACGCCCAGTCTTCTCCTCGACTTGCGGGAAGTCCTGATCCGCCTGCTCATCATCGCGTTCCTCATAAATGCGATTGAGTATTGTGGCCTCGGAACGTGCGTATAGGAAAACCGTATCGTGGATATTCCCGAAGCCCGAGGAAGTGTAGTTCTTGGGATTGCACTTGATGCGTACGATCTCGTTCCGGAAATTGGCTGCTCCGAAGACCTCATCCAGAACCACTCTGATGTAGTGCGCCATTCTAGAGTCCAAGTGCAAGTAGATGCTTCCATCAATGGACAGACATTCGCGCATGAAAATCAGACGCTCTCGTAGCTGCTCGACGAACTCCGCTCTGTCCACTTTGTCGCTGTAACTGTCCTCGCCCTCTTTAGCTTGGAAATCGGCCTTTGTCGCAAATGGTGGATCCATGTACACGAGCTTTATCTTACCCTTGATCTTGCCCCTGATCAGCGGATCCTGGTCGAGGTAGCAGGTCTTGAGGAACTGGAGATTGTCGCCCTGGACGATCATGTTCTTCCAGCCGGTTTCCCACGTGGGGCCGGTTTCCTGGATCAGCTCGAGTTGTTGGACCTCCTTCTGGAACTTGCCGCCCCTGAAAAAGCGCACGATCTGGAGCGGCGAACCGGCGCCGAAAGCCGATGCCTCATTCAGGATCGCGGCCTCGGATCGCTTGCCGGCGTACTCGATGGTCGGGATGGAGGCGCGGTTCAACGTCTTGAAGTCGAACCCGGCATAGAGCTTCGGGAACAGTTTTCTGGCGAGGTCTGAGGGAGGCTCGACACGGTCGTTCAGGCAGCGCAGGAGCGTCTGGGCCTCCTGCTCGGTCAGGTTGAGGTCAGGCATGGTGGGCGGCGAAGGGATGCTTTGTCATAAGTCATCCGCCTACAATAGGTTACATTCGGAAGAGATAATAACAGAAAACGTAAAGATAGGACTTTAAGGCAGATACGTTTGGCAGGGTCATCAATTTCCATCGAGCAGAGAAAACAACGGTGTCTCCATGCTGAATCCAGGCTTGGTGTACTGCCTAAGTGCTTTGGCCGCAAGTGGGTTCACGACCATGAGCAGGCCATTATCGACCCATCGCTTTATCTGCTTCGATGCCTGAAGTACATTCTCGGTACCCATGATGGAGCGCACCTGAGCATTTCCGACCGGCCCATGCTTGTCGATGAAGTCGCTGACTTGTTGCCAGGCCGACGGGCGATTCTCGTTGAGCATGAAAACGGTCACGGATTCACGCTCGATGTTCGGTCTCGTCAGGTACAGCGGGGGGTAGAGCCCGCTCGCCTGCATCGTCCCGTACATCATGCGAACGCCCTCGCCGGCATCCAAGTTGGGTGGGGCCGGGAACTCGCGCAGATTGGACACGAGCAGCGGGTTGCGGGAGTGTGTGCCAATGTGGCGGATGTTGGCAGGGGTGACCGGACCGATCAACAGTCCGGGACTCTCGACCTCGATGCGATCGGAAAAGATGCGGATCTGGATATCGCTCGGGAGCCGATAGTCGCGATGGATTACGGCATTCGTGATTGCCTCCCGCAGGACGCGCACGGGGTACTTCTGCACGATCTCGAATCCGAGGGGCCCCATATGGATCCCGGTGGCGAGCTCCCCGATGACTGCATCCAAAGTGTCCTGAATCAGGCGAATCAGCGGACCGTCGATCGTGATGGGTTTCCGGAGCAGGTTCGTGTTGGGGTCGGTCTCGATTCGATTGCCGCGGAAATGGAAAATCCGCACCGCAGCCTTCCCGGCGATCAACCCTGAAGGTGACTCTGCGAAGAGGAGCACGGCGGCACGAGTCGGCATCAACTTGCCGTCAGCATTCTTCCTGGCCAAGCCGATGTGGTATAGGGCATCAGCCAGCGGCCGGGTCAGGCGACGCTGGCGGGCGTAGATCCGCCAGAAATCCGTCTCAAGCAATTCGAGATCGACGGGTTCGAGCAGATTTTCGGCCGTGATGGCCCCGCGTGCAAATTGCAGATCGCGAATTTCGGGAGCGGTGAGCTGCTTGTTGCCTTTCTTCAGTCGTACGATGGTCCCGTTGCCGACAACGGAATGTACGGTTGGGCTCTTGCCGACACGAAGCACCGCGATCGATCCGCGGGATCCGTCGCGCAGGGTGCAACCGATCTCGATCGGGGTGCATGTCAACAGATGCGGTTCCGTGATCCGCGTCTGGATCAGGCGGCGAACCTCGTCCCAGTTCGCAGGATTCTCCTGAAGGCCGTAAACGCGATCACGTCCCTTGCCCTTATCGGGATCCTCAAGTCCGAGTGCGATGATGCCGCCGTCGCTATTGGCGAAGGCCACGACCGTTTCGATCACGGTGCTCAACTTGTCCCGGATGCGCTTACAGTCGAACTGGTAACTCTCGTCCATCCCGAGCAACTGATCGACGAGCGCGTCGTCGCATGGCGGAGTTGAGCGACCCGCGGGTTCGATCATGTGAAGGCCTTCTCGAGCATTCCGTTCAACACGTCGGCCGGGGTTTCAGCCGGCCTGTGCGGCAGGAGGGAGTATTTGTTGATCCGCAGGAAAGTGTACCCGAAGCTCTCGAGTTCGAGTTGGCGCTGGACATCGTATTCCAAGTATTCCTGGTCGAAGTTGTGGGCGGTGACAACGTCTGGGTTGCGGGTGTGAAACTCAACCCCGTCGTACTCGATGATGAGCGACTTCTCCGTGCCGTTTGAAGCCAGGGTCATCAGGAAGTCCACACGGTAGGACGGAATGTAGCGATGGAACTCCTGCCTGATGTACTTTCCGATCTCGAATTGTGCAATCAGCCGGCACTGCCCGCGATGTGCCTGGAAGAAGCGGGTTTGGGTGATCAGCCGGTACAACGCCTCCTCTGCCGGTGAGCCGAAGACCGTTGTATCCGTGACATAAATATCATGGGTGGCGTCCCGGACATTCGCGTAGTGCTTCAGGGCGTCGCCGAGACGGCTGTCAGAATAGTCGGGAATCGGCATGCTGTGCACAAACACCATGGTGTCCTTGGCGCGGCTGAAACCGACGTTCAGGCGTTGCATCTTCAGGCGGCGAATGTTGTCTGCCGTGCCGCCGACGATGGGGTAAATGGTACGGAGATCCGCGTTGCCCCAGCGCTTATCCTGAACAAGCGAGTAGTAAACCAGATCCCGCTCCTCGCCCTGCACATCGCCGACAAACCATACTTGGAATCGGTGGTCACGCTCAAGTTCGGTGTAAAACCGCAGTTCCTTCCGCAGCACTTCCTCCATCCGGGCGGTTTGCTCCTTGAAAGAGCAAATGACACCGATGGTACCCTTGTACCCGGCGGCGTGAAGGCGTTCCAAGTCCGCCTTGACGGCCTCAATCTCGTCCAGGTTCACGTTCCGGCCCGAGTTGCCCTGCGTCTGCACCGGCAGAAACCGCAACACGTCGCCGATTGGTTTTGTGCGGATTCGGTTCGGCACAAGGTCGATCTGGCTCTGCCGGTAGAAGAAGTCGTTCGAATAGCTGATGATCTCTGGAAAGCTGCGAAAGTGAATGTTGAGCGAGTCGGAATAGTTCTTGAGGGCCTTGGCGAACGACAGCGTGGATGTCCGCACGCTGAACGTCATCAACCACTCCTTGGTGGCGGGAGAGACCGGTTCGACGTGGCTGGATTCCTGGTCTTCCTCGCAAAGCTCCCGGACTGCCTCTTTCGCCAAACTGTCACGCTCCTCCTCCGACAGCACAGTATTCATGTCCAGCGAGTAGTCGCGGAGAATGTCCTTGAAGTACTGCGCGGCGTACCGTTCGGAGATGTTGACCGCGCCGACCGCCCCATATTGCAGTTCGTCTCCGAAGACGATGATCTGCCTGGCCCGGAGCATTAGCGAAATCGAGTCTGCGATGGAGACTTGGGAGGCCTCATCGATAATGAGGTAGTCGACAAGATCCTTCGTCATCGGCAGGTGCCGCGAGATCATGCCCGGTTCAGCGATCACGCATGTCAGATTGCCAAACAGTACACGGGCCTGATCGTCCGAGATTCGTCTGCCCGCTTTGATTGCGATGATGATCTTTTGGACGTCGCCGGCAAAATTTTGAAGCCCCTTGAAGCGGGCGTCCATGTGCTGATCCAGCAGCTTGTGTGTCTTGGCGTAGAAATCGGCAATGGACTGTCGTGAGGGCGCACGAAGATCCGGGTGCCGCGACACCCGGCCATGCAATTCAATGTAGCGGATCACTTGCGCTGGCTTGCCGGTAGCGGAGGCCAGCGCTGTCAGGGAACGCAGGTCATCCGCGGTGACCCCGATAACACCGAGCACGAGCGAGTAGGCCTGGAAAACACGGGAGAGCAGCGCGATGTCATCGTTGCCGAGTATGGCCAGGATATCGCGCGCAGACTTCAGCAGCGCATAAAGTGCTGGCAGATCATCGACGGCAATGCCAGCCGCCTGGGCGACTGGCTGGAGGCTGGCGGCCAGCGCGCGGTGGTCCTTCAATTGACAGAGACCGGCGACCGTGGCCCGCAATTCCCTCAGGGGTACTTGGGTGAGATCACGCTTCAGTGTGGCCACCAATAATGCCGTGACCTCGTGGTACTCCAATGCTCCGACCTCCCGGAGCCGATCTGCAAGACGAGCAGGCGAAATTCGGATGTGGCCGCTTAGGAAATAGTCGGGTGCCAACCATGGGACCAAGATGCACGTGCTCTCGATCGCCTCCACCGCCTTCAAGTAGTATCCGAGGACCGCGACAGCCGTCGACTCCCTGACCTGTTGGGCAACGGAGGGAAAGCGCTCCTCAAGCGAAAGCCGACACCGGTGGACCTGCTTGTCTGGTCGCAGCCACCTCAAGAATCTTTTCTCATGAGCGGCCAGAATTTCCAGTGCGTCCCGGACTTCACAGAGATCGCTGTACGACTGAATCCCGCTTAAACTGCACAGCGCATCCGGAGGGATTGGCGGCGAGTCATCGCTGGATGGTGGCAGCGGCATTCCCTCTCGACATGCTACCGCCAGTTCGGTGAGCAGCGTCTCGAACTTTGAAACGGCCTCCGGGATGGGCTGTGCCAACGCGAGCAGATCCTGCCGGAGGGAGGCGCGGGCGCCGTTCAGTTGATTGCAGCGGTCCAGCGTTTGTGCAATATTGTGGCGCTGTTCGGACAGGAACGTGAGGGCTGTGAGGGAAATTTTGCATGGTGCGGTTGCCACGGTGCCCGCGATTTGCCCGAAACGGACTCCGTCAATTGCCTCTGATTCCCGCCGTGGCATTGAAGCGCTGACCAATTCGCCATCGGAGCCGAACAGCTCGGTGTGGAGCTGCACAAGTTCGAATGCGTCGCGGATCAGGTCCGGATAGGAATCTGCGGTTTGCAGGAATTCCTCATGATCTGAGCCAATCCTTCCAAGCAACGCATCCCGATCTCTTGCCACTGCTTCCGGATTACCGGCAAGGTGGCGCTGGCTGGCAGCGTTGATCACAGGCGAAGATAGAGTGTTCTCCAGATCGTTCGGGCTGCGTGGACCCTTCGCGGTGCCAGAGCTAAGCCGCAGCACCGGCGGCTTGGCTCGCGGATGCACGGTCCTGAACTGCTCGATCAGCATGTTATCGATGACATCCAGTGCCTGCTGCTTGTGGGACGTCACGAGGACGCTCCTGCCCATAAGGGTTGCCTGGTAAATCAGTGCGGTGATCGTGTGTGATTTTCCGGTACCCGGTGGTCCGTCCACCACGATGAAACGATTGTCGGGATCCTCGGCGGCGAGAAGAATCCGCTTCTGTGGATCATTCAGTGGGAGAGGAATCTGGCTCGCCTGATGGATCAACCGGCTGACCGACTTGCGTGGGTACCGCTTTTCGTAAGTCTTGGCCACATCGTCCGTCGTATTCTTGACGTTTCCACCCACGTACTGAGTGACCATCTCGATGAACTTGCTGCCCGCGCCATCATCGAGACTGGTAAGGAGACCCGAGTAGTCGAGAATTCGCCGGTCTTCGTCTCCCACCGTTTGCAGGGCCACCCGGAATCGGACATCCGGCAGATTCTCTGCAACAACAGGCGGGAATCCATGATTCAAGAGAAAGGAATCGGGGATGTTGTATTTGGTCTGAAGGAAATGCTCGATCGGCCCAAGAGCCTGTGCAGCCTCCTCGAAACGGCACGCCCGCGGTGTGGTCAATATGCTCTCGAATTCGAAGCTGTTCACAGCGGGCGTATTCAGCATGAACACATCGCGGAGGCTGCGCAGCGTCACCGTGTCGCTGGTCGAGGACACCTCGATTTCCGCGCAGAATAGCGGATAGCGTAGCTGACTCTCCCGGCCAATGTCGTGAAAGAACAAGTACACGGACTGCGATCCCACCGACTGCCAATAGGCGGCGAGCACCATCTCCAGATCGAAGAGCACGAACTCACCGATGGATTTCTGTATATGCTGCCGAATGGCCTCGATGTAGTCGTCGCTCCGCGCGTGCTGCGTCGCCAACTGCTGGATGTCGTCAAAGAACTGCTGCTCTTCCTGGCGGGCGTTCAGGGACACCCGTGGAAAGGCGTTCTCGAACCGCAACGATGCGCGGAGCTCATCCAACTTGGCTTGCTGCAAATTGAGGAGGCATCCGGCGTACTGCTTGCGCAGACGCATGTTGTATTGACGGCACGCTTCTTTCCATGCGCCGCGCCGATCTACAGGCAAATCGAACAAATCCGTCGCCACCACCCCTGCGGGTTGCGGTTTGTCTTCAAGGTAGAATCCGTATTCGTGAAGCAGCGACTCGAGGTATTCCGGGCCGGCCTCCGCGCCGACGTACTCCAAAAGTTTTTCGACGATGCTTCGACCGCTCAGAGGGATGACGTACTCGCCTTTCCGGACAGTGACATCGATGGGGCGGTTTGCAGCCACACAGTCCAAGATTCGTGCCTGCACATCCGGGAACACAGCAAGATCCAGCACATCCAGAGCATGCTGCTGGGCATCCGCCCACTGGTACGCCAGCCGCTTCGTGGCAAAGCGGAAGCGAGTCTCCGTGTACGTCGCGAAGTAGTTGAGTATGCTTTTGGCAAATGTCCGCACTGCGCAGTCTCCATTTCACGATCACTCGCTGCTGCGCACGACCCACTTGGCCCTGCCGAGGGCGATGATTTCGAGTTCCATGGTGTGACACTCCAATTACGCCATCACGTCTAATCAGGAAGGTAAGCCATTCCACGGATGGTGATTTGCCTGCCTAGATTAGCGCCGCAGGATTTCATTTTTCAAAGGGGGCAAAGGTACTGTTCGGCAACCGTATCAATCCAGTTCGAGACTTGGCGCACAGATGTGGGATTTCAACCCTGCGTCGTGATTATCGACAAATCGATGCTTCTGTCGGGCAAGCCACGCCAATTGGCCAATTGTCTGAAGCGTCCTGTATGGCTCCGGGATTCTTCTGTCGTGCCGAAGTGCGCTGGTCCAAATTGTGGCGAACATCATGATCTGAGTGGCGGGCAATGCACCGACGCGTTGTGCCGGTGGGTGATACTTGAGAATGCCCGCCCGGAACACGAGCTCCGCATGTTCCGGAATTCCGGAAGGTGAAGCTGAACGCATTTCGTGCGCCGTTGTTCGACCCATCGTACGGGACCGTTCGAATCGACCTGCGAATGCCCGGAATGCGGTCGGGCACCGGCATTTTTGGTAATTGGGGAAAATCGAAATCCTGATCTCCCGTATTCAAGCGCGGCGGGCGCTGCTATGCTGCCGGGCGGAATGAACTCACACGCGCTTCATCAGGCGGCAAGCGAACCGATTTTCTCTCGGTTCGGCTCCCCTGGGACATCCATCGCGATACTCAAGATTGGAGGCTTTCCTTCGCGAATCTTCGCGCCCTTGGCGGTGGAATTGCATGGTCCAAATTAATTAGGGGCCCAGCCGCGTTCATTTGCCCCGTATTTCTCCGCGAAGCCTTCGGTTACACTGCTCTTCACCATGAGAACACATCCGTCAGATCCAGTCGTGGCCGTCGCACCCGATTACTCCCAGTTTGACACCGCCGAGGACATGCTTCGTGACGCCGTCGAGTGGGGGCTCGACGAAAAGCTCTGGGAGTTGATGTGCCGGTTTCGTCAAGGGATCAAAGGGCCAAACGGTCAGGAGACCAAGGGAGCAAGGGACGAAGGGACCAATGGACCAAACGGTCAGGGGACCAATGGACTGTCCGGAGACAGTGCGTATTTCGGTCATGAATTCAGCGAGGCCAGAATGGCCGCGGAGCGTATGGCCCGCGATCTCGTCTTCGAGATGGCCTCGGCAAAGAACCGCGACATGGCCTTGGACCTTCTGATCCACGTGACCGGGATCGGCGAATTCGGCTCGTCAAGCCTGCGGGACTACGCGCGCCGTCACGGCTGCACCCACGAGTGGTTCCGCCGTCAGGCCGAGGCGATGCGCAAGAGGCTGGATCTGCCGCGGCTGCCTTCCCAGCGCTCCGAAAGAGTCCGGGCGGAATACCGGCTACTCAACCGCCGGAATGGTTCCGGCCGTGAGGAGCGGCCGGAAGAGCAAGGTGTAGGGTTCCAAGGGTAAGTCGAAGCGCCTCGCATCCTTTCGCTCGACAGTTGCCAGCCATTCAAGATGTCCCATCGAACTGGAGAAGTCTCAGACGGCGTGGCGTTGAACCCGCTGTTGGGTGACCTGCCGCAGGAGCATATCCAGCAGGCGTCCCCGCTGGGGCTGGCGCTTCGTCCCGGCATGGACCTCCAGACATGGTCGGCATTGGTCGCAACCGTGGCACAATCGGCGGGGCGCATTACCCGGAATCGGGACACGCTGACCGCCTGGCTCGGCGATCTGCTGGCATACGGCAGAGGAAGGTATCGCGGTCAGATCACGGAATACGCCGAGGCGGCCGGGCTCGATCCCGGGACCTTGCGAGTCGCGAAACTGGTTTGCTCCCGGATTCCAGTGTTGAGTCGTCACAACGCATTGTCGTGGTCGCATCACTGCGAGGTCGGCAGGGCATTGAAGGACCCGGTGGAGATCAAACGCTGGCTCGAGCTGGCCGTGGCGGAAGCCTTGTCGGTCCGGGCGCTGCGGAAGCGGATCCGCCTGCATCTGGCCGATGTCGCCGCCCCAGACAGGGCACTCGCCACGGTCGGAGTGCCCCCTGCCGTTCTCACGCTTTTGAACGAATTGCGCGCCGCCGGCAGGATCGTTGCGAAGCATCCGAAGATCTGGGCCACGTGGACCCCGGCCATGTGCGAGCTCGCCTTGGCGGAGATGAATCCGCTGGTCGAGCTGATTGACGCGATGCGCTCGCGCGCGGGGTCGGCCCGGTTGCCGCGGCGCGCCAGTTGACACGCCGCCGGGGGCGATGAATCCCGAAATCAACCACCGGCTGCTGGTGCCCGTGCAGGCCCGCGGCAATGTGGGCAAGAGCACGGTCCTGGGCGTCCTCGCCAGCTGGCTCGACCAGCGATCGGTCGAGTGGCATGGCTTCGATCTGGATCCGGATCACCGGTGCCTCGAACGGATGTTTCCGGAGACGGTCTCCCTGGTGCCGCTGGGCGACGAGCCAGAGGGGGACGTTGTCAAGCTGCTCCGGTCATGCACGTCGCGTCCGGTCACGCTAATCGATCCCCGGGCACATTTGAACGAGGTGCTGCTTCGCACCTGGGAGATCATTCGGTTTCAGGAGTCGTTCACCGCAGCGGACGGCAGGGTCACCGTGCTGTTGTTTCCGGCGGATGACCTGGAGGTGATGACCGATTTGGATCGGACGGTCAGCCGGCTCGGGGACACGGTGGATTACATCGTGGTCCGGAATCGCGCACGGGCGCCGCGCACACGGATGTTCGACGGGTCCGAACTCGAGGCCGAATTGGTCCGATTCGGCGCCGGTCTGCTCGAAGTGCCCGTGCTCCTCTCGATGGCGCGCAATCATCTGGCAGCACTGGAGGTCGAGCTGGGCCGGGGCGTTCCGCATGTGGAAGCGATTGCGAACCGCGACCTTCCGCTTGATGTGATGGTACGGATGATGCTCGACGACTGGGTGAGAGGAGTGTTTCGGCGGTTCGACGGTATTGCCGGGAAACTGCTGCCGACGCGTATCGCCGCGGGGATTTCCGCTGCTCCAACGAATGGACTCGCAGCGGCGGTGCCGATTCGCCGCGGGGCGAAAATCAACCGCGGCAACTTGTAACAGGACGCCATGAATACCTCACTGATGTCTTACTCAGAGCAATGCATCGACGCCCTGCCGCCGGAGAAGCGGCAGGCGGCGCGAACTGCGTACGCAGAGATCTCCGAGAACGGGGACGATTCCTTTCTGAGCAAGCTGCTCGTCGTGCTGGAGGCGAACAATGCCTACGCCAAGTCGATCCCGCGTGACCTCGCGGTGGTGCATGATGCATTCCTGAATGCTCTGACGAAGGAAACGGATCTCATCCGGGAAAGGCAGCTCAAGGCGGATGAGACCCGGGATGCGGCACTGCGGAAGCTGCTTCACCAGGAGGTCCGGCTTCTCGATCAGACAATGCCGCTGAACCGGG
>WYBX01000034.1 GCA_011525695.1 Verrucomicrobiia bacterium
GACCAAACGCGCCATGAATCTGCTCGTCGTGGGCAGACAACTCACCGAGCGCATCATCCTGCCCGCCCTCGCCGCTTGAAAATTATCGTCTCAAACCTGCACGATCCTCACAAGTGAGGGACTAAGAAGACCACCACCGATGCAACCAAGATTCTAGCGGGTATCGCCGGTCATGACCCGAAGCGACAACAGGCTTATGAGGAGGAAGTCGCCAATCGTGAGGTGGCCCAAAGGATTTACGAATTGCGGCAGGAAGCCGGCCTTTCTCAAACGGAGTTGGCCAAGCGAGTCGGCAATACTCAGTCCGTGATCTCGCGTCTGGAGGATGCCGACTACTAAGGCCACTCGCTTGCCATGCTCAATCGCATCGCGGCCGCGGTGGAGCGTCGCGTTGAGATTCGGTTCGTGCGGCGCCGGCGTCGTCTGCAACCGGCATAAGCGAGCAGGCCAATGGCCTCCAGCCCCCGACAACAGCGCGCCGATGACCTTCGGCGCCGTTTGGCAGATCTATCTACCGAGATACTCAAGACGGAGGACGAGCTTGCCTCGTTGGAGTGCGATGCGCGGCTCGTGCTCGCGGAGAATCCGCCGGCGCCCGGGACCCATCTGCCGTCTGCAGAATGTAGATCCACACGCGGCCCGCGACACTCGCGGGCACCGGAATTGCCGGGAAGCGCATCGAGAAAGTGTCTCGGTATGGTCCAGGTGCCGCAAGGGTCGTGAATACCCGGAATAGGGGTTAAGCCCTTCGACGCGCTGCGCTTGCTCAGGGCAGCTTAGGCCAAAGAAGCGAGCGAAGGCCTCGTCGAATCGAAATGCTCGAAAGCCCTTCGACGCGCTGCGCTTGCTCAGGGCATTCGACGCGGCCCTCTTCGTCGAATGGCCTGCCATGAGCCCTTCGACAAGCTCAGGGCGGGCAAGGGCCGAGTGCAACGAGGGCCGCGTCGAATGGCTGCCCGGTCCGGAAAGAAATGCGAACTTTCGTGAGGCTAATTGGCTGCGTCGACGGGAAATCATCGTTTAGCACTTTGCCGGTTTCTGGCAGATGAGGCTAATCTGGATCCCGAAGGCAGAAATCGGGGCCGTATTAGCCTCATTAGCCTCACGGTAGCTCTCCGATGCCAGCGATAGCCGCTACCGGCGGAAAACCTAACGAGCAAACTTCGAGAAATCCGCTAACGTGAACACCACCCTCCGCGTTCGCGCGGTTTCAGCGTCCACCGCCAACGCTGCGGATTCTGCGAAGTGAAATGTTCGAGATGAAATACAAAGACGCGCACTTTCTGCGCGATTGGCCCGACGTAGCACGCGCAGAAATAACAGAAGCAAAAAGAACAGCGGACAAAAAGAAAAACAGCCGCTCGTTCGCGCAGTCCGAAAACTATGAGGACATCACCGGAAACTTTGGCGGCAGCGCGAGCCAGGCAACAAAACAGACCCATGCCAATCCGGAGCCCGAGGGCTGGCGCAACGCAGCCGAGAACGACGAGGAGCTTCGGATTTTTGCCAAGTCTGAATGGGATAATATACAACCCTACTACCAGCAGCGAATCGCAGCGTTAATTACTTTTCCGTCCAACCACTGAACCAAAAGCATATGAACCTCGAAGACAAAAGCCCAGCCGACCTCTATTTGATCGCCGCAGACGCACGCGCGAACGTTGACGCTCGCCGCAAGCAATCGGCTCGACTTCACGCCGACCGCGCAAGGCAGCTTTCCGCCTTGATGGAGCAAATCCGGCACCACGCCGAGATTGCCGGCGATGAACGATACAAGCTGACCCCGGAGGCGGCGCAGCTTCTATTAAACCCCACGAAAGGGCTCTCGTGAGCGCCATTGCAACGAATCCACCGAGCGCGGACCCAACGGACAAACTCGCCGCCGAGATAGCCGAACGATTGCAGGAAATGGACGAGCTACAGCCAGGCGCGGGCACCAAGTTGATCATCCGGCTGGCTTCGATAGCCAAGGTCGACCGCGGCGCCCTGGACTTGGTTTTGAGCGTCCTTCACGGAGACACCAGTTGCCTGACGGATAGCTATTCGGTGCGCGCCGAGGCCACGGGCCGCAAGAAACAGACCATCTTCTGTCGCGTGGTAAAGCAGATCGAGAGCGTCCGCGCTTTCTTCCCGGACGTTGCCGACGAGCTGGACCGCGTGCGCCTCTCTGTGATGCACCATGAAGACCCCATAGAGCAAAGCCAACTGGTGCGCGAGGGTTGCGAATGACGAGCGTCGAGCGCCAGCCGGATTCGCCACCCCCCCCGGTGCGGGGTAAGACAGCTCTCAAAGCCCCCCCTGCGCACGAGGGTTGACGCACCCCGACGCATTTCGAGCGAATGACCTAAAACAGTAAGTTTACGCCATGAAAGCCCGTCGAAAGCAAAAATCCGAGCCCCAAACGTGGGACCAAGTTGCCGATTACCTCGGCTGCACAAGGCAGGCGCTCGTCTCGCTCAGGCGACTGGCGGCGGCACCCAAGGGGAAAGACCCCGAAGAGTGGAAAGAATTCGTGACCGCGGGCGGGTACCTTAAAGGCGGCAGTCGCCGGTTGACGGAAATCAAGGTGTTGATTGCCGAGGAAGAGCTAAGGCGCCGCAAGCGCGAGAACGCCATTGCCGAGGGAGAGGTGCTTTCCTTGGCCGACGTGCAAAACGCGTTGCAGCGCGCGAGCGCCCGCATGTCGCAGATCATCACCTATAAGCTGGAAACCGATGCGCCCGCCCGGCTGGCCGGCAAAGAGATCACTGAGATGCGCGCCGAGCTGCGCGGCATCGGGGACGAACTGCGCGACGTATGGAATTCCGGCCTTTCACAATGCACGCAACCGAACCAAACAGCCTGACCGACGCCTTTCTCAAGGACTTCGACCGATACGTTGCCGGCCTGCGCGCGGCTAAACAAGTTTTCACGAATCCCCCTATATTGGGAGCCAACCAAGTTCTAAAATGTCCCTCGTACAATTCACAATCGCAGCGGTCGACAAGACCCGCGCCGCATTCGCCAGTGTCAACCAAGGGCTAAACCGGCTCACCATGGGCGGCGACGCTGCCCAAAAGAAGATGACGACCATGGGGCTTCAAATGGTCGGCGTCGGCTCGATTGCCGTTCTCTTGGGGGGGCAGGTCCGAAAAGTGGCGCAGGACATTGAAAGCGTCCCCGGCGTGAGTCAGGACGCAATATCTTCATGGGACCAGTTGCACGCCAGGATGGGCACGATCAGCGGCACGCTCGGCAATATGGTTGCCAGCGCGGGCCACGGCATCAACTCGCTGGCGAATTTGATTCGATTCGGCTGGATTGCTACATTGAAGGGAGTCGACGCCGCGCAAGCCGACGTGTTGGAGAATGAACGCCAACTGGCAGAGACGCACAAACTCAACTCGGGGTGGTACGATAAACTCGCCGCGGCCACAAAGAGGCTGATGGACGCACGCAACGAGCTGCGCAATCTCAACGAGGGCGACGGGGCGAGCGTCATCCGCAGGCGCGCCGAGGTTGCGTTGCTTGAGCAAAAGGCGTCCGCCGAGGCCGACGAACTCAAGCGGGTGGACAAACTCGCGAAAGTGGCGGAAATGCGTCTCGATGTCGAACGCGACTACAACAAACTGCTTGCCGAGCACGCGAAGGTTTCCACGGACGCCGCGGTTGCGAATATGAAGATGAGCGGCTCGACGCTGCCGCTTACCGAAAGAATCCGGGCCCTAGAGGAAACCTGGAAGAAAGTGACCGAGCAGATCAAGTCTTATAACGATCTTTCGGATCCGGCTGTCATTGAGCAACGCACGGAGGCCCTCAAGCGTCAGACTGTATTGGCAAACGAGCTTACGCGGGCTTACGATGAGCAGAATCGAATCGCCGCGAACGCCGCGAATATTATATCGGGCGGCTTCGAGAATGCCATCTTTGCGGGCGAGGGGTTGCGTGAAACAATCAGGGGAATTGGCGTCGACCTGATGCGCTACGTGTTTCAGAACACAATCACGAACAAGCTGGGCGCATTCCTAACGTCTGGAATCGAAGCAATATTTAAGGGCGGGAAAGCCGCCGGCGGGCCCGTCTCGGCGTCAACGTCCTATATTGTCGGCGAGAACGGCCCGGAACTCTTTACGCCATCACAGGCGGGCAGGATTATTCCAAACCACGCCGTAGGCGCGTCAGGCGGAGGCGGGAACACCTACGTCATCGACGCGCGCGGTACAGACGAATCAGTCGTCTCGCGCCTCGCGTCTGTTATGATGCAGCTTGCCGGCCCGGGCGTCACCGAGCGCCGCGCAATCAACGCAACCCTGGACCGACGCGCGCGGTCTGCTTACGCTTAAGACCGGGGCGCGTAAGGGCGCCCGCCAGAATGGTGCCCCGTTGGGGCATCGTAATTGTGCGCTGTGCAGGTATAGATGGCGTTTGGCTTGTCTGTTTTTGTCCGTACTACAGATTAATATTGCGTTGTGCGAATCGGTTGGCGTGGCTCTGGTTATGAACCCCGCCAGGTTCATCGGGTGAAGCAACCCGGGTCCAGAAATCCAACCATGAAGAAGATCATCGTTACCCTGACCGACGAGCAACACGCACGTCTCGACCTCATCGCCAAGTTGATCAACAGCACGCCCGAAAAGTTTATCATCGGGCAGACATTCCAAAGTCTCGACGCGTGCGCAGACGACTGGAGCACGTGGGAAGAGTGTTTCTGCTACTCGATTGACGATTACGTCGACGGGGGGGCAGCAAGCGAACATCCGATTGGGGCGCGCATCGAAGACTCGGCGCCGGAACGGCGCTTGCGTGCGCTGGGATACGTGCCCGCCGAGTTAGTCGAGGCATAACCGGCGCCAAAACCCCCGTCAGTAGCAATGCCCGCTCCATCACCGGAGCGGGTTCTTTGTCGCCCGTAACCCGCGCCGACAGGTGAACGCCTGTTCATTTGACGCTGGGCGCATTAGTATGAGGCAGAACAAACCCGCCCCCCTGATCTCCGAGCGCGAACTCGGCAGGCTTGTCGGTCGCTCTCAAGTGACTGTCGGCAACTACCGGCGCGCTGGCCGGATTCAACCAACCGCGCAGACCTCCACCGGAACGTTTCTATATTCGGCGCTAACGGTCGCTGCCTTTCAACCCAAACAACGATGAGTCTATACAACAAACCCGCCGCACCGACAATGGATTCGATGATGGTCGAATATCGGCTGAAAAATCGCGTCAACGAAATCACATCGGCCGCCACCGACGCACTATCCCTTATAGCATCCACTGGCCAAAGTATCAGAGCGCGCTTCGAACAGCTTGTGGTGATAGAAGAAATCGCGCTAAGCATGGGCAAAAACATTCCGCGCAGAGTCAACATCGAGCTGAACACAAGGATTAAAGAAATAGAACGCGGCATCGAGGAAGATGATCGAATCATCACCGGATGCCTTGAAACGCTTCAGACCGTTCCGGTCACAATTCGCGCCGAGTTTGCCGCGGCCGACAAGCAAATCAAACGACTCGAATCACGATGAGCAATAAGATCACTGTTAAGGCCATGCTTTCTCCCGCCAAGATCGACGCGGGGCGGGGCATCATATACGGCGTTTCCGTCATCACATCCGGCACGGCCAAGGGCCACGGCGTTCAAGTGGACGCAATGACGCTTGAGCAAGTGAAGGCGTGCGCGGAGACCTATGCCCGCGGGCTCAAGGTTAAGATGACCCATCAAGGGGACGCGGGCGACATCGTTGGATTTCTCACCGACTTTCGTATTGCGGGCTGCAAGCTGCTCGCGGATCTTACGCTGTTAAAGACATCCCGCTTCCGTGACTACGTGCTCGAAGTCGCCGAGACTATCCCTGACACAATCGGGCTGTCTATTGCGTTTAGCGGCCCGACCGAGACTATAGGTGAGCTACGCTTTGCCCGCTGCACCGAGATTTACAGCGCGGACTTGGTGAGCGAACCGGCTGCTAATCCGACCGGGCTTTTCGCGACGCGCAAGACCGATGGCGCGCGCTTCGAGCGATTGGTCGCTGACTGCATCGCTTCCGGCCTCAGTGATGCTGGGGCAATCCGATATTGCGTGAAGCGTTACGGCGAGGCTTATCGCGACTACCTCGCGCGCGTCGCTCACGGGGAAGTCATCACCCTTGGCGCGTCGCATCGGTCCGACATCGACAAGCAAACCTTCGAGTCGCTCGTCCGCGAGGGCGTCAAGAACCGCCGCACCCTGGCCGACTCAATCAACTACGTCGTGCAGACGTATCCCCAAAAGCACGACGAGTACCTTAAGCGGGTGCAGGCGGGCGAAATCATCAAACTTTCCTAACCATGGCCAGCATCCGAAATCTTTTCGCCCTGTTCACGTCCAAGCCCGGCACGGCCTACGCGGAGTGGAAGAAGCATCTTGAGGCGGTCAAGGCACAGGCGAACGGCGCCGATGAGCTTGTCGTCTCGACGCACAACCGGCTCCAAGAGGAAATGCACCAAGCGCAGAATCGTCATGCCGTTTCCGGCAGCAGCGAGGACTGGAACCGTTTCCAGAACGCCACGCGCAAATTCCGCGAGTCCGATGCAGCGTTCCTCCGTTGGTCCGAGCGGTCATGCTACGGCGCCAAAGAGCGAATCGAGGCCGCGCTTGATGCCGAATTGCTCAAGCGGGCAATCCGCGAAGCATCGCGGGAGGTCGAGGCCAGCCATGCCGCCGCAGTAACGGCGCTCGAAGAGGTGGCCGGCGCAACTGGCATTGACCTTGTGGCCGCGCGAAAGGCGCTTGATGACCGGCACCAGCAGCGCGTGGTAGCTCTCAAGCAAGCCACCATTTCTATTGAAAACATTGCCGTTACAGACCGAGCTTGCTCGCCCCGCGGGCTGATGGTTGCGGACGGCTACCTTGACGGCGCGCTGGCGCCGTGACCGGGCGCCGGGAGCACCGCGGCAGCAAGGGCCCGCCCTAAATGGCGGGCTTTTTTGTGGCTCCTTGATCTTCACCCTCGGCACGAAACGGAATGTTTGGGAGTGCGCCGGGTTGTCCAGCCGGCGGCCGCGGCGCTATCAGCATTACGCGCCAATCTCCCGGATCGGTTGGCAGCGACCCGTTGTGGCGGACGAAAACGCGAAGTTCGTCCTCCGCTACTTGCTGGGAAATCCTGTCCCCGGAGAGAGCGAAGCCGAGCGCCTCGGCGTTTTTCAGCGGGACCGTGCGGCCGTTGTTATCTATGAATGTTTTCACGGTTCATGCTAACACACCTGCTTGGACGTGGTGCGAAGGGCGCCGGTCGGAAAACCACGGATACGCGCAATGGTGGGCGCGGAAAGGTGGACACAACGTGGACACACACTTTTTTGGCCTCCGCTGATTATTCAGCAAGTCTTTGACCCGTAGTTGGCTGCCCGACATGGATTCGAACCATGACTAGGCGAGTCAAAGTCGCCTGTGCTGCCATTACACCATCGGGCAGTGGAATGCGGATGGGACACGCTGCGCCGGGTGCCACCCCGGTCAAGGCCGGAAACAACGGCCCAAACGCTCCGTCGCCCTCGCGTGCGACTCCAATGGAGACTCGACCAGGAAACTCGCAACCAAGCGGTGTTTCCCAAACCTCGCAGCCGAGCGGCGTTTCCCGCTGGCTGCCAATCGCCAGCCTCGGATTGCGTTTCGGAAGAGGCCCGCTTTAAGAACGCCGGCGCATGCGCCACTTTCTCCTGCTTCGGATTACCGGTGCCGTGCTGTTGCTCGGCTGCCTCGTGCTGCGCAACGCGGCTGCCACCGCATCGGCCAGCCCGGCCTATGTGCCGCTGCTCGTTCCGTCGGACGAGACCTTCACTGCCGCCGCTGCCGACCGGATGACCCGCGCCGCCGCCAGCCACCTGGCACCCGTCTATGCCCCGCTGGCCGAGTTCCTCGTGGCGGAATACGGTCTCAAGGGGTGGACAGGCGTCGGCATCGACCTCGGCGGCGGTCCGGGCACGCTCCTGCTCGAACTCGCCGGCCGGACCCCCCTGCATTGGATCAATGTCGACATCAACCCGCACTTCTTTGCCGGGTTTCTGGAGCGGGCGGCAGCCGCCGGGCTCGGCCATCGGGTCAGCACCATCTTTGCCGACGCGCATGCGCTGCCGTTCCGGGACAATTACGCCGACGTCGTCGTCAGCCGCGGGACCTACGAATTCTGGCCGGACAAGATTCGCGCCTTCGGCGAGGTCCACCGGGTTTTGAAGCCGGGCGGCATCGCCTTCATCGGCCGCGGGCTATCCCCCAATGTTCCCGTCGCGGTGGCCCGGAAAGTCCGCAGCGGCGGCAGCGGCGGCCCGCCCTACGATCCCGATGAGGCCGAGGTGGAACTCCGCCAAATCATGGCCGCGTTGAATATCAGCGTTTATCGAATCCTGCGCCCACGGCCGGAAGGCAGTGACGGCATCAATTACGGCGTCTGGATCGAATGGCGGAAACCGAGGTGAGGCTCAGCCCGAACAGTTCCGATCGAACGTTTCACACTCATCCGCTCGCGGGGATCCTCGCGCCCCAGGGTTCCACCTGCAGCAGCTTCTTCGCTTGAAGCGCCCGGTAGCAGTCTGGCAAATCGAAGCGGCGGAGCACGCCGGGCAGGAAGCACGACAGCGGCCAGTCGTAATCCTCGGATTCCGCGACCTCGCCATAGCTCGTGAGCGCGTTTTTCAGGGTCACCTGGACGACGTCGGCTGACAACATCGCCGCGAATGTCGCCGGCAACGCTCCCCAGCCTTTCCCAACCAGGTGAACCTCGGAGTGGCCGTAGGCCTTCAACCAGTCCAGCACGCGCAAGACATCATGGGTCTTCTGTCCCAAATAGGGACGGTCGAGCATCAGCGAATGGATCGCATAGAAATAATCCGGGCCATAGGGATTCAGGAAATCGACGCCGCAGGTGTTGGGCTCCGATTCGCCGATTCCACGGACATCGCAGGCAAAGACCGCCGACTCCGGTTCGCGCGCGATCAGTTCGCCCAGGAGCGACTCATCGCGCAGTTCGGCGTCGGCCGAGCGGTGCGACACATACAGCAGCGCCCGCTTCAGTCCGCGGGGCGGTCTGGAAAGGAGCGGGACGTCACTGAGCCGACAAACGAGTGCCATGATTCCCGGCTCGGTCTCGACGGCATAGGTGGCGGCGTAGCGTTTCGGGTAAATACGGGAGCGACCGGGCCGCAGGATCCGGAACTCGGGGACGCCCTCGCGTGGCGGCAGCTTGAGGGTGTCAGCGACCGCCTGGCGGAGCGATTCGCCGGCGAGCGGAGTCCGCCGCTGTCGCAAGGCCACCGCTGCTTCTTGCGTGAACGAAAAGATCGTTCGCGGACCATCGGCTACGACCTGGCCGCGCGGCGTGCACCACAGATCCTCCGGCTTCTCGAGGACGAGCGCCGGCTCGGTTTGCGCGGCGGAAATGCGCGTGACGTCATTGAACCACCGGTACATGGCCTCCCGCAGCGCCTGCGAGTACCCGTGGTAATCAGGGCCAAGCACCATGGCGATGTCCTGCTCCCGGCCCAGCAGCCGGAAGAGCGGCCGCAGCCGTTCATAGGTTTCCTCCAGTCCGCGGACATCGAAATAATCCTTCTCCTGGTCGAGCAGGATCACCGGCTTCGGAGCGAAGGCCGCGATGAAATCGGAGTGGTCCAACCCCAGCGCAAGTGCCCGCGGCGGGCACTGCTCGGTGTCGGCCGGCAGTTCATTCTCGAGGTTGCGTCGGAAGGTGATGACAAAGCAGCCCGGCGCGGCCATGGCCCAGCGCGGTTCGACGGCGCAGAGCCAGGTGCTGGCGGTTCCACCGCCGGAAATCCCGGTGACTCCAACCTGGCTCGGGTCAACCTCAGGACGGGTGAGCAGGTAATCGAGCGCCCGAATTCCGTCCCAGGTGCGCCACGATCCCAGGAACTCCCCGACGAGGAACTGCTGGTTGCCCGCGTGGAGATGTTCCCGCACGCCGGCGGACATCCGCGGCTTCAGGTCAGCGTCGGCGTATTGCAGCCGCTCCCCCTGGCTGACGGGATCAAAGATCAGCACGACGTAGCCGAGCCGGGCGAGCCCCTGGGCGAACGACTGGTAGGGGCCCGCCGCCTTGCCTTCCGTGGAATGACCGCAGGTGCCGACGACGGCCGGCAGCGGCAGCGAACGGCCCTTCGGAACGTAGAGGTTGGCGGTGACTGGAAAACGTGGGCGGCTTTCAAAAATCACCTTTTCGATCCGATAGGTGTCGCGCTCGATCACCCCGGTGATCCGCGGATTCAGCGGGGTTTTCTCCGGCCAGGGGCCGAAGCACTGCTGGATTTTCCCGCGGACTTCGCGGACATACTCCTCGGCGTCACGCTTCGAGCGGATGGCGGCTCGGCGGGCATTGGCCTGCCGCTCGCAGGCGCGCAGCTGTTCGACGAAGAATTCCTGAACCATCCGCGGAAACCGGTTGAGCGGGGCAAACTCCGGCTGCGAACCGGAGCCGGCGGGGGCCGGCCGGACGGTGCTGGAAGCCCCCGCGGCCAGCGCTCCCGCCGGTCCGAGCAATGAGGCGCCGAGCAGCCCGAGACTGGTCGACTGGAGCAGGGCTCGGCGGGAGGGATTGGGGATCGAAGCGTCGGCGTTCATGGCGGCAGCGGTTGGTTGGTCAGGTTTTCCTGAATCCTGGCGAAGAACGCCACCCTTCCCACCGCAAAATTTATCTTCGCCGGCCAGATTTCCTTGTTGCGGCAGCCGCCGCGTCGTTGCCGCTCAGGTGCCATAGGTATTCATCGGGACGGCAACCACGGAACCCGGTCGCGCTGGAACCGGAACCCGCCGATATCCAGCCATCTCGGGCATTGACGCGAAATTTGCGGCCCCGTTACCTGCTCCGCATGCCTGACAAGACCGCAGACCAGCGAACCCGCTACAAGCGCATCGTCCTGAAATTATCCGGCGAGGTGCTGCGCGGGGGAAAATCCGGCGACGCCATTGACGGGGTCACCCTCGAGAAGGTGTCCACCCAGGTGAAGGAAATCCACGAGCTTGGGGTGGAGGTCGGCGTCGTGATTGGCGGTGGCAACATTTTCCGCGGGCTCAACGGCGCCAAGCGGGGGGTCGACCGGACGACCGGGGATTACATGGGCATGCTGGCCACCGTAATCAACGGGCTCGCGCTGATGGATTGCATGGAAAAGCTCGGGGTCAGCACCCGCGTCCAAAGCGCGATCCCAATGAACCAGATCGCGGAGCCGTTCATCCTGCGCCGGGCGATCCGGCATCTCGAGAAGGGTCGCGTCGTGATCTTCGTGGCCGGCACGGGCAATCCCTATTTTTCCACCGACACGACGGCGGCGCTCCGCGCGAGCGAAATGCATGCGGACATCATCCTGAAGGCCACCAAGGTCGATGGCGTCTACGACAAGGACCCGAAGAAGTATCCCGATGCCGTGAAGTTCGACCAACTCACGTTCATCGAGGCGCTGAAGCAGCGGATCAACGTGATGGACTCGACTGCGTTCTCGCTGTGCATGGACAACAACGTGCCGATCCTCGTCTTCGACCTGAATGACGAGCATGCGATCCGGAAGGCGATCCTGGGTGAGAAGGTCGGCACCCTGGTGCGAAACTAGGCAGCCCTCTCAAGTAGGTGCGCAGCTTCTGGAGGGACGACCTCCGCGTCGTCCGCGGCCGGGCGGCATGCCTGCCAGCCGACGAGTTTATCAAACTCCACGTGCCTTCCATCTCGCGCTCGCCCTCCGCGACTTTTTGCTCCTGAATCGCTTCCTCAACTCAACCACCAGCCACCATGAGCCATCCGATTGTCAACGACACCCAGGCGCGCATGCACAAAGCCGTGGAACACACCCTGCATGAATTCAGCACGATTCACACCGGCAAGGCCACGCCGGCAATGGTCGAGGGCGTCATGGTCGAGGCCTACGGCTCGTCGATGCGCCTGAAGGAGTGCGCCGCCATCTCCACGCCCGATCCGCGCCTCATTCAAATCAGCCCCTGGGATGCCACGCTGGTGAAGGCAATCGCGAAGGGCATCCAGGAGGCCAACATCGGTTTCAACCCGATCGTCGATGGCAAGACCATCCGCGTGCCGCTGCCGGAGATGAGCCGCGAGCGCCGCCAGGAATTCGTCAAAACCTCGCACAAGCTTGCCGAGGAAGGGCGCGTCCAGGTTCGCAACATCCGGCGCGACTGCATCGAAGCCGTGAAAAAGGCCAAGCTTCCGGAGGACGAGGCCAAGCGGCTCGAGAAGGAGATTCAGGCCGCCACCGACAACGCAATCAAGAGCATCAACGAGCATCTCGCCCACAAGGAGAAGGACCTGCTCACCGTCTGAGGCCCGCGCCCGCCGGCGCGCAGTCCCTGACGCCGTCCGCCACCCGGCCCCGGCTTTCCGCCGCAGCCCTGATCCGGAACCTTGTCTCCCGCCACGACACCCTCCTCCACCCGCATCCATCCGCGCCGGATTGTGATCAAGCTCGGCACGGGCGTCCTCACCTCCGGGGCCGGACAGCTCGACACGGCTCGGATTGCCGCCGTGTGCGCCGAGATTGCAGCGTTGAAACGCCGCGGTACGGAGGTGCTGGTCGTCTCCTCCGGAGCCGTTGGCCTGGGCATGGGCGCATTGCGGCTGACGCGGCGGCCGAAGGATGTCTCGAAGAAGCAGGCGTGCGCCGCCATCGGCCAGTCACTCCTCATGCAGACCTGGCAGGACGGGCTCGCGCCCTTCGGGGTCACCGCCGCCCAGGTGCTGCTGACCCATGAGGATCTCCGGGTCCGGGATCGGTATCTCGGGATCCAGCGCTGCCTGGAACAGCTGATCGCCTACGGCACCGTGCCGATCATCAACGAGAACGACACCGTCAGCGCGGCGGAGATCCAGGCACTGCTGAAATTCGGCGACAACGATACGCTTTCCGCGATGGTCGCCAGCCTGACGCAGGCGCAGTACCTCGTGATCCTTTCCACGGCGCCGGGTTTGATTGATCTCAAGGGCAGCGGTGAAATCGTCCCCGTGGTCGAACGCATCACGCCGGAGATTGAAGCCATGGCCGGCGGCACCACCAGCGAGCTGGCGGTCGGCGGAATGGTTTCCAAGATATCCGCCGCGCGGCTCGCGACCAGGGCCGGCTGCGGCGTCTTCATCGCCAGTGGGGCGGAGCCGCAGATTCTCGCGCGGATCTTCTCCGGCCGGAATCCCGGCACTTTTTTCGCGCCGAGCGGACTTCCGCTGGAGGCGAAAAAACGCTGGCTCGGCTATTTTCAGCGACCGGCCGGCACCGTCTGCGTCAACGCCAGCGCGGTGCCGGTCCTGCGCGAACAGGGCCGCAGCCTGCTCGCCGTGGGCGTCACGGGCGCGCGCGGCCGGTTCCGCGCCGGGGAGATCGTCGACATCGCCGGACCCGACGGAGTCGCCTTTGCCCGGGGCAAGGCCGGCTTCGACAGCGAGGACATCCCGCGGCTGGCCGGGAAACGGGGCGATGCCGTCGCCGCCCTGTATCCTGGCCGCAAGCACGTGGAGATCGTGCACCGGAACGACCTCGTGCTCCTCTAAGGTTTTCGCGCTGCAAAAACCTAGCGCCATTCGTAGCGCACGGTGTAGGTGATGCTCTTTTCCTGATCGGGAGCGACCGGCACGGTGAACTCGATCGTCTGGGCATCCTTCTTCTCGAACTCGTCCGAGCTCGCCGTGATGCTCCAGCGGGACCAGCGGTACAGATGTTCGACCACGCGCACCCGGATCGGCTCGGTCTTCCGGTTCCGCACTTTAATCTCGAAGGACTCCTCGGCGAAGTCCTGGCGGTTGCTGCCGGTGAAGTTGGTCCGGATCCGCTCGCCCACCACGTCGAAGGCGTCGCCCGTCTTCACCCGGACGAGCTCGTTCCTGGCCGTGTGATCGAGCTCGTTTTCGCCGGTGAATTCGAGCCGGCCATCCGCATCGTCCTGGCGGTAAAAACGCAGCCGCCCCTTCGGCAGCGGCAGCCCGAGGTTGTTTTCCTCGCTGTTCCGAAATTCGCGCATGACCCACACCTTGGTGTTGCCCTGCGTGCCGTAGCCCGGGTCGCGGATCATCCCGCCATGGAAGACGCCGAACATCGCCGCCCCGTCGTAGACATAAATCACCGGCGCCTTCACGCCCGTCGCCCGCATGAACTCCACCTGCTTGCTTTCGCGATCCCGCAGCGTCACGGCCCGCGGGAGCGAGTAGAGATGAAACTCGTCGAAGGCCTTTTCAGTCACTACGGCGTCGGCCGCGGCCATGGTCATCATTTCCATCCGGGCCATCGCGGGGCGCCCCTTGGGCTCCTGGATCTTGTTCACGTCGCCCGCCATCAGCTTCATGGTCGCGTTTTCAAAGGTCTTGCCGCTCTGGTTATTCACCGTCACCCAACCCACAATATCGAGCGTGTCTCCTTTTTCCGGGGCGACCAGGTTGTAGGCCGCATGCCAGCTCAGCCCGCCGGTGACGTAGCCCAGCTCCGCCTCGAATCGCGCCGCCTGGGCCGCCGCGAGCTTCCAGGTGAGCGTGGGCTTCAGGATGCCGTCTCCGGCCAGCGCCGGGAATAGCGGCTCGCCCGGAAGCGAGAATCGCAGCTGGCCGTCGACCTCGACGATTGGCGCCATGCGTTCGCCGCCCGGATTGTAACCGCTGCGGATCACCTTCCCGCGCACGGTGTATTCCTTGGCATCCTGATCGCGAACGACGAAGTCCAACTCACGGCCCTCGTTCAACGCCAGCAGCAGCGGTTCCGACATCACGTCGGCGCGATAGCTTTGCTCGAGAATCCGCAACTGCACCTTCCCGGTCGGATCGCGCAACACCACGGAATCCGGCTCGAGCTGGGAGGTCGCGCCGACGAACTCCACGGGATTTTCGCCCGCCTTCAAATCAAGTGGCACCCGCTCGCGGACGACGGCAAAACCCTGGTTGTAGACCGTCAGCGCTGGCTGGCCTGACCCTGAAGCTGCGGGAGTGGCGGCGGCCCGGAGTGAAGTCGCGCCGACGAGCAGCGAGGCAATCGAGATGCCCAAGGAGAGAATGCGAGGTTTCATAGGTTTTCCTGTGGATGACCCGGGGACGGTACCATGAACCCCGGTGCGGGTTGTCAGCAAGCGGTCAGCCGATTGTCAGGCAATTGTCATGTCTGTGCTCCGACCCCCGTGCGAGCCGGGAGTTTCCGGAAGCCTGCCATTCCGGTGTCACACCTGTGACATCGAAATGGCAGGTCGAGACAACGCACGGTCGGGCGCCCCGCCGCCCCGGAAACCCCGCTCCCCGGACGGGGCTGCTGCCATTGCGTTCGCATCCCCAATTTAGGGGTGATGCTTGATTTTCTTTGCGCCGGCCGCCGGTTCTTGTGGGCTTCTACCCTTCCGCCCTCGCCTGTTCATGGATTTCGTCCTCGACCCACACTCCGCCCCACACGGCGTCCCGCCGATTGATTTTCGGGCCCAGCTCAATGACGAGCAATTTGCCGCAGTCACGGCGGAGCCCGGCCCACTGCTGGTTTTGGCCGGAGCCGGTTCAGGCAAGACCCGCACCCTGACCTATCGGGTCGCCTACCTGTTGTCCCAGGGCGTCCGGCCCGGCGAAATCCTGCTGCTCACCTTCACCAACAAGGCCGCCAAAGAGATGCTGCATCGCGTGCAGGAGCTGACGGGAATCGAACCGGCACGCTTCTGGGGCGGCACCTTTCACAGCATCGGCCACCGGGCGCTGCGCATGCATGGCGAGGCCATCGGGCTGCCGCGCGCCTTCACGATCCTCGATGCAGACGAGTCCGAGGGTGTGCTGCGCGACGCGGTCGACGCGACGGATCGCACGTTTTTCAAGGACAAGACCCATCCCCGGCCCGGCCCGCTGCATGCCATCATCTCGATGTCGCGGAACACCCAGCTGTCGCTGGCCGAGACGATCCGGCGGTTTTTCCCGCAGCACGAGGGGATCGTCGACCGGGTGCCGCTGTTCGCGCAGAAATACGCCGAGAAAAAGCGCGAGGCCAGCGTCCTGGATTATGATGACTTGCTCGAGCACTGGCTCGATCTGCTCAACCGCTCGCCGCAGACTCGGGAATACTTCTCCCATCGGTTCCGGCACGTGCTGGTGGACGAGTACCAGGACACGAACGTGCTCCAGTCGCAGATCGTCGATCTCATCGCCACGCACCACCGCGTGATGGCGGTGGGCGACGACGCCCAGTGCATCTACACCTGGCGTGGTGCGAACGTGGAGAACATCCTGACCTTCCCGGATCGGCATCCGGGCACGGTCATCCACCGGATCGAGACCAATTACCGCTCGACGCCGCAGATTCTCGCGCTGGCCAACGGCGTCCTGCTGGCCCAGCCGAAAGGCCGGGCGTTCGACAAGGAGCTACGGCCGCACCGCGCCAATTCCCACAAGCCCTACCTGGTGCAGACGATGGACGGGCGCGAGCAGGCGCAGTTCATCGTGCAGCGGATCCGGGGGCTGCTCGACGAGGGCTGCTCGCTCAGCGACATCGCGATCCTGTATCGCGCCCATTTCCAGGCGCTCGATCTCCAGCTGGAACTTTCGCGGCTGCAGATTCCCTATCAAATCACCAGTGGCGTCCGGTTCTTCGAACAGGCGCATATCCGGGACCTGGTCGCCCTGCTGCGCTTCGTCTACAATCCCTCGGACACGGCGGCCTGGAACCGGATCGCCGTGCTGCTGCCGAAGATCGGCGACAAGAATGCGACGAAGCTTCACGCCGCCGCGCTCGATCACGCGCGGCTGATGCGCCAGGATTTCCTCGATGCCCTGGCCACCGATGATGTCGCTTCGCGGGTCCCGGGCGCGGCGAAGGAGGAATGGCCGAAGTTCGTCGCCTCGCTCCGACAGGTGAAGGACATGATGCGGACGATGAAGCCGCACAATGCGGTCGAGATCGCGATCGACGGCTGGTACGGCGACTATCTGAAGGGCGCGTTCGCCAACTATGTCTCCCGGCTGGATGATCTGAAGTCGATGATCGGGTTTGCCAGCCGTTACGACGAGATGCAGGAACTGCTCGCGCAGATCATGCTGCTCAACAGCGAGACGAGCGACCGCTCCGCGGATCCGGATGCGGATGCGCTGCGGCTGACGACCGTGCACCAGGCGAAGGGCCTCGAGTTTGCCGCTGTCTTCCTGATCAGCCTGGCGGACGGGCTCTTTCCGCTGCGGCGCGCAATTGAGAACAACGACGTCGAGGAGGAGCGCCGGTTGTTTTACGTCGGGGTGACGCGCGCGCGCGACGAGCTGTACCTGTGTTTCCCGAAGGTGAACACCAAGGGCGGTCCCGCCATGCTGCTGACCCCGAGCCGGTTCCTGCAGGAGCTGTCGACGGATCTGTATCAACCGCTGAAGATGAAGCGCAGCTACGGCTGGTAGGTGCGGCGGGATCCACGCGGGGCGGGACTTCCGAGGCCGTGGTCGCTCAAAATCGCGGCCTGCTGGCGATCCATGTCTCCATGAACGGTTCCGGGCTATCATGTCCGCGGAGCCAGATCGATGTCGTGATCACGACATCAAAGTGGCTACGCCCGTCGAGGGCTCCTTTTCGACAAAGCGGCGGGACGCCGCTTCCACGCCGGTGTGATTCGCAACTGAAATCGACGAACGCTCGGCGGAGACCGGGATCAAAGCGGCGGGACGCCGCTTCCACGTTGACGTGACGCGCAAGGCAAAAAGCAATCGCGGCGGGGCGCCGCGTCCATGTTGCGGCCCGACCCAGCCACGCGCCTTCAGAGTTCCATTCTACCGGGATCGGGACTGGCGATCCTGGCTGGCGCCATCGCGATGCGACCGACCTCCCAACAACCTCGTGGCAACCGATTCCAGCTTCAGCCGGCGGAGGGTTGCCCGGAGCGGGCCGCGCATCTCGGGCTTGTACCAGAAGAAGAAGCTGCGCTGTTCCTGCTTCTCCTCGGGAGTCCGGGCCACGCACACCGGCTGCTGGTTGTAGGGGTGCACGCCGGTGGCATAAATCTCGGTCGCCACTGTCATCGGCGTCGGCGTGAAATCCTGCACCTGCTCCAGCTTGAATCCGAGGTCCTTGGTCTGCACCGCGACATCGGCCATGTCCTCGGCCCGGGAGCCAGGATGCGAGCTGATGAAGTACGGCACGATCTGCAGTTGCAGCTTCCCGAGTTTCCGCTTGGCGGCGTCGAATTTCTCCTTGAACCGGTGAAAGTAGGTGAATGACGGCTTGCGCATCACGCGCAGGACTGCATCCGACGTGTGTTCGGGCGCGACCTTCAAGCGGCCCGAGACATGATGTTCGACGAGCTCCTCGACATAGCGCTCGTGGCTCGCCTGCGCCTTCGGCCTGGCGTGATCGTGCAGGAACAAATCGTAGCGGATGCCACTGGTCACGAAGGCGTGCTTCACCCCGGGGGTTTCGCGGACCGCCCGGTAAATCTCGAGCAGCGGGGTGTGATCGGTGTCGAGATTGCGGCAAACCTGCGGCCAGATGCAGCTGGGGCGGATGCATTGATCGCAGATTTCCTGATCGATGCCCTTCATCTGGTACATGTTCGCGGAAGGTCCGCCGATATCCGTAATCGTCCCGCGAAAATCGGGCATCCGCTTGATCGTCTCCACCTCCTGCAGGATGCTGCGCTGGCTGCGGCTCGCCACGAATTTTCCCTGGTGGGCTGAAATCGTGCAGAAGCTGCAGCCACCGAAGCATCCGCGGTGCATGTTGATCGAATGCTTGATCATCTCGTACGCCGGGATGGGCCCACGCTTGCGGTAGCGCGGATGGGGCAGCCGTGTGTAGGGCAGATCGAAACTCGCGTCGATCTCCTGCTCGTTCATCGTTGGATAAGGCGGGTTCACCACCAGCAGCCGATCACCGGTCAACTGCAGCAGCCGCCGCGCCTGTACGCGGTTGGATTCCACCTCGATCTGCTTGAAATTTCTGGCGTAGAGCGCCCGGTCCGCCAGGCACTCGTCGTGGGAGTAGAGGATGTGATCCTCCCAGTTCTGGTTCTTCGGCGCCAGTACTCCGGGGGGAAGCAGGACCGCCGTCTGTGGGATCGTCCGCAGCGAGCTGAATGGCACGCCTTGCCTCAGGAGCCGCAACGCCTCGCGGAGCGGCTGCTCGCCCATGCCATAAACGAGGAGATCAGCGCCGCTGTCCGCGAGGATGCTGGGTTTGAAGGATTCCGACCAGTAGTCGAAATGCGTCACCCGCCGGAGGCTCGCCTCGATTCCGCCTATCATCACCGGCACCTCGGGGAACAGCTGCTTCAGGATCCGCGTGTACACCGTCACGGCATAATCCGGCCTGAATCCATGCTCGCCCCCGGGCGTGTACGAATCCTCGGAACGCAGCCGCTTCGCCGCGGTGTAGCGGTTGACCATCGAGTCCATGCAACCGGCCGTGACCCCAAAGAAGAGTCGCGGCGCGCCGAGCTTCCTGAAATCGCGCAGATCATCGCGCCAGTTCGGCTGCGGCACGATGGCGACCCGCAGCCCTTCGTGTTCCATCAGCCGGCCAATGACTGCCGTGCCAAACGCGGGATGATCGACATAAGCATCGCCCGAAACCAGAATCACGTCGACGCAGTCCCAGCCCCGGGCGGCAATCTCGTCACGCGTGGTGGGCAGCCACCGAAACGGATCCCACGTCGGATCGCGGTGCGGACTCAGGCTGGGTACAGGGGTCACGGGTTTCGAAAGGGGTTCGGAAGGGGTGTCACCTCGCGGACGCCCGCGAGGGATTCATGGTGGTGCCAAGCGTGGGCACGGTGCTGGCCGGCGCAAGTGTGTCTGCGATTCTCGCGCGCCCGAATACGTGAATGGTCCGGGGTTCGCTAATGCGATCCGGCGCCGGCAGCCGTGCTGAAAATCGGCACCGAGCGCGGCTCGGACGGCTCATTGCTGGTATCGAACCGATGCCAGCCGGAATTGCCGACAAAATGAAACCTGCCGCCCGGTCCCATGCATCCATGCGCTGGTGCCGCCATCGTGAAATGGCCGGCCTCGAGGACCCGGACCCTCGCGATGGCATGCGCCCCCGGATCGATTTCAAATTCCAGGATTCGATTGGGGCTGGTGCCATTCTGGATTGCGATCACGCTCCCACCCGGCGCCGTGGCCAGCCCGTCCAGTCCCACCAAGGTGCTGTTTTCAGGGAGTTCGAGCCACTGCGGTTGCGGATCCGCAAACTCAATTCGGAATAGGCCGTTCATCCGATCCGCGACGAGCAACGCACGTCCTCCCGCCGTGATGGCGATTCCCTCCAGGGTCATCATGTCCGGGGCTTCGGCCCAGCGCTCCAATTGCGATCCTCCGGGTGCCAGCCGCCACACGATTCCCGTTGCGCTTCCCGACGCGTAAACGGATCGGTCCGGCGCGACCGCCACATCGCCCAGCATCGGCAGCCCTGCGCTCCCCGACCCTCCCGTCAATGGAATGCTGCGGCGGATTTCCCCGGAATCCGGGTCGATTTCCACCAACGCCGCCAACCCCTCCTGATCTCCGGTATAACCGCGCATCGCCGGCACGGCGGACGTGGCCGCCCAAAGCGTTTCCGCTTCCTCGTCGAGCGCGAGTCCATGCACGCCGAGGAGATCCTCGCTGTCAGCCGTGAGGCGCCGCAGGGTGCCATCTTCACTGCGCAACCAGACCGCCCGCGCGTTGACATCACCGAACAGGAAATCGCCCGTCTTTTTCCGCCAGGCGATGCCCTCGATCAGACCGGTGACCTCACGGAGCGCGAAGGCGGTCTTCCCCGGGCCCGCTGGACGGGTGTTGGCGGCGAGTTGTTTCACGACGGCTTCAAAGGCCGGCGAACCCTGAAGGGCCTGAAAGGCCGGATCGTCGGCCACCGGCATGCTCACACCCATCGCCACGATCCGCCCGAGCGATTCCAGCGCCGCTTCAACCTCGTCGTTGGCGACCTGGGAGGCGGCGAGCTTCATCAGCAACCGGGGAACATCGGGCCGCAGCGCGGCTGCCTCGCCTGCCCGGGCCAGGAATTCCGGAAGATCCGCCCGGGCCTGCGCCGCGGCTGCCGCCGCGTCCTGCTCAATCGCCCGGAGGCTGTCCCCCGGCTCCACCGCCCGCACCTGCGACCAGAGGACAGCCGCCAGGACGGCACCGTGCCAGAACTTCAAATACGGGCGAGTTCCAGAAAACATCCCGGCGGCTCCGCATGAAAACGGCCGGCTAAAGCCCGAGGATCATCCGCAACAGCGCCAGGAGCGGATTCCCGCTGCTCGGGCTGCCGGAACTGGGCGTCGACGGCTGGCCCGGCTGCCCGGGGGATCCCCCCTGGCTGCTTGGCTGGCCCGGCTGGCCCTGTTGCCCCTGCTGGCCGGACTGCCCGGATTGGGAAGATTGTTGCTGGCCCCTTTGGTTCGAGGCGACGCGGCGCTGGCCCTGTTGTCCCTGCTGTCCTTGCTGCCCGTCGCTCCCCTGGGAGCCGGCCATTTGCTGACCCTGCTGTCCTCCCTGTTGACCTCCCTGCTGCCGGCCATCCTGGCCACCCTGCTGCCCCCCCTGTTGCTGGCCGTCCTGGCCGCCCTGCTGCTGGCCGTCGGCGCCGGCAAGTTTTCCGGCTTCACTGCCCTGCTGGTCGCCGGAGCCGCCCTCGCCTCCGCCCGCCTGCTGACCGGCCATGTCCTCCCCCCCGGGATACGCGCCAAAGGAATAATCATCCGCGCCGTTCGGGATCCCATCGCCATCGGCGTCGCCATCCTGGCCGTTCGGAATTCCGTCGCCATCCATGTCGTCATCCTGCGCGTTGGAAATTCCGTCTCCGTCCATGTCGCCATCCGGTCCGCTTTTTCCGTCCTCCGAAATGCGCGGCCCGGATCCATCATACGGGGCATTCCCCCCGCCGCGTCCAAAGACCCCGGAATAGGTGAAGCGAACGTAGTCAACCTGGCTGCTGGCGAGCGTCGCGCGGTTGCGAATCGCCGCATCGCGCACCGCCTCCATTTCCCATTTCTTCTTCCGCGCTTCCTCCCGATCAGCGACCGGGCCGAAAAGGTAGGTAAGATTTTCGTGGCGATAACGGACGTACCAGCCCTCGTCGCTCGGGCTCAGCCCGGAAATGTTGATGCCCGAATACTTGGCCCGAAACTCCTCCGCCCCGAGGGTCCACAGGTCATCGATGGCCTCGACCGGGAAGATCATCGTCATCGCCTCGGCGATGGCGGCGGTGGCAAGCACCAGGATGCTGGCAAGCGTGCGGCGAAGTAGGTTCACGTTTGGCGTGAGGTCGGGTGACTAAAGTCCCGCGGGCATGGTGCGCCCGCGCTCCGCGCCCTTGTTGGCGTTGTTTCCGACCGGCGCCTTGCCACCGGTCCCCGTGGTCTTCTCGTGCTGCTGGGTCGTCCCGGAACTCTGGGTCCCGACCACGGACGGCGAATTGGGCATGGTCTGGATCTGCATCGCTGCATCACCAATGGAAACCTGCGACGGCTTCTGGCCACCGGCCATGTCACCCGGATTGCCGCCACCTTCCCCCTGAAGCTGTGCCACCTGGATCCCCTCGGCCTTGGCGTTCGGGTCGCCCTGGGCTCCACCTGCCTGCTGTCCGCCGGGTTGGGCGCCGCCCTGCTGCTGCGGTGCCTGCGCGGGCTCCGCGCCACCGCCGCCCGGCTGCTCCGGCTGCGCCTGCGCCATCTGGCCGCCGCCGCCCTGGCCCTGTTGCTGCGATTGCTCCTGGCCAGGCTGCTGCGATCCACCTCCGACCTGGCCGGTGCGGGCGTTTTCGTCGCCCGGCATTTCAAACTCGCCCAGCATCCCCTGCTCCGGCCGCTTTTCCGGCGGATGTTTGGCGCCGTCGAGCAATGCGGGATCCGGCAGGACCTGCTTCGCCGCCGCTCTCGTGCTGGCTGGGGAGGAACTCCTGCCACCCGGACGAATCGCGTCCCGCGCCGACTGCGCCAACGCGGCCGTGCCGAGCAGGACCGCAATGACTGGGATGAACCGAGCGCAGCATGAGACGGGGCGTTGCGTCATGGGAAGGGCTAGATTTTTCCGGCCGAGACCTCACAGGTCACGGTGACGACCGGCGGAGGCATCCCGTTGCGGACCTGCAGGAGCATCTGGACATCGCGGTACCCGCGGCGCCGGCCCACCACCTCGTAATCGCCGGGAAGGAATCGCATGGAGGCGGTCCGGAACTTCGAGGGAGCGCGGAAATTGTTGATGGAAACCCACGTCTCGCCGTCGGAGCGGAAGGTCACTTCCACCGGCTGGTTCTGCGACATCAGCAACTGGTGCAACTGCTGCACGCGATCGCTGTTGGCGAGGTACGACGGTTTCACGGCCATCGCATTGTTGAAGATCCGGATCGCGGCCTGGAACTCCGCCTTGTTGGCGAGCTGCTCGGCATGCTCGATCAGCTTTTCGTATTCGAGCAGTGCCCGGATGACCGTGCCGGCCCGCTTGTAGCCCTCCTTGGCGTCCTCGAGGTCGGGATCGAGCTTCATGGTCTCGTCGTAGGCGTCGCGGGCCTGCTGCCATTCGAACGCGTTCTCGTGGTCATAGGCCTTGGCCAATGCCTTCTGCACGGCCTCCTTGTGCGCGCTCTCCTTCGCCGACTTGAGCTTGGCCTGCACATCCGACTTCTGCGGGTATACCTTGAGGGCGTTCTCGAACTCCGAAATGGCCCGCGGCCAGTCCTTCGCCTTCACCGCGGCCTCCGCAGCCGCCTCGGCCGCGGCAAACTTGGTCTCCTTTTCCAGCCGGGCGGCACGCGCCTGGCCTTCCTGGGCGGCCGCAGAGAATGAATCCAGCGCAAATGCCCGCTGGTAGGATTCGGCCGCCTGCGCATACTGCCCCTGCTTCTCCAGCGCCTGACCCTGCTGCAGGAGCGCATAGACCCGATCGATCTGTTCGGCCCGCTTGAGGCCCTGGATGGCCTGTTCGTTGCCGGGTGACTTGTCCAATGCGGCCTCGAAGGCGGCACGGGCCTCATCCTTCATTCCGGCCATCAAAGCCTTCTGGCCCTTGAGAAGGTTCTCGCGGACATAATCCGCCAGCGCCTGCTCGGCCTTCTTGAGCTCCGCGAAGCCGCGATCGAAGACCCGCTTGGCCCCGGTGAAATTCCCGTCGTCGAGGAGCTTCTTGCCGGAACCGGCGGCCTCGTAGGCGGCCTCGAGCGTTCCGGGCGTGAGCGAGCGGGCGATATCCAGTTCGTTGATGCGGACCAGGATGGAATTATAGGACTGCTGGACCTCGCCCTTGATTTTGACGTTGCGGCTGAACTCGTCGATCTCGCGATTGAGATTGTCGAAGACCATGAAGGCGCGCCCGAAATCCCGGCCGGCAAGGAGCGACTGCCCGTCGAGGAAGGATTTCTCGATCACGATGAACTGCTGTAGCTGGACGGGGTGATCCTTGGGGAGTTTGCGCAACTCGACCAGTGCCTTGGCCGCGATGTCGTGGGCCTGTTCTGCCTTCGCCTGGCTGATGAACTCGGAACCGGGATCCACGGGGTTCTGCGCGGCGGCCATGGCGGCCGAGGGGTTGAAAACATGCTCGCCAAAGACCAGCTTGCTCACGCGGATGACGATGCCGGCGGCGATGAGCAGCCCGAAGAAACCGCCCACCGACCACGCCAGGATGCGCTTCCACGTCCACCGGTGCGTCGTCTGCTCGCGGCCGGCGTCGGGATTCCAGTGGATGATGCGGTGCTTCTTGGGCGAACCTGGTTCAATTTGGTCGGACATGGCGGGGATGGGGACGGTTGGGGAAACCTGAAGCGGTTAGACGAAAAATACGTCTCATTGTTCAGTTCCGGACCGGCGCAGAAGATTTATTTCCCAGTATGTCGCCGCCCCTCGAAAATGCAAAGTTCAATGGAAAAAATCGGACCTTTTCGGCGGCTGCCCGGTCGAGATTTGCCCATCAGGCTTGCGAATTCTTCCTCCACGAGGATCCGTTCGGCCGATGGGCCCGACCACTTCACATGAAAATGCAACCTAGGTTCGTCGCTGCGCTTTGCGCCACGGCGCTGCTGGCCGGGTGTTACGAAGTCCCCGTCACCGGCCGCCATGCCGTGAACCTCGTCGACGAAAAGGACGTCACGAAGATGAGCATCGGGATGTTCGACGACATGAAGGGGCGCTATCGCATCTCCCGCGACCCGGCGCAGAACGCCCAGCTCCAGCGGGTCGGCAACCGGCTGGCCAAGGTTGTCTTCTGGGACATGCCCGATGCCGAGTGGGAGTTCGTGGTGTTCGACAACCCGCAAGTCAACGCCTTCGCGATGGCCGGCGGCAAGGTCGGTGTGTTCAGCGGCTTGTTCAAAATCGCCCGCGATGACGACGAGCTGGCCTCGGTCATCGCCCACGAGATTGCCCATGTCACGGCCAAGCACGTCCATGAGAAGCTTTCCCAGGAACTGGCGGTAAACACAGTCGGGACGGTCGGGATGCTGGGCGTGGGATTGAGCGGGGCACCGCTGATCACGAGCCAGGCGCTCAGCGCGGCCTACGGCCTCGGCACCACGGTGGGCGGGCTCGCCTTCGATCGGAAAAAGGAAAAGGAGGCGGACTATATCGGCCTGATGTACATGGCCCGCGCGGGTTTCGATCCGCAGGCTGCCATCAAGGTCATCGAGGCGCTGGAACAGCTCTCGGCCAGCGAACCGGCCCCGCCGGCATTCCTTTCGACCCATCCGAGCCATCCGGAGCGCATTCTCCAGCTGATGGATGCGATGCCAAAGGCGCTCGCGGAACGCGAGCGCAGCAGCCAGACCACGGCCCCCATCATCGTGCGCTGACGACCAGGGGGGCCGGCTCATGAAGCGCCCCGGGCTGCGGGCCGCACCGTCACATCTCAATCCCGCCGGGCGGACAGAAGATAGAGCAGGTACAGCAGGGAGGTCACGAACGCGGCCACGTACGTGAGCGCGGCGGCATCGAGCGTCTGCTTCACCCCGGGCATCTCGTCGCGATCGATGATCCCGAGCTCGACCAGCTGCAGCTTGGCCCGGTTGCTCGCGTCGAACTCCACCGGCAGTGTGACGAACTGGAAGAGGGCCAGCACGGCATAGCAGAGGATGGCGACGTCCAGCAGCAGGCCGCTGAGCCCGGAGGCGAACATGAACCCGGCGAGCATGACGAAGGGCAGCACGCGCGAGACGAAGCTTGTTGCGGGCACCAGGGCCATCCGCAGGTGGAGCATCGAGTAGCCCACCTTGTGCTGGATGGCGTGGCCGGCCTCGTGCGCCGCCACGCCGAGCGCGGCCAGGCTCGTGCCCCGGTAGTTTTCCGACGAAAGCACCAGCCGTTTGTGGATTGGATCGTAATGGTCCGTGAGGTGCCCGCCCGTTTCGGCGATCTCCACGTCGTGGATACCGGCGCGGGCCATCACGGCCTCGGCGGCCTCGCGGCCGGTGATCCGCCCGCGGGACGCGATCCTCGCGTTGCGGTTGTAAACGCTGGAGACGCGAAATTGCGCATACAGCGAGAAGATCAGCACCAGGACCAGCAGGATCATGAAGAACCCGGGCGAGAGAAACGATCCGCCGAGGTTCCCAATGGCGAGCAGGAGGGGAGTATTCATCGATAAAGTTGGTTGATGTAAGCCGGAAGGCTCGGCGCAACCTTAGCCAAATCCGGCGTATTTCCAGTGGAAACCGCCGGTTTGGAAACGTTCCCCCACTTTCCAGCGCCCGCCGCTTGGGCGGCCCCGCCCTTAACCCTGCGCGGGCACATCAACCCACCGGCGCTCGGCCCATGACTTCTGTCCCAGCTCGGCCAGCTGCACGCCTTTTGCGCCCTCGAGCAGACTCCACGGAAACGGGTCTCCTTTCACGATGTGCCGGAGGAACAGCTCCCACTGCACCTTGAACGCATTGTCGTATGACTTCTGATCCGGCACCCGCGTCCAGCCGTCGAAATACTTGATCGGGCTGTCGAGATCGGGATTCCAGATGCAGCGCGGCGTGGCGGAAAGATGCTGGGCCATGCAATCGCGGAGCCCGGCGACCGCCGTGCCATGGGTGCCATCCACCTGCAGCGTCAGCAGATCGTCGCGGCGCACGCGGACATCCCAGGATGAGTTGAAATGGCAGATGATCCCATTGCGCAGCTCGAACGTCGTGTAGGCGGCGTCCTCCGCCGTCGCCTTGTAGGGCTTTCCGCTTTCATCCCACCGCTGCGGCAGGTGGGTCGCGCCCAGACAGGTCAGGCTCTTGATTTCACCGAACAGGTTTTGAATGACGTACTGCCAGTGACAGAGCATGTCGACGATGATGCCGCCATCGTCCTCCTTGCGGTAATTCCAGGATGGGCGCTGCAGAGGCTCGTGCTCGCCCGTGAATACCCAGTAACCGAACTCGCCGCGGACGGAAAGAATCCGGCCGAAAAAGCCGCTGTCGATCAGGTATTTCAACTTGAGCAGCCCCGGCAGCCACAGCTTGTCCTGCACGACCCCGTTCTTGAGCCCAGCCGCCTTCACTTCCCGGGCGAGGGCAAACGCCTCCGCGGCGGTCGTCGCCGACGGCTTTTCACAATAGATGTGCTTCCCCGCCTTGATGGCCTTGCGCACGCCCACCGGCCGCTGGCCGGTGACATTCGCGTCGAAATAGACCTGGTCGGCTGGGTTCGCCAATGCCGCGTCGAGATCCGTGGTGTAGCGCTTGACGCCCGAGCGGGCCGCCAGCGCCGCCAGCTTCGCCTCGCTCCGGCCCACCAGGATTGGATCCGGCATGATGACCTCGGCATCACCCAGCTTGATTCCACCCTGGTCAATGATGGCCTTGATGGAACGCAGCAGGTGCTGGTTCGTGCCCATGCGTCCGGTGACGCCGTTCATGATGATTCCGACTTTATGCGTGGTCATGTGCGGGGAAGGTTGATGGACGACCAGACTAAGGCCAAGCGCGGGCTTGCGTGAGGACGGATCCGACTTTTGCTGGGACAAATCCGACGCCATGCTCGCCTGGAGCCCCATTCTGGTTCGAAAAATCGAGATCCACGCGCTGGGGTTTGCGTTGTTGAAGCTCCAGCTCAACCGGCACCGGGCGGCCGAGGTCGCGATCCATCGCCATCCTCACGCCCAGCTGATTCTCTACCTTTCGGGCGAAGGCGTGCAGCGGATTTCCGGCCGGCGGCGGGCGGCATCCACGGGAGATCTCTTCGTGATCCCGGCGGGTGCGCCCCACGGATTCTCCCTGTCGGGCCGCAGCCGTCCCGTCTCTGTCGTGCTCGACTACGAACTGGCCGGACGGCGTGTGCGCGCGGGGCATCGTCGGCTGCCCGTGCAGCAACTCAACGAACTCCATACGCTGCTCAGCCGCGTTCCGGCGAAGGGCCGGCTGACCCTGGCGGATTATCCCGCCATCCTTGCGGTGGTGGCACAGCTGCTCGGACCAGTGGCTGGAACCGGCAAAGGAGCGCCGATCCCGACCACGCTGGATCGGGTGCGTCCACTGTTGCAGACGCCTTTGCCGCTGGCGCGCGTGGCCCGGGAGACCGGCTACGATCCGGATCACCTCACCCGCAAACTGAAACGCGAATGCGGACTGGGGCTGCGGGCGCTGCGCGATCGCGATCGGCTGGCCCGCGCGCAGGCGGCATTGCGCCGTGCCGCCACCATCGGCGATGCCGCCAGCGAAAGCGGGTTCGAGGATCCCGGATATTTCGCCCGCTGGTTTCGCGCCCGGACCGGGAAGACCCCCGGTGAGTTCAGGCGTGATTGAGCGCGCGCTCGAGCGAGGCGATCGACCAACCAGCCCGTCGCGATCCAAAGGAATTCGCCGGAAGAAAAACCTTTTCCTTGTTCCCGGCGCAGAAACGCCTAACTTGCTGCCAAGTCCGGCAATCCCCATCGACCCCCGTGAGATGGTGAGTGTCCAGTAATCCCCATCAACCCCGTCAGATAATGAAAAATACCCTGTTCCGATTGTTCCTCCTTGTCCTCATGTCCGCCGTCGGTGCCCGCGCCGCCTGGCAGAAATTCGAGGATTTCGAAAGCGGCAACCTCGACAAATGGGTCTTCACCCAGAGCGACGTCGGCACGACCGCGGATTCCAAGGTGACCATCGTCGTGGATCCCGATCCCGCCGGCGCGGCGGCGGGCAACCACGTCATGGTGATGGACCCCGGCTCCCCGTATGAGAGCAATCATCGCAGCCGGCTGATCAGCAAGAACTTCCCGGCCATCAATTACGGCACGACCGGCACGGCGTTTTTCCGCTGGTACACGGCGATGGTCGATGTGGGCGGCACCCTGTTCGCGCCCGAGATCGACATGAACGTCGGCATGTCCACGCTCGAGACCCCCAGCGAGTATGCGCATTCCGGGCCGGTCACCGGCTATGATGTCGGCGAGGCCCAGTTCCGCGCCTACGATGGCGATCCGAACCCGGCGAATCCCGCCAGCGTGACAGGATTCCAGAACATCTTTGTGAACCGGCCCAACAATGTGTGGGTCTCGCAATGGTTCTACATTCGGAATTACGACGTGGCCAACCAGCGGCAGGATTATCAGGTTTACTACCGCGTCGGAACCGCGGGCACGCCGATCCTTGGCTATCCCTTCGTCCCCGGTGAGTATGCCGGGTTCCGGATGAAGGTGGACGGGGATCTCGATCCGACCGCCGCGCACATGCGGACGTTCTATTTCACGAACACGGCCGGTAATATTGCCTCTCCCGAGGCGCTGGACGACGCGTATTATGCCGACGATGTGTACATCGACCAAAACGGCATCAATCTCTCGGATCCGCTTAACGCCACGACGGCCGCGCCCGCCGAGGTCACCAAGCTGGTCA
>WYBX01000004.1 GCA_011525695.1 Verrucomicrobiia bacterium
CCGGACAGGAGGGCACAGAGTTGTTCCTTTGCAAAACCAGCCTGCCGTTCTCTGTGACCTCCGTGTTTCCTCTGTGCACTCTGTGTCCCAACATGTGTTCTTTGGTGGCGGCTCCCGCGGTGGGATGCATCCGGCCTAGTCACCGCGGGGAATCGTCATGTCGAATGGCGGCAGCATGACGTGGATCCGATTCCCGAGTTCGTCCACGCCATGGAAGCTCCCGTGGGCCTGGGCATCGACTCCGGTCACATGATAGCTGTTGTAGGAAAACTGCTCGCCGGGTGCGAGCCGCGGGGTTTCCCCGACAATCTTGTCGCCTTCGATCACCAGCTGCGTCCCGTCGGCGTGATGCACGACCCATTTGCGGCCCAGCAGGGTCACGGTGCGGTCCGAACTGTTGCGCAGGGTGATGAAATACACGAACGCATGCGGCTTGTCGGCGGGCAGGCTCGCACCTCCGTGGTGGTAGCAGAGCTTGTCGAGACTGGCCGTGAGGCCCGGCAGTTCGGAGGAGCAGGACACGGGACACAACAGAGTCGGGAATCCGCGCGCAGCAAGCGGGATTCTGGGCCGCGATTCGAGTCTTGTCCCTTTGTCCCGGCGGCGTTTGGTCTCCTGCCTCCACTGCCATGGCCAAACTCGCCCTCCTCTCCGTCTCGGACAAGACCGGTCTCGTTGAATTCGCCACCGCCCTGGTGCGGACGCACGGTTACACCCTGCTGTCGACCGGGGGCACGGCGAAGCTGCTGGCCGGACAGGGGCTGCCGGTGACGGAGGTGAGCCAGCATACCGGGTTTCCCGAGATCATGGAGGGGCGGGTGAAAACCCTCCATCCGAAGATTCATGGCGGGCTGCTCTGCCGTCGCGACAAGCCCGAACATCTGGCCGAGGCCGAGCGGAACGGGATCGCGCTGATCGACCTGGTGGTGGTGAACCTGTATCCGTTCGAGCAGACGGTGGCGAAGCGCGGCGTCAGCCTCGAGGAGGCCATCGAGAACATCGACATCGGCGGCCCTTCCATGCTGCGCAGCGCGGCGAAGAACCATGAGAGTGTGAGCGTGGTCTGCGACCCGGCCGATTATGCCGACGTCCTGGCCGCGCTGGCCGAGCCGGCGAAGCTGCCGGGGCTGAGGTCGCGGCTGGCGCTGAAGGTGTTTCAGCGGACGGCGAGCTATGATGCGGCGATTGCGCGCTATCTGGAGGCGCAGAGCGCGGAGCCCGATTTGGCGACCATGAGCGGCTTCCCGGGCACCCTTTCGCTCTCCTGGAGGAAGGCGCAGGCGCTGCGTTACGGCGAGAATCCGCACCAGCAGGCCGCGCTGTACGGGACGTTCCACGACCATTTCCGCCAGCTCCAGGGCAAGGAGCTTTCGTATAACAACATCCTGGACATCACGGCCGCGACCTACCTGATCGGCGAGTTCGAGCGGCCGACGGTCGCGATCCTCAAGCATACGAATCCCTGCGGGGTGGGCAGCGCCGACGGGCTGCTGGCGGCCTGGGAGAAGGCGTATGCGACGGATCGGCAGGCGCCGTTTGGCGGGATCATCGTCGTCAACCAGACGCTGGACGAATCCCTGGCGAAGGCGATCGCGGAGATTTTCACCGAGGTCATCATTGCGCCGCGATTCAGTGACGAGGCGCTGGCGGTGCTGGCGAAGAAGAAGAACCTGCGGCTGATGATCGCGAAGGCCGGCGGCGGGGCGGCGGGGATGGATGCCCTGCAGGAGATCCGTTCGGTGATTGGCGGAGTGCTGGTGCAGGATCGCGATCGGACGCTGGGCAATGTGCGCGAGTTCAAGGTGGTCACGAAGCGTGAGCCGACGCCGGACGAGTGGGCCGCGATGATGTTCGGCTGGAAGGTGGGCAAGCATGTGAAGTCGAATTCAATCGTGTACTGCCGGGGCGAGCAGACGCTTGGCATCGGGGCGGGGCAGATGGCGCGGGTCGACAGCTCCCGGATCGCGGTGTGGAAGGCCCATGAGGCGGGGCTCGACTTGCGGGGCTCCGTCGTCGCGAGCGAGGCGCTGTTTCCGTTTCCCGACGGGCTCCTGGCCGCGGCGGACGCCGGGGCGACGGCGGCGATCCAGCCGGGCGGCGCGATCCGTGACGCGGAGGTGATTGCCGCGGCGGACGCGCGCGGCATGGCGATGGTGTTCACGGCCAGCCGGCACTTCAAACACTGACACCGGTCCGAAGCGACGGGGCATCCCTTCCCATGAAAAACCGAATTCTCTGCGCCGCCGCCGCCGTGCTCCTCACGCTGAGCGGTTGTTACACCAACCCGGTCACGGGCCGGAAGTCGCTGGTGCTGATCCCCGAGGGGCAGGAACTCAGCCTCGGCGAGCAGTCGTTCGCGGACATCCGCCAGAAGGAGCCGGTTTCGCACGATATGGCGGCGAACGAGCGGGTGGGGCGGGTGGGACGCCGGATTGCGGCGGCGGTGGGTGATGCGCTGCCGAATGCGAAGTGGGAGTTCGTCGTCTTCGAGTCGAAGGAGGTGAATGCGTTCGCACTTCCGGGAGGCAAGGTCGGCGTCTACACCGGGCTGCTGGCGCTGGCGGAAAGCGATGATGAGATCGCCACCGTGATGGGCCATGAGATCGGGCACGTGATCGCGCGGCATGGGGCGGAGCGGATGTCGGAGGCGCTCGTGCTGGCGGGGCTGGGCGAACTCGGCGGTGCGGTCTACGAGGCGAAGGCGGGGCCGGAGAACCGGCAGGTGTTCGATCTCGCCTATGGGGTGGCCGCGACGGTGGGCCGGGTGCTGCCGCATTCGCGCGGCAACGAGACGGAGGCGGATCGGATGGGGGTGCTTTATGCGGCGCGCGCCGGCTACGATCCGCGGGCGGCGATCACGTTTTGGGAGAAGATGGTCCGGCAAAAGAACGCCGCCGGCGGTGATGCCGCGAAGACCGGGGCGTTGGCCGCGATTCTTTCGACGCATCCACCCGATCAACGCCGGATCGCCGAGCTGCGCGCGATGATGCCGGCGGTCCTGCCGATCTACGAGCAGAACCGCGGTCGATAGAAGGCTGTCGGTCTACGTGGGACTGTTCTGAGAGGGGCGCACCGGGTGGTTGGCAGCCGACAGCCTCCTTAGAACGTGTCCAAAAAGGGTCATCGAGCGAGCCGAGCGAGCATCAAACGGATCATCGAAATATAGATGAAAGATTCGGAGGAAGACACCGTATGCTCGTAATCTTTGCTGAGGCGGCGCGAACGACC
>WYBX01000035.1 GCA_011525695.1 Verrucomicrobiia bacterium
GACCAAACGCGCCATGAATCTGCTCGTCGTGGGCAGACAACTCACCGAGCGCATCATCCTGCCCGCCCTCGCCGCTTGAAAATTATCGTCTCAAACCTGCACGATCCTCACAAGTGAGGGACTAAAGTCGGTGGAGGTGAAACCCGCCGTCGACGTCGAACACCGCCCCGGTCGAGAAAGGAAAACGATCCTCCGCGATCGCGCGCACGGCGCGGCCGACATCCTGCGGCTGTCCCCACCGCCTGATGGGCGTAATCCCGCGTTCCTCCCGCAGGATCAGCCGATCGTACTTGTCCTTCACCGCCCCGGTCATGTCCGTCGCCACCACCCCCGGACGGATTTCATAGACATTGATCCCATCGTTCGCCAACCGGTCGGCGAACAGCTTCGTCATCATCGCGAGCCCGGCCTTCACCATGCAATAGTCGCCGCGGTTGATCGAGGCGGTGTAGGCGGAAATGGAAGTGATGTTCACGATCCGGCCGCGAAAGCCCGCAGCGTCCGGCGACTGCTGCAGCATCTGCTTCGCGACCAGCTGGGTGAGGAAATAGGGCCCCTTCAGGTTGATGGCATAGAGCCGATCGAAGCTCTCCTCCCCCGCATCCAGCACATCGGCGCGGACCAGCGGTGCCACGCCCGCATTGTTCACCAGGAGATCAATCCGCCCGAGCGCAGCGATCGTCTCCTGCACCAGGCGGGCCCGGTCGGCCGCCGAGGCGACATCCCCCTGCACCGTAAAGCCGTCCCCGCCGGCGGCCTTGACCAGCGCCAGCGCCTCGGCCGCGGCAGCGGCATTGCCGGCGTAATTGATGGCAACCCGGCAACCTGCGCGGGCCAGTTCGAGGGCGATGCCGCGGCCGATCCCGCGCGAAGCACCGGTAACAAGGGCAGTTTTCATGGCCATGGGAGCCTTTGACAAATCATGCGTAACGCACGAAGCCAGCAAAAATACCCCGTGAACCGACCGGAACTGCAGCGGTCAGTCGCCGCGCAACTCCAATACACCTATGAAAAAGACACTCTTGTTCTCAACGCTCGCCGCCGGTCTCGTTCTGGCCGGCTGCAATAAATCGACCAACGAGCCCACCACCGCCACGGATTCCACGTATCCCGCCAGCACGGACAGCGCCGCCTCGGACACGTACACCTCGGCCGAGGCCGCGACCCGGGATGCGTCGAATGACTTCGCCCGAGGCGTGGACCGCGCCGGTGACGCCATGCAGGAGGCCGGACGCGACGCGGCCAATGCGATGTCCAACGCCGCCGACCAGGTTTCGGCCAAGCTGACGGAATGGCGGCTTTCCGCCGAGGAAATCCGGGCGGATATCGAGGCGGATCGCCCCATCGTCCGGACCAAGGACTCGGCGGGCGCGCCGACCGGCAACATGGATGAATCCACGCTGAAGGCCTCGGTCGAGGGCCGGATCAAGGCCGACCCGCAGCTGGCCAGCCTCGAGCTCGATGTGAATGCGAAGGACGCCGGTGAGATCGAGCTGGAAGGCGAGGCGCAGTCCGCCGAGCAGATCGGCCGTGCCATCGCGCTCGCGCTCGACACCGAGGGGGTCCACAAGGTCACCTCCAAGATCGACGTCGATCAAAAGTAACCATCACCAGGATACCGTCACGGCCGCCACCTGGGCGGCACCGACCGGCGGAAGGCTTCGGCCTTCCGCCGGTTTCTTTTTTCAACCCGGGAATCGCGCATTTGCCCCGACACTTTGGAGGATTCTCCGGGGGAATCTTGCGATTCGCGCGAGGGCAATCCGGACGACCGCGCCGGGACAGCCGCGCCAGACACAAATCGCCGCGCCCGCCGCTTCGCTTAACTCCGCCGGCGACGGGGTTTGGCGATGGGCGTCGCCCGAGCCTGCCACCGGCCGCCGCGGCATTTCGAACCGATGGGATCACGGGCGGTCAGTCGTCGCGCAACTCAATTCGCCTATGAAAAACACCGTCTTCATCGTAGCCCTCGTTGGTCTGATCGCGAGCGGCTGCAGCCACACCACCCGTTCGTCAACCTACCCGGAGACGGGAACGGAAATGACGACCAGTTCGACCACCGTCAGCCCCGGGACGACGCACGTCGCGACCTCGCCCGCCACCACGGATACCACTTCGACCAGCACCGCGGCCACCAGCAGCACCTCGGGCTCCTGGGATCAATCGAGCACCAGCTCCACCGGTTCCAGCTATGGCTCGACCGGCAGCGATTCCACCTACAATTCTGGCACCAGCGCATCGCAGGACCAGTCGAGCGCCAGCTCCACGCAGTCGGGAGGCTCGACCTACGGCTCGAACTCCAGCGGCAGCGGGTCCACGTACGGCAGCACCTCGGCGCAGGACCAGTCAGCCACCGATTCCACCCAATCGACCGGTTCGTCCTACGGCTCGACCGGCTCAAGCTCGCAGGACTCGAGCACTGCCAATGCGACCGGATCGACGTCAACGTACGGCTCGAACTCGACCAGCGACTCCTCCGCCACGAGCTCCGACGACCAGAGCACGCCATGGAGTTCCTCGAGCGGGTCGACCGCCAGCAATACGACGGATGACAGCAGCTCGCCCGCGACGGCCCAGTCGTCAGCCGGCAGCACCTCGGACCAGTATGGCAGCACGAGCGGCCAGTCTTCCGGTTCGACCTATGCCAGCGACAGCTCCTCGCAGGACAGCACGAGCAGCGATGCCGCCAGTGCGACGGATTCATCCACGTCCATGACGGGATCGGGTTCGACCTACGCCAGCGATAGCACGGAGTCGTCCCAGCAGAGCAGCCAGGGCGGATCGAGCACGGCGGTCTCCGGCAGCACCTATGGCTCGGCCACCGGCAGCAGCTCCACCACCGACACGGACACGACAGCCGCCAATGACACAGCCTCGAGCAGCGGCAGCGCCTCCGGCACCGTCGCCAGCACGACCAGCGACCAGAGCTCGAGCACGACGAGCGACAGTGCGGACACCACGGCTGTCACCACCCGCATCACGGAATGGCGGCTCGCGCCCACCGAGATCCAGGCCGATCTCGACCGCGGCGTGACGATCGTCCGGACGAAGGACACCGTGGTCGGGGCGCCGACGGGCTCCACCGACGACTCGGTGATTGAGAACATGGTCAAGGGCAAGCTCCAGGCCGACTCGCAGACCGCGACCGCCATGATCGATGTCGAAGCCGAGAGCGGCGAAGTGACGCTTGATGGCACCGCGGACAGCGCGACCATCGTCGGCCGCGCCATCGCCCTCGCCCTCGATACCGAAGGCGTGACGAAGGTGTCGTCCGATATCAAGGTCACCGCGCAAAAGCAGTAACGGCCGGCTTCGGCCAGCGCTTCTCAACCCTTGCCGGGGAGTCCCGGCAGGGGTTTTTGCGTTTCACGCCTTGCGGGCAAACATCGCCTCGTAGTGCTTCGAAGGCGCGAAGAGTCCGCCGCTCTTCGCGTAGTAGTCCGCATCGAGTTCAAAGACACCACCCTTGACCTTGGTCCAGCTCGCGTCCGAACAGGGATGATAGCTGCGCATGACCTCCCAGTTGCGATAATTCTGGTGGCCGTTGGTCTCGAGCAGTCCGAGTCCCAGTCCCGGAAACGGCGCCAGCCGGGCAGCCACGCTCTTGTTCCATTCGACCAGGATCGGGTTGACCGTGAGATCGGCGCAGAAACAGGGGACCCCGTGCTCGTGGGCGACCTGCGCCATTCGCATGGTCATGCTCAGAGTCTTGGCAATGGCCTTCAGGGCGATGGCCTTGTAACCCATCTGGATTCGCTCGACCGCATGCCGATCGCTGTGGGCGCTCTCATCGGCGGCGAGCCGGACGGGGATGTCGCTGACATCGGCTTCCAGCTCCTCGGGGAACGGCTCCTCGACGATGGCAATCTGATCGAAGGCCCCAATCGCGGCGGCATGGTCGAGCAGCCGCTTCAGGGTCTCCTTGCTTTCATAGCGTCCGTTTGCATCGAAATAATACGGCAGCTTCCCGCTTGCGGAAAAAGGCGTGCGGGCGTGGCCGATGGCGTGGTGGATCGCCGTCAACCGGGCCTTGTCCTTGGCCAGCATCTCCTCCTGCGTGCCCGGCTGGCCAATCTTGATCTTCATGAAGAAGTAGCCCTGGTCCACCGCCTGTTTGATTTCCTCGACGGGGATGGCGTAGGCCATCAGCGGAATGCTCGCGACCTGGGCGTGGTGATGGGAGAGCGCCGGCCGGTATTGCTCCGGGATCAGCGCGTCAAATGAAGTGATGCCATTCTCCGCCGCATACAGCAGCCAGGCGGCGTTATCGACGCTCACGAGGGAGTTGAGGACGAACGTCTCCCTCAAGCCCGGGTGGCGCGTGATCGCCTTGCCGTATTCATATAACTCCGGGCGAATCGCATCGAGCAGTTCCTGCGGATTCGCGAAGCTCTGACCCTTGATCAGCTGGAGGGCGAACTCGGTCATCGCGAACATCAGCGCGTTGCTGCCGGATTCCGAGTGGCTGGCGAAGACATGGGCGTCGCTCCAGAGCGGGCCCTGGGTGCCGAGCCCGATCCCATGCCGGCCGCTGTCGCCCTCGAGGTACGCCATGACCTGCCAGTTCTCCGTCGTGTACCCACCCTTGAATCCGAATGGCCGGATCAGCGCTTCACGCTCGATGTTCGCGTCCACTCGGACGATCCGAATCGATTTCGAGGTAATCCGGGAGGCAGGCGCCGTGCTCATCGGATTATTCTTTGCCGTCGAGTCGTACACGACAAGGACGATCAAGTGCTGCAATCTTTGGATGCCGAAGGCCATCCAGCCGCGTGGTGCCTCGTTCCTTACTACCGAGCCGAGCGGCGCGGTCCCAATCACATCCGACACCCCACCGGACTAGCCGGTGGCCAGGCGCTTGGTTGTCCACCGGTCGTACTCCGCCCGGGGCATGAAGCGCAGCGCGGCGCTGTTGATGCAATAGCGTCGGCCGCCGCGGTCACGCGGGCCGTCCGGGAACACGTGCCCGAGATGCGCCCCATCCGCCGCGCAATGCACCTCCACGCGCTGCATCCCGTAGCTCGTATCGATATGCTCGGCGACCAGCGCCGGATCGATCGGCTGCGTGAAACTCGGCCAGCCGGTGCCACTGTCGAACTTGTCGCGGCTGTCGAACAGCGGGGTCTCGCTGCAAACCGAGAAATAGACGCCGTCGCCATGATGGTTCCAGTACTCGTTCTGGAAGGGCGGCTCCGTGCCCTGCCGGCGCGTCACCCGGTACCGCAACGGCGTCAGCAAGGATCGCCACTCCGCATCGGTCCGCTGGACCCGCCGGCCGGCCAGATCGATCACCACATGCGAAGGCAGCCCGCACGCGGATCCCGCGCCTGGCGGCAGGCTGGTCGAGGAAGATGTCGGCTTGGAATTCATTGGTGGAATCGGAAGACGGTGTGCACAACCCCGGCAGTTTCCAGCAACTGCAGCAAATTCCGGGACGCCGGCGTTTTTTTTCGCGACGTCCGCCCCGCAGCCGTCCAGAAGTGACCGCGTATGACGTATTCCGAAATCGCGGCCGCGCTGCCCCAGCGCGCCATCACCGCCATCGACCTGCCGTTTCGCCGGATCGCCTCCGGCAAGGTTCGCGAAATCTTCGATCTGGACGATGCCCTGCTGCTGGTCGCCTCGGATCGGCTGTCCGCCTTCGATGTGATCATGCCGGATGGGATTCCAGGCAAGGGCGCCATCCTTACACAGATGAGCAACTGGTGGTTCGGCCAGACCACCGACATCATCCAGAATCACCTCCTGCCCGGGCAGCAGGCCGAGTTCGAGCGCCGCGGCCTCGAGGATCGCGATCTGCAGCTCCGCAGCATGGTGGTGCGCAAGCTCAAGACCGTCCCGATCGAGTGCGTCGTCCGCGGCTACCTGGCGGGCAGCGGCTGGAGTTCCTATCAGAAATCGGGGACGGTCTGCGGCATCACCCTGCCGCCGGGGCTGCGGCAGGCCGACCGGCTGCCCGAGCCGATTTTCACGCCCACGACGAAGGCTCCCAAGGGCGAGCATGATGCGCCCATCAACGATGCCCAGGCGGCCGCGATCGTGGGTGATGCGCTCTACGCCAAGCTCAAGGAGACCAGCCTCGCGATCTTCCGCTTCGCCCACGAACGCGCGCTGAAGGCCGGAATGATCCTCGCGGACACCAAGTTCGAGTTCGGCACCGATGCCGCCGGCAATCTCTGGCTGATCGACGAGCTGCTCACCCCCGACTCCTCCCGCTACTGGCCCGCCGACAGCTATGCGCCCGGCCAGTCGCCTCCGAGTTACGACAAACAATTCGTCCGCGATCACCTGCTCGCCCTCAAGTGGAACCAGCAGCCGCCCGCACCTCCGCTCCCGGCCGACGTCATCCGCCGGACCCAGGAGAAATACCTGACCGCGTTGAAGCAACTGCTGGGCTGAGCCCGCGCGGCACGCCCGCTACTGCATCACGCCGATCCGGGTCACCGGCATCTGCCCGCCGCGCTGCGCGCGCAACAATTCGCGCCGCAGCCAGTCGAGCGCGGCATTCACCGCCCGCACCCTGACCGTCGAACGCGGGCCGGGGTAACTCAGCTTCTTCGACCACACCCCGGCGGGCGAGAACAGCGCGACAAAAATGGTCCCGACCTGGCTGCCGCCGCCCGCCGTCGCCGCCGCCCCGGCGAATCCCGTCACCGCCAGCGCATAATCCGCTCCGAGCGTCTCGGCCGCACCCGTCGCCATCGCCACCGCCGCCTCGTTGCTCACCGCACCATGCTGGAGCAACAGGCATTCCGGCACGTCCAGCAGCTGCATCTTCACATCGTTCGAGCAGCACACGACGCCCCCGGCGAAGAACTTGCACGCCCCGCACACCTCGCTGAAGGCGTTGGCCAGCAGCCCTCCGGTCGCCGTCTCCACCACCGCCAGCTTCTTTTCCTGCGCCCGCAACAGCTCGGCACAAACCCGCGCCAGCGAATCATGGCCATAGCAGATGAAATCGTCGCCCAGCAGCAGCGCGCATTCGCCGGCCACCTCTTCCAGCCGCGTCGCCGACAGCGCACCACCCGGCGAGCTCACGCGGCAGTCCACTGCCCCCTGATGGGCGCAGAATGCCACGCTGAGCCCCGGACCCGCCCGGTCGAAAATCGGCTGCAGCCTCGTCTCCAGCGCCGATTCGCCGACGCCCGCGGTCCGAATCTGCACATACGCCTCGCGGTCGCGCACCAGCCCGCGCGCCGCCAGCCGCGGGATCACCTGCTCGGTGAACATTGGCTGCATCTCGTTCGGCGGGCCCGGCAGCATGATCAGCACCTTGCCCTCCTGCTCGACCCACAGCCCCGGCGCAGTGCCGTTCGCGTTTTCCAGCACGTCGCCCCGCTCGAACACGTAGGCCTGCTTCAGATTGTTCGCCGTCATCTTCCGACCGAACCGCGCAAACCGTTCCGCAATCGCCAGCTCGATCGCCGGATTGAAGACCAGCTTCCGGCCCAGTACCTCCGCAATCACCTCCCGGGTCCGATCGTCACAGGTCGGGCCCAACCCGCCCGTGGTGATCACGACGTCGGATCGGGCCCAGCTTTCGCGAAATTGCGCGGCAATCGCATCGGCCTCGTCCGTGATCGTCACGTTCCGCTGGAGCAGCGCGCCGCGGCGGCCCAGCTGCTGGCCAATGAACGCCAGGTGCCCGTTCGCGGTGAGCCCCAGCAATAGCTCGTCCCCAAGCGTGAGGAGCTCGAACCGGACTTTTCCCGCGGGGGGGCGCGGTGAAGCGCCCTCGTGATTGTGGGCTGAAACCATACTTGCGACCGCGGAAATTAGGCGGATTCTGCCAAAATGCCAGCGGCGATCCAATCTCCCGTCCCTCCGCCGCCCGGTCCGGCCATCCCGTGCTTTTGGGCCCCGACCGGTCCCGCCGGTCAGGAGAATCCCACCGCCGGTAAGCGATTCGCACTCCGGATCGAGCAGTCTTGCCCGCGGCGCCAGCCGGCCGCAGCGGCGGCATGAACGAAGCCCAACCCATCACCCTCAAGGAGAAGGTCCGGCAGCTCCCCGACCGGCCCGGTGTCTACCTGATGAAGGACCGGCTCGGCCGGATCATCTATGTCGGGAAGGCCCGCAGCCTGAAAAAGCGCGTCTCGTCGTATTTTCAACGCGGCCGGGCCCTCACCATCAGCCAGCCGAAAATCCGCGCCCTGATCGATCTGATTGCGGATTTTGACGTCATCGAGGTCAAGTCGGAGCCGGAGGCACTGCTCCTCGAAGGCAAGCTGATCAAGCAGTGGCGGCCGCGCTACAATACCGACTTCATCGACGACAAACGCTTCCTGCTGGTCCGCGTCGACCTCGGCGAGGAGCTGCCCCGGTTCCGGCTCACCCGGCTGAGGAAGGAGGATCGCTCGCGCTACTTCGGGCCGTTCGCCCACAGCGGGCTGCTGCGCAAGACGCTCGCGCAGATGCGCCGGCAGTTTGGAATCCTGCTCGGCGACGGCACGCCGCAGCGGCTGCCCGATGGCCGCTGGCAGCTCTACGACGATGTCCGCGAGGAACTCTACGGCACGGAGAACATCGTCAGCACCGAGGCGTATCGCCAGCGCGTGGACGACGCCTGCGCCTTCCTCGAGGGCAAGTCCCGCGAATGGCTCGAGAGCCTCCGGCTCGAGATGAATCGGGCGGCCGAAAGGCAGGAATTCGAAAAGGCGGCCGAGCTCCGCGACGTGGTGTTCGCCCTCGAGCAGACACTCCGGAAGACGCGACGCTTCGAGCGCCACGATCCCACCCGGATCGCCGGCGACGCCGAGGCGCTCGCCGCACTGCAGCAGGCTTTGGGGCTGCCGCAGCCACCGCAGACGATGGAGTGCTTCGACATCTCGCATATCTCCGGGACGTTTGTCGTCGCCTCGATGGTGCACTTTGCCCATGGCCGGCCGGACAAGAACAACTACCGCCGCTTCCAGATCAAGAGCTTCATCGGCAACGACGATTTCCGCGCCATGGAGGAGGTCGTGGGCCGCCGTTACCGCCGGCTGGCGGAAGAGCACCGGCCGCTGCCGGATCTCATCGTGATCGATGGCGGCCGGGGGCAGATTGGTGCGGCCTTGAAGGCCTTCGTGACGCTCGAAGTGCCGCCGCCGGCAATCATCGGGCTCGCGAAGCAGCACGAGACGATCATCTTTCCCGACGAGCGGCCGCCGCTCAATCTGTCGCTCAATCATCCCGGGCTGAACCTGCTCCAGCGGCTGCGGGACGAAGCGCACCGTTTCGCCAACACCTACAACGCGACGCTGCGATCGAAGCGGATTCGGGAAAGCGTGCTGGATGATCTGATGGGGCTGGGCAACAAGCGCCGCACCGCGCTCCTGGCTCATTTCGGCAGCATCGAGCGGCTGCGGGACGCCAGCGTGGACGAGATTGCCGAGGTGGAGGGTTTCGGTCCAATCCTCGCGCGGGAAGTCCATGAGTTCCTCCGTCGGCCGGCTGCCCATGAAGAGGCATCCCCCGTCGGCGATCAGCCCGATCCCGAACCCTTAGCGTAGCAGCCTGCCGATCTTACGACTGCTCGATGTTAGCCTGCATCCATCCCACCGCGGCAGCCGCCATCAAATGTTACTTGTTGGGACACAGAGTGCACAGGGGAAAGACGGAGGTCACAGAGAACGGCAGGCTGGTTTTGCAAAGGAACAACTCTGTGCCCCCCTGTCCGGCCTCTGTGCGCTCTGTGACCCAAGGATTGGTTTTGGGATTGGCCGGCAGATTTCTTTTCCCGAGGTAAGTTCGCCGGTCGGAGACGCGGCGCTACCCCAATCCGAAATTCGCGTTTCTTGGCGTGCATTCGCGGTTGGACCGGTTTGACCCTGGCCGGAAGGCTGCTCGCTATTCCTGACCGGGCGTTGCTGTGGACGACTCCTGCAACCGATCCACAGCCAGTTTCAGGAAGGTCTCGTCCTTTTCGATCCCGACACACCGCCGCCCCAATCTGGCGCAGGCGACCGCCGTCGTGCCCGAACCCAGAAACGGATCCAGCACCGCATTGCCCGGATCGGTCGCGGCCGAAATCAGTCGCTCCAGCAGCGCGAGCGGTTTTTGCGTCGGGTGCCGACCGAGCCGCTTTTCCCCTTTCTTGGGAGCGGTGATGCTCCAGACATCCTTCATCTGCCGGCCGCCGTTCTCCGCCTTCATCGCCGCATAATTGAACCGATGGCGGCTCTGCTCCGTTCGTGCCGCCCATAATATGGTCTCGGTGGAATGCGTGAAATACCGGCAGGCCAGGTTCGGCGGCGGATTCGGCTTTTGCCAAGTGATCTGATTCAGCAGTTTCATTCCCAGTTGCTGCATCGCGTACCCCACTGAAAAAATCACGTGATGGGTTCCGCTGACCAGGAGCGTGCCGTCCGGCTTCAACAGCTCCTGGCAGCGACGCAGCCATTCGAGGTTGAAACGGTGATTCTCCTCCACTCCCCGCGATTTGTCCCAGGTACCCTTGTCGACCCTGGCCCGTTGTCCCGCATGACACGTGATGCCGCCGTTGGAAAGGAAGTACGGCGGATCGGCAAAAATCAGATCGAAGCATCCGTCCGCGTGCCGCTCAGCCATCGCTTTCATCACCTCCAGCGCGTCGCCGTGATACAGGTGAATCCCTCGCGCCGGATCGGCATAGGCCAGCCGGCCCGGATGCGCCAGGTACGCCGTTTCCAGTACGATTCCATCCGTCGATCGAAAAGCCGCCTGCCGTTCGGGGTTGACGGCCATGGCCACGGGCTTTTCCGACCGGGATCTCCTGGTCACGACACCATCCGATCGACGCCGGGTCAGCCCGCAAGCCAATTGTGCACCGGTAAATCTGAAGCAGTGAAGTCCACCACGGTTTCGCGATGGCACCAGCGGTCCATTTGCGCTTTCTCATTCCGCACACCGTGTCCGCCATGAGATTCGCCCTGTGCCTGCTCCTGCTGCTCGCCATCTCGATTCATGGCGGGAGGGCGGAGGTCACGCTCGCGCCGCTCTTCAGCGATGGCGCGGTGCTCCAGCGCGACCAGCCGGTGCCCGTCTGGGGACGGGCCGACGCCGGTGAAAAGGTGACTGTCATCTTTGCCGGGCAGGTGCGGCAGGCCACCACCGGACGCGATGGCCGCTGGATCGCGTTCCTCGATCCGCTGCCCGTATCGGCCGCCGGCGCCGAACTCATTGTGGCGGGTGGGAACCGTGTGAGCGTGCGGGATGTCGTCGTGGGCGAAGTCTGGGTCTGCTCGGGGCAGTCGAACATGGAATGGCCGGTCGCGCGTGCCGCAAATTCCGAGCGTGAGGTGCCCACCGCCAACTTCCCGCTGCTGCGGCACATCAAGATTGAGCACACCGTCGCGGCTTCCCCGGCCGATACCGTCGGGACGACGAAATGGGAGGCCGCCACCCCACAGGCGGTGGGCGGCTTCACCGCCGTGGGTTATTTCTTCGCCCGCGAACTTCATCAGCGACTGGGCATTCCCGTCGGCATCGTGAACAGCTCGTGGGGCGGCACGCCCATCGAGGCATGGATGAGCCCGGCCGCGCTGGCCGATCCCGCCTTTGCCGGCGTGCATCGCCGGTGGTCGGAGCAAATCGCACGCTATCCCCAAGCTCGCGTTGATCACGAGGCCCAGCTCGCCACCTGGACACGAGACGAAGCCGCGGCCAAAGCCTCGGGGACCGCGGCCCATGCGGCATGGCTGGGCAGGAACCCGCGGCCCCGTGCACCACGCGGGCCGGGCGATCGCTGGACGCCGGCCGGCCTGTTCAACGGCATGATCCACCCGCTGCTGCCCTATGGCATCCGCGGCGTGATCTGGTACCAGGGAGAGGCCAACGCGCCCCGCGCCTTCGAATATCGCGCGCTCTTCACCTCCCTGATCACGAGCTGGCGGGCCCATTTCGGCCAGGGGGATTTCCCCTTTTACTGGGTCAATCTCGCCGCCTTCGATCCGCCGGCCGAACCCACGCAACGCACGTTCGCCTTCCTGCGCGAGGCGCAGACCCAGGCGCTCGCGCTGCCCAACACCGGCCAGGCCCTGGCGATCGACCTCGGCGATCCCCGCGACATCCATCCCACCAACAAACAGGAAGTCGGCCGACGGCTGGCGCTCCTCGCCCGCAGCCGGGTTTACGGCTCGGTCGTCGATGCCACCGGCCCGACGTTCGTGAACGCCACCCGCGAAGGCACCGCCCTCCGCGTCCGCTTCGCCCACGTCAACGGCGGGCTCCTCGCCCGCGACCAGCCGGTGCAGTCCCTCGAACTCGCCGGCGCGGACCGCGTCTTTCATCCGGCATCGGCCAGAATCGAACGCGATACCCTGCTGGTTTCGGCACCGAACGTGAAGGAACCGGTGGCAGTCCGCTATGCCTGGAGCAACGCGCCGATCGCCAATCTTTATAACAGCGCCGGGCTCCCGGCCGTGCCCTTTCGCAGCGACGACTGGCCCGAGCCGCCAGTTCAGCCGCATAATCCTTCCATAATCCCACCCCTGCCATAATTCCGTCCATGCGCGTCCTGATCGTCGAAGATTCCCCCCGCCTCCAGCGGACGCTGGCGTCCGCCTTGAAGCAGTCGAGCTATGCCGTGGACGCCTGTGGCGACGGTGAGGAGGCGCTCTGGCTGGCCGGGTCGCATGCCTACGATGTCATCGTCCTCGACATCATGCTGCCGAAGCGGGACGGGCTGTCCGTCCTGGCCGAGCTCCGCAAACGCGGCCAGGCGGTTCATGTGCTGCTGCTCACCGCCCGCGACACGGTCGCCGATCGCGTCCAGGGCCTGCGCGCGGGCGCCGACGATTACCTGATCAAGCCCTTCGCGCTGGAGGAGCTGCTGGCGCGGGTCGCCGTCCTCTGCCGCCGCGCGTACGGCCACAAGGAGTCGCGGCTGCAGATCGCCGATCTGGAAATCGACACGGCGGCGCGGCTGGTCACCCGGCAGGGCCGGCCCATCGAGCTCACCGCCCGGGAGTACCTGCTGCTTGAATACCTCGCCCACCGGCAGGGGCACACGGTCTCGCGGAGCGAAATCGAGGAGCATATCTACGACGGCCAGGTGGAGCCGATGAGCAACGTGGTCGATTCCGCCGTGTGCAACCTGCGCAAGAAGATCGGATCCGCCGATGACCCGCCGCTCATCCACACCCGTCGCGGGCTCGGCTACGTGCTCGAAGCCGCTGCCACCCCATGAAATCGATCCGGCGGCAATTGACGCGCGATCTGCTGGTGGCCGTGATCGTGCTGGTCGGGATCGGGCTTTCCGGCGTGTATTGGGCCGCGCGCGAATCGGCGATCGATCAGTTTGACCAGTCGCTGAGGTCCAAGGCGCTCGCCATCAGCACGCTCACGCAGCGCACGCCCGAGGGGGTGGAACTGGGCTTCTCGGACCGTTTTCTCCGCGGCTTCGACGACGACCGGAAACGCGACTTCTTCGAACTGCGCGACAGCGACGGCACCGTGCTGGAACAATCGGACTCGCTCCGGCGCCGACACAGCCTGATGGGGCCGATCGGCCGGATCGAAGTGAGGATTCCCTTCACCCGGAAGATCCTGACCCTCCGGGAGGGCGAGACACCGAAGCCCGGAAAGGTCAATGATCCCGAATTCTGGAACCTCCGGCTGCCCAACGGCGATCCCGGGCGCGCGATCGCCTTCCGGTTTGTCCCGCGTCGGAGCGGTTCGAACGTCCCCGATGCGGACGATGAAGTGCACCTCGTCGTCGCATCCGAGCGCGAGGAACTCGACGAGCACCTCTGGGAACTGCTGGGCATCTCGGCCGGGGCGGGTCTCCTCCTTGCGGTGGGAACGCTGCTCGTCGTTCCGCCCTTCCTGCGCCGCGGGCTCCGGCCGCTCGATGAGCTGGGCAACCAGGTCAACCGGATCGACGCCGACTCGCTCTCGCTCCGTGTATCCAGCGACTCCTTGCCGACGGAGTTGCAGCCGATTGCGCGGCGGATCGACGACCTGATTGGGCGACTGGAACAGTCCTTCGAGCGCGAACGGCGGTTCAGTGCCGACCTGGCACACGAGCTCCGGACCCCGATTGCCGAGTTGCGCACGCTGGCGGAGTGTGCGCTGCGCTGGCCGGACACGCGCGATCCGATGATGGACCGCGACGTGCTCGCCGCCGCCACCCAGCTGGAGACGCTCGTGAGTCACATCCTCGCCCTGGCCCGCGGGGAGCAGCACCGGATCGCGGCCCGGCTCGAGGAGGTGAACCTGGAACCATTGATGGCGTCCGCCTGGCGGCATTTCGAACCCCGCGCCGGAGCGCGCGAGCTGAAGGTTCACCAGGTATACTCATCGGTGCTGGCCCATGCCGATCCCGCGCTGCTCCGGTCGGTGTTGAACAACCTGTTTGCCAATGCGGTCGATCATGCTTCGGCCGGCGGATCGGTGGAGCTCTCCGTCGCCGGCGAGGCGGGCCACGCCGTGATTCGGGTCGCGAACACCACCACCGAGCTCGAGGAGGGGGATTTGCCCCGGCTGTTCGAGCGCTTCTGGCGGAAGGAGGCCGCGCGAACCGGGGGTGAACACCTGGGGCTCGGGCTTTGCATCGCGCAGTCGTTCGCCCGGGCCATGGGCTGGAACCTCACGGCGCAACTGCTTCCGGGAACGCCGCGGCGGATCGAGTTCACGCTCCGCGGCCCCCTGGCGCCCCCGCCGGCCTGAGTCGTGGCCACGCGGCTACCGGAGGGCATTTTTTGACGTGCGCGGGCACCGAGGTAGGGCAGGTCTATTTGACCTACCTGGTCACCGGTGGCCTGAACCAGGTTCTGAACGCAATTCGATGCGTTCAGCCGGAAATCAGGCTCCCGGCTCCGCCAGCAGTTTCCCCTGCACCGGGGCGAATCGCGCCGTGAAATGGCGAAGCACCTCCGGACGGTGGGTCATCCGCACGCCGCGTATCCGATGGCGCAGTGCGTGCACCTGCAGGATCACCTCGCCGAGATAATCCACGTGGCTCTGCGTGTACACCCGCCGGGGGAACGCCAGCCTCACCAGTTCCATCGCGGCCGGCTTTTCCGAACCATCCGGCTGGCGGCCGAACATGACCGAGCCGATCTCGACCCCGCGCACGCCGCCCTCGACATACAGGACGCAGCCCAATGCCCAGGCAGGAAACTCGGCCGGCGGCACATGCGGCAACATCGCCTTCGCATCGAGGTACACCGCATGGCCGCCCGTCGGCTGCACGATGGGCACGCCCGCCGCCGTCAGCTTGTCTCCGAGATACTCGATCGAACGGATCCGGTAGCGGAGGTAATCCTCCTCGAGCGCCTCGTAGAAGCCGATGGCCAGTGCTTCGAGATCGTACCCTGCCAGCCCGCCATAGGTCGGGAAGCCTTCCGTGAGGATCAGGTTGTTCTTCATCCGTTCGGCCCAGCGTTCGTCATTGAGCGCCAGGAACCCGCCGATGTTCGACATCCCGTCCTTCTTCGCGCTCATGGTCGCGCCGTCCGCACAGGCAAACATCGCCCGGGCGACCTCCAGCGGCGTCGCTTCCGCCCAGCCCGGCTCGCGCGTCTTGATGAACCAGGCGTTCTCCGCAAACCGGCAGCAGTCCAGGAACAAGGGCACCCCATGCCGCCGGCAGAGGTCGTGCGCACCCCGCAGGTTCTCCATCGAGACTGGCTGTCCGCCGCCGGAATTGTTGGTGACGGTCATCATCACCAGCGGAATCCGGCCGGCGTTGTCCGTGAGGCAGCGTTCAAGCGCCGCGAGATCCAGGTTCCCCTTGAACGGCACCCGCAACTGCGGCTGCCGGCCTTCGGCCACCGGCAAATCCAGCGCGATGGCCCCGGCCGCCTCGATGTTCGCACGCGTGGTGTCGAAGTGGGTGTTGTTCGGAACGATGTCTCCGCGCTGCAGGATTGTGCCGAACAGAATCCGCTCCGCGGCGCGGCCCTGGTGCGTGGGGATGACGCAGCGCAATCCGGTGATATCCCGCACCGCCGCTTCGAACCGGTAGTACGACTCCGCGCCCGCGTAGCTCTCATCGCCCTGCATCATTCCCGCCCACTGGTGCTTCGACATCGCGCCCGTGCCCGAATCCGTGAGCAAATCGATCAGCACATCCCGGGCGTGCAGCAGAAAGGGATTGTAGCCCGCCTCCTCGAGGGCCGCGGCGCGTTGCGCCGGGGTGGTGAATCGTATCGGTTCGACCGACTTGATCCGGAACGGCTCGATGATGGTCTTGAACCCGGTCATGCGTGCAATGGTTGGTGCGGCCGCGCGGCGACGATCCGCGTCCGCAGCACTCCGATACGTTCGATCTCCAGTTCGACCACGTCCCCCTCCGCCAGCCACCCGCCCGCCTGCTCGGGCCCGATTTCGAGGATGCAGCCGCTCCCCACGGTCCCGGTGCCGATCAAATCGCCGGGAAACAATTCCACATTGCTCGAGGCGTGGGCAATCAGCCGCGGAATCGAATGGTACAGCGAAGCCGTCGTGCCCTGCGAGAGCAGCCGGCCGTTGACCCGGCCGGTCATCGCCAGGCTCAGCGTCTCACCCTGAATCCGATCGGCCACGGCCTCCCGCGGGACCAGCCAGGGACCGACCGCGGTCGCAAAATCCTTCCCCTTCGCCGGGCCGAGCCCCACCGACATCTCCCGGCGCTGCAGATCGCGCGCGCTCAGGTCGTTGATGATGGTGAAGCCGGCCACATGGCTCCAGGCGCGCTCCGCCGGGATGTCGCGGCCGCCGTGGCCGATCACGATGCCGAGTTCGAGTTCGTAATCGAGCTCGGCGCTCCCCGCCGGGGCCGCCACCTCGGCGTCATGCCCAACCAGGCTGTTGGGATTGGAAAAATAGAACACCGGCACCTCGTACCAGGCGGGCGGAACCTCCAGCCCGCGCCGGCGGCGGGCCGTCCTGACGTGCTGCTCGAACGCGTAGAAATCGCGAAATGCCGGCGGCCGCACCACCGGCGGCAGGAACGAGAATTCACTTTCCCGATACCGGGGTCCCCTCCAGTCCCGGGCGCGCTCCGGCACGTGGGCGCCATGGGCCATCAGCCACGGCAGGACAAGCTCCAGCCGCGCCGCCTCCCGCCCAATCAGCCCTGCCAGCTCGATCCAGGTGCCATCAGGAGCGGCCGCGACCGTCACGGGCTCGACGCTGGCACGGGGGAGGATCGTGGCAAACCGCATGGTCGAGGCTGGCACGATGGCACCGGCCGCCCGCCGTTCCAATCTTTTACCGGTTGAAGCGAACGGCCGGGGCAGTCGGGTCGATCGCTTCCGCATTCGGATCCACCGCCGGTGGCAGCTCCGGATCGAGCGCCGGTGCGTCGGGATCAATGGCGGGGGCGTCCGGGTCGATGGCCGGTGCATCCGGGTCGGGCATTCCGGGATCGAGCGCCGGTGCATCCGCCATGGATGGATCGACCCCGGGAATCTCGACGATCGCCTCCGCATCCGCGCTGCGCTGCACGAGTTTGGTCACGGCAACGATGTAGGTCCGCGCGTCGCGCATCCGCCGCCGAATCTCGGTCATCGAGTTGCGGGGACCGAAGACGATGTGCGGGACGTTGCCATAGCGCTCGATGGCGCTGCCCTCGAAGGTGCGGTTCGCCACCCGGCGCATCAATTGCGGCGGCTCGATCCGCCAGGTCCAGCCGAACCGCCGGGCTTCGAAGGGAACGCGCACAATCAGCGGTTCTCCCGCGCGGTGCGTCATCTGGATCAGGATCGGCATGTCCGGCGCCTGAGGTCCGGCTTCGGGCGAAATCAGGTTGTGCTTCAGATCCCGCTCGCGCGCCACCTGCAGGCTCTGCTGCAGCTGCCGGTACAGGATCGTACCGTTGGTCATCGCCGGGGCATACAGGGGCTGCCGCAACTCGAGCCGGACCTCCGCCGTGTACCAGCGCCGGCTGGAATCAATCCGCTCCACGCGGCTGACCGTGGTGCCGGCGAGCTGGAGCGGCTGCTGCGCACTGGAGTATAGTGGCACCACCGCCACGCCCAAAGCCTGGGCGTAGTCCTGCAGCGCCTCCGCTGACGGCGCGCGAAAAACCAGCCGCGTGATCACGAGGTGCAGCGCCGCAAGTCCCACCAGGCTCGCGACTCCGATCCACCCAATCCGCACGATCGATCGCCGTCGCAGCTCACGTTGCAGCGCCTCCTTCTGTCCCACCGTGATGAACGGCGCCGTCGAAGTGCCGGTGGGCATTCCCGCGGTGGCGGCAGCCACGGCCGCCGCCAAATCGGCCGAGATTTCCGGATCCTTCCTGGCTGCGCGTTCCGCGGCGGCTGGTTGCGCTGGAGGCTTCGGAGCCGCGGGACGCACCTTTGCCACCGGCGGCCGCGCGAGGCCGCGTTCCGAATAATACTTCGACCAGGGATGCTTTTCAGAAGGCTCGCTCAACCAGCGCCGATAAGCAGGCGGATCCCCTCTGGCACACAAACAAAAACCGGCGCGGGAGATGGCTACCGGACGTCGCCGGCTTACAAGGTCCTGGCTGTGGGAGCCCTACCGAAAAATCGCACCGGGCCGCACGTCAGCCCTTCCGCCCCCGGGGCCCGACCAGTCTCGGTCGCTTCACAGCGGAGACAATCCCACGACAAATCCAACGACCGCTCCGTAGGCCACATGTCCGACCAAATGGCTCAACCCAATTGCGAGCCCGGCTTCGTTGAACTCCTCCAATGGGTGCCGCTCCGCAACCACCCAGACCAGCCCGAGGCTGACGATCAGTCCATGGGCGAAGCCGATTCCTGCTCCAAGCAGCATCGCTTCCGGCATCTGCGTGTAGCCGAGCCGCACCATCACCGCTGCATAGGCGAGGGCGAAAACCATGGCCGCGACCGCGTGAACCAGCACACCCACCCTCCTCGCATTCACCCGCGACTTCGTCAGAAGCCCGCCCAACGCCACGATCATGTCCGCTTTAGCCCACCCGCCTGCACCGATCAGCCACAAGGTCCCCTCCATCATCGCGCCGCCGAGGAGTCCCGCCCCCAGCGACGTCAAAAGAAAAAGGCCGGTGTCCGTGATCATGCGATGAGCCTCCCTTCAGGATGGGGCCCGGAACCGTAACCCGAATTGGGCCGGGATGCAACGAACCAAGCGTTGTCAAGCCAGCCCCGCCTCCCCATGCAGGTGGCATCGTGGCCATCCTGATCCTGCTCGCGCCGCTTTTCCTCCTTTTCGAGGTGGGGCAACTCGTGATCAGCGAACGTTATCTGGGCATCAAGCAGATCGCCCGCGGCGCCGATCCCCGCAGTCTTGGGCTGGGTGAATCCATGGCCTTCGCCTGGACCATGCTTCTCGTCGGCTATTTTCTCTGGATGCTCCTGCTGCTGTTCATTTCCTTGAGCCGCGGCCATGCCCTCGGGCTCATGCTGGTCACCGGGATCGGATTCACGCTCCGTCGTGGTGCCCCGCTGAAATGGATTCTCGTGATCCTCACCTTTGAAGGCGCCGTGCGGGTCGGACTCCTGATTTCCCTCTGCGCCCTGGCCTGGCGGCGGCTGGACTTCCTCTGAGCTTCGGCCGGGCACAACCACGCTCGCCGATCGGCCGCGCCCTCCCAGCGGGCCCGGCGGCATCGTGCGATTCGATGTCGCAGCTGCGACACGGAATCGCACGGGCTCACTCCTTGCCGAAATTGAGCAATTCGATCTCGAAGACCAGGGTCGCGCGGCGCGGGATCTTCGGCGGCTGCCCGCGGGTGCCATAGGCAAGCTCCGGCGGGATGATGACCAGCCTCTTTTCCCCGCGCTTCATCAGCTGCAGCGTCTGCTCCCATCCCTCGATCACCATTTCGCGGCGCACGCGGAAGACGAACGGCTTCGCCGGATCGTCCGCCTGATCGAAAATCGCCCCGCCCAGCAACCGGCCCACATACAGCACCTGCACCTTGTCACCCGGCTTCGGCGAGTCGCCCTGGCCTTCGCGGAGGATGATGTAGCGGATGCCGGTATTTGTCTTCTTGGCCTCGGGCCAGGTCTTCTCGACGAACTCTAGGTCCTCCGGCGGCAGCTTTTCCCGCTGCGCCTGCGCAACGGGCAGGCCCAGCAGCAGGCCAGCAACAAGAACGGCGGAAATCCTGATGATGAGTCTCACGCGACGGCAGCGATAGGGTTCAAGGCATCGGTGCCATCCGCTCAACCGCTGGTCAAAGCCAATTTCCGATCGCGGCGCCGATGGCCGGACTCCACCAGCCACCGTTGCGGATGAATGCCTCGTCTCAAAACCAGCGGGTTACTTCTTTCGATTCGCCTTCGCGGTCTTCACCAGCTCCAGGGTATTGCGGACGTTTTCCTCAATCCCTTTCCAATCCTTCCTGGCCAGCAACTCCTTGGTCACCAGTTCGGAACCCATCCCCAGCGCCGCCACGCCTGCATCGATCCACTCGCCAATGGACTCCTTCGTGGATTTCACGCCGCCGGTGGGCATGATCCGGGTCCACGGCATCGGGCCCATCACGGCCTTCACAAACTTGGGCCCGCCGACCTGCTCGCCGGGGAAGACCTTGCAGATCTCCACGCCGAGTTCCTGTGCGTCCGCAATCTCCGTGGCACTGCCGCACCCCGGCGCATAGGCCACCATCCGGCGGTTGCAGATTTTCGCGACCTCGGCGTTCAGCACCGGCCCCACGATGAAGTTCGCGCCCACGTTGAGGAACATGGCCGCCGTGTAGGGATCCCCAATCGAGCCCGCGCCCAGGATCATGGACGGATCCTCCCGCGCCATGATCCGCTCCAGCTCGGAAAAGACCTCGCAGCCGTGATCGCCGCGGTTGACGAATTCGAGCAGCTTGCAGCCCCCGCGCGAAACCGCGCAGGCCACCTGCTTCGCCACCTCGATGTCGGGGCTGAAAAAAACCGGCACCAGACTGGTGTCGTACATTGCGCCGAGGACCTGCATTCGCGTGAACCGTGCCATGGTGTCTTTCTTTCTGTGCTTTGGTTATCTGGTTAGAACGTCCCGGTTGACCACATTTCTTGGCGTCCGGCCCTGGAGCACATCCGCGACGGCCTGCGCCGCCTTGGTCTGCAGCTCGACCTGTGATTCTTCCGAGTACCAGCCTGCATGATCGGAGAGGATGACATTATCCAGCTGAAACAGCAGATAATCGCGGGGCACCGGCTCCTGTTCGTGCACGTCGAGGCCGGCGCTGTTGATGGTCCTGTCCCGGAGCGCGGCATGGAGGGCGGCCGTATCCACCAGCCCGCCACGCGAGGTGTTGATGAAGATCGCCGTCGGCTTCATCCGCGAGAAGGCGCGGGCATTGAAGATGTGCCGCGTGGCTGCGTTGAGCGGCACATGGCAGGAGATGAAATCGGATTCGCCGCAGAGCGTGTCGAAGTCAACCGGCTCCGCCCCCGCCTCGCGGATTGCCGCTGCCGGCACAAACGGATCGAAGACGAGGACGCGGGCCAGGTCGAACCCCTTGAGCTTGCGGTGCAGCGTGCGGGCAATGTTGCCGTAGCCCGCCAGCCCGAGGGTCTTGCCCTGGATCCGGTACACCGGATCCTTCCGGGAAATGTCCCACATGCCCGCCCGCACCTGCCGATCCCGCAGCGACGTCTTCCGGACGCACCCGAGCAGCAGCGCCATCGCCTGATCGGAAACATCCTCGAGACAGTAGTCGGGCACGTTGACCAGCCTGATGCCCTGGCGGGTGCAGGCCGCCGCATCGACACTGTCGTACCCCACCCCGTAACGGGCGATGACCCGGCACTTTTCCAGCCCTGCGATGATATCAGCCGTCAGTGGCGCGAGGTTGACCGTGATGCCATCGGCATCCCGGCACAGCTTCAGGATGCCGTCCCTGCCGGTGACGCCACCGGCCTCGACCACCTCGAAACCCAGCCGGGAGAAAATCGCCTTCTCGGGATCGTGATTGGCGTAGCGGTCTTCGAGGATGACGACTTTCATGTGGCCCGCTGGTTAACTGGCTCCGCCACGGCCTTTCCACCCAAAAATTCCGTCATCGGCTCCCTGCAATCCGAGAGGGTGCCGGTCAGATATTGGCCTGAACCGCCGGAGAAGATGTCTTTAACCACGTGTCGGGACATCGAATGACTTCACCGTTCGCGAGAGTGATGATATCTGGGAGCCTCGAATGGGCTCGAATTCAGGAGGGCACATTTTGCTTGATTTTTGGTCGAAAAACTTGACCGTTTTTCATTATGGTCCCACGGACGAAAACGCACGTTCACAAGTGCCTCGTGATGAGGCGAGGCACGGGCGATTAACGGACGTTGTCGATTGAGGATTTGGGCGATGTTTTCGAAGGTTCACTCTATCA
>WYBX01000036.1 GCA_011525695.1 Verrucomicrobiia bacterium
GTCGGGAAGTGACTAGGTCGGGACTACACGCCCTTTGGAAAATCCGAGCGCTGCAATCCAATCGTTTAGATCGCGCCGCCCTTCAAAAATAGTCGCTTTCCGTCCCCAGTTGCGGAATTCGGGCTAGATCGCGGCCAACGCAAGCAGGCAGCGTTGAGCGGTCTGAGGCTGCGCCTCGTTAGGTTTCAGCTTTTCTCCGGACCGAATGGCGAGCACAGTCCGGCCGACATGTTCGGATCGCCCGCGCTCACGGAATGCCTGCTGGACCTCGCGCTGCAACGCAACATCGCGGGCTTCCAACAGGCGCTGATTCGCACGATGGAGCAGTTTGGCGTTTCCGCTTGGGCGGTGATTTTTCCACCGACCTCGGCGATCGATGGGCGGCCGGTCTTCATGGCGCACGGCATCAAGTCGGCGGGCAGTCCGCTGCTGGCGCTCGCCTCCAAGCAGGGTTTCGACACGGTGGTGCCACCGCAGGGAGCGTCCCCGCGGTTGCTGACGACGCTGGCGCGCGAGATTAGCCCCGAGCCGAACAATCGCTGCCACGTGCTGCGTTCGAAGCGCGACCGGGGCGGCGAGTTCGTCCTCTTTTGCTTTCGCGCACGTACCGCGGCGGAATTCACGCCGGCGGAGCTCGAGCTGCTCACCGGTGTCGGGCGAATGTTCGATCGCTGCTTCCTCGCCTTGGCCGAGGATCAGGAGCACCAGTTCGAGGCCGGATTGTTCCGGCTGGTCGGCAACCTGCATCCGGAGGGGCTCTGTCTCCTGGACAACCGTTTGCGCGTGCTGTTCGAGAATCGAAAATTCAAGGAGCAGATGCACGTCTGGAACCACGGGTTGGCGGCACTGCAGAACCTGAGCCTGCCGAAGCAGTCCGAATTGCCGGCGGTGTGGAAGGAGGCCTGCGACCAGTCCTTCCGGGCGTTCCGGGAGGTCCGGTTTCCGCCCGTCTCGGGCAGGATGGTGGTGACGCAGGGCTCGGTCTCGACGCTCAAACAACCCATCGACGCCAACCGGTGGATCGAGGGTGCGGTCCGCTATCTGGCCTTCCAGAGCGCGCTCGGTGTCCGTCCCTACCTGATGCTCACCTCCACGCTGCAGCGCCGGCAGACGACGGCGAACGAGCTGACGGTCGCGCGGATCTCGGAACAGCTGGGATTTTCCCGCCGGGAAACGGAGCTCGCCGAATTGATCCTCCGCGGCAGCTCGGCGCGGGAAATAGCCGCCCAGCTCAGGATTGCGCTGCCGACGGTCAAGACCCACATCCGCCACATCCTGCACAAGGCGGGGGTGAAGACACGGCTGCAGTTCGTGGGGTTGTGCCGGCCGCAGTAGGTTTTTGCTTCGCAAGAACCTTATTGATTTTGCGCCGGCGGCGCAAAATCAGGCCTGTTGAAACGCCATTGTGGCCTGCAGATCCACCGGGCCGAGGAACTGCGCCCGCGGCGTCACGCGGCCGATGGACAGCGCAGTAATCCCGCCAACCCGATGGCAGTGGTGCGTGAACGCGCCGTCGCCGCGATCGCCCCAGCCGAGCGCGACATCCACGAGGTATTCGCCGGCGCCGAGCCGGCCGGGAATCTCGATTTCCAGCACGGCCGCCGCCCCCGCCGCCAGCGCCAGCCCCTCCGCCTCGCGATGCACAGTCGAGATCCCGTACAGTGCCCGATTGTGCCGGTCCACGATCTGGAACGCCCCGTGCAGGACTGGCGTCGCCACCTTCGCCTGCACGTGCAGCCGGAGCCGGATGCCCTCGCCCTCCGCAAAGTGGCGGCGGTCATGTCCTGCCTCGTCGAATACTTCGCAGGCGGTGAATTCCGCCTCCCGCGTGCCAATCTCATCCCCCGACTGCCAGTTGCGCCGGGGCGGCTCCCGGCCGGCCGGGGCCGGGGCGGCCGCGGCTCCGGGCAGCGCCTGCCGCGCCTCCTGCGCATGGAGCCCATGGTACACGCTCGCGGCCTCCTTGCTCCCGCCCTGGAACCGCACGACCCCCTGGTGCAGGACGATCGCCTCCCGGCAGAGTGCCTTCACGGATACGAGATCGTGGCTGACGAAGATCAGCGACATCCCGGCCGCGAGCCGCTCGCGGAAATAGGCGGCGCATTTCGCCTGGAAGAACACGTCGCCGACTGCGAGCGCCTCGTCGACGATCAGCACATCCGGCCGCAGCACGACCTGGACGGCAAATGCCAGCCGCACCAGCATGCCGCTTGAATAGGTCTTCACCGGCTGTTCGATGAACTCGCCGATCTCGGCGAAGGCGGCGACCTCCTCGAAGTGCCGCGTCATCTCCGCCGGCGGCACGCCGTAAATGGCGCCCTGCAGGAAGACATTTTCCCGGCCCGTGAAGTCGAGGTTGAACCCGGAGCCTAGTTCCAGCAGCGCGGCCAGCCGGCCCTTCCGCTCGACGGAGCCGGTGCTCGGGGTCAGCGTCCCCGCGAGGATTTGCAGCAGCGTGCTCTTGCCCGAGCCATTCCGGCCAATGATGCCGAGACTCTCGCCCCGGCGGACCGAAAGGCTGAGCGGCTGCAGCGCAGCAAATGGGCGCGCCTTTTGCCGTGCCTTCGCGCCGGCCCAACGGCTGACCGCAGGCATCCAGCGCAGATTCGTTGCGATTTCCTGTAGCGCCGGTGCGGTCAGCCGATCGGTCGGACGCCGCCAGAGCGTGTAGATTTTGGAAACCTCCGTGGCATGAAGCAGGATGTCAGGATTCATGGCAATCGACCGGCGGCTGCGGCCGGTCGGGACATCGGACGATCAAGCAGCCTAATGGAGACAAGGCGGCTTTGATGAGACACAGCGGTCACGGAGTGGCTTGGCGCCTGTGGGCGCAAGCCAGATCTTGGCCATTGTCGGGGGATTGGCCACCTTTCCTCTTCGTCGTTCTTAGTAGTCGTTTTCGTTCTCTGGCGGGATGGCTTTCGATGAACGGAAGCATCAGAAATGGCCTGTGTCATCCTTGGGGACGAGCGGTTGCAGAGCGCACGATGGCGGCAATAGATGGCTTCCATTAATCGCTGTTTGTAAGAGCTTAAATTTGCAGTGCGCGGCGCTTCTAGCCCCAAGAAGATCAACGCTAAATCATCCCTTGGGATGATGGATTTCTCCTTGCCGTCATTTTGCGACTCTGCGGTTCTCTTGGGACGCAGCTTTCTGCCTGCTGAATAAAACAACACTAAAATGGCTAAACGCACTAAGAAGAACCCAGCTCGAAACCTCCTGAAGATCGAGGCACTGGAACAGCGCCAGCTTTTGGCTGGTGGCTTTACCGAGGCCCAGGGACAGGAGTTTTCCGACATCACCCACCCCAACGGTCTCGTCTATGATCAGGTCCTGCTGAAGACCTCAGCGATCACGGTCACGAACGACCCGGGCCAGATCACGCGCGTCTCCTTCCTCGATCTCCAGGGCGACATCGTCCAGGCGGAGTTCTCGGGTCCGGGCACGCTCTCGATCTCGCTCGACCAGTTCAGCGGACCGGCCGAGGCCGCGAAATACAACCAGCCCGGAATCGAGTACGTCTCCGGTCTGGCGTCGTTCACGATCCAGGGCTCCGAAGCCAACACGCATTTCACCGTCTTCTCGGTGGGCACGGCGACCGCGCACGGCGGAGCTGAAAACACCATCTTCGACGGCGGGCTTTTCTCCGGTGGCAACAACACCGCTGATGTGGCCCGGCTGACCATCGTCGCCGATCCTTCCAACCCGGGTGGCTCGACCTTCGGTGGCATCCGCGCCGGCAACGCCATCTTCTCGGCGGATTCCGGTGTCGTTGGCATCGCGGCGGCTGGTGTGCAGGTGCAGGACGTCGTCACGGTCGGCGACATCAACGCGACCGGCACGGCGATTCCGACGCTCGTCTTCGGAGCGAATTCGCAGTTCGGCGCCGTCACGGTCGCCGGTGGTGACCTCGTTTCCGACAATGGAATCGCGATCAATAATGTCGGCTCCTATGAGTTCCGGCTGACCCTCGCGGCTGGCACGACCTCGGGCGGCGTCGTTCTTCCGGCGCAACCGGCCTCGCCCCAGCTGGTCTTCGAAGGCGAGAATCCCTTCGAGGCAGCCAATAAGATTATCACGCTCACGACTGGGGTCGATACGGCCACCGGTGGTGCCGGCGATGACACGATCAATGGTATTCTCGACACGGCCGGCGGCACCAGCACCCTCACGGTGTTGGACACGATCGACGGCCTCGGCGGTACCGATAAATTGAGCCTCCTGGACTTGGATCCGGCTGGTTCGACCCAGCCCGCTGGCGTCACGCTCAGCAATGTTGAGATCGTGAACCTCCGCGCGGTCGGTGTCGTCAATATCGACACGAGCGATTGGGATGGCGTCACCAATCTGAACGTCACCCAGGGCACGTCAGCGACGGTTGAAGGCAGCGATGAAACGGCGATTGTCGTCGCCGGGATCACGGCCGGCCCCGTCACCGTTTACGGCGGCTCGACGGTCAACGTTTCGACGGCCGCTGGTGCGGTCACAATCGGCGGCGCCGGTGGTGCCGAACCCGATGGTGCCGTAACCGTGACGCACACCAGTCAAGGTGCGAACGCGATCGCGGTTGATGGTGGTACCTCCGTCAATGTGACAGCTTCGGCATTGACGACCGGGTTGACGACGATCGGTGGAACCGAGGAGCCGACTGGCGCGGTGACCGTGAATTCCACGGGTCGCTCATACCAGGCAGGCACGGCGCTCGTACTGGGCGCGATCGCGGTTGATGGTGGCAGCACCGTCACCGTGAACCAGACGGCCGCCTCCTCGTCGAGCGCAGCGGCTGCGGATGCGGCTGCGGTTGGCAACGAAAGAACGCAGAGCGCTGTTACCGTAACTGGTACGGACGACACGACCAGCGTTTCGGTGACCCAGAGTCCGGCGGTCACCGCGGTGAACGCGGTAGCAGCCACCACAGGGACCGTTGAATCCAACGTCCTCACCTTCGGTGCATTGGCAGCTGCGGGCACGGTTACCGTGAACGGACTGACGTTCACCGCCTCGAAGGCGTTGACCGCATCGCAGGTTGCGGCCGCATTCGCCAATCTGTCTGAAGGTGCCACGATCGGATCCGCGCCGGCTGGCAATGGCGTCTACTCGGGAACGTTTAATGATGCCACCGTGGGTCAGGACTGGACCTCGGGCGCGGCTAGTGGCGCCGAACTGACTGTCACGGCCAAGACTGCAGGCAACATGACGACCGACCTGGTCGTCGTCGGCCCAGGGATCGCTACCACCCAAGGCACCGGCTCGGCGGTTGCGGCCGCAACAGCTGGTAAGATGGGTGTCATCGGCGGTGCGGTGACCGTCAACGATGCGGGTAACGATACCATTGCCTCGGTGACCCTCAGTGGTTACGGTGCGGGCTCCGCCATCACTTCCGATGTGCTGACCTCGCTGAGCCTGGCTAACAGCGCTCAGACCGTGACGGTCAACAATACGGCCGCCGCCACCCTTGGGCTGACGGTTAACAACCTCGCCACTGGCGCCACGCTCGATGATGCCAGCGGGACCTATGAGACGCTCAATGTCACGGCGACAGGAGCGAATTCCAACCTCATTATTGATGCCGTCGCTGTCACCGATCTCACGGTCAGTGGTGACAAGGTGCTCACGGTGAACGCGGGTTCTACGCTGACCGCCCTGGAGAACGTTACGGTCTCTGGAACGGCTGGGCTGAATCTGGGTACCGTCGGTGCCGGCACGATCGAGGCCATCAATGCCTCCGGCACCTCCGGGGCGGTTACCGCAGCCATCGATCCGACCCAGGCTACCTATAGCGGCAGCTCGGGGGTGGACACCGTGACGCTGACCGCGACCGGTCCGACCAAGGCAATCTCGCTTGGCGCCGGTGACGATGTGCTGACGCTGGCGACCGGGACCACGACGTCGACGTCCACCTTGGACGGCGGCGCTGGCACTGATACGCTGACGATGACGGTCACAGATGCTGCCGCGGTAATCGCGGACGGACTTGAGGCCAAGGTTACCGGCTTTGAACGGCTGGGCCTGGTCTATGTGGCTGGCACGAACACCGTCAACCTGGAGAACCTCGATGATATCAACTATGTCATCGCTGGCGGTCTCGTGCTGGCGGCCGATGTGCTGAACATCGACGGAATGGCGTCTGGTGGCACGCTGGCGGTCACGAGCGCCAATAACGCCGCTGCGACCATCGACGTCGACCTCAAGGACGCGACCGGAAGTGCGGACAGCCTGAATGTGCTCGTTTCGAACACGAACGGCATCCAGGCAGGCGTGCTCAACTTGGCAGGGATCGAGTCGGCGACCCTCACAGTCACTGACACGTCAACCTCCTCGATCGGCACCCATAGCCTGACGCTGACGGCCAACGACCTCACGAGCCTCGTCATCAATGGCAACGCGCACCTGAACCTGACGCTCAGTGGGACTACCGATTCATTGACCGTCATCAACGCGAAGACGATGACCGGTGCACTGACGGCCACGACGAATGGTGTCGTTGCCCAGACGATCGAGGCTGGTGGGGGCGCCGACGTCCTAACGGCGAACTTCCAGGGTGACATCCTGCACGGGAACGCCGGAGCAGATACGCTGAAAGTGAACGGCAAGAGCCTAGTCTCGCTCTCGGGCGGCGCCGGCAATGATACGTTTGATGTCAGCGTTGCCACGATCAACGTTAACTCGTATGCAACGATCACGGATCTCGCCGCGGGCGACATGCTCAAGTTCACGGCAGCTGCTGCGGATTTCAATGCTGCGGCAATCGTGCTCGATCCGTCGACGGCTGTGTTCCAGGATTACGCGAACGCGGCCATTGCATCCAGCGCTGCAGGCGACGTGTCGTGGTTCCAATACAATGGAAATACGTATATCGTCCAAAATGTCCTTGGTGGCGCAAGCTTCACCAATGGATCGGACGTGATCGTGAAGGTTAGCGGCTTGGTTAATCTGAGCACGGCAGCCTTCAGCAGTTCCACCGACACGCTGGTCATTATCTAACCGGCTGATTAGCACAGCAAGTTAGCTCGCCCCGTCCCTCGCAAGAGGGGCGGGGTTTTTCTTGTAGCGCCGCGTCTTCGACCGGCGTAACCCATTTGAAAGCCTTTTCCCGAGTTCGGAGACGCGGCGGTACCGCAATCCCACTTTACAATCCCGGTACGGTTGCTTGCCTTGGCGCCATGTCCAATTCCGAGCAGGATTCCGCGGCGCAAGCACCGACTCCTTACGACCTGGTTCCGTATCCCAGCTCGTCATTCCCGCAGAGCCATCCCAACCGGCTGGCGGCGATGGCGAAGCTGTTCGGTTTGAACCCGGCCGCTCCGTCCTCCGCCCGGGTTCTGGAACTGGGCTGTGCGGATGGCGCCAACATCCTGCCGATGGCGGACAGTGCCCCGGGTTCAAAATTCCTGGGGCTCGATGCGTCGAAGGTGCAGATCGCGGCCGGCCAGAAGGCCGTGGCCGAAGCGGGACTCACCAATGTCGAGCTGCGTTGCCAGGATTTCATGGATTTTCCAGCCTCCGAGGGAAAATTCGACTATATCGTCGTGCACGGGATCTTCTCGTGGGTTCCCGACGCGGTCCGGGAAAAGATCCTGGCGATTTGCGAACAGCACCTGGCGGAGAACGGGATCGCGTACATCAGCTACAACGCGCTTCCGGGCTGGAACATGAAGCGCTCACTCCGCGACATGATTCAGTTCCACACCGGCCCGCTGCAGGATCCGCAGGTCAAGGTCCGGCAGGCCCGGGCGTTGATCAAATTCCTGAGCGACTCGGTCCCCACGGAGAACAATGCCTACGGGATCATGCTCAAGAACGAGCTCGAGGCGATGTCCAAGCAGGCGGACAACTACCTGCTGCACGACATCATGGAGGAGGAGAACACCGCGTTCTATTTCCATGATTTTATCGCGCGGGCGGCACGGCATGGCCTGCAGTACGTCAGCGAGCCGAATCTGTCGCAGATGCTGGCGACGAATTTCACGGGCAAAGTCCGGGAGACGCTGGCCAAGATCGGCGCCGGGATCGTGGCGCAGGAACAGTATATGGACTTCCTGCGGAATCGGACCTTCCGGCAGACGCTGCTCTGCCGGGCGGGGCTGCCGATGAAGCGGAACCTGGATCGGGCGCAGATGCGGAACTTCTCTTTCCAGTCGCTGCTCAAACGGATGGATGGTCCCGTTGATTTGAAGCCGGAGGTGGAAGTCGAATTTACGATGCCCCGGGGATCGAAAATCAACACGAAGGACAGCTTCGTGAAGGCGATGCTCTACACCCTGAGCCAGAGCCCCGCGGCCATTTCCTTCGATGAACTGCTCACCGCGGCCCGGCAACAGTCGCGTCCGCTGCTCGGCCAGTTGCCGGCGGATCGTGCTGCCGTCGAGGAAGGGATGCTCCTGATCAACCTGATGAATCTTTGCGCCAAGGGATTCCTGGAATTGTGGGCCGAACCCGTGGCCGTGGCGACGAAGGTGCCGGAAAAGCCGACAGTCTCCGGATTGATGCGCTACCAGGCATTGAATGCGCGGCACATCACGAATCGGCTGCATCAGCCGCTGCCTGGTGATGACATGGCCAGGCAGGTCATGGCCGCCTGCGACGGTACGCGAACCATCCACAGTTTGATGGTCCATGTGCTGAAGTGCGTGCAGCAGGGGAAGCTGCAGGTTACGGCGGGCAACGCCAAGGTCACGGATCCGAAAAGGTTGGAGACCGTGTTGGGGCCCTTGCTCAACACCGTCCTCGCGCGGATGGTGGAACTGGGTTTCGTGGCGCCGTAGGAGCGCGATGGAGGGCCGGGCTCCAAGGATCTGACTTGGGATCATGGAGGGCCGGGCTCTGCCCCGGCCGCGAAATCGATCAGCTTCGCAGTGTCCTTTTCCCATTCTGTTTTCGGACGACGCGGAGGTCGTCCCTCCAGGAATGTGTCTTCGAATCCAGGAATCGGAATTGGATTCATGGAGGGCCGGGGCACGCTGCTAGCTTTACAAGCCAACGGCGAGTGATTGGCTGATTTCCTATGTCCGAGCATTCCACGAATGTCGCGGCCGGTGCTGCCACATCCTACGACCAGGCCCCGTATCCGAGTTCCGCCTTCCCGCAGACCCAGCCGAATCGGCTGGCCGCGATGGCACGACTGTTTGGCGTGGCCGCGGCTTCGCCCGCGACCGCCCGCGTGCTCGAACTGGGCTGTGCGGACGGATCGAATCTGCTGCCGATGGCGGATCGATCGCCCCAGGCGAGCTTTCTGGGGATCGATGCCTCGACCGTTCAGATCGCCGCCGGGCAGGCGGCGATTGCCGCTGCCGGGTTGGAAAATGTCGAGCTGCGGACGCAGGACATTTTGAATTTTCCCGCCGACGCGGGAAAATTCGACTACATCATCGCGCACGACGTCTTCTCGCTGGTGGCCGAACCGGTGCGCGAGAAGATCCTCCAGATCTGTGAGGCGCATCTGTCGGAGAATGGCGTCGCCTATATCAGCTACAATGCGCTTCCCGGCTGGAACATGCGGCGCTCGCTGCGCGACATGGTCCTCTTCCATACCGCGGGAATCACGGACGCCAAAGCCAGGGTCGGGCAGGCGCGCGCGCTGCTTCACTTCCTCGCCCAGTCCGTGCCGACGGAAAACAATGCGTACGGCCTTCTGCTCAAGAACGAATCCGAGAACATGGGCAGGCAGCCGGACAACTCGCTGCTCCACGACATCCTGGAGGAGCAGAATGCCCCGCTTTATTTCCATCAGTTCCTTGCCCGTGCGGGACGCGCCGGCCTGCAGTACCTGGGCGAGCCGAGCCTGCCCCACATGCTCGCCGCCAATTTCCCGGAAACGGTGCGTGACACCCTCGCCCGGGTTGGCACCAACATCGTCGCGCAGGAGCAGTACATGGATTTCCTCCGCAACCGGGTGTCGCGGCAAACCCTGCTTTGCCGGGCGGCCGTGACCGTGAAGCGCCAGGTGTCGGCCGGCAGCATGAAGAGTTTCGCGTTCCATTCGCTCATCCGGCCACCGCAGGGCCCGGTCGACCTCGCGTTCGGGCAGTCGGCATCCTTCGTCGCCAGCAATGGGCTTTCGATCAACGTGACCGACACCTTCCTGAAGGCGGCGCTGGCTGCACTGGCAAGCCACGCGGGACGGGCGGTGCCGTATCAGACGCTGCTCGCGGAATCGCGCGCCGCCTCGCGCAAGGTGATGGGAGCGGTCCCGGCGAATCGCGACGAAATCGACGAGGCGACGCTGCAGACCAACCTGCTCAATCTGTATTCGAAGGGATTTGTCGAATTGCACGCCGAACCCGTCGACTCGAGTGCCCGGGTGCCGGACCGGCCGGCTGTTTCAGCGCTGACCCGGCATCAAGCCATCCAGGGCCGGAGCCTGGTGAACAGGCTGCATTATACCGTGCCGGTGGACGTGCTGGGGCGGCATATCGTCTCGCTTTGCGACGGCACGCGCAACCGCGAACAAATCCTGGCGGCGCTCGCACAATTGGCTGTCGATGGAAAGATCAAGGTGACCGAGAACAACCAACCGGTCACCGAGCCAGAGGCACTTCAGCGGATCCTGGGCCCGCAGCTTGACACGGTGATCGGGGCGCTCGCGCGAACCGGATTCTTCGCCCCCCAACCCGGCCAAGCCGGCACGTGAAGTTTGGGGTGGAAATCGGAGCGGGTAAGTTGTCGCGGGGGTGGTGTCACGGCCGGGCTGGTTTGCGCCGGGCGGATCGCCAGGCGGGGGAATTGCGGCCAGCTCCCCTGATTGGTTCGGCGATTGGCCAGCTGATTTCTTTTCCAAACCTTCCGGGACCTTTTGCTCAAGCATTCCGGACCCACTGACCACTCGACCCGCTGCCAGGAATGGCCCGTCGATTGATTCTTCCAAGACCGGCAGGCATTTGACCGCAGATAGCGCAGATGTCGCGGATAAAGGCAGGGACGCGTCGGTCCATCCGCGCCATCTCCGTAATCTGCGGTTAATTTCTGGGCTAATCGGACGGATTTGCACGGGATTGACTCTGTGTCCTCTGGTCCGGCCTCTGTGCGCTCTGTGACCCAACGATTGGGGCACGTGCGTAATGAGAGGGACGACCATCCGCGTGGTCGCTGGTGCAGAACGCCTTTTTTCAACACCGGAAATGCCCGTTCCGGAAGAACAGCGGCCCGCCCAGCCGGCGGCGGGCGAGGACGTAGGGCCACCAGGCGAGCCGGTACATCCGCTTATCCTTTCGTCCGGGCAGCAGCCGGGCCCAGCGGGAGCCTGATTCGTCGCGCCAGTAACGCAGCTGCTGCTCCCACCAGTTCCGGCCGCAGTAGCCGAGGTGCCGCCACTGCATCCGGCGGATCTCGCGGAAGATGAGCCCCCGAGCCCGCGCGGTCTTGGTGCCCCTGTGCTCCCGCGAACCCGCCAGGAATTCCGGCAGATGGTGGAATCGTGCCCCGCCAATCATCAGCCGGATCCAGAATTCATAATCGAACGTGTGATCGTAGTCCGGATCAAACCAGCCGAACCGTTCGTGGACCCTCCGGCGCCAGAACGTCGCCGGCTGGCACAGGAAGCAGTGCTGGATCAGCGCCTCGGGATCCCACGGCAGCGTCGGGTATTCCCGCGTGGTTGCGCCGGTTTCATCGATCCACCACGCCCGGCCGTAGACGACATCGATTTCAGGATTCGATGCGAACACGGACGCGACCTGCGCCAGCGCACCGGGTAGGAGCACATCGTCGCTGTTCAGGAAACCACAGATTTCCCCGGGCAGCTCCTGCAGCCCCGCGTTGACCGCCCGAACCTGGCCGCCATCGGGCCCGGTGCGCCAGCGAAGCCGGTCGCCATAGGATTTCAGTACGTCGAGCGAGCCGTCGGTCGAGCCGCCATCCCGCACCTCATGATGAAAGGTGACGCCGGATTGCGTCAGCACGCTGTCGAGGCAGGGCCGGAGATAGGGCGCCTGGTTGAGTGACGGAGTGACGAGCGCGAAGGTGGCAGCCGGCATCGGCATCCCAGTTGCTCCCTGCAACGCGCGATCGGGTCAACGGTGCATTTTGTGAACCTGAAATGCTGAAACCTGAAGCCTGCGCGTGCGGCCCGGGCAAGTTGGCCATTTCAGGTTTCAGCTTTCAGCTCTCAGCTTTCCCGGGAGCCTGTCCCTTATGCCGCCCGCCGCCGGCGGCGGAGGTGCTCGACGCCGGTTACATGGTACGGCATTGCCATGGCGAACTCGTCGTCCGCCTCACCCTCCCAAATTATCCGGCCCTTGGGCGAAAGCGTGAGAAAATCCGGATGACGTACCGGAAGTTTCCGGCCGTCACTCAAACACAATACGAACGGCTTGAACGGAGCCGCCGCGAGGAGTTCGCGCAGCATTGCAATGGGATCCATGATGAAATCGTAACGCATCGCCCGCCGGGCACAAGTTCGTGGGCGACGAATTCAGGGTATAACTCTGGGATTTGGATCCACATGGGCAGTCGGGCTTCAATCCCCGAGCCCCGGGTTTTGAACAGGAGGAAAGCCAAGCCAATGCCGAGGAATGTGGGCTTTTCCGAGCCTCTGGCCGACCTCGGATCTGCTCCTGTTTAGAGTATTGAGGCGCTCGGATTCCCAGGCAATTGAACAGGAATAAAACCAAGGCGGAGGAGCCGAGGAATGTGACTTTCTCCGACCTCTGGCCGACCTCGGATTGACTCCTGTTCAAAATCGGGGTCTGGAGATGGACCCCGATTCACCTCCAGGACCTGTCACCCTTAAATTGGGTATTCCGCGAGATTGCCTCAAAGAGGACCGCCAGAAAATAGAGGTGAATGCATCCATTGTTCGTCACGGCTGACGAATTGACGAAGGACATCATCGGGGCAGCAATCGAGGTCCATCGAGACAAAGGCCCCGGCTTGCTCGAGCCGATTTATGAATGGTGTTTACTGTGTGAACTTCAGCTCCGGAGGTTCATTACCGAGAACCAGCAGGCGGTCCTGATAACCTACAAGGGTTTCACGCGAGAAGAACCGTTGCGATTCGACGTCCTGGTTGAGCAATGTGTTCTGGTCGAAGCAAAGTCTGTCGCCAAGATTCTGCCGATCCATCAAGCTCAGCTTTTGAGCTACATGAAGTTGCTAGATGTGCCGATCGGGTTGCTGATCAATTTCAACGTCATCAGACTCGCGGACGGCGTACACCGATTGGTACTGCCTGGAGCCAATTCATGACAAATGCGATCCCCAAGCCATTGAACAGGAGAAATACCAAGGAAAAGCCGACGGTTTTCTCCGACCTCTGACCGACCTCGGCTCGACTCCTGTTCAAATGTTTGGCGGCTCGGATCCCCAGGCCGTTGAACAGGAGGAATACCAAGGAAAGGCCGAGGAATGTGGGTTTCTCGGACCTCTGGCCGACCTCGGCTCGACTCCTGTTCAAATCCGGGGGCTTGGGGGATTTGCTCAGAGGCTGCCGGGATTTCAGTCTTCAGGCTTTGGATCTTGCCGTCGTCGCAACAGGCAAAACTTTCCGGCGAAGTCGGCAGGCAACGTGAACTCGTAACGGCCACCGGATCGCCCGAGGAATTCATCCAGCGCCGTCTTCACGCCGGTGGAAAAATAGTCGTAATCATCCACCACGATCCGGCCGTTCGGCGTCAGGTGCCGATCGAGATAGCCCAGTGTCTGCGCAATCGGCTCGTAGAAATCGAAATCGATGTACGCGAAGCAAACGCGTGCCGGTCCATCGCCTTCGCGAAGCGTTTCGTGCACGAACCCCGACTTGATTGTGAAACGTTCCGGCGAAAATCCGATCTGAGCCAGCCGGGTCTCGACCTCGGCCTGCTCGCAGCGCATCTCGCCCTCGTACCGCGCCATGCTGCCGAGCGCGAAGATGTCGTCCTTCAACTCGTCCTTCGGCGACGGCTTCGGCAATCCCCGAAAGGAGTCGTACAGCCAGAGGTGACTGCCAGTGGCGCGGATTTCATTCGCCAGGAGCGCGGAGGTCGCGCCCTGGGCCACGCCGAATTCGCAGACGTCGCCACCATCCTTCAACCCGGCGTGAAGCTCGTTCAGGAGGTACATTGCCTCGGAGATTCCCGTGCCGAGCAGCTTCGCGAGCAGTTCCGGCCTTCCGGGAATCTCGGGAAGTTGCGGGAAAAGGAGCGTCCGGAGCGCATCGTGCAACTCCCGCACCAGCGGCGGATATTTAAGGACGGTGTTGGGCTCGAGCGGAGACATTGCGGAAGAGGATCATGGACCAGGGACGAAGGACCAGGGACCAGGGACTGAGCGGAGGACGGAGGACGGAAGACGGAGGACGGAGGACGGAGGACGGAGGACGGAGGAAGGAGGAAGGAGGACTGGCTGAGGACTAAGCAGGGGCCAAGGTCAACGCTCAACGCCGACGGCGAAACGCTCAACGCTCAAGTGGGAGCCACCAGACCATCAATCCACCAAGCCGTGGGAAAAATAATCTTCGACCAACCTGAAGACCAATCAAGCTCAGGTGCCCTGATTGGTTCGGCGATTGGCCAGCTGATTTCTTTTCTAAAACTTCCGGGGGTTTTTGCCTCGAGCCTTCCCTGCCCGGAGGATGGCCACAAGAGGCTCAAAAGGCGCGGGACCAAGGCAGATGCTTGACGGCTCTTCTTGAGCCTCATGAGCCTTATGCGGCAATGGTCCTGGGTCGGCGGGATTTCCCCGGAGGATTTGCCGCAGGCGGCTCAAGAGGCGCGTTGGGTTTTAGCCCACAACTCCGGGACGGATCTACCCACAGCGGCCACGTCGCGCTCATAACGCCGGACGATGTCATCGAACGAGCGCGGGCTGACGAGCTTCATGAACCGGCGATTCAGCGCATTCAGGATGCGCGCGCGCCATTCCCGGGCAAAGCGGCTCGAATCCGGTTGTGCGCCCCAGCGGGCTGCGTTGATCGTCTTGATCACATACTCGAGCGAATAGATCCAGACGCAGCGGCGCGCCGGCACGATCGGCCCGGGACCTGGCGTGTTTGCCAGCACCGTCATAATCTCCCACCAGCGTCGGAGCCCGCCGGAGTTGGTCTTCGTCTGCGGGTGATCGCGGTTGGCGGCCAGGAAAAAGGGCAGCCGCTGTCCGCGCAGGCCGGCGGAGAAGAACCGCGTGAGCCATTCGTAATCGAGGAACCAGCGCAGCCCGGTCCGGAGCGACCCGACGCGTTCGAGCACCCCGCGTCGCAGGAAGAGCGTGGGCTGGCAGATGTAATCGTGGGAAAAATAGAACCGCTCGCGGGTGCATTCCTCCGTGAAGAGATTCGGCGTCAGGATGGCACCGTGCTCGTCGATCTCGAGCGCGTCGCCGTACACGAAATCGAGGGAGGGATCGGCAGTGAACGCAGTCTGCACGCGCGCAAATGCACCGGGCAGGTAGGTATCATCGGAATTCAACCACGCCACGATCTCCCCGCGGGCGAGCGCCATCCCCTCGTTGATAGCATCGGCCTGGCCCCGGTCGGGACGGCGATGCCAGATGATCCGTTCGCGATGGCGTTCAAGAATCTCCGCGGTGTCATCGGTGGACATCGCATCCATCACGAGCACCTCGAGATTCGATATGCCCTGGTCGAAAATGCTCCGCAGCGCGGATTCGATCCACCGCCCGTGGTTGCGCGTCGGCATGACGATGGTGAAGGCGGGCGTGGTCATCCGGTTGGGAGCAGCCTCAGGAGCCTCGGCTCAAGAAACGCCAAAGGGATCGGATTCAATGGGCTGGCTCCTGTGCCTCCTGAGCCTTATGTGGCCGTTGTCCAACTGTGATTTCCCGGGAGCGCGGAATTGCCACAAGAGGCTCAAGAGGCGCATGAGGATATCAGGCAGGTGGAATCGCATCGAAGTTGGCACTGAAGATGAATTTCTTGAACTGAATCACTGGCGATCCAAAATTAATCAACATCGCATGTTCGAGTCGTGACGCACGGAGATAGCCGAGCACCTGTGCCGTGTGTTCGTCCACGAGCTGACGAACCGCCTTCAACTCGACCACGAGTTCATCCGCCACGAGCAGGTCGGCAAAAAAATCGCCCAGCAGAGTTTGGTCTTCATCATAGACGGAAATCGGGTGCTGCTGCCCCACGCGAACCCCTCGTTTGCGCAATCGGTTCGCGAGGGAGTTTTCGTATATTTTTTCAGTGTGCCCATGGCGCAGGAAGCGATGAGCGGCGAGTGATGTCTCGCGAATGATCGCACAGAGCTGGAGGATCTCGGATTCGTTCATTACCAGTCGAGCGTCCGCAATTGCGCACCATCTTGCGACCTTTCGTTAATGCGGCACGCGGCTCTCGCCCAGAGGATTGCCGCAGAAGGCTCAAAATGCGCAGGATCAAGGCCGAGGCTTTTTTGAGCCTCTTGAGCCTTTTGTGGCCAATGTCATGCTCTGCGGATTTTTCCCGGAGAATTGCCGCAGGAGGCTCAAGAGGCGCAGGACCAAGGCATGTGGCCGGGGGCTCTTCCTGAGCCTCTTGAGCCTTATGCGGCCATTCTTCTTCCGACGATTCAGCCGGGGCGCACTGGCGCTGAATTTCATGCCCTTTCGCAGCCGGGAGGAACGTGATTCCGGGCGCGGAGCAGCCGCGCAGCGACGCGGATTTCGCGGGCGGTGAGCTGGGTCCGCGGCTGCAGTGAGCGAGGCAACAGCACGCGGCGGTTGTACCAGGCCCGCACTGGATTATGCCGGCGCCGCGCGGTGGCAAAGGCGGCGAGATGTCCGGCCACGAGCTTTTCAATCGTGAATCGTCCCCGCTGCTCGCGACCCGCGGCGATCAGTCGCTGTCGCAGCGGCTCGTCCTCATGCACCCGGAGGATCGCATCCGCGATCGAATCCGGGTTGGCCGCATCGAAATACAACCCGGCCGTCCGCGCCACATTCGGCTGGCTGGTGTTGTGTCCGCAGGCAATTGGACAACCGATCTGCATCGCCTCGAGCAGCGGGATCCCGAACCCCTCGAAAAGCGAGGGAAAGACCAGCGCACGCGCCTGATGATAGAGCCAGCTTATCTGGGCGCGCGGCACCTGGCCGAGGTGGAGCACATGATCGGAAATGCCGGCGGACTTTACCGCCTCGTGCCACTCGGCCTCGCGGCCAAGCAGACTGCCCGTGCACACCAGGGCGAGATTGGGATCGCGGGCGTGCACCCGGGCCATCGCGGCGAGGAGCCGGGCATGATTCTTGTGCTTCCAGAAATTTGCCGGATAGAAGACGAACGGCCGGCCGGCGGGGAGAACGCCGGCTGGCAGCGGCGGTTCCGGGGCTGGCAGCGCATCGGGAACGTGGGACACGACGTGGATTTTCGAGCGAGCCGCACCCGCGATCTGCACGGCCATGTCACGGGTGAAATCCGAAATCGCAACGACGGCATCGGCCATCCGCAACGACCAGTCGTAATGAAAGAACCGTTCCTCGTGTTCCTTGGCCGTGAAAAACTCCGGATAAAACCGCTCCTGCATGTCGTGAAACGTCAGGACGGAGGGCTTGGGGATGGGTCGCGGCCAGAGCGTGCCAAAGGGGCAGAAGTAGACGTCGATTTTGTCAAAATGATCGAGCACCTCCTCCTGGGTTTGCAGCCGGATTTCGTGCTGGCGTGCCGCGGCGGGTAGCGTCGCCAGCAGCGGCTCGTTGTGCGCGAAGCTGAAGAGCACCATGGGATGTGCCGGCGCCAGTTCCGGCCAGTGCCGCAGGAGCGTCAGGGCGTAGTTCGTGACGCCGCCATTGTCCGGCGCCAGCAGGTTCAGGCCGATCCCGATTCTCATCGGCGGACAGGGTTCTCGAAGTCCTGAATCACCGCCCAGGCATAGCGGAGCACACCGGTGAATTCCCGCCCCTCCTCCCAATCAATCATGGCCAGGACGTAGGTGGTGTCACTGCGCGCCCGCGCGGGAAGCTGGCGATAGCGCCGCGCCTCCTTCAGGTATTGCTGCCAGTGCCAGTCGAGCGAGGTCTCGACGATCAGGTAGTTCAGCCAGATGAGCGGTGTCCGCAGTCCCAGCGAGCGCCCACGGGCCTGTTGGAAGGACTGGTTCATCCGCAGGTCGCTCCAGGCTTTCAACCAGACGGTCTTGAGCGAGAAGGGACAGGCCCCGCCATGGGCGGAGAAGAAATAGCGGGCGGCATTTCCATTCCGCCAGAAATACCGCCACATCGAGAGCAGGGTGTCGCGGCGGTGATCGTGCCGGGCAACAAGTCCCGGTTCGTAACGCAGCCGAAACCCCGCTGCTGCGATCCGGCGGGTGAGATCGACATCCTCCCCATTCGGCAGATCCGGGTTGAAGCCGCCGCTCCGCCGGTACGCGTCCGCCCGGACCAGCAGCGCCGCACTGTAGAGCCAGTCACGATCCTCCGGCCGGTCATGCTGCTGGGCCCAGAAATTTGATATGTCGGTGAGCCGTTCGAAGAACCGGCCGCTCTTTCCCGGAATCCGGAATCCGATTGCGCCGACCGGCGGCAGCGCCTCGTCGACGAATACGGGGGTTGCCAGCAGGTCGATGAAGCGTCCCAGGCAATCGGGCGCGAGTTCCACGTCGTCGTCGACCAGCAGCAGCCAGCCGCCGGCGGCGCGCTCGATGCCGAGGCAGCGAGTCTTCGGCGGCAGCAAATTCCGTTCGAGGACCACGGGGACAATCGGCAGGTGCGGATGGGCTCGGGCAACGGATTCCGCCTCGACCCCCACCAAGACGATTTCCCAGAAGGCGGGTTTCCGGTCCTGCGCCGCCAGCGAGCCGAGTGTCGCGGCAATCCGATCCGGCCGGCCCATCGGTATGATGACGGAAACTTTCGGCTCCATCCGCGGCCCGTTCGGCACGCCCTTCGGCGGGCTCAGGGCCCCGAGCGGAGTCGAGGGGCTCAGGGCTCCAAGCCGGTCGGGGAGCGGGGGCGCCGCGGCCCCAACAGCTGCGGAGGTGTCGGCATGTCCCGGGTCGTTGGCTTTCGGTGCCAACAGGCTTTGGATGATTTGCAGCCGGGCGAATCGATCTGCGTTCAGGGAAAGCACCTCGTCCTGCAACCGCCGCTTGACCGCGGGAAGTTCGCCCTCCCGTGCATCGGCGACCGGCGCTGCGAGCGGCACGATGGTCGTCGCGGCATCGCCGTTGAGCATTGCCATCACCGCGTCGAAGACGGTCTCGACCGGTATGTCCGCGACGCAGACCAGCCGATCCCAGAGGCAGTGCCATTGACACCCCTCGCACGCGATCTGGCTCTGCACGATCTTAATGCGGCCTCCGGTCGGATGAAAACGCGCCCCCTGGCCGGCACCGAAGATTGCGACCGCCGGCACACCGGCTCCTGCGGCGATGTGAACATAGGCGGTATCTTGGCAGAGCAGGAGATCGGCGTTCCGGAGGGTGTCGACGAGCTGCGGAAGTTCGTCGGGTCCGAAACGCAGCCGATGGTCCGCTTCGTCTGGCGGCAGCGCGGCAAGGTGCTCGGCATCGCCGGGACCTTCAATCCAGGAGACCGCCAGTTGCTGTGCGCGGAGCATCGCCGCGATCGGCTGGAAGTTCCCGGCGCCCCATGCGCGGCGCGCGTCGGCGCCCACTCCGGGGGCGATCAGGACATGGCGTGGCTTGCCGGTCGGAGTCTTTGCCTCGGGTTCCGAGCCGGCCGCGGTTACTGGCTGCCAGATTGGCGGCGGTTCAAGCGCGGCGAGCCGCGGCTCAAAGGCGGCGAAAAGGTCGCGCAACTGGGCGGCTTCCGATTGGGTGAAGGAGGGGGACAGCGCGCGGGTGAAATCAGGTGCGTCGGCCACCGCGAGGGCCTGTGCCTCATTGACGAGCGGTTGTCGGGCCGGATTTGCGGATAATCCGAATCGTTGGGCTGCCGGTGCCATCGCGATCGTGAAATCGCCGACCCAGTTGCGGTTGATTTGGGCAAGCACCGAGGCGTCCCAGGAGGTGGCCTGCAGGAACGCGGCCCACCATCGGAGCCGGCCTCGAAGGTCGTCGGTCCACGGTTCGAACGGCGCAAGCGGAAAGGGCAGGATGATGAGTGGGTCGACACAATCAGCGAGTCGTGCCGCCTCGGCGGCTGCTGGCGCGTGGGTGTCCGGGATGAAGACCTGACCGCCAACCAACGGCGCAAAAGCCTCCATTCCGGCACGAACATGCCAGACGATCCGCACATCTGGGCGGATCCGCCGCAAAGCCTGGACCGCCCCCGCGGCGATGAATTGATCGCCCAATGCGTCCGGCTTCGAGATGAGGAGATTCATGTCGCGGTAATGCTTGGCCGGATCAATTCCGTGGACAATCGCGAATGGGCGGGCTCCCGATACTCACTCGAATCGTCCGGGCATCAATGGATCGGGCTTTCAGCCCTGAGATTATGTTGACTGAAACCTGGGCCGGTGGCCCAGGCTGGAATGGAGCGGGCCTTTGGCCCTCCGGCAGGATCATTTTTGGCAATGGTCGGAATGAAATGCGCCGTGGGCCTCCGGCAGGATCGTTGTGACGATGTTTTGGAATGAGGGCGCGCCGTGGGCCTCCGGCAGGATTGTTGTGTGCCGCCGGCAGGATTGTTGTGTCCCTCCGGCAAAGCGCCAACGGCGCGATCTATCGCCAGCCTGGGCCACGCGGCCCAGGATCTTTGGGGGACATTCAAGGAGGGCTGAAGGCCCGACCCATGACGTGGCAGGTCATTTCTCACCCAGCAGTCGGCGCCAGAACGAGGCGGGGCGTTTTTGCAGGAGTGCGGCGGCGGTCACGTAATTGTGGTGCGGCGCAGTCTGACGGTGCCAGCGCAGGAAGGGGGGGATGTCCTCGAGATTCCACTCCGGCCTGGCCGCCTGGCGGAAGGCCGGCTGGTTCCAGAAAACCTTTTCGAACTCCTGCATCGTCAGCGCACGGCCGTTCCATTCGGGAAAGGTCATTCCCAGCGACGGTTCGCAGATATCGAACGAGAGCGCGAACCAGCCGCGCGGTTTCAAGACCCGCGCAACCTCGGCGGCGGCAAGCCGCTTGTTGTCCTGGTGCTCAATCACCGAAAAGCTCGTCACAACGTCGAACGTGTCTTTCGGAAACGGCAGCCGGCATGAGTCGACGATCCGCCAGTCGACGGTGACGGCCGCATTCAATGCATCCCGAACCGCCTCCCACTGGCCGACCCAGTTGCGGCTGGTCTCGATCAAGGTCACCTGCGCGCCCTTGGTCGCGAGCCACCAGGGAAAGGGCGATTGCTCGGAGCCGAGATCGAGCACGCGTTTCCCGCGCCAGTCGATCGCGCCCAGTCCCTCGTGCCAGAGCCACGGATACTCCCAGAGCTTCGACCAGTTCGTGAACTGGCGCAGCCCGAGCGGCGCGGCAAACGCATTGAGCTCGTCGATGAACCCGGTCCACCGGGGCGAGAACATCTGCGGCAGGTTGGCCAGCCGCCGCACCCTCCGCGCGGGTCGATCGAGCCGGCGGGCTACAACGAACTCATGCGCCCGGCGCCAGGCGCGGTCATTCTCGAGCACCTCGAACTCCGCGGTCTCGAGCAGGGTGGCGATGGCCGCCCGCGAGTAGATGAAGACGTGCTCCTCCGGATCGAAGACCTTCGCGTTCATGTCTCCGAAATCCGGCTGTGCCGGTTCCAGCAGCGGCAGCTGGAGGAAAAGCAGCCCGTCCGGCCGCAGCGCCGCGCGGGCGGCCTGGAGGAAACGCAGCGGATCCGGCACATGCTCGAGCACATCCAGCGCCACGAACACATCGCAGGCCGGCGCCGGCGCGTCCGGGAAAACGCCGGCGCGTAGGTCGAGCCCGGTGCGCTCGCGCACGGCGGCGACGGTCTCGGTGTCGGGTTCGATTCCGATCGTCTCCCAGCCCCGCTGGCGCAGCGCGAGCAGTAGCGTTCCTTCCGCGCAGCCGGCCTCCACGACGGTGCCGCGGCGGCCCCGCATGTGCCGGTCGATTGTCTCGAGCCAGCACTGGACGCGGCCATCGGACTCCAGGAGTTGCTGCCGTTCGAAGAGGGTGGGGTGGTGTTTGCTCTGCTGCCGGTGCGTCCAGTAGCCCTCGAAGCTGTAGAACTGACCGATGGCGCCGGGCTTCAGCCGGCGGGTTGCGAAATGGGCGCCGCAGCGCGGGCAGACGCGGTAATCGGCCGAATGCGGACTGGGCAGCTCGCTGCGTCCACCGCACCAGCAATGCACCGCAGGTTCGAACCAGTCCTGATCGACGGATTGGCGCACAGGCTTCACCGCGGCGGACCGTAACCATGCCGGCTGAAATCGCCCGGCGTAATCTTCGCCAGATCCGCCTGCCAGCCGGCGTCATTGCGCCACCGGGCATTGTCACCTCCGCGGTAAAACGTCCGCGGTCCCGGCCGGGCCATCCGGTCGAACTCCGTCCACCAGTGGACAAACTCGGGCGAGAGCTTCGGCTGCACGTCGAGGAACGCCAGCAGCCGGCGCAGCACGGCCGGGTCCGCCTTCAGCTCCTCGAACCGGATCAGGAACATCCGGTCGGGCTGTTTCTCCCGGAGATCGAACGCGGCGTCATAGAATTCCCGGTACTGCCGGTAGGCGTCCTGCATCCACGCCGCGCGATCCGGAACCCGGGCCCCCCAGCGCTCGATCGCGGTGTAGTACCAGCTGTAAATGGTCGGATGCGGGTCACGAATCAGGACAATGAGCGGCCAGTCGCCGGCCACCGGCTTGCCATGCAGGCCCTGCGGCGCGGCATTGAGATAGACCGGCTGATAGGGCACCCCGTCGTCACGCAGCCGAAGGACGTAATAGGCGTGCGGATTGAGTTCCTCGGCGCGTTGTTTCGTCTCCTTGTTATCGACGAACTCGTTTGGAAAAAACACGAGATCGAGGAGTCCCGTGAGGCAGGCCCAGAGATAGTGGCTCCCCGTGCGTGGGAAGGCATAATAGTCGCAGCGCTTGGCGAGCCGCGTGCCGAAGTGGTAGCTTTCGGGGCTCATGGGGAATTTGTCGGGGCTGGCACCATCGGATGCGACTGAATTTGCACGCGTAGACTCGAGGCTTGGAGGCCAGCCCGACAAATTTCCTCATCGGCGCTGCGCGCCGGCAGACTGGGCTCTGGCCCGAATTTTTCACCCGTTCGGACGCGGCTGCGACCCGGTAGCGCCAGTCTCCGTCTGGCGCACGCCGGTTGAAAACCGGCGCTACCTCGACCGCTGCCGACCGTGGGCGGGGCCATGTGCTGATATCGATCCGAATCGTTCATGTTTGCGACGATTTGATGGAGTAGCGGGAAACCATCATGCTCGCTACTCGATACTCGCTACTGGTTTGTCCCACCAAATTCCGCGCAGGCAAAGAAGCTTTCCATCGCATCGGGTCCGTCGTCGGCTGCGATGATTCGGCCGCCGAGCCGTTGCAGGGCATCCTGGACGATCCTGGGCGTGGGAGCCCACTTGTGGCCGTCGCCCACGAACGGCGAGCCGGGCCGCCAGATCGCGCAGGAGGGATGGGGCAGATAGAGGAAAAGCCGGCCGCCGGATTTCAGCTTGCCGATCCAGGAACGCAGCGCTTCCTCCCAGGCTTCGATGTGCTCGAGGCAATGCGAACTGAAGACGAAATCCTGGGAATGGGAGGGAAACTCTTCCAAGTTCCGGCCGGCGCCGGGGCCGCGGTCGAGATCCACGGCCACCGCCCCGGGCAGCGGCCAGAGACCAGCTCCGATGTCGATCCCAGCGCCTGTGCAATAGCGTCCGGCCGTGCGGTGGATGGCAAACGAGGCACCGCCCACGAAGAGGTAATCCGGATAAAAGCGTCCCTCGAACTCCCAGCCGCCCGGCTGTCGCTGCACGGAGGGAAATGATAGCCAGTGCCGGTAGGCATGAAAGAGATCGGGCGCGTCGGGCAGGTTCTCGAGTGGCGTCATCGCGGGAAACGGCAGATCATCGGAAGCGGAAGAGCGCACCGGAACCCGGGGAGGGGTTCAAGTCGCATCTCAGATCACATCCGCGAAGGCGGGCCGCAGCTTGTGGAAGGCGAAGTTGCCAATCAGGTAGACCAGGACCCCGGTGATCCAGAGAAAGGCCAGGCTCGAGTTCTCCACCGGCTGGTGCCAGAGCACGACACGTCGGGCGCTCTCGACCGCGTGCAGCAGCGGGTTGGCGAGCAGGAGCTGCTGTGCCCAAGCGGGCGTGTTTTCCAGTAGCGAAAGGGGATAAAACACCGCGCTGATGTAGATCAGGACCTGCACGAAGAACGGCATCGCACTCGCGATGTCGCGGATGAAGACGCCGAAGGCCGACAGGAACCAGGCGCAGCCAAAACCCGTCAGGATGACGGGCGGAATGATCAGGAACAGCAGCAGCGCGTGCCAGTCGAGTCCGTCGCCGAGCACGGCCACGCCCAGCAATGCCAGGCACAGGCTGATGGCGGCGGTGAAGGTGGCGGCAAGGACCGAGGCTGCCGGGAGGATTTCGAGGGGAAAGACGACCTTCTTGACGAAATTCGGCTGGGTCACGATCACGGTGGGACTTACCGCGAGCACTTCGCTGAGGAATTGGAAGAGGACGAGACCGAGGAAGATCCCCAGGGCATAGTCGAGATTGGTTTCGTGCGGTGAGTTCGTGAACCGGCCCTCGAAGACGAAGCCGAACACGAAGGTGTAGACCGCAAGTGACAGCAGCGGCGTGAGCACGGTCCAGAGCAGCCCGAGGAAGCTGCCCCGGTGGCGCTGTTCGATCGCGCGGCGCGCGAATTGGTGCAACAGGGCCCGGTGGCGATGGAGCTCGCGAAAAGGCGACAACGGGTTCGCGGCGGAAAAGTTCATCGGCGCGTGCAGTCTTCCCGCGAAGGCCGCGAAAGGGCTAGCCTGAATATTTCGCGTTTCGCGAAATATTGGCCGTGAGGGGCGGCATGCCCGAGCGTGCGTGCGCACGTTCTTGGAGTGGCCGAACGTTCGCAATTTTCGTCCCTTTCTTGGCGGCCGTTCGCGTAGGGGCGCAGACTTGCCCGTTCGACGAGCTCAGGGTCCCGAGCCTGCCGAGGGACTGCCCTCGCGCTGGATTGGATGGTTCTCAGGGCGCAGCAAGCCTGCGCCCCTACGGTGCAGACGTGCTCCGCAAAGCACCCACGACCTGCGCCCCTACGGCCCGAAAAAAGCCTGAATCGCCTCGCAGACGCAGTCGATTTGGGCGGCGGTGTGGTGCGGGCCGATGGGCAGGCTCAGGACTTCGTCCGCGAGCTGTTCGGCGAGCGGGAAATCGCCGCGCTTCCAACCGCTGGGGCCGGCGGTGCGATACGCATTCGAAAGGTGGGGAGGAATCGGGTAATGCACCTGGGTGCCAATCCCCCGGGCGGCGAGATGGGCCTGCAAGGCATCGCGGCGGGCGGTACGGATCACGAAAAGATGCCAGACCGGTTCCGCCCAGTCGGGCACGAAGGGAAGCACCAGGTCGCCGGTGCCGCGCAACTGCTCGAGATACCGGGCGGCCAGCACCGCCCGACGGGCATTCCACTCGGGCAGGCGGCGAAGCTTGACCCGCAGGAACGCGGCCTGGAGTTCGCTGAGCCGCGAGTTGAGTCCCAGGTATTCGTTCTGATACCGGACCTTGGAGCCGTAGTTGCGCAGGTGACGCAGCCTGTCGGCCAGCGCGTCATCATTGGTGGTGACGGCACCGGCGTCGGCCAGCGCCCCGAGGTTCTTGCTGGGATAGAAGCTGATTCCGGCCGCATGTCCAAGCGCTCCCACCTGCGTGCGGTTCATGCGAGCCTGGCTCGGGCTCGCCGCGCCGGCCGCCACCGTGCCCGATGGCATCCGGCACACGGCGCCGTGCGCCTGCGCGGCATCTTCGAGCACGAAGAGGCCATGTTTCGCGGCCACCCGGTGAATTCCGACCATGTCGGCGGGCTGTCCATACAAATGGATTGGCAGGATGACCCGGGTCCGCGGCGTGATCAGCGCCTCGATCCGGTCGGGATCGAGATTGTAAGTCCGGGGATCCGGTTCGCAGGGGACGGGCTTCCCTCCGGCGTGGGTCACGGCGAGCCAGGTGGCAATGTAGCCATGGGACGGGACAATCACCTCATCGCCGGGCTTGATGCCGATGGCCATCAGCACGAGTTGCATGGCCTCGAGTCCGTTGGCGACCCCGATGCAGTGCTTCACGCCGACGCTGGCTGCATATTCGGATTCGAAGGCGTCGAGTTCGCGGCCGAGCAGGACCCAACCCGATTCCATGACCCGGTGATACGCCGCATCGAGCCCGGCGCGAAGCTCCTCGTAGGCGGGTTTAAGGTCGAGAATGGGGACGGTCACTGGAGGAGTAGTGGGTAGCGGGTAGCGAGTTGCGGGTAGCGAGTGAACACAATTCGGATCGATCATTCTGCGGCAATTTGAGGGGCCAGAGCGCACAGAGGCCAGACAGGAGGACACAGAGGAGGACGCCTGCGGCGTGGTGGTTGGTTATTCGAGATCGGGTTCTTTGGAGGATTCACGTGAAACCCAAACTTTGAACAGTCCGGGCCGGCTCTGTGACCTCCATTTTCCCTCCGTGGCCTCTGTGTTTCACATGCACCTTTGATTGCGGCTCGCGAGTCGGGAGATCTTCGCACGAAGGCTTGAGACACGAGCACATCGCGCTGTCGGGGAATCGGCATGCTCACTACCCGCTACCCGCTACTCGCTACTGCCGCGGGATGCGAATTGGAGAGGGTTCGCGGAGCGAAAACTACACGAACTTCAGCTTGCGGGCGGCAAACGCGATCATCCGGAGGAGCAGGAGCCCGTGGCGCCAGCGCTGGATGTTGGTCGTGCCGTAGGTGCGTTCACGATACCGGATTGGCACGTCGGCGATCTTCAGGTTCAGCTTCGCGGCGCCAAACAGCAGGTCGAAATCGCCGAACGGGTCGAAATCGCCGAAGTACGCCCGATTGGCGGCGATCCGCTCGTAGTGGGCGCGGGTGAGCACCTTCGTTCCGCAGAGCGTGTCCTTGACCGGCTGCCCGAGCAGCCAGGTGAAGATCAGGCCGAAGGCCTTGTTCGCGCAAAGGTTCAGGAACTGCATCGCCTCCTTGTCCATCGGGTAGACCAGCCGGACGCCGTTCGCGAACTCGGCCCGGCCGCTGGCGATCACGTCGTAGAACTTGGGCAGTTCCTCGGGCGGCATCGTCAAGTCGGCATCGAGAATCATCAGGATCTCGCCGGTGGCGGCCGCGAATCCCGCCCGCACAGCATCCCCCTTGCCGCGGCCGGTCTGCCGGAGCGTCTTGATCCGCCGGTGCGGGTTGGCCGCGGCGACCTGCTGGATCGCCGCCCAGGTGTCGTCCCGTGAGTGTCCCTCCACGAAGATCAGCTCAGTCCCGGCCCCCAACTCGGCAGTGCGGGCAACGGCGGCGGCAATGTTGCCGGATTCGTTCCGGGCGGGAATGATGACGGACACAGTCAGCGGCCGGTCCGCCGGCGCGGGCGCGCGCCGGGCGACGACGAAGACCGTGAGGCAGAACCATTGCAGCAGCGGGGCGAGCCAGCGGTTAATCAGCGTGCCGATCCCCAGGGCGCGGAAGGGAACCAGGATCCGACCCTCGCGCGAAAGCGGGTCCCAGCCGCCGAGTTGCAGCAGGTTCACCACGTCGGACGAGGCGAGCCAGCTGTTCTGCGGCTGCGGCGCCTTGAGCCCGAGCCAGCGCGCCAGCGTGAGCACGGGGCGCCAGAGGGTGTTCTGGAAGTTGATCAGCAGCCGCGTGTCGCGATGCGAGACGGCGTGGAGCCGCTCCAGCAGCCGCTGCACATCGGCCGCGAGGTTGAGCGTATCAGAGATGATGATAACATCGAAAGTCCCCGGGAGGCTCAGCTCCTCCCCCGCTTGGGCGTGGAATTCCGCGTTGGGCACCCGCCGGCGGGCGGCCTCGAGCTGGTGCGGGGAAAGATCGACGCCGGTCTTCTTCGCGGCGTGCAACCGGGCCAGCAAATCGCCCGAGCCGCAGCCGATCTCGAGCACGCTGGCGCCGGCGGGAATAAGCAGGTTGTAGTAGTGGGCGAGGAGTGCGTGGTAGGCGCGGGCGCCGGCCAGCGGCTCGTTGTCCGCGGCGTCATAAAAGGCGCGGACATCCTCGAGATGTTCGCGGGCGAGCGACGACGCGGGCGGCACCGGCAACGCGGGCGAAGGCGCGGAGGTCGAAGGCGAGCGCACAGCGTCGATCTCGTTCAGAGCCATCCGGTCTTTCTCCATCCGGAAATTAACCGCGGATTTCGCGGATCGAGCGGCTGGTCAGGGGTGTTCCTGCCTTTATCTGCGATATCCGCGTCATCTGCGGTAAGGGCGGGCTTGGTCATGGCCGGGGTTCGGTGCGGTGAAATGGGATCGGCGGAATGAAATGGCTGACGCTTCCGCCTCGTAAGGCTTAGGATCGGCCGATGGCGGCGCAAGCATTACAACCGGCGCATTGCTTTCCTGAAACCGTTTTGATGTGCGCGGACGCCGGGGTAGGGCAGGTCTATTTGACCTGCCCCGGGTCAGGTCGGAGACCTGACCTACTGGCTGCACCGCTCTGAATACGCCCGCACTGAGTCCTCTGTCCTCAGTCGTCTGCCATCTGCCCTCCGTCGTCCGTCCTCCGCCATTCCGCCCTACGCCGCGGTGCCGCGGACGATGTCGCCGGGCTCCAGCCGGGCGGCCCGGCGTGCGGGAATCAGGCTTGCGACCATGACCATGACGAGCGCCGTGACGATCGCCTGCACGTAATGCTGAGGCTCCCACGTCACCTGGAAGCTTTCGGTCTTGAAGATCCCGGTGATATTCAGCGGCACCCGCGAGATGGCGTAGGTCACGCCGGCGCCGAACAGCGCGCCGACCAGCGCACCGATCGCCAGGACGATGCCCGCCTGCCAGAGAAAGATTTGGGTGATGTCCTTTCGTTCATAACCCATCGAGCGCAGGATCGCGATTTCCTTGGTCTTCTCCAGGACGATCATCGCGAGGGTGTTGAACATGGCGAGGCTGGCAATGAGGGTGAAGACGGTGACGGTGATTCCGCTGGAGATCCGCAGGGCGCGGAACACGCCGAGCCAGACCTCCTCGCGCTTCTGCCAGGGGGTGACGCTGTGCTGGAGCACCTCGGACATCTGGGCGGCTTCCGCCGGCGCACGATCCGGGTCGGCGAGGCTGATTTGGATGAAGGTTGCCCCGGAGGGTTTCTTCAGGAGCGATCGCGCCTCGCTCAGGGCGATGTAAACCCGGGTCTTGTCGATGTCGCGCACGCCGGTCTCGTAAATCGCCGCGACCCGGAAGCGCCGCGACTCACCGCGGGCGTTGATCACGAACCAGTCGTTGACCGCGAGTTGCAGCTGCTCGGCAATGACCCGGCCGATCAGCGCGCCCGAGGGCGACTCGCGGAACTTGGCCAGGCTGCCGAAGGCAATCTGCCGCTCGAGATCCGACACCTGGATATGATCGTCGATTTCAATCCCGAAGACCTGGGCGTCGCCGGACTTGAACGAGCTGGTGAGCTGGACATTCCCCCGCAGTACCTGTGACGCGCCGCGGACATTGGCGAAGGCGCGCACCGCCTCCATCAGGAGCCTGGGCTCCTCGACTCCTTCGATGTATTTCACGCCCTCCTTCTGTCGGATCGTGAACTCCGAGCCCCGGCCGGCGCTCATGCTCCGCATCGTGTCCTGGATCCGATCCTCGATCCGCATGGCCCCATCGGTGCCGAGCAGGGTGCGGATGAAGAACTGCTCGAATCCGCTCGTGGTCGCCTGGGTGACGATGAAGAGACCCACGCCGAGGATCGTGCAGGCGAGACTCATGAGCATCGCACGCTTCTTCGCCGTGAGGAAACGAAAGGCGATCCGCAGATTTGGGGTCATGGGCGGCTCGGGAGCTGTTCGGAATACATCACGATTCTGGGTGCGGCCCGGTGAGAGGCGGCGATCCAGGCTCCATGTTTCACCAGCGGCCGGCGCAGCTGGAAGTGGATTTTTTGAGACACAGAGGTCACGGAGGGAAAATGGAGGTCACAGAGTCGGCCAGGTGCTGTTCAAAATTCCGGGCTCACGTGAATCTTCCCAAAGAACGGATCTCGAATAACTGATAACCACGCCGCAGGCGTCCCCCTCTGTGTCCGCTCGCCCGATCTCTGTGCGCTCTGTGGCCATGGATTGAATGGCTCAACCGGTTGCGACCTCGGCGGGTCATTCCACCTGCTCGATCGTGACCCGCTGGCCGTCGCGGAAGCGTTCGAGATTCTCCACAATCACGAGTTCGCCGGGGGCGAGTCCCTTCCTCACCTCGGCAAGGTTCAACCCCTGGAAGCCGATCTCGACGGGACGCTTCTCCACCCGGCCGCCCTTCACCACCCAGACGTGTTCGTTGTTCAGGACCGCGCGCCGCGGCACCAGCGGCTGGTTGGGCCGTTCGCCGACGGTGATCGTCACCTCCCCCGTGCTGTTGGGGATCAGTTTTTCGGGTGGAAGATCGATGTCGAGCCACACCGTGTAGCGCTGGGTCTGCTCGTCGGCAAAAGGGAGAATCTTGCTCACGGTCGCGTCAAATTCCTGGCTCCCGTAGATCAGGAGCCGGACCCGCGCCGGCTGGCCGAGCCGGACCTGGCCAAAGCTTTCCTCGCCAATCTTCGCGATCACGACGCGCTCCTTGAAGTAGAAGGTGGCGACGGTCGCACCGTGTCCGATCAGGCTGCCCTCGGTCACGAAGACCTTCTCGGTGCTGCCGTCGGCCGGTGCCCGGATGGTCATCCGTTCGAGCGCCAGGTCGCTCGCCTCCATCTGGCTCTTGAACCCGGCTTCGCCGGCCTCCGCGTCGAAATCGGCGAGTTTCAGCTGGGTTTCGATCTGGGCCACGGCGCGGCGCTGCCGGGCGACATCCTCGTCGGAGACCTCGCCCCGTTGCTGCAGCCGCTCCAGGTTCTCGAGCGCGCGTTGTGCGACCTGCAGCTCCGGGTTGTTGCGGCGGACAATCTCCCGGCGGGCGCGGGCATTCTCGTGATTGCGGCGGGCATCGTCGATTCCGCGCTGCAAATCGCGCGTATCCAGTTTCACGAGTTCATCACCCTTGCGGAAGGACTTGCCCGGGTCGAGGGAGGGCGAGACCCACACGACGCGGCCGGACGCCTCGCTTTGAATCGGCGTTAGCCCGTGGTCGGCGTGGACCTCCACGCTGCCGGAAACCGCCTGCACCGCCGGCCCGAGCTTCACGGCCGCCACGATGGCGGTCTCGCGAAAGCCGATGAACGCGGCCGCGATGCCGGCCGCGACGAGGACAAGGACGACTCCGAGCTTGATCAGGAGGTTACCATTTTGGGCGGGCATAACTGGCAGGAAGATTGTTCAGCACCGGATCGGCGCCGGCGAGCGAAACCAGCTCGGTCCAGACCCGGAGGTAGGCGGCGCGCACGCCGGCGGTGTGAGCCTCGTGATGTTCGAGCTCAGTGGCGGCCTGCTCGATCCGGACAGGCGGCGCGTTGCCGAGCGCCACCTCCTCACGGGCCTTGGCAAGGTTCTGGGCGGTGATCCGCAGCCGGGTTTCGGCGAGGTCGAGCGCTTCCGCCTCGAAGTCGAGCTGGCGCTGCAGGTGCTGGGCTCGCTCCATCGCCTCCTCGGCCGCGACTTCCAGTCGATGTTCGGCGAGCCGTTTGGCCGCCAGCGCTTCGCGCTTCGCTCCGCGGGTGGCCAGCCCGTCGAAAATCCACCATTGGGCGCTGACCGCAAAGCCCTGCCGCTGCACGCCCTGCTGGGTCACGTCCAGCATCGTCGCATTGGTCGTGTTCTCGAGGTAATAGCCGGCGGTGGCATTGAACTTGGGCATCAGCCGCACGCGGGCGATCTGGTAACGGAGGTCCGCCTCCCGGACGTTCATCTCGTGCACCTGGGCCTCGAACGCACTGCGGCCGCCTTCCCGCAGCAGGGGCGCCACGACCGCGGAGGCCAGCGTGGCGGAGTGCGAGGGCCGGGGCAGTTCGTTGGGAATGCTGGCCTCGTTGAAGTCCGGCAGCCCCGTTAGTCGGGCGAAGCCGCGGCAGCCGGTCGCGAGTTGCTCCTCCCAACGCGCCAGATCGAGCGCCGCATCCCGGAAGGCAAGCTTCTGCATGGCGATGTGCTCGGGCGACACCGTGCCGTTCGCCAGTTTTTCCTCCTCCGTGGCCAGCTCCGCTGCGCGCAGCTTGTGCCGCCTTCGCAGTTGCTGCACGCGCAGCTTGGTCGCCACGAGGTCGAGGTAGGAGCTCCGCACCGCCATCGCGAGCAGCCGGTAGGCCTCCGCGTAATTCTTCTCGGCGATCGCCGTGCCGATTCTGGCCCGCTCGGTTTCGTTGCGCAGCGCCCCCCAGTGAAACAGCGGCTGGCTGACCTCGAGCCGGTAAAACAGCCCGTCGTCCCGGTACTGGGTGCCGGTGTTGCCGGAGAGTGCGGTCCGGTTGTACGCGTAGCTCAAATCGGCTCCGAGCCGGGGCAGCCGCGCGGCGTTGGCGCCGAGGATTCGGGCCTCGCTCGCCTCGATTTCGATTTCCCGCTCGAGCACCTGAGGCGACTTCTTCAGGACGTCGCGCAGGATCGGCGCCAGCCCCGGCAGATAGTGTTCGGGCAGCGTGCCGGAGACATCGACCGGCTGTGCGGCCAGTGAGCAGGCAAGGCACGCCGCGATCACCCATCCTGCGCAGTGTGTGCAACCAAGGAGTTTCAAACCGGACAGCACCATTGAGTGAAGCGAAGGTTAAACGGGCAGGGGGTGTAAATTCGAGGGTGATTGCAAAGCTTTTTGCGCAAGGAGTCTGTCGGACTTAGGCGGATCGTTCTGAAAGGGGTGCACCGAGAGTTGGACGGGCGACCATCGCCAAGCCCCGGAGCGGGACATTTAACAGGAGGCAACGGAGTTAACGGAGCATGCTGGTTCTGCTTCGGGCCTCTGTTCCCTCCGTTAACTTTTGTTCAAATCCGGGAGCTTGGAGATCGACCCCAAGCCCGGACCAAGCCGCCAGGCATCTTGCCACAAGAACACAAGAATCCGGGTTGGAGGGACCGCCTTGGACGGCGCGACGCGGTCCAGTTTTAAGAGTAATGTTGTAGTGTAAGGTTAGGTTCCGGTCCCGGTGATTGACCTTCGTCGCCGGGATTTCGAATCTCCCTTCCGCTTTGTCAGCTGTTCCGATGGCCGCAACCGCTCCTGCCTCCCTTCCACCCGACGCATCCGCCTCACACCCGGTCCTTCGTTGTGTCGGGCTTCATCGGCATCTGGGACATGGCGAGGGACGCGTCCACGTCCTGAAGGGCGTCTCCTTCGAGGCCCACCGGGGCCAGGTGACGGCGATTGTCGGACCTTCCGGTTGCGGCAAGAGCACGCTGCTTTACCTGCTCGGGCTGCTGGATCAGCCGGATGACGGGCGGATCGAAATCGACGGTCGGTTGATGTCGAACTCGGACGACCTGGCGCGGACGGCGGCGCGCGGCCAGCACATCGGGTTCGTGTTCCAGTTTCACTTCCTGATGCTCGAGTTCACGGCGCTGGAGAATGTCCTGATGCCGATGCGCAAGCTGGGACGATTGTCGGGCCCGGCGATGGAGGCGCGCGCGCACAGCCTGCTGACGGCGGTGGGTCTGGGGGACAAGACGCGTCGGCTGGGCACCCAGCTATCGGGTGGCGAACAGCAGCGGGTGGCGGTGGCGCGGGCGCTTGCAAACGAGCCGTCGATCATTTTGGCGGATGAACCGACCGGAAACCTCGATGTACGGAACTCGGGTATGGTCTTCGACCTGCTCACCCGGCTGGCCAAGGAGAACGGGCAGGCGGTGGTGCTCGTGACCCACAACCCGGAGATCGCGCAGCGCTGCGACATCACCCGGCCGATGCGCGACGGGGTTTTTATTTAGTGGCAAGTAGCGGGTAGCGGGTAGCGAGTAGCAAGTACCGTAGCGGTAGGCCAAACCGTTGAACAGGAGGAAGCGGAGATAACCGAGGAAGCGCTTTTCTCCGGATCCTCTGTTACCTCGGATCGCCTCCTGTTCATATCCGAGGCTTGGGGATCTGAGGCTACGCCCGTGACAAGTGACGGCCTTCCGGCCGGGACGGCCCAATGGGATCGTGAGAACCGAAAATCGTTAATCCGGAATCCTTCATTGACCCAGGCTCCGGCCGCGACATCGGCCAGGTCAATTTCACCCGGGATTCGTTGCGAACTCCGAGGAAACTATACTTGACACAAATGCCGGTGCCGCGGATGTAAGAGAAGCTATGGTTTCCATTCGTGGCGACAGGGAGGCGATGACGAGCCTGGGGGCGCGGATTCGCGACGCCAGACTGGCGCGGAATCTCGCCCAATCCTACATCGCGTCCATCGTTGGGGTCAGCCTGCCCACCTATCGCAAGATCGAGTCGGGTGACGGCACGGTCGAATTCAGGCACGTCGCCGGAGCGCTGGCCGTCCTCGGCTATGCCGAAGCGCTCGCCGAGCTGATCCCGCCGGTGGCTCCGACGATGACGATGAAGGAGCTCGTGTCGCTCCCGGAGCGCAAGCGCGCATCGGCCTCGAAGCGGAAGGTCTGACATGCCGGCCAAACTGGAGATTCGGTGGTGGGACGGGACAGTTGTCGGTCACCTGGTGAATCGGGGCTCGAATTTTTTTGGCTACGATCCGGGGTGGCTCGAACGCGGCCACAACCTCTCGCCGCTCAAGCTTCCCTTCACCGCCGCGATCTTCAACGCCGGCCAGGAGGAGGATGGATTGCCCGGCCTGCTGGCCGATTGTCTGCCGGATGCATGGGGCCGCAAGGTGGCGGCACTTCACTTCGCCGCAGAGAAGCTGGGGCCTCTCACGCCACTGAACCTGATCGCCTGGCGCGGCTCGAGGGGGCTGGGGGCGCTGCAAATTCATCCGGCCCTCGGAGACCACAACTCTCCCAGGCTCGCCGCCATCACCGCCGCCTCCCTGGCACGCGGTGCCGCCGAGATTCAGCGGGGCACTCCCGCCGCGCTCCTGCCGCAGCTCGTGCAGGGCGCCACTGCCGGTGGAGCATATCCCAAAACGCTGGTCCTCGCGTATCGCGACGGGACGCTCGCGGTCGGGGCACCCGATGGCGTCGGCGTGCCGGCCTTGCTCAAGCTCGACCTGTCAGCGAGAGGGGGACTTGCCCAATGCGAGCACGCTTACGCATCCATGTCGCGAGCGGCCGGGATTCGGTCCGTTTCAACCGCGTTGATCGCGGAGAGTTCAAGGTCGAAACGGAGACACCTGCTCGTGCACCGCTTCGACGTCGCGGCTGAAAACCCCAGCCGCCGTTTTCATTTCCATTCGCTGGCGCGGATGTTGCACCACGACCACCGGCACGCAGGCCGTTTGCTCGATTACCTCGACCTCTTTCGCACCGCAATCAAGCTGGCAATTCCGTTGGCCGAGCTCCGGGAAATAGCCCGGCGGATGGTGTTCAATGTGCTCGCCGCCAATCCCGACGATCACGGGCGCAATCATGCCTTTCTCTACGACGAGGAGCAGCGGAGCTGGTCGCTTACGCCGGCGTTCGACGTCACCTTCCATGCGGGAGTGCTTGATCGGGGTCTGCGGGTGAATGGCGAGGTGTGGCCCCGGCTCGAAACGATGGAGTCGATGGGCCGCGAAGTCGGCATCACGAAGGTCGAATTTGCCGAACTGGTGGATGCGGTGCAGACAGCCATCGGCCGATGGGGAGACCAGGCGAAACGTGCCGGCGTGCCGAAGGACATCGTCGCCGAGGCACGGGCGTGGCATCGACGCATTCGCGCGAGCGTAATCCCCTCCGCGACTTTGCCGAAGCGGTCATAGGCCGGCGAGAGAAGCTGCTGGCCCACAATCCCGAGATCGCGCAACGCTGCGACATCACGAATCGCCTCGTGAAAGCGGAAAATCGTGCAGCGGGAATCTTAGAATTTCAGGCCGGCAGTGAGCTCATACGTGCGCGGCTGCACATAGATCCGCTGCAGGATGTGCGGCGCGCCGAATCCATTGTCGACGGCGCTGTTGGGATAGTTCTCGTGCTGGTCGAGCAGGTTGCGCACCCGAAGCGACAGCGACCAATTGGCATTTCGACGCAGCACTTTGTTTTTCCAGGAGTAACTGACAAACGCATCCGTAACCAATGACTCTGCGCCGGTGAACGCGTTCTTTACATCGAAACTTCCCGCGACCTCGGGGTATCCGATCGTGGGAGCATCGCGCCAGCGCAGATTCCCACCGACCCGCAGGCCTTTTAACGTGCCCTCATCGAAGCCGTAACTTCCGACCACATTCACCATCCAATTGTTGCCCCGGATCCGGGGGCCTCCGATCTGGGCCTCATGATAGTCCAGGCGGCGCTCAATCCCAGTGATATAATCGCCGATGGTCCGGGTGGCATTGAAGGCGGGGTTGGCGATCAACCCCCTCATGGCAGCATCGTCACGGTAGGGCTTGACGAATTGCTCATACCACGGCCGGGTATAGGCATAGGTGCTGTTCAATTTCGAATCGTTGTAGGAAACGTTCAGCATGAGGCGCAGCTGTCTGGTCGGATTGAGGGTGGCCTCCAACTCGTAGCCTTCCGTCAAGTCCGACTCCACGTCCGTCCAGAGTTGGTTGCCCGTGTAATCGGCGAAGCGGGGGGATTCGGCCACCCGGTCGCCATAGCCGTTGAGCACCATGCCTTCGAGGTATCGTTCGACATAGCCATTCTGCCGGGCCATCTCGACGCCGATGGCGCCATCCCGGAGCGGATTGGAGATGCGGTTCACGAGCTCATTATTGAAATAGTTGAGCTTCAGAATCACGCGGTCACCCCACAAGAAGGTGCGGAACCCCACATCGTAGCCCAAGCCTTCCTGGTCGGGCAGGGTGCGGCCGAAGATGTCGTAGTTGGTGCCGCCGGCCCCCACGGTGTTCGTGGCCGCGTTGGCATAGACATCTAGCCATTTCGCGATCCTGACCACGGCTCCGGCGTTGTAGTTGTCGACCGATGACTTGGTCGCCGGGCTGAACGCTCCCTCTCCTCGATTGCCGAATAGTTTGGTGACGGGATCCTGGGCAAAGACGAAATTCTGGGAGCTGATCTCATCCCGGCGGAGCCCCCCAGTGAGCACCAGCCGGCGGGAGAACAGTTCCCACTGGCCGATCGCAGCCATGGACCGGGTGGTCTCGGGCGCGTAGACGGGATTCAAGCGGTTCACGAAACCCGACGTAATCGCAGGGATGACACCGCCCGGTACGGACGGATTGGCGGCCTGGTTCACCACGGTATCCTGCGGGGTCATCGCGGGAAAGTGGGGCGGTTGCCCGGGCAGGAGATAGTAGCGGCGGCGGATCTGATTCTGGGTGTCGCCGATGACGCCGGTCGTCATCACCGATGTCGTGGTCATTTCCTCCGGCTGGGAGAAGTAACTGTCATTGGACCGATAGTAGTAAAAGGCCACTGCGGTGAACCGGCCGAGATCGAATCCCTTGATCGGCTCGATGCGACTCAGGTCAAACTGGTGGGTGAGGGTTCCGCGGAACTGTTTCAGCACCGTATCGCGGGTTTCCAGCTTGGCATTGCCCTCGACGTAAGGAACCCCGAAATAGGGATTGAGCGGTCGGGTGGGATCCGGGTTGCTCGATGCCGACTGGGTGGGCAGATAGTAATTGGGGTCGATGAAGACCTCGTAGTCGCCACGGGTAATTGGCTGCCAATCCTCGTTGAACACCTCTTCATAGGCGCCGGCCATTTCGATATAGGTTTTGGCGAAAACTTGCTGCTGGATCGAACCGGAGAATTTTTCGTAGTTGGTGTCGAAGTGCTCCGACGGCCCGGGCACCATCGTCTCCAGCGGAAACTCCGCTCCCGGCACGACTGTCACCGGCGAGATGCTGGTGTTGTTCTGATAAAGCCCGTTTACATAGGCTTCCGCACCCCGGGATTTCCACTTCCAGTTCTGCACTCCCATCTCGGGGTTGTTCATGACATACACGAGATAGTTGCTGGTCGAGAATCCCTGGGTGACGCCCGTGATGATGTTTCTGGCGGCGTTGCGGGCCGCCGTGGTGCCGGAAGTGACCAGGAGGTTGTCGATCCGGTTCGCCTTGTCATACGGATTCCGGGGATCGTTCAACCAGCCGGAAACGCTATCATAAGCCAGATAGGGCCGGGGGATTGACTCGTCAATCTGGCCGGTCTCCCCGTTGACATTGATCGTGGTCCCCTTGAATGGCTGGAAGGTGAGGTTCAGGTAGGCCGCGCTACGGCGCGCATATTGGAGTTCGCGCGGGGTGCGCTGGTCGGAGGCCAGGGCCGCGAAACGCAGGGCGAGCTTCTTCGGAATGATGATCTGGTTGATATCGGCCACGGCGCGCTGGGTCCCCTCCGAATCGAAGCGGAGTTCGAGGCCGTAGCTGTTGGCATTGAATTTTCCCGCCTTGTTGGTCGCGTCGAGGCCTCCACCCACCGAACCCAGTCCAAACAGGAGGGAATTGGGCCCACGCGACTGGGTCACTGTCTCGGTATTGTAGTTGTCCACCTTGACCCGCGTGGTGAAGAAGTTGTTGGTCAAGGTCGTCGAGGTGAAGCCGCGGACGGAGTAAGGGGTGCTGTTGCGGTTTCCGACGCTCTCCGGATCCGAGGAGTCGCCTTTGAATTCCCGGGTGCTGGGCAGAAACTCCAGGGCCTCCTGATAATTCACGGCCCCGATATCCTGCATGAACTCCTCGGTGACGATGGTGATGGGATTAGCGAGATCGCGGACGTCGGACCTCAATTGCGTCCCGGAAAGGGTCTCCGATGCATAATACCCCTTGTGCGCATCGGTGGTCACGACGAAGGGACTCAGCACCAGCGTTTCCCCACCCGGCTCCTGGGCGGGAACGCGCAGCGGCAGGATGGACAGACTCACTCCGAGCAGGAGGGGAAGACCCGGGGTGGCGGACCTTTTGGATTTCATGTTTGGGGGGTAATGGAGATGTTGGCCGGACCTGAAGCGTCCGGCCGCGGGCGACAAGGTCCGGAGGAGGCAGGGTAGTTTCATGTTGTATATAGGCTAGGAAGAAGGCGCTGGCAGTCGCATTGGAGAGTCGCAGATTTTCCAAACCCTGCCATCCCATGTTCGGGGGATGCGCGGTGGTTGGAAGGGTTGCTCTACGCAGCGCCATAGGTCGCGCCGTATCCTCGTAGGAGCGCAGACTTGCCCATTCGACGAGCACAGGGTCCCGAGCCTGCCGAGGGACTTCGCCCTCAATAGCAGTCGAATGGCCCTAACTGAGGGCACAGCGAGTCTGCGCCCCTACGTTGGCAATGATTTTTGACGTTGTGCTTCGCTGGGTGAACCGAGGGCGCGGCGGGTATCGCTTCACGGAGCGGCGTCGGTGAGGACGGGCAGGGGGAGTTCGTCCGTCGCGGGATGTTCGCCCCGGATGACCTTGCCCGCGAGGCCGGTGAGCCGCAGGTAATGGTCGCTCGGCAGCCCTTCGTAGGTAACGAACTGGACGCCATCGCCGACGGGCGGCGTGTTGGTCACCTTGAAGATCGCGGTGCCCTCGTCGACCTCATCGAACATGGCGACATAGAGCATGCTGGCGCCGGCGCGTTTGGCGGCGGTGATTTGGGACCAGAAGAACCGGCCCTGCAGGCGGGGAATGGCGTCGAGCGGATCGCCCTTCATATTGTGCCAGCTGAAACCGGGAAAGGCCACGGGAAGGAAATCGATCTGCCGCTCCCGCAGCCACGCCATGTCCGGTTGCCACACGGCGGACGCATGGGCGGTCGCGGCCTCGGGCGTGCGATAGCGGCCCGGGGTCCACGGGGAGACCACATCGGCCAGCGCGATGAGTTCATGGAGCATCGGATCGGCCACCGAGTCCCGGGTGAGCGTGCGCCACCGGCTCGGCACACCGAGCATGATGGCGAGGCCGCCGCTCGCCTTGTCCTCCTTGAGAAACGTGATGATTTTGCGCCAGTCCTCGAGCGAGGGCCGGGGCTTGTCATGGTCGAGAAAGCCGCAGCCCCAGAGGGCGAGCAGGGGTTTGCCGCGATGTTGCAGGTAATTCGGATCGCTGGTGAGCCGGGTCTCGCGTCGCAGTCTTTTCCAATCCTCGATCAATACATCGGCCTGCCCGGGCTTGAGCCCGCTGAGATCATACATGAGTGCATAGACGCGGCCGTGGCGCTTGGCGCCCGCGCGGACGTGCTCGAGGACGGCGTTATTGACGGCGAGGGAGGTGCCGCGGGCGAGCGAGCTGATGAAGCGCTGCAGAAAGACGCCGTCGATGCCGTGCTCCTCCATCCACGCGAAATGCCGGATGACGGTGGGGCGCCGAAAGGAGCTGAAGACTTCCGCGGGCGTGCCATCGGCATGCCTGAGCCGGGTGGGGAAGCGTTCGGCGGCGGGGAATTCCCTCAGATCCGGCCACAGATCGACCCGCACGTTGTCCGGCGCCGGTGGCTCGCGGTTGGCGGTCCAGTGGTTGTAGCCGCGGCCGGCGCCATCCCCCTCGGCGTTGAACCAGCCCTGGTAGCCCACCATCACCTTGCCCGTGAGGGTGGTGGAGTCCACGCGCGGCCCGTGGGGTTGCACACAACCGGTGATCAGCAAGGCAAAGAAGGCGCCGAAAAGAAATGGGCGTGGCATGGGCGTGCGGATCATCCACGATTTTGGCCCCCTTGCGCATCCCATGTTAGTCCCTCACTTGTGAGGATCGTGCAGGTTTGAGACGATAATTTTCAAGCGGCGAGGGCGGGCAGGATGATGCGCTCGGTGAGTTGTCTGCCCACGACGAGCAGATTCATGGCGCGTTTGGTCA
>WYBX01000037.1 GCA_011525695.1 Verrucomicrobiia bacterium
ACGTCGTTGGTGCGCGGATCAACGCCGACACGCGGCTGAACGGGAAACTGAAGGTGGCTTTCCTGCCGAACTACCGGGTTTCGCTGGCGGAAAAAATCATTCCGGCCTCGGATCTGTCGGAACAGATATCCACCGCGGGCAAGGAAGCTTCGGGAACGGGCAACATGAAGCTCGCGCTGAACGGCTCGCTGACGATTGGCACGCTCGATGGCGCGAATGTCGAGATCCGCGAGGAGGTCGGAGACGAGAACATCTTCATCTTCGGGCTGACGGTCGAGGAGGTCGAAGCCCTGCGTGCCGGCGGCTACAACCCGTGGGACTTCTATCATCGTGATGAGGAACTCCGGGCGGTGGTCGACTGGCTGGGCAGTGATTTCTTCACTCCCGGCGAACATGGCGCCTTCGGCGCGGTGCACGGCAGCCTGCTCCACGGCGGCGACCCGTTCATGGTGCTGGCGGATTTCCGCGCCTATTCGGACTGCCAGATGAAAGTCGACCGGGCGTACCGGGATCGGTCCGCGTGGGCCCGGATGGCGATTCTGAACACGGCGCGGATGGGAAAATTCTCGAGCGATCGCACGATCCGGGAATATGCAGAGCAAATCTGGAAGCTGCAGCCGGTCCGCGTGACGTAGCACCCCGTCGGATTTTCGCTAATGACGCCAGGGTTTCGAAGAACCATTTCGCATGCGACTGCATCGCGCCGCCATTGCCATGTGTCCGGTTATCCTCGCGGGATGGGCGGTGACCTGGGCTGCGGCTGACACGCTGCCTCCGCTCACCGGCGAGCTTTCCGGCGGGATCGCGTTGCTCAAGCTTCCGGGTGCACCGACGCTCGACTGGAAACTGGTTTTGCGGGAGGGTGGCGAATCCGTGGAGCGAATAGCTGATCTTGTGCTCAGCGCGCCGGGCGTGTCGCTGCAGGGTGAGGCGCGGCTGCAGGCGCTGGATCGGGGAACGTGGCGGCTCGCAGAATCCCGCGTCGATGTCGGGCCCTGGTTTGCGATCATCACGCGATCGCTCGACCTCGACGCGGCCGACTGGTCGGCCGAGGGCGCCCTCCGGGTGACGGGGGCAGGGGAGATCCGACCCGACGCGATTGCCGGGCGGCTGCAGTTCGAACTGCACGATGGCACGCTGAGGAACTCGACCCATGGCTGGTCGGTGGAGGGCATTGCCATGCGGGGAGCACTGGGTCTTCCGCCTGGGATCGCGAGTGACGGGCCGATGCTGGTGCGTTTCCGCGAGGCGGCGGGGTTTGGACTGACCGCCCGCGACGGCGAGATTGAATTTTCCCTGGATCGGGATGGCCGGGTGCATGTGGCCCGCGCGGCCTCGCAGCTGATGGAAGGCCGGGTGGCGTTGGCGCCGTTTGAATTCCGGTTGGGGCAGCCGGCGAGCACCGAGGTGCGGTTCGATGGCGTCCAGCTGGGGCAGCTTGCAGGAGTGCTGCCTCCGGTGCTCGCCTCCGCGGAAGGGCGTGTCACCGGCGCCATGACGCTGAGCTGGAGCGCTGCCGACGGAGTGCGGCCCGGAGCAGGCCGGCTGCAGATCGACCCGGGGCAGTCCGCCTCGCTGCGGCTGGCCCCGGCGCCGGGATTTCTCACGTCCCGGGTGCCGCGGAAGCTGACCTTGCTGCCGGCGTGGCTCGGGCCGCTCGCCCGCGCATTCTCCCCCGAGAACCCGGCCTATGAAACCCTGCGGGCAATCGAGATGGGCAAGATGCGGCTCGAGGTTCAGTCGCTGGAGATTGGGCTCCGGCCCGAGGGCGATGCTGCGGGACGGACGGCGCGGGTGGTCGTGCAGGCGCGGCCCGCGCGCGGCGACGTGGTCGATTCGGTCCGGTTCGAGGTGAATGTCTCCGGCCCCTTGGTCGACGTGCTGCGGCTTGGGCTGGAAGGAAAAGTGAACGTACGGGCACATTGACGAAACTTCGAACCGGGGTTCTTTTCCCAAACAGCCACCGCCTTCACCACCATGAGACTCCGGATACTGCTTCTTGCCCTCGCCCTCGCCGGCTCGAGCGGCTGCCTTCACGTGAAGATGGATCCGATCCAGGTGAATGCCGTGGTCGACGTGAACGTCAAAGTTGACCGCGCTTTGGACGACTTCTTCGGCGACATCGACCGGAAGTCCACGACCATCAATACTCCGACTGCCACACCATGAAGTCTGTCTTTCGTTTCTTGATCTTGATCGCCGTCCTCGGCACCGGTGCCGCCGCCCTCGGGGCGGAGGATCTGAATGCGGTCCGCGGCCGGATGGAACAGCGGATCTCCGCGATCGACGCGTTGAAGGATCGCCACGTCGTCGGGGAGTCGAACCGGGGTTTTCTCGAGCCTCGCGGCAGTCTCTCGGCCGCCGTGCAGCGCACCGTCACGGAGGAGAATGCGGATCGCCGGACGGTGTACGCGGCGATCGCGGCGCAGACGGGTGCCGACCCGGAGTTTGTCGGCCGGCAGCGCGCGCAGCGGATCGCGGCGGGAAGCAAGCGGGGTGTCTGGCTCCAGGGTCCTGACGGCGCCTGGTACCAGAAGTGACGGCCCGCGAAGCGCCGCGGCCGAAGGCGAAGCATCGCGCTGGGCCCGGTTGGCCGTTCACCGGTCGAGCCCCATCTTCTGCAGTAACCCTCGAAACCGCGGATCGGAGGAAAGGCGGTAGGTCAGCGGTTCCGCAGCGAGATAGATCAGGATCCCGTCCCTTTGGGCGAGCGCCTCGTCAAAATATCTGAACGCAGCGTCGTTCTCGCCGAGCCCCACCGAGACGAGGGCGAGATAGTAGGGGGTCCCGGGTGTTTGCGCCAGTTCGTCGAAGAGCGCCCGGGCTTCGGCCTTCCGGCCGGCGAGGCCTTGCGCCAGGCCAAGCATCGCGATGATCACGGGCCGCCGGTTGGAGAGGCGCAGCGCGAGTTCCAGCGCCGCGATTCCCTCGTCGTACCGTTCCATCCCGCAGTACGACATCCCGATGTTGAAATGTGCCTCGGCATAGTCGGGATCCATGTCGAGCGTCCGCCGGTATTGCGCGAGCGCCTCGTCGTAGCGGCGCTGGAAGTGCAGCACGCGGCCCAGGCCGTTGCTCACGGTTAGCGAGAGCGGGTCGAGCTGCTGTGCGCGCTGGAACTCCGCCATCGACTCCGGGAAACGCCGCCGGATGGCGAGCAGCAGCCCGAACTGCTCATGCGCCCTTGCGTAGCCGGGCTTCAGCTCGACGGCGCGCCGGAAGCCTGCCTCGGCACCGGCCCAGTCCCAATCGATCCGGAACTTCACGTAGGCGAGTGCGGCGTGTGCCTCGGCGAGACTTTCGTCGAGTGCCAGCGCACGCGCCGCGAAATCACGGGCGCGCCGGATGGCTTCGTCGCGCGGCAGATGGCCGTAGCCGGCATTCCCTGCGAGCGTGTAGCTCTCGGCCAGGCCGGCATACGCGAGCGCAAAGCCGGGATCCTCCGCCGCCGCGCGGTTGAAGTGTTCGATCGATTTGGTCACCCCCTCGCCGGTGCGCTTGTTGAGCTGCGCGCGACCGAGCAGATAGTCCCGGTAGGCCTCGCTGCTGCCGGGCCCCCGGCGATCGAGCTGCGTCCTTTCGCCGGCCAGCAGCCGCACTTTCAACGCCTCGGTCACATTCCTCGCGATCGCGGACTGCACCGCAAACACGTCCTTGATCGTCGGGCTGAACTCCTGGGTCCACAAGGCCCGCTGGGTCGCCACCTCGACCAAGCTCACGTGGATCCGCGCCTGCCCGCCGGCCATCCGCACGGTGCCCTCGAGGATCGAGCCGACGCCGAGCATTCGGCCGATTTCCGCCACGCCGAGCTTCGTGCCCTTGAATCCGATAACCGACGTACGCGCGATCACGCTCAATTCGCGCAGCGACGAGAGCGACGAAATCAGTTCCTCCGTCATGCCATCGGCGAAGTCATCGTCGTGCGCCTCGCTGCCGAGGCTGACGAGCGGCAAGACCGCCAGCCGGCTGGCCGGGGCGAGTGGTGTCGGATGCCTGCGCAGCCAAAACGTCGCGCCGAGCGCAATCGCCGCGGCGCCGAGCAACAGGAGCGCGCGACGGGCCGACTTTTTTGCCAAAAAGAATCGCGCGCGTTCGGCAAGCGGCAGGCCCTGTTTCTCTCCGGGCAGGAGCAGCCGGTAGATGTCGACCGGCACGCTGATGTGCTTGAGCTCGCCGGCGCCCAGCCGGGCCAGCGTGACGCCGGGGAGTTTGTTCTGGATCTGGCGCGCGACATCCTCGGAGACGCACACGCCGCCCGGCCTTGCCAAGGGCTCGATCCGCGCCGCGATGTTGACGCCATCGCCATAGACGTCGCCCTCCCGGTGAATCACATCGCCGGCATGCAGCCCGATCCGCAGTTCGATGCGACGCTCCGGGGCGCGGAGGCGGTTCAATTCGTGGAGCGAATGTTGAATCTCGACGGCGCAGGCCGCCGCCGCCAGCGCGCTGGCGAATTCCACCAGGAACGCATCGCCAATCGTCTTGATTTCGCGACCGCCATGGGTGCCGAGCAGTGGACGCACGAGCTGGCGGTGCTCCTCCAGCAAGGCCAGCGCCAGCGGCTCGTCGCGCTGCGTGAGCGCGCTATAGCCGACCATGTCGGTGAACATGATCACCGCGAGCCGGCGCTCGCCAGGCAGGTCGAGCGGGGGCCGCGAAAGTGGGCCGGTGGGAGGGGGTTCCACGCCGCGGGATGATGCCGATCCATCCTCAGGGCGCAACGCTTTGAAAGCGCTTCACCTCCTGAAGGACGTCCTCGATGCCGCGCCACTGGCGATAAAGGAGCCCTGTTTGCATGCGCGCTTGAGCGAGCGCACACCGGACAGCGGCGCAGCATTAATCCGAAACGACTCCGTCGATCGCCCATTCACGAATGGGGCAGCGACGTGTTCATCCGGCAGGCAACGGGATTGCGGCCCCGACGGTCAGATCAGCATCGAGGCGACGCAGGCGGTCAGGAAGCACGCGATGCTGCCGCCGATCAGGGCGCGGAAGCCGAGCTGCGCGAGCGTGGCCCGCTGGTTGGGCGCAAGCGCGCCGATCCCGCCGACCTGGATGCCAACCGAGGCGATGTTCGAGAATCCGCACAATGCATACGTCAGGATGACCTGGGCACGCGGGTCCGACAGCATCCCGCTGTTCTTCATCCCGGCCAGGGTGCCGTAGGCATAGAACTCGTTGAGAATCGTCTTTTCGCCGATGATCTGGCCGGCGAGGAGCAGCTGGTGATCGATCCCCATCAGCCAGGCGAGCGGGGCGAAGAGCAGGCCGAAGATATATTGCAGCGAGAACTCGGCATACCGGCCGCCGGTCGATTCGGCGATCCAGGCATTGAACCCGGTCCAGCCGCCAAATCCCGCCGAGAGGATCCAGTTCACGAAGGCGATCATTGCGGTGAAGACGAGGAGCATCGCCCCCACGTTCACCGCCAGCCGCAGCCCGTCGGTCGTGCCATTGGCTACCGCTTCGAGCGCATTGGCGCCGATCCGCTCGCGCGGCACCTCGAGGTTGCGGTTCACCTCCTCCGTCTGCGGCTCGAGGATTTTCGCCGTGAGCAGCGCGGCGGGGGCGGACATCACCGAGGCGGTGAGCAGGTGTTTCGCAAACATCAGTTGCGACTCGCGGTCGTCGCCGCCGAGCATGCCGATGTAGGCGACCATGACGGCGCCGGCGATGGTCGCGAGCCCGCCGACCATCACGGCCATCAGCTCGGAGCGGGTGAGGCCGGCGAGATACGGGCGGATGAGCAGCGGCGATTCGGTCTGGCCGAGGAAGATGTTGGCGGAGGCGTTCAGGCTCTCGGCGCCGGAGAGCTTCATCGTCTTGGTCATCACCCAGGCAAACGCAAAGACGACCCGCTGGAGAATGCCGAGGTAGAACAGCAGCGAGGTCAGCGCCGAGAAGAAGATGATCGTGGGCAGCACCTTGAAGGCAAAGAGGAAGCCCCAGGCCTTGGAGGCATCCACCAGATCCCCGAATAGGAACCGGCTGCCGGCCTCGTTGAAATCGAGGATCCGGACGAAGAACGTGCCCACGGCATCGATGGCGATGCGGACGGCGTCGACGCGCAGGACGAGGATGCCGAAGACGATTTGCAGCGCGATCCCGGTCCCGACCAGCCGCCAGGGGATCGCCCGCCGATTGCTGCTGAAGCACCAGGCGATCCCGATGAAGGCGAGAATCCCAAGCAGGCCGCGGCCGACATTAATCAGAGGATCCATGGACGAAAGCTGAATGGAGGCCGAGCTTGCGGCGGTGCGGAACCGGGGCGAGAACCAAGTTTGCCATGACGGTACAGGAACGACTCGCGCGCCACCTCGGCCGGATTCCCCAGACGGGGAGGGCGGCATTTGTCGCCGCCAACGCGACCGTGTTGGGCGACGTGACGCTGGGAGCGATGAGCAGCGTCTGGTATGGCTGCGTCCTCCGCGGGGACATCAACGCGATCGTGATTGGCGACGCTACCAATGTGCAGGACGGGACCATCGTGCATCTGGCGGACGACTACGGGGTCCGGATCGGGCATCACACGACGATCGGGCATGCCGCCATCATCCATGCGTGTGACATTGGTGACGAATGCCTGGTGGGAATGGGAGCGACGATCCTGGACGGGGCGCGGATTGGGGACCGCTGCATCGTCGGCGCCAACGCGCTGGTGACGCAGCGGTTCGTGGCGCCACCGGGTTCGATGATTCTCGGCGCACCGGCCAGGGTCGTCCGTCCGCTCACGGAAGACGAGCAGGGCGGATTGCGGCGGTGGGCGGAGAAGTATGTTGAAGTGGCGCAGGCACACGCGGCGTTGAAGAAGGGCTGACCTGAGATGCGATGCATCATTCAGGTGGAATGGACTATGACCCTGTCGACGTAGGGGCGCAGTCTTGCTGCGTCCGTACACCCGCCCGCTTCCCTTCCTGTGCAGACTCGGTTCAGCCGCGCTCGAGGGTGAAGAAGGTGTAGCGAAAATTGGAATCGGCACTCTCGCGGCGGGAGATCGTGCGCCACGGAAGGTGCTGCCATTCGGGAAGGAACGTGTCCCCCGGCGGGGCGGCATGGACGAGGGTCAGATGGAGCCGCATCGGCCGATCGAGACGGAGGGCTTCCTCGTAAACCCGCTGGCCGCCGCAGATGTAGACTGCTCCGGGCAGCGAATCCGCGACCGCCAGTGCCTCGGCCAGCGTACCGGCCGCGATCCCTGGGTGCGGGTTCACCGCGGCAACGGCGGCTTCCGTGACGCCGGGGTGCTGGCGATTCGTCCCAGGCGGAGAATCGAGTGGATGGTTGGTGAGCACGATCGGCCTGCGGCCATCCGCGTGGACCGCGGGCCAGGTATCATAGGAGACTCGACCGAGGATGCAGATTTGCCCGGCGGTCTGCTGGCGCAGGAACCGGGCATCCTCGGGGATGTGCCAGGGCAGCCTGCCCGCGCGGCCAATCACGCGGTTTTCCGCGCAGGCGACGATGAGATTGAGCAGCTTGGGCATGAGGTGGAATGTCGTGGTGAGGCTCTCGGAGTTAGCGAATCACAAGGCCGGAGGAAAGGAAGCGTTCGGAAACTCGTTCGGCACGGCCCAACGATGTAGCGGCCGGGACGGAGCCCGGCCCTCCATGTACGAAGTTCGGAACGTCATGGCCGTGACGGCCTGCCCTCTGAAGGTTCGGCGAAGGAGGGAGCACGGCCCGGCTGAACCTTCCTGAGGGCGCCGGCCGACTGCGACCCTGCGAACCGAATGCGGATTCCATGGTTTGAAGATGCACTGAACCATGCGGCGGCGCAGCCCCTTGCCGCTTGTCAGTTCCCGTCTTCGGCACATGCTGCGCGCATGATTATTGGAGTTCCCCGGGAAATCAAAATCGGCGAGACCCGCGTCTCGATGACGCCGAGTTTATGCCGCCATTGCGTGGCGCTGGGTGCCAGGGTGGTGGTCGAGAAATCCGCGGGGCTCACCGCGGGGTTCACCGACGCGGAGTATCGTGCGGCGGGAGCGATGATCGCGAACGTCTCCGCCAAGGTCTGGAAGAGCGCGGACCTTGTCCTGAAGGTCAAGGAGCCGCTGGCCTCGGAGTACGACCTGCTGCAGGAGGGGCAGGCCCTGTTCACCTACCTGCACCTCGCGGCGGGCCCGGAGTTGACGAAGGTCCTGCTTCGGAAACGGATCCTCGGCATCGCCTACGAGACCGTCGAGGGCGCGGACGGAAACTTTCCCCTGCTGAAGCCGATGTCGCAGATTGCGGGCCGGCTTTCGATCCAGATTGGCGCCTATTTCCTCCAGTCGCAGCACGGCGGATCCGGAGTATTGCTGGGTGGGATACCCGGGACGATGCCAGGGCACGTGGTGGTGGTCGGGGCCGGCAATTCCGGCGCCCACGCCGTGCAGATGGCGGTCGGGATGGGCGCGCGCGTGACCGTGCTCGACCTCGACACCCGCAAGCTCGAGGCGCTCGACATGGAGTATCGCGGCCGGGTGGTGACGCTGATGTCGAATCCTGCGAATCTCGCCGCCGAGGTGGCGGATGCGGACCTGGTGATTGGCGCCGTGCTGATTCCGGCGGCGAAGGCGCCGACGGTGGTTTCAAAGCGGATTGTGGCGCGGATGCGGCCGGGCAGCGTCATCGTGGACATCGCGATCGACCAGGGCGGCTGCATCGAGAGCATCCGGCCAACCTCGCACCAGAAGCCGGTCTATACCCAGCATGGGGTGATTCATTACGCGGTGCCGAACATGCCGGCGCTGGTGGGCCGGACGTCGACGCTCGGGCTCACGCAGGCGACCGAACCCTATGTGGCGATGCTCGTGCGGCGGGGCGTTGCTCGCGCGCTGGCCGAGCACCCGGGGCTCGCGCGCGGTGTGAATACGCGCGACGGCCGGATCGTTTATCCGGCAGTGGCCAAGGCGCTGGGCTACACGTGAGCGACCTGATTCGCGGTTGCGGATCGAAATTCACGGCCGGGGCGGAGCCCGGCCTTCCACGAATGCGGTACTCACTTCCCGTCTGAAGGACGTTCCTGGAGGGACGCCCTCCGTGGCGTCCACAAAACCCGATAGAAGTTTCATTCTGCGCAGCGCATCGGTCTTCGCGGCCGTGACGGAGCACGGCCCTCCATGAACGAGGTTCGAAATGTCGTGGCCGGGGGGAGCCCGGCATTCCAGGAAGGCAAATCCGATTCCAGGATTCATTCATTGCGACTCATCGGCGCTCGGCGGCACCGGGAGGGACTTCGCGGCCTTCGCCTTCGCGGTCATCTTGCCGGCGGCGTCCCAGGTCGCGCGGCCGCCATGCAGCGAGAACACCATGCCCATGACCGTGCGTCCCTCGAGGCCGACGGCGCCGGCGGGAACTTCCAATCGGACCCAGCGGCCAGGCGGAGGCAATGCCCCGATCTTTCTTTGGCCGGGAGACCCCTCCTTGCCGTAACGAATCAGGGAAGTGCCCCAGTATGCCCGGTGCTCCCAGGTGCCGTCGTTCCAGTTCAACATGATTTGCCGCGGCGGGTCCTTCGGATCGAGGAAGACGTACGCGAAGAGAATGTCTCCCCGATCGATCGCGAGGGTTGCCCCGGCATGATTGAAGCCGTGCTCGTGGATTTTTTCGGCGCCGGATGAGACGTGCTGGGGCAGCCGGGCAAACGCCGACCCTGCCAGGTCCGCCGGTTTCGAGGCCGGAGCGATCCATTCCCAGCTGTCGCCGCCGGTCATGATCGGCTGCGCGCCCTCGGGCAGGGCGCCGTTCACCCAGAAGACGGCCGGACTGTCGCCAGCGAACTCGGCGCGGGCGAAGATCCGGCGGCCATCGGGCAGGTGGGCCTCGGCTTCGACCCATTGCGGGCCGGCATTCCGGGGAGTGATTCGATACGAACGGCCGAACGCCGGCTCCTGATCCCGCGCCTCCCACACGATCCGTGCCTGCGTGAGATCAAAGTCGTCCGCCTCGAGCTGGACCGTGAACGGCTTGTGCAGCGGGGCGACGCCCGACGGCAGGACGATCCGGGCCGTCCCCGCCTTCCAGGTTTGCTGCCGGGCCGGCGTCTGCGCCGCCCAGTAGGCGAGGCTGGCGAGGCTGCGGCCCTGGTTGATGATGACGAACTCGGTGGCCACGTTGAAGGCATCGCTCCAGCGATCGTAGAGTGGGAACGGCTCCACTTTCGCGTCGTCCGCAGGCAGGCTGAGATCGCGGAGTTCGGTCTTGTAGAGGCCGGTCCAGCCGAAGTCGGCGGTGATGCTGCCGAAGGGGATGCCGGAGGGAGGCAGCACCCGGCTGTCCGCCTGGGCAAACTGATGAACCATCTCGCGCGGCTGGGCCCAGCCGAGCCCGGTGATGAACGAGACGTTCACCGGATTGCAGCCCAGTTCGTGATTGATGTTGCCGAGCACGGCCTCCACGTAGGCCGGCCGCGGATCGAGCTGGTAGGCGACCGTGATGTCGAAGGCACGATCGCTCGAGAAATGCCAGCCGCCGCGGAGTTGGCGCTTGGTCGGTTCGGGAAAGGCGGCGCCGTAGGCGTTCTGATTTGACCATTGGGTCGCGTCGTCCCCCGCGAGCAGGAGTTCCTTCTCGCATTGGGCCAGGTACAGCCGGGCGAGTCGTTCCTGCGGCAGCCGCCCGGTGCGGGCCGCGAAGGCGTAGCTCCGCAGCGCATTACCATAGGAAAACACCGCGCGACCCCAGCCCCACTGCCGGATCTCCGGCGAGCCGGGATTCGGCAGCCATTCAAAGAGCTTTCGTTCGTAGGCCTCATCGCCGGTGGCCAGGAACAGCTCGCATGCCGCCCAGGCAATCTCGTCGTCGTGGGAAAACTGGTCGCCGTAATGCGTGAGCTTCTGGTAGGCGCCGGCCCGCCCATGGCGGGCGAGGGCGGCCTCGAGAAATTTCCAACCCCGCTGCGCCGCCGCGAGGTAGTGCGCGGCCTTTTTGGGGAAATGCCGGCGGAGCGCGGGCGATGAGCCACACTGGGCGAGCGCGCCAACGGCCGCTGCGGTCACGGCGGTGTTTTTCGGCCAGACAATCTGCGGATCGCCCTGGTCCGGCGGCACGCCGGTTTCGTAGCGTCGTTCCCGCGGATAGACGAGGAAGTAGAACCCGCCATCCTCGTCCTGCAGCTTGACCAGGAAGTCCGCCTCCCAGACCGCGGCCTGGAGCAGGTCCGGAATGCCATCGCCGCTGTCGGGTCCCCCCAGGTTGTCGAGTCCGGCGACGCCGGGAAACGCGTCGACGGCAAAGATCAGCGGATGAATCAACGCGGCGCTGTTCGCGGTGTACTTGCTGTAGTCGCCGGCGTCATGATGCCCGCCGGCGACATCCACCTCCCCGGCCCGGACAAAGGGGTAGAGCTGGGATGCCGGGTCCTTCAGCCAGGGGGCGGAGTGATCGGGCCTCTGCTCGTTCAACTTGGCGATGATATCCCAGGCCTTGGCGAAGTCCCGCTCCGGCAGCGGCACCGCGGCGGGGGCGACATGGCAGGCCTCGTGGTGAAAACGCGAATACGGCATTCCGATCGCGGTCCCGCACCGCTGATGGTAGAGCCCGAGGGCATAGGCGCGGGTGAAGTTCATCAGCATCCCGGCGTCGATCCGGAACGGCAGCGAGGCCCCGAGCCCGGGCACGACCAGCCGGTAGGTGCCCGGCTGGTCGAAATCCGTGAAGACGGCCTCATACACCGACTGGTACGGGCGCGGGCTGTAGTTGAACCCGACATCGCGACGGAGACGCAGCTGGCCGCGGTGGACGGAACGGCCGCTGGTGGAGTCGACGAGCTCGAAGCCGGCCCGGCGGGGCACGGGCATTTCACCGAAAGTGCCGAGGTAATAGCCGATCATGGCGACCTTGGGCAGCCCGGGCGCATAGCCTTCCTGGTTGACGTGGATCGCGGGGCTGAAACGCAGCGGATGGGTGTCGGTGGCCAGCGGCTGCTTCGATCGGAGCTCGAGCCGGGCCGGAGGGACGAGTTTGACCGTCCGGACCGGCTCTGAAGTGAGCAGCGGCTGTTTGAGCTCGAGATAAACGGAGTTCCTGACCCGCAAATCGCGCGCCTTCAGCGGTGCGTATAAGACCCGGCGCTTGAATCCGAGCCCGGCAAGTTCGGCCCGCTTCCCATCGACGAGGACGTCGAAGTCCGTCGCGGCCAGGGTCCGCTCGAGGTCCGGCGGGTGGGAATCGGGCGGGGGCGCGGTGATGAAGGTGAATTCGAGGAGGGACGGCAGCAGCACGCGCAGCTCAGCCTGGCCGGGCGCCGGCATCCGCAACAAATCCGGTGGAGACGGGACATCAGCGCGGGCCAGCAGCGGGAGCGCAGCCAGCAGGAGCGCGAGCAGTTGGCGCGAGCCGCGCCGAATGAAGGTGTCTTCCGGTTTGTGGACGACACGGAGGTCGTCCCTCCATGAACGTGGATTGGAACGGGAAGTGAGGATCCTGGAATCGAAATTGGGTTCATGGAGGGCCGGGCTCCGTCCCGGCCACAAAAATGGGTGAGCTGCGCCGAACGGGCGTGTCATCGGGTTTGTGGACGACGCGGAGGTCGTCCCTCCATGAACGTGTTTTGGAATGGTGACTCTGGTCATCAGTTCACCTGGGACCAGAGTTGGCGGTACGCCTGAATGAGACCGGCGAACGACGTTTCCTTGGAAAAGAGGTCGCGCTGCAGCCGCGCGAGCAGGAGCCGGTCGGCGAGTGCCGCCGGGCACCACAGCAGCAGCGCCAAGGCATTCAGGATCCGCTCCCGGGGATGGCGGGTGGCATCCGGGCACGTGAGCGCCCGCAGCCCTGCCGCCTTGGCAGTGACGAGCAGGTTGCGGCCGCGGGGCGACCCGGGCCATTTATCGAGTGGGCAGAGCGCGTAGTCGCAGGACGATCCGTAGGGTCGCCCCAGCCGCCGCTCTTCCAGCCAAAGCCACACCGTTTCGGCGAGCATCGCGACCGCGGCATGCCGGGTCTGCAGGAGCTCGCGAGTGTCGGTACTGCGGGTGGGGTGAAGTTTGAACTGGACCGCCGCGCCATGAACGCGGCGAACCTCATCGAGCCAGGGCAGGCTGGCATCCCGGCCGATCCGGCCGAGCTGCAGATGCCGTTCGCGTGCGCTCCAATGATAGGCGCCATGCGCCACGAGCACGGCGTCGCCGAGGGCGAGCTCGGCCTTGGCGATGTTGCGGGCGACGAAATCGGCGTCGGCGGGAGTGAATGACGGGCGTTCGAGCCGTTCCCGGGCGAAGAGCAGGCCCGAGCCGCGGTTCATCAGGAGCCGGGTTGCCTCGGCCAGCGGAATCTGCGTGGCATCGCGATGGTGGGTCGCGCCGGCGAGCAGCGGCTCCGCGCCGAAGAGCCGATAATGGCCGGTCACCAGGTCATAGGAAAACATGCTCACGGGTGCCGCCTGGAGTTCGCGCAGCGAGCTGATCTTGAATTCGACCTCAATCCCCGCCTGCGGAGTGAGGATTTCGCCCAACACATGGAGGGCGCGGCCGTAGCGCCGCTCATTGAGATGCCGGTTGCCGCGGAGGAAAACGTAGAATTCGAGATCGTTGTACGGCCGGTCGCCGGCGGGCGATTGCAGGACGCCGCCCTCGCCCCGGCCATAACCGCCGCCCAGGAGAATGCCTTCCAGCCGGTGGGCAGGAATCAGCCCCCGGATGCCCGCCGCGATCGCGACACACGTGCGTTCAAGGTGCTGCTCCAGTTCCCTGCTCCCATCGAGCGTGAATCGCGGGCGCAGTTCCGGCCCGCGCAGCGGCGGGCGGGTGGATGCCCGCGGCAGTCGCGCGGGGAGGGTGAGGGCGGTGGGCTGGGCGATCATCAGAGTCGAATGGGTTGGGCGTGGAGTTTGGAAATTTCAGGCGGTCATCCGGTGCATGGCCCAGCCGGCCTTGAAGCCCGCGCGATGGGCCGACCGCTGTTCCCAACGGATCCGGACCGCATGGGGAAGCTCCCGCAGCCGCCCCGTGCGGCGACAGTAGCGGAAGTCCCGCCGCACATCGTTCAGCCAGCCAAGCACCAGCCGGCCGGGCCGGGTTGCCTCGGAAGGTTCGCGGTCCCAGACCGCGGCCAGCGCCCACGCCTCGCCGAAGCTCCGCTTGTAGGCCTGGCGCGGGCTGTAATTGTGCGAATGCATGACCACCGATTCCGGGCAATAGACCACCCGGTATCCTTCGGCCCGGCACCAGCGCGTGTACTCGTCGTCCTCCGAGTACTGCATCGACTCCAGAAAGCCTCGCCGTGACCACGCATCCTTGCGCAGCCCGCTGCTGACCATGCTGAAGAAATGCGGCCAGTGTGCCGATTCGCGCTGCGGGCCGAAACAGCGGTCGTAGTCGTGGGCAAACACCGCCTGGCAGCCGGGGCGGGGTACCTGGCGGCCGAATACCGCCGCGTTCAGCGGTGCGCGCAGCGCCGTGGCCAGCGGACGCAGCCAGTTCGGTCCCTGCGGCGTCGCATCCGCGTTGAGGAAGATCGCCGTCTCCGTCCGGGCGAGTTCCATTCCCTGGTTCATCACCCGGCTCGGGTTGTACTCGTGGGGCAGGAGCTGGATGAAGTGCCGGGGCCGGGCGGCACGAATCAGGTCGACGGAGCCGTCGTTCGATCCGGAATCGAACGCGATCAGTTCCCAGCTCGCATAATCCTGGGCGCGCAGCGCCGGGAGGGTGTCGCGCAGCGCCCAGCCTTCGTTGAAGGAGCGCATGATGACGGTGACCAGCGGTTCGCTCATGGTGGATTAAGGGATCTGGGCTCGAGGTCGGCGATCCGGTTGGCGGTTGCTGGCAGGCGGTACGTCGCCGGCCGGCGGCCGCGACCATCCGGGAGTCTCCTGAGGATACGAACTGATGCGCGGGTGTGACATGGGGTGAGCCCCGCCACCGCCGTAGGTCAGGACCCACTGAACCGGTGGCCGGCCACCCGGTATGCTGGGCCGCGCGTCCGATCCCGGAGGCGAGGTCCCATGACGAATCACGCGAAGAAGAAACCCGTAGTCCTCTCCATTGGCATGATGGCCTGGAACGAGGAGGATTCCATTGGCACGACGCTCGAGTCGCTGTTCCGCCAGTCGATCTTCGAAAAAGTCGCGCCCCGACACGAACAGGTCGAGATCCTGGTCCTGGCCAACGGCTGCACCGATCGCACCGTGCCGGTGGCGCGGGAGCTGTGTGAACGAATGGCCCGCGAACATCCCTGGGCCGACGCCTTCAGCGCGCGGGTGATCGAGATTCCCGAGCCGGGCCGGAACAATGCCTGGAACCGGTTCGTGCACGAATTCTCCGCGATCGAGACGCATTTCATCGCGCTGATGGATGCCGACATCGTGTTTCACCATCGCGACACGATCTACAGCCTGATGGCCACGATGGAGCGGCGGCCGCACGTCTCCGCGACCTCGGGCCGGCAATGCAAGGACATCCTCTTCAAGGAGCGGAAGACGCTCTGGGAAAAGCTCTCGCTCCGCACCTCCGAGATGACGGCGACGATCGAGGGCCAGATCACCGGGCAGCTTTACTGCATGCGCGCGAACATCGCCCGCAATCTCCTGCTGCCCCGCGATCTCAGCGCCAACGACGACGGGTTTTTCAAGGCGGCCATCTGCACGGACTTCTTCAGCCGTCCGCTGGATCCCAGCCGAATCGCGACGGCTCCGGACGCGGCGCACATTTACGAAGCGTATCTTTCGGTGAAGGACATCCTGAACAACCAGAAGCGGCAGATGATCGGGCAGACCGGCGTCCACGTGCTGCTGGAGTATGTGCGGAAACTGCCCCCGGAGCTGCGCCGGGATCTCGCCGGCACGCTGCGCCAGCACGAGGCTTGCGATCCCGACTGGCTGAAGCGGCTGATCAGCCTGCATGTGCGGAGCCGGCCGTTCTTCTGGCAGCTTTTCCCGGGGATCCTGACGTTCCGGTTCCGGCGGCTGTGGAAGATGAAGGGCTGGCGGAAGCTCACTCACCTGCCGGCCGCCACGGCGGGCTTTGTCGTGACGTTGATTGCCTGCTCGCGCGCGCATCGCGCGCTGCGGCGGGGAACGACGCAATATTGGCCGAAGCCGACCCGCCAGACGATCCTGTCCGTCCCCCCCGTTGGAGCCAAATGAGTTAAATGCGCCGGCATGGAAACAAAACACTACATAGCGCTCGTCGTTTTCGTGGCGATGGGCTGCGGCAGTATTCTGCTTTCACTGCTGTCGCGCCGCTGGCGCGACTTCGCCTTCCTGCTGGTGGTGGCAGGTGCGGTGCTCGCGGAGCGCGGGCCGGCTGACGTCAATTTTCTCGGCCAGTACTGGTACCGGGGCACCTCGCGTGGTATCGGGCTTTCGGTGATCGACGTGTTGGCGTTCGGCGTGCTCGTCGCCTCGCTCCTGGCACCCACCTATCCGCGGCGGCGGTGGTTCTTTCCCGCCGGGCTGGGATTGTTCGGACTGTATTTCCTTTATTGCATCTTTTCGGTCCTGCAGGCGTATCAGCCGATGTTCGGCCTCTGGGAACTGGCCAACATTCCCCGGGCCATCCTGATCATGCTGGCGGCGGCGGCGTTTGTGCGCACGCGCAGGGAACTCGGCATCATCGTGCTCGGGCTCGGCCTCGCCGTCGGCGTCCAGGCGCTGTACGCGTTCAAGCAGCGGTTCCTGGGCGGGATGTATCGCCCGCCAGGCACGCTCGATCATGCGAACAGCCTTTCCATGTACCTCTGCACCATCTCGCCCGTGCTGCTCGCCGCGGCGCTGGCGGACTGGAACAAGTACCTGCGCTGGTTTGCGCTGGCGGCGGCGATTGTCGCATCAGCAACGATCGTCCTCACGCTTTCCCGGGCCGGACTGCCGATCTTTGCCTTCGTGATGACTGGAACCGCGGTGATGTGCACCACGTGGCGGATCACCCGGCGGAAGATCATGGTCGTGATGGCAATCTCGCTCGGAGCCGGTCTGATGCTCGCGAAGTCCTGGGACATGCTCGTGGTCCGGTTCGGTTCCGCCTCGCTGGAGGAGGAATTGATCGCGATCGATGGCGAGAACCGCGGCATTTACTGGCGCTGGGCCAAGATGATGGTCGACGACCACCCGCTGGGAGTCGGGTTGAACAACTGGTCGTACATGGTGAGCAAGACCTACGGGGCGCGGGTCGGCTTCCACTACGAGGACTACGACGACATCAAGGTGGCGCCGGAAAAGGCGGACATCCCCAGCATCCGTTACGCCCCGCCGGCCCACGCGCTGGCCGCGCTGAGCCTGGGCGAAATTGGCATCCCCGGCACGCTGCTCTTCATGATCGTCTGGCTGCGATGGTTCCAGGTCGGGGCGATGTTCCTCATCCGCCGGCTCGACCGCGACCCGATGCACCGGCTCGGCATTGGCATCCTGTTCGCAACAGCCGGCATCTTCCTCCAGAGCGTGACCGAGTGGACTTACCGCCAGCCGCCGCTCTTCCTGACATTTCACCTCCTGATCGGAGCCCTCGCCAGCCTGCATTATGTGCGCCGGCACCGACCGGCATCGGCCGAACCGGCGCCGGAGCCGATAACGGAGGGCGACGAGTTTGAACCTCTCCCGGTCGCGATCTCGCGGCGGGTTGTCTGAGAACACGCGCATGCGCATCGCCCATCTGCTGCGAAAATATGACCCCGCCGAATGGGGCGGGACGGAGACGGTGATTCACCAGCTGTTCGGCGGCCTGCGCCGGCATGGCGTCGAATCGATCGTCTATTGCCCGGCGCTGCCGCCGGCACCGGGCGGCCGCGCCGGCACGGTCCGTGATCCGCTGGCGGAAGCCGGCTGCCAGGTGCGGCGGTTCTCCGCCTGCGTACCCATCTGGGGGATCTCGTCGCAGCAGCGCCGGCAGATGATTGCGGTCGGCGGCAACCTGATGTCATTCGACCTGATTCGCGAACTCTGGGCCGTGCCGCGGCTGGGCCTGGTGCATTCGCACGCGCTCGGCCGGATCGGCGGCATTGGCCTGACGATCGCACGCCGGCGGAGGATTCCCTTTGTCGTGACCGTGCACGGTGGCGTGTATGACCTGCCGCCGGGGCTGCGCCAATCGCTCAATGCCCCGCTCAATCGGGGCGTCGAATGGGGCAAGCCGTTTGGATTGCTCCTGCGGGCCCGGCATGTGTTGGCCGAGGCGGATGCGATCCTGACCTGCAACCGGCGGGAGGCGGAACTGATCCTCCAGCGCCATCCCGATCGCCGGGTGATCGTGCAGCCGCATGGCGTCCGGGCGGAGCTCTACGAACCGGATCACCGGGCGGAGGTGGCAAAGGCGTTTCCGACGATTGTGGGGCGCGAGGTGCTGCTCGCCGTCGGGCGAATCGATCCGGTGAAGAACCAGGGCTTCCTGATCGAGCAACTGCCGGAGATCGTGCGCCGGCATCCGCGGGCGCTGCTCGTCCTCGCCGGGCCGTGCACCGATCTCGCGTACGGGCAGGCGCTGGAGCAGCGGATCCGGGAACGCGGACTCGGTGAAAAGGTGCTGCTGACGGGCCGGATCCCGCCGGGGGATCCCCGGTTGATCGGACTGATGCAGCAGGCAAAGGCCGTGATCCTGCCCTCGATTTCCGAGACCTTCGGGCTGGTGATCCTCGAGGCCTGGGCCGCGGGGACGCCGGCAATCTCCAGCGGGACGTCCGGCGCCACGGCGCTGATCGAGCACGATCGCAATGGCTGGCTGTTCGGGCTGGACCGGCCGGAGACGCTGCATGCGGCGCTGGAGGCCGCACTGACCCGGCCGGAAGCGGTGCGGCGGGTGACCGCGGCGGCGCGCGAACAGGTAGTGGCCAGCTATGACACCCGCGTCATTGCAAGCACGATACACCAGCTCTACCGGGAGCTGACGGAGGAGCCCCATGCGCTGCGTCATCCTGCGTGACGACGATACCAATGCCCTGACGCCGGTCGACTGCCTGGAGCGGCTTTACCGGCCGTTCCTGGCCCGGGGGCTGCCCGTGAACCTGGCGACCATTCCGGAGGTGCGGACGGACGCGCGCACACCGGAGGGCCGGCATGAGGGCTTTCTGCCGCCGGGGCTGGGCGCGGCGCCGGGGATGGTGGCACTGGCCGAGAACCGGGCGCTGGTGGAATACCTGCACCAGAATCCCGGGTATCACATTGCCCAGCATGGCTGCCATCATGACACGTTCGAGTTCGACCGGACGGATCGGAGCGACGTCATCCGCCGGATCGAGCGGGGGGCACGGCGGCTCCGGGAGGCGGGGTTCGATGCGGTGAAGGCGTTCGTGGCCCCGCACGACAAGTTTTCCCCGGCGGCCTATGCGGAGGTGGCGCGGCGGTTTCCCGTCATCTCGAGCGGCTGGTTCGAATGGCGGCGGCTGCCGCCTGCCTGGCGGGTGCGGTATGGGCTGAAGAAGATCCTGGGCCAGCCGCACTGGCGGGTGGGGCGGACCCGGCTGCTGAGCCATCCCGGCTGCCTGCTGTCCCACCAACGGCCCTGCGACACGATGCTCGAGACGATCCGGCGGGCGGTCGAACGGCAGCCACTGACCGTGCTGGTGACCCATTGGTGGGAGTACTTTCGCGACGGGGAGCCCGACGAGCCGTTCATCCGGGTATTGCACGCGACCGCGGAATTCCTTGCCACGGAGCCGGACGTGAGGGTGATTCCCTTTGCGGCGCTGGCGCAAGGTGAGGACGGGGGGCCACGGCGTCGCGCCGTGGGAATGCGTGCTGAAGTCCTTTCCACCGACGGGATGTGAAATGCATTCCATGGATGGAAGTTTGAGGTTGCACCAGCCCGGTGCGGTCCTTTCCTCTGGCCGTTCACCCATTTCCTACCATGCAAGAACAAGTCATCCTGGAGTGCACCGAGGCCCGAAAAGAGGGGAAGCCGGTCTCGCGCTATCTCACCATGCGCAACAAGAAGACCGTAACTGAGCGGATTGAGAAGAAGAAGTACAACCCGCACCTCAAGCGCCACACGGTCCACAAGGAAATCAAGTAAGGCCGCAGGCGTGGGCGCAGGGCGCCCGAACCGTTTCGCCGGGGTTTCCACCCCGGCTTTTTTGTGGGGTATCAGGCCTGCTTCTTCTCGGGGTGCGAACCCTGCTGCCCGTGATGATGGTGCTGCCGGCGGGCGGCGCGCCAGCTTTCACGGTGTTTTCGGATCCAGTCGAGCAGCGCACGTTCGAACCCGATGTCGTACCCCAAGCGTTCCGACTCCAGCCACTTGTGCTTCAGAATCTCCTCCCGCTCGGCCAGGAACTCTTGGTAGAGGCTGGACTGTTTGACGAATTCCCGAGACGTCGATGGCTCTTGAGCAGGATGAGTCATGCTGCGCGGTGTGAATGAGAGCTAGCGCAGCGGACCTGTCAATGCCTGCAATGTTTCCTAAACATCACACCCGCGGCTTCGTAGGTTTCGCGAGCGTGGCGAGGAGCGAGTTGCCGATGTCCCGGAAGACTCCCGCCGCGGCGCTCCCGGGATCCTCCACGACGACGGGCGTCCCGGCATCGCCGCCCGCCCGGATTTCCGGCAGCAGCGGCACCTGGCCGAGGAGCGTCGTCCCCAGCCGTTCCGCGGTCGCGATGCCGCCGCCGCTCCCGAAGAGGGCATGCTGCTTCCCGGCGGGATCGATGAAGTAGCTCATATTCTCGGCCACGCCGAGCAGCGGCACGTTGACCTTCTGGAACATCAGCCCGCCTTTCCGGGCGACGTTCGTGGCGGCAGCCTGCGGCGTGGTGACGATGACGGCGCCGTCGAGCGGCAGGGTTTGCACCAGCGACAACTGGGCGTCGCCGGTGCCGGGAGGAAGATCGATCAGCAGCACGTCCAGTTCGCCCCATTTCACATTCTGGACGAATTGCTGCACCGTCTTCATGATCATCGGGCCCCGCCAGACCACCGGCGTGTTGTCGTCGACCAGGAAGCCCATGCTCATGACCTTCACCCCATAGCGTTCCATCGGCACGAGCATGGCCTCGGCGCCCTCGCCCTCGACTTCCGGGCGGCCGCCCAGCCCCATCATCAGCGGGACACTCGGGCCATAGATGTCGCAATCCATCAGCCCGATGCGGCCCGGGCGACCCTGGGCCTCCAGCAGCTGTGCCAGCCCGCACGCGAGGTTGACCGCAAACGTGCTCTTGCCGACGCCGCCCTTGCCCGAGGCGATCGCAATCGCATGCCGGATCGTCTTGGGCGCCGTGCTGCCGCCGGCCAGGTTTCCCCCGGCGGCCGCGCCGCCGGGCGCGGCCTTCGCCGGCGCCACTGCAATTTCAATGATCGTTTCCCGGACGCCGGGAATCGCGCGCAGGCATCGATCGACCTCGGCCTTCAACTGCAGCGGCGTCTGGGGATCGCTGGTCGTCAATGCCAGGGCAACCTTGGCCGTGCCGTCGGCGAAGCCGGCCGAGCGCACCAGCCCGAACGACACGATGTCGCGGCTGAATCCCGGATACTTCACCTGCTTGAGATGCTCTTTGATTTGGTCGGACGTCACGGTGTTACGATTGTGAGCAAATTAGAGTTGTTATGCCGCGGCCCGGCGCAAATAGAAATGCCCGTCGCGCATGATTCCTGTCACCGCGGGGAGCGGGCGCGACCAGTGCGGGCCGTCCGGGGTGCCCGCGCGATTCCTGAAATGGCTCGCGGTCCTGCCGTGTCCACCTCCTCACTCTGCTGCTTTTACTTCCGATGCATCACCTGCTGCGACTCACGCTCCTCGCCCTCCTCACGCTGACCCCCGGCTTCGCCCAAGGCACCCGCGACATCGGGCGGGTCGAGGTCGCAGTCGAAGGCGTGACCATCCCGGTGCGGATCAGCGGTGCACCCGCGGAGCTGAACACGCTTGCGCATCTTGCCTTCCAGTCGCACGGCCGCTACCGCCGCGTGACGGCGGGCCAGGCCTATGACCTGAAGTTCAGCGCCGCGGGCGGCAACCAGGTCAGGGTTGAAATCACCCGCGGTTCCGCAGGGACGCCGGTCATGACGCAGGTGGTCCCGGGCACGACGCTGCGGCACGCGCTGCTGCGGGCCGCCGATCTGGCGGTGGAGCAGACCAACGGGCTGGGGCTCCGCGGGTTCTTCACCGCCCGGCTGGCATTCGTGGGCGAGGCGACCGGGCGCAAGGAGGTCTATATCTCGGATCTTTTCCTCGGGGAGGCGAAACGGATCACGAGCGACTCGGCGCCCGTGCTCACACCGCGCTGGTCGCCGGACGGCACGCGGCTGCTCTACACCAGCTACTTCAAGTCCGGCTTCCCGGACATCTTCCAGCACGATCTCACGACGTATCAGCGGACCACCTTCGTGAGCTACCGGGGAACGAACAGCGGGGCCCGGTTCAGCCCCAGCGGCCGGCAGGTGGCGATGGTGCTGACCGGCGAGGGCACGCCGGAGATTTATGTGAGCGACGCGCAGGGGCGGAACGTCTCGCGGAAGACGCGTTCCGATGCGGTCAAGGCGTCCCCGTGCTGGTCGCCGGATGGCAGCCAGATCGTTTTCACGATGGAGCCGGGCCCGCAGCTTTATCTCATCGGAGCTGGCGGCGGCCAGCCGCGCCGGCTGGCGACACCCGGATTCACGTACGCGGCGGAGCCGGACTGGAGCACGGTGAATCCGAACCGGATCGCCTGCACGCTGCGCGTGGGCCGCCAATACCAGATCGGCGTCTACGATCTCTCCCGCGGCCGCGCCGAGGTGGTCTCGAAGGCCTCGTTCGACGGGATCGAGCCGAGCTGGCTCGGGGATGGCCGGCACCTGGTCTACACTGCCCGCAACCGGACCACGAGCGTGCTGTGTATCCTTGATACCGAGACGGGGCGCAGCACGCCGATTTCGCCCGCCAGTTTCGGGGCGGCCATGAGCGGCAGCGCCTGGATCCGCTGAAGGCCGGGCAAGCGCGAATATCTGGATGCGGCGGTCCTGGCCGGTGCCCGGGATGTTCGGATTGCCCGCGCGCAGCGCGGAATCAGCAGCCCGCGGGCCTGGCATGTGAACCGCAAGGAACTTTTGCGGCCCGGCCCCGGGCTCCGATTTGCAGGCCCGATGGGCTGCTACGCGGATGCGTAATTTTTCTCGGCGGCATCCCAGTCCACCACGTTCCACCAGGCAGTGACATAATCGGGCCGGCGGTTCTGGTAATTGAGGTAGTAGGCGTGCTCCCAGACATCGAGGCCGATGACCGGCTTGCCTTCCACTCCGGCGACCGCCTTGCCCATGTAGGGGCTGTCCTGGTTTGCGGTCGAGCCGATGGAGAGTTTCTTGTCCGGGCCGACCAGCAGCCAGGCCCAGCCGGAACCGAAGCGACCGGCGGCGGCCTTGCCGAACTCGGCCTTGAAGTTGTCGAAGGAACCCCAGGTGGACTGGATCGCCTCGGCCAGCTTGCCCTTGGGGGTGCCGCCCTTGCCCGGTCCCATGATCTTCCAGAAGAAGGTGTGGTTGCTATGGCCGCCGGCATTGTTCCGCACGGCGCCGCGGATCGCCTCGGGCACCCGGCCCAGATTGGCCAGGAGCGTGTTGACGTCCATGGCCGCGAGCTCGGGCTGATCCTTCAGCGCGTTGTTGGCATTCGTCACGTAGGCCTGGTGATGCTTGCCATGGTGAATTTCCATCGTCCTGGCATCGATATGGGGCTCGAGTGCGTTCGACGGATAAGGCAGTTTGGGCAATTCGAAGGGCATGGGTGCAGTGGTTATGGGTTGAGCGGCGTGGAAACGACGCGGATGGAAACTAATGCATCGGCAGCCGTTTGCGTCAACGCCGCCAGTGAAATCTCCCGGCGGATTCAGGGCTCGTCCTGCCGCTTCAGCCGGAAAAAAGCCTGCAGCAGATCGCGACATTCGGTTTCCAGGACGCCCCCGGGGGTCAGCTGCACGTGATGATTCACCCGGGGCAGGTCATTGAGATTCGTGGCCCCGCCGAGGCAGCCCATCTTGGGGTCGGGAACGGCATAGCACACGCGCTTCACCCGGGACATCAGCATGGCGCCCGAGCACATCGGACAGGGCTCCTTGGTGACATAGACCGTTGCGCCCTCGAGCCGCCAGTCGCCCAAATGTGCGGCCGCCTGGGTGAGCGCCAGGATCTCGGCATGGGCCGTCGGATCCTTCGCCCCGGCGACAGTGTTGTGCGCGGCGGCGACCACTTCGCCGCCAATCTCGATGACTGCCCCGATGGGAACCTCGTCGAGCCTCCAGGCATCGATCGCCTGGTTGTACGCCAGGCTCATGAAGTACTCGTCGTTCCGCACCAGTTCCGAGGGAAACCGTTTCTCAAACGGGCAGGGGAGCGGATGTTCAGGCGGCATGAAGGAGTGAATCCTTGACTAAGGCCGGCCGTTTCTGCCTTACAAGGTGCTTTTGACGACCGACCTTATGACGATTCTCCGCGCTGCGCCCCAACTCCGATCCCCCCATGTCTGACGGCAACTCGATCGAGGTGGAAGGCAAGGTCGTCGCGGTGCTCCCCGGGACGATGTTCAAGGTGCAGTTGGCGAATGGCCATGTGGTCCTCGCCCACATCTCCGGGAAGCTGCGAAAGAACTTCATCAAGATTGCCGCCGGCGACACGGTGAAGATGGAGATGAGCCCGTACGACATCGAGAAGGCGCGCATCACCTTCCGGATGAAGGAATCGAACTCGACGTATCGCCCGCCGCCGCGCCGGCGTTATTGAAAGGCCCCCGCCGCAGGAGCGGTGCGATCAGCGTTGTCCGGCAAGTCGGCCGGATTCAGCCTCGGCCCATGCCCCGGTCTTCAACGACACGTGCCCATCCCACCCGGGAGGTGCCGCGGGCATTTGCGAACGATCTCGATGCGTTCATCGCGTACATCGATTTGGAGCGTGGGCTCTCGCGCCACACGCAGAGCAATTATCGCCGCGATCTCGAGCAGGCGGCGGTGTTCCTCGCCAACCGGGGAGTGACCGGCTGGCGTGCGGTCGGCCGGGCGGATGCAGCCGGCTGGGTGCAGGCGCTAAGCCGGGGCCGTTATGCGGTGACAAGCCTGAGCCGGAAGCTGAGCGCGCTGCGGATGCTGGCGCGGTTCCTGGTGAGGGAAAAACTGCGGGAGGACGATTTCACGGCGCTGCTCGTCAGCCCGAAACAGCGGCGGCGGATGCCCGCGACGCTCTCGGAAACCGAGGTTGGGCGGCTGATGGCCGCGCCGCAGGGTGGGGAACCGCGGGCCTTGCGGGATCGCGCGTTGCTGGAGCTGTTTTATTCGAGCGGGCTGCGGGTGTCGGAACTCGCCGCGCTCACCCTGCAACAGGTCGATCTCGAGCACGGCTTCATCCGGCTGTTTGGCAAGGGTTCGAAGGAGCGGGTGGTGCCGGTGGGCAGCCGGGCGGTGGCGGCGCTGGAAACCTATCTCGTGTCCGGCCGGCCGCATCTCGTGAAGCCGCGCACGGGGAGTCAGTTTTTCCTCAATCCGCGCGGCACCGCCCTGTCGCGCGTCGGGCTCTGGATGATCGTGAAGGAGCATGCGCGGCGGGCCGGGATCACCCGGAATGTGAAGCCGCATGCGCTGCGGCATTCCTTCGCCACCCACCTTCTGACCGGCGGCGCCGATCTTCGCGCAATCCAGGAAATGCTCGGGCATGCCAGCATTTCCACGACCCAGATCTATACCGCGGTGGAGCCTCGCCGATTGCTGGAGCAGCATGAGAAGTTCCACCCGCGAAACCGGGAAGGGTAGCAGCCTGTCGGTCTTACGGCTGCATGACGTGGGGGGCCTGTATGTGAGACGGAAAGATCCTCGAAATGCCGCAGGCATGTTCTACTGATCGACCGGCGGCTCGCGACGGTTTTCCGATTCGTAAAGCCGGCTGTAACGGACGAACGCGCCGAAGGCGGTGGCAACCGCGATATAGAATCCGGGATAGCCATCGAGAAACCCCAGCCGGAGCACGTAGCCGCGGAAAAACCGCCAAAACGGCCGGAGCACGGCCTGGGGGAGCGAAAAGCGCGCATGGCGGGCGCGTTGTTGCTGCACGAACAGGTCCGCGAATGGCGTGATTTTCGCGACGTGCGCTGAGAGCGAGGGAAACGAATAATGGAGCAGGTCGCCCTGAAGCGACGCGACCGGTCCGTCGCATTCCACCTTTTCATGCACGAACTCATCGCCGCCCCAACGGCCGCGCTCCCGCTGGAACAGCCGCAGACTCAGGTCGGGATACCAGTCGCCGTGCATGATCCACCGGTCGATGAACCAGACCTTCCGCGGGAAACGGGCGCCCGCGAACCGATCGCGATCGGCCCGGGCGAAAAACGCCGCCAGTTCGGTGCGCAGTGCCGGCGAGACTGCCTCGTCCGCATCGAGTGCGAGCACCCAGGGCTGTTTTCCGAGAGCCGCCGCCGCGTTCTTCGTGTCCCGAAAACCCTTCCAGGGAAGGTGGTGGACGGCGGCCCCCGCGGCTCGGGCAATCGACTCGCTCGCATCGGTGGTCTCGTTCAACGCCACGATGACCTCGGCGGTCCAGCCCTGCACGCTGGCAAGGCAGCGGGGAAGATTATGCGCCTCGTTCTTCGCGACGATGACCACGGACAGCGGAAGGGGAGCCATTGCGTTGGAGCGTTATCCCCGACCCGGCCCGCCGCGTAAAGCCCTCCGTGCAGCACTCAGATCCTTCCGGCCATCGAGCGGGGAATTTGATAAAGGTAGCCGCAGGCCCGCCAGGCCTGGACCGTGGCGCGTTTGGCGGGGCCCGGTCGGAACAGGATCGCGTTGGCCAGGGCGAGCAGGACAAAGCCGATCGTCTTCGCCACGTTCGCGAGCAGCCGGCTGGCAAGGTAGGCCGCCGCGCCCGGCTGACCGGCCCGGTCAATCACCCGGGAACGGGCGGAGTCGAATGCATGCCGGGCGGCGTAGCGGAAGGTCGTGCGGCTGGCCGGCATCTGATGCTGCACCGCGGCGGCAGGCGCGAACCAGACCTCGAGCCCGGCCGTCCGCACCCGGCGAATCATCTCGCTGTCGCCGCCGGAGAAATAGTTGCCCGCCGCGCGATCGAGTGCGGTGTGAAATTCCCCGAGTTCGGCAAACACCCACCGGGGAAACGCCAGGTTTGCGCCCATCGGCGAGCGCGGCGCCGCGATCGGCCCGGCGTCGGCTCGGAATGCGAGTGGCCCGTGCCAGTCGCGCACCCAATCCGGCAGCCCGTCGGGAAACACGGGGATCACTTCGCCGCCGACCGCGCCAATCCGCCGACCCGGGCCGGCCAGCAATGGCGCCACCATCTGCGCAATCCAGTCGGGCTGGACCAGGATGTCGTCATCGCCAAACAAAAGGATCTCTCCCCGGGCTTCGGCGATCGCGCGGTTGCGCGCGTGGTCGAGTCCCTGGCGCGGCTCGAGGATGTACCGCGGCGCCGGCCGGGCGGCGGCGAACTCGGCGACGACCTGGGCGGTGTCGTCCCGCGAGTTGTTGTCGATCACCAGCACCTCGAAATGATCGTGGGGAAACTGCTGCCGCGCGATGCCCGCGAGCGTCTGTCGCAGGAAACCGGCGCGATTGTACGTGGGAATGGCGACGGTGACCTCGAGGGCACCTGCCGGGCCAGAACCCAAGCTGACTTCTGGAGCTGCGGCCATGCTGGGTTGAAGACAGGAGGCCGGGCCCGGAACGTCGAGCGTCATTACCGGCCGAACGATTATTTGCTTCACTATTTTGGGTTTTCGCGCAGCGAAAACTCCATGGCGTTCAAACACTGGCCGGTCGTCCGCGATCTGCGGTTTGCGCAGAAGTGCGGCCGCTACCTTCGGGGGGCGCGGAAGCGCCGGCCGGATCTGGATTGGGATGAGTTCCGGCGGATCGCGCGGCACTTCAAGCAGGACGACATGGGCAGCTTCCCCGAACGCGGCTACCTCTTCCAGTTGGCGAGTGACACGCCCGAAAATGCCCAGGTGGTGGAAGTGGGATCCTGGATGGGCGCGTCGACCTGTTTCCTGGCCGGCGGGCTCAGGGGCGATCGGGCGCGGGTCCTGGCGGTGGACAACTTCCAGGGGCTGTCGACCTGCGGCGAGGACACGGTGTGGTACAACCGGCATTTCCAGCGGCTGGGCGCCCGGACCACGCTGGAAATTTTTCGCGAGAACTTCGCCGCCCTCGGGTTCACGCCGCGCAGTGAACCGGTTGTCAGCGACTCACTCGCTGCGGCGCAGGCGCTGGCGGCAAGGCGCGGGTCGATCGATCTGGTGTTCATCGACGGCGACCATGCCTATGCCGCCTGCAAGGCCGACATCGAGGCCTGGGCACCATTTGTGAAACCGGGCGGCGTGATCGCCTTTCACGATTTCGGGAGCCGGGCGGATGGCGTGACGCGCGCGATCTTCGAGGAAATCAAGGCGGGCCGCTTTGCGGAAATCATCGGCGTGGCCGGAACGATCATCGCGTTTCGGATGTAGCACGCGGGTTGGCTAGCGGGCCTTCAGCCCGCCGTCGTGCCATTTCTCAATCTTGGCAAGCAGCGATCAGCGTGGAAGCGGCATCTTGCCGCCTTTCCCAAGCGGCAAGCCGTTCGACGTCGCTCACGGCCACCAGTGTTGTGAATGAAAGGCCTCGAGCCTGCCAGCAAGCGGTGGGACGCTATCCCTACCAGTCCGGCCGATTCACGTTCCGTGTGTCCAATTCACGTTTCCGGCAGCGCCAACGGCGCGACCTCATCTCAGCCTGGGCCATCGGCCCAGGATTATTGTCGGCTGGCAACGAGGGCTGAAGGCCCGATCCATCGGCCCAGCTCGTTCCCGAGCAGATACTTTATGATGCGTCGCAGCTCACGACGACGCCTGGGCCGAAATCGCATCGAACACCTCGTCCACTGAGAGCATCCGCACGCAATAGCTGCGGTACGAATCGCCGCGCACGCAGGGGACCGGCGCCTCGGCGCCGATGCAGGCGCACGGGAGCGGGGTCTGCAACACCCGGTGCTTTGCACCGAGTGGCCGCCAGATGGTCGCATTCTGCGAGCCGAACAGCGCGACGACCGGCGTGCCGACGGCCGCGGCCACATGCATCGGCCCGCTGTCGTGGCAGAGGAACGCGTCGAATTCCGCCACCAGTGCCGCCAGCCCGCCCACCGTCGCGGGGGCCCGGGTGAGCACGAGGTGTGAATGGGCCGCGGCCCGGATCTTCTCGATCAGCGGCCGCTCGCGCGGCCCGGCGGTGAGATAGACCTGCACGTCGAGTTCATCCTGGAGCCGATCACAGACCTGGGCGAAACGATCCAGCGGCCAGATTCGATGGGCACTGCGGCTGCCGGGATGAACCAGGACCCGCCGGTGATACCGCGGCACGCCCGTGCTCTTGAGCTGCCCGCCAAGCAAATCGGAAATCGCGGCGACGTCCTCCCGATGCGGCACCAGCCGCACTTCCCGGGACATGATCGGCACGCCGATCGCCGCTGGCAGCGCAAGGTAGGTTTCGGTGATGTGCTGCGAATCGTAGGCCGCATTCGTGACCTTCGCGGCCTGCGTGTACCAGCGGGCGTGGCGGAAGGGAATCAGCTCGCGATCGAAGGTGACCCGCACCCGCGCGGCCGTGAGCCGCGTCACGATCGCCGTCTTGTCGGTGTTGTCGAAATCGAGCACATGCGTGAAGCGGGCCCGGCGCAGCGCGCGGATGAACCCGAGCCAGCCGGTCAGCCCCCGGGGAAAGGTGAGCGCGCCGTTGATATCCGGGTTCAGCGACAGCACGCCGGCGTAGGCCGGCTCGGTGAGCACGGTGAGATGCGCGGCCGGCCAGTGCAGCCGCAGATTGCGCAGCACGCTCCCGAGCAGGACGATGTCGCCGAGGTACCGGCGGCGGATGAGCAGGATGCGAATGGCGGGAGCGGCGGTGGACAAGGGAGTGCTAGCAGCCTGTCGGTCTTACCGCGGCTCGATTTGAAGGCAGCGAACGTGAGGGCGAATCATCCGACATGCTGCTAAATGAAAATGCCCGGGGGCATTTTCGGAGACTGCGGATGCGGTCGCAGCAAGACTGCGCCCCTACGAAATCCGAATCGCGGGGCATATGGGACTCCTGAAAAGCGACCGGGCCACGTGGCATGCTGGGCATCCTCAGAGGGCAGGCTGAAGCATCCCGCCGCCGCTCTGGCGATCGTAAAGCGACTTGTAAAGCGGGTTCGAGGTGTGGAGCTCCGCATGGGTTCCGCTGGCGACAATCCGGCCGCCGTCGAAGACCAGGATTCGGGTGGCATCGCGGATGGTGGAGAACCGATGGGCGATGAGCAGGACGGTCCGGTCGCGCATGAGTTCCTTCAGCGCGGCCTGCACCGCGGCCTCGCTGTCGCTGTCGAGCGCGCTGGTTGCCTCGTCGAGGATGAGGATGGGGGCGTTGCGCAGGAATGCCCTGGCCAGGGCAATCCGCTGGCGCTGGCCGCCCGAGAGCGCGGCGCCCCGCTCGCCCACGATCGTGTCGTACCCATGCGGCAATGACAGGATGAAATCATGGGCGTGCGCATCGCGAGCGGCCGCTTCAATCTCCGCGTGGCTGGCCCCGGCACGGCCGAGTTCGAGGTTGGACCAGATGGTGTCGTTGAACAGCACCGGCTCCTGCGAGACGACCGCGATGTTCCGGCGCAGGTCGCTCAGCCGCAGGTCGCGCACGTCGATGCCATCGATCGTCACCCGGCCGGCCGTCACCTCGTAAAACCGCGGCACGAGGTTGGCGAAGGTCGACTTCCCTGCGCCGCTCGGGCCCACCAGCGCACAGACGGTGCCGGCCGGGATCTCGACCGACACGTCGCGGAGGACCGGAACGCCCGGGTGGTAGGCAAACGAGACGCCGGCGAACCCGACCGCGCCCTCGAGCCGGCCAATCTTCGCTGGTCGCACCGGATCGGCGATGGTGACCGGTTCGTCGAGCACGACCTCGAGACGCTCGAGGGCGGCCTGACCGCGCTTCAACTCGGTGTTGAGCGCCCCGAGCTTCTTCACCGGATCGTAACTGGCGTAGAGCGCCGTGATAAGCGCGATGAACGTCTCGAGCTGCAGTCCGCTGCGATAGGCGTAAATCAGTGTCACCGCGATGCCGGCGGCGGAGATGACCTCGATGGCGGGGGTCAGCGCCTGGGCATACTTCACGATCTTCATCTGCGATCGAATGAGCGCGCGGCAGGCGGCGGTGAACCGCGATACCTCGCGCTCCTCGAGGCTGAAGGCGCGAACCTCCCGGGCGGCGGCCAGGTTTTCCGAAAAATGGCTGCTGACGCTGCCGAGCTGGCTCTGCATCTGGGCCGCCCGCTTGATCACCTTCCGGCCCACCAGGCGCACGGGAAAGATCGTGAGCGGAACGGCGGCGAGGCAGACCAGGGCCAGCCACACGCCCTCGGACGTGAATGCGAGGTAGGTGACCGCGGCCAGCGCGCTGACGAGGGTGGCGGGCTGCTTGATGCCGTCGTTGGCCAGCAGGGTGAGGCTGAACTGCAACTGCTGCGTATCGGCGAGCCCGCGCGACATCAGGTCGCCGGTCTGCCGGCCCTGCACGAACGAGAGCGGGAGTACCTGGAGCTTCTTGAAGTAATCGGTCCGGAGCGATTCGAGGACGCGGACGCCGGCGTACTGGGTGAAGTAGCTGTTGAAGTAGCCGGAAAGCGCCCGGAAGAGGAAGATCAGCGGGATGTAGGCCGCCACGATGGCGACATGCAGGAGCGGCACCGCAGCATCGCCGGGAGAGAAGATGCGCGGGAAGACGTACTTGATCAGGAGGGGCAGCCCCGCGCCGCTGGCCGCGCCGTAAAGCAGTCCGCAGCCGATCGCCAGGGCAATGGCCCCGCGGACCTCATGGAGGTATTTGAAGTAGGGACGGAAACGGCGCATCAGTTCGGGACGGACAAGGAAACGCGAGCCGGCCGTGGCGTTCCACCTCAATCTTTCGTACAGATCACGTACCTGGAGGGACGCCCTCCGTGGCGTCCATGAACCCGATGGGAAATTCATTCTGCGCAGCGGATCGGTCTCCATGGCCGTGACGGAGCCCGGCCCTCCATGATTCCAGCTCTCATTCCAGGGATACCGCCATGCGGCAAGCTGCCGTGCCACGTTGGTCACGGAATCATGGCGGCGAGAGCAGCAGCAGCCAGCAGCCGTGCGGCGGGGTCTGACGCGTGATGGCGGAATCAAATGTGCCCAAATCCACCCGGCCAAAGACATCCCGTACTTGCCAGGTGCTGGATCCCTGGCGGCTACTGCCGTCCTTCCAGCTGAAGGTGACTGGCTGGCTCGCGATCTTATCCCGATTGATCAGCAGGATGGCCACCCGGCCGTCCCGGAGCTGCTTCCGCCAGACCTCCGTGCTGCCTTTTGATTCGATCCGGCGGCCCTGCTCGGTCGGATCCTGGTTAATCGCGATCGCCTCCGGATTGAGAATGATGGCCTTTTCCTCCGCGGTGATGACGCGGGGATCGTTGCCGAGCATGAGCGGCGACGACATGATGCACCAGAGCGCGAAATGGGATTTCTGCTCGTCCAGCGTGAGTCCCTGATCCCCCGTGACGAGCATGTCGGGGTCGTTCCAGAAGCCCCGGCCGGCATGGTCCGCCCAGCGGTTGTTGAGCTCGGCGATGTTGACGATGCTGATGAAGTTCGCCTTGGGATCCGCCGGCGTGCCATCGTCGAAGACGGCGCCGCCATGAATCCGCGAGCGAATGTCGTAGGTCGTGCGCGCCATGTGGCAGATTTCCGGATACCAGGGGCGGTACTGGTACGCGCTGATGGAAAAGACGATCTTCCGGCCGCTCTCCGCCAGGAGCCGGGCCCACCGGCGGTACACCTGCTCCACTTTCGGCTCGTCCCAGCCATCGGGCTTGAACTGGCAGCGGTCGAGTTTGACGAGGTCGACCCCCCATTCGACCAGCTGACGGACGTGAATCTCCTCGCGGCCGAAGCCGCCGACGGGGTCGCCGCCACAGTCGTGGGTTCCCGGGACGGTGTGCAGCCCGAACTTGAATCCCCGGGCGTGGGCATAATCCGCCAGGTGTTTGATCCCGCGGGGAAACTTGACGGGATTGGGCACCAGTTCGCCGCGGGTACCGAGTCTGGAATCCCGCCAGCCGCCATCGACGACGATATAGGTGTAGCCGGCGTCGCGAAGCCCGTGCGCGACCATGGCATCGATGCTTTCGAGCACCAATTGCTCGGTCAGGGGTTTCTTGCCGTGCCAGTTCCAGCTGTTCCAGCCCATGGGCGGCGCCGGTGCCAGGGGAGGCGGGGCGGAATGCAGCCCGCCGCCGGTCGCGAGGCAGGCCCACACCGCCGGCAGCCGAAGCAAGATCACGAAGGAATGCATCATCTTCGAAAGGTGCATGGGCCGATTGAACCGAACCCCGAGCCCGACGCGAGGGTGGATCGGAACCTCGTACATGGAGGGCCGTGATCCGTCACGGCCATCGTGATGGATGAGCTGCGCAGGATGAATTTCCCATCGGGTTTATGGACGCCACGGAGGGCGTCCCTCCAGGTACGTGATCTGTTTGGGGAGCGAGATTCTGGATCGGACTTGGATTCATGGAGGGCCGTGCTCCGTCACGGCCATGAAGACGGATCCGCTGCGCAGAATGAAACTTGTATCGGGTTTGTGGACGCCACGGAGGGCGTCCCTCCATGTACGTGATCTGTTTGGGGAATGAGATCCTGGATCGGACTTGGATTCATGGAGCGCAGGGCGAGGCTGCGCCCCTACGGCGGCGTGATTCGATAGCGGCAGGGCCGCGGGATCCGGCCTAGAGCGGCCGGATCGCGATCTCCCTGAACTCGACCGGATCGCTGTGGCCCGCGAAGCCGAAGAAACCCCGCGTGCGATCCCGACCGGGATGCGCCCTGCCTCCCATCACCGTGGCCAGATCCACGGCGGACACGTCCGCATCGAGGATCACCGTGCCGTTGAGCTCCACCTTGATCCGGGAACCCTCGACCGTGACTTCCTGGAAATTCCAGGTGCCGATGGGACGCAGGTAGCCGCGGGCCGCCGCGACCATGCCGTAGACGGAACCATGATACTGGCGGGGATCGATGTGCTTATCCGGCGGCAGCTGTTTCACGGTGTTGTAGTTTTCGTCGAGGATTTGGAGCTCCGTCATTCCATCGTAGGCGGCGTTCCCGGTTCCCGGATACCGGATGGCGAGCCCGTTGTTGCCGCCAGGCGGGAGCTTGAAATGCAGCCGGGCCTGGAAGTCGCCCAGTTCGCGATCCCAATACAGGACGCCGCCCTTGCCCTGCTGCCAGACGAGGATGCCATTGCGGATGGCGACCGAGTCGACGCCGCCGGCCCAGCCGGAGAGATCGCGGCCGTTGAAGATCCGCTGGAAGTCGTCCGCACCGCGGCTGGCGAGGAGCCGGGTGGCCTCGTCGGGGCTGATCTCACGGAGGAAGATGTTGCGCCAGCGGATTTCGCCCCCGTGGGTCTGCAACTGGATCGGTCCGCGCGGCGGCACGGGCCGGCGGCCGGCCGCCGGCAGCTTCTGATCGTAGTAGTTCTCGAAGATCGCGTGATCTACGACGAGCTGCCGGTTCAGCCACACGCTCACCCGGCTGCCGACCATCACCACGCGGACGTGATTCCACTCGCCGAACGGCCGATCGGCGACCACGAGCGGGTCGCGACCCGGGGAGCCGGGGGTATTGTTGAAAAGACCGCCGGATCCGAGCCGTGGACGGCGATCGGGTCGCTTCGGGTCGTCGGGCTGGTTGATGTCCCAGATCTGCACCTGGGGTGCGCCGCGCAGATAGATCCCGGAATCCGCCCCCGCGACAGTCCGGTACTCGAGCTGCAGTTCGAAATCGCCGAAATCCTTTTCGGTGGTCGCGTAGGCGCCGAATCCATCGTTGACGAGGGTGCCCTTCTCGACGTGCCAGTGGGGCTTGCCCGTCTTCGGGTTGGGCTCATGCATGGAGGCCGTCCATTTCGCAATCTGGGCGGCACGGTCGGCAGCGTTCATGTCGAGCAGCCGACGGTGATCAAAGGTGTCGCCGCCGCGCCAGCCGGTCAGGTCGCGGCCATTGAAGAGCGTGGCGAATCCGGTGGGCGGCTGGGTTGCGGCGGGCAGGAGCGCGGCCGTGAGGCCGCTGAGGGCGAGCAGGGTCTTGATGAGGCGAGGCGGGTGCATGCGCAGGATTGGTGCACAGACTTCTGGACGGCGGACAATAAATTGCACGCTGGAACGACGGTTTGGTCCATCCGCTCGCGGGGCAAAGCCGGAACCGTTGCAGCCAAGCGACTCGAGCGCCCGCCCGAAATCCAGAGGACTGGCGGGCAGCCTGCCGGTCGATTTGGGGTGCAAACGGCCGGGGGCTGTGCATCCAAGCCGGGCATGACGAATGCAACGAGGAGAATCCGGATGGTGGGTGTCGCCCTGGCCGGCATGGTCGTGGCGCTGGCTGCCGAACCGGCGGCGCCCGGTTTCGTGCTGCTCGACACGATCACTGCTTCCTACAGCGCGACCGCGCGGACTGATCTGCGCGGCGATGTCGGCGGGCTTTCGGTCTGGCGGGCCGAGTTGGAGGCTGGTGGCCGCACGCCGCTGGGGGGTGCGGGCGTGCTCATTCATGGCATCGCCCTGGCCCGGACCGATCTCGACCGGCCAGCGGCCAGCCTTCTGCCGGAGCGGTTGCAGGAAGTCTCGCTGCGGCTTGGCTGGATGCACCAGCCGGGTCCGCGCTGGCGGTTCAACGCCATGCTCCGGCCGGGATTTTTTGGCGATGGCGGTTCCGTGGGTGGCGCGACGTTCAATGCCCCCTTCCTTGGGCTTGCTTCCATTGCCTCATCGAGGGAGCTGATCTGGAGTTTCGGACTGATCGCCAATGCGTTCGGGGACAATCCGGTGCTGCCGGTCGCAGGTGTGCGCTGGGAATTTGCGCCGTCATGGCGGTTCGATCTGGGGTATCCGCGGGCCGGAGTCGCATGGGAATTGAGCCCCGCCGTGTCGTTGACCGCCGGGGCGACGTTCCAGGGTGGAGCGTATCGATTGTCGCGCCGGCCCGCGGGCGCACCCTTGGGTGCGACGTGGCTCGATGGCGCCAAACTGGATTATCGCGAGATCCGGCTGGGGATCGGCGGCTCATTTGCGCTGGCAGGCACCCTGCGGCTGACGCTCGATGCAGGCGTGGCGGTGGACCAGCGGTTCGATTTTCACCGGCGGGGGATCGAATTTCGGGGTGACGACGCGGGGTTCGGAGCGGTGGCGCTGAGCGGACGATTCTGAAGCTTCCGGAACTGCATCAGAGCCGGTCACCGAAACGGATCCGCCGGGTGGCGCGCTTCTTTTTCGGGGAGGGCATGACGCCGATCCGCGGGTCGCGGGCGCGGACCAGTTGGACGAGCCGGCGGGCATCGCGTTCGAACGTTTCCGCGTCCTCGGGCAGGTAGAGCCATTTTCCGAGCACCGGATGGGGTGCCAGTGACGGAATCTCCGCCCGCAGGCTGGCCTGGTGCTCGTGGAACGTGCAGACGAGCACGCCCTGCCAAGGTTCGCCCTGCGTGGACAGGAAAAGCTGATGCCGTCCGTCGAGCATGAGGGTGCGGCCGCCGAACCACGCTTTCAGCACGAACGTCGGCTCGTCGAGCAGCGGCTCGGCCAGCCACTGGAGCGGATGCTCGCGCTTGATCCCGCGCGGCCGGAGCGGGTCGTCCGAGGATTTCATGGTTGGCCCATTATCCCCGGAAGACTCGTTTTCGGAACAGGATTCTTCGGAACACATGCGGACATGCCCGCTACCCGCTACGGGACGGCCCGCCGGTAGTGCAGGGCGACCGCGCCGTTCCGAAACGGGTTGGCCGAGATCAATTCGAGCCGGCGCGTGCCGGGCAGCCCGCTCTGGTAGAGGGTGGGGCCGTGGCCGGCGATCCGGGGATGGACGACGGCCATGTATTCGTCGATCAGATCCAGCCGGTCCAGTTCCACCGCGAGCTTGCCGCTCCCGAGCAGGACGCCGGCCGGGGTGGCGTCCTTGAGCCGCTGCACGCCGGTGCGCAGGTCGCCGGCGAGGTGATGGCTGTTGGTCCACGGGAAGTCCGTGCGCGTGGCCGAAACCACGTACTTCGGCTTGGTCTCCAGCTTGACCGCCCACTCGCGGATCGCCGGCGGCGACTCCACTTCACCGCGGGCGACCATTGGCCAGTAGCTCTCCATCATCTCGTAGGTGACCCGGCCCCACAGCATAGCCCCGGCATCGTCCATGAGCCGGGTGAAGAAGGCGTGGGTCTCGTCGTCGGCGATCCCCTCCCGGTGGTCGACGCAGCCGTCCAGGGTGACGTTGATGCTGAAGGTCAGGAGCCCCATGCCACGAATCTAGCAACCCGTCGGACCTGCAGTCGAGCGCAGCAGGCATTCATGCCGGTTTTCCGGCAACTTGGCGGGCGTTGCCGACGGGCTGCTATACTCGACGCCATAAGTCCTGACCGGATCCTCGTAGGGGGCGCAGACTTGCTGCGCCGTTCAGCGCGACCCGAAACCGGCGATTTTCGGCTTCACCCTCCAGGCGGATGACCGGACGGATCCGGATGCGTCCCGAGAAATAGATTTCGCCGCTGCCGTGCCGCAGCATGGCGTGCACCCGGCCCTCGTTGATCCAGCCGAGCACCTGTTCCCGGGTGAGGCGGGCGTGCGGATAACCTTCGATGATCGCCCGCGTCAACGCGTCCTTCTGGGCCTCGGGCATCAGTGCCGGGATGCGGATCAGCCGTGCCTCCACGCGCACTGGCTGCCCATTCGCGTCGCCCCGCAAACTCAACCGACCTCACGGGACGCGCAGCGGCAGCGGCTGTTTTCCAAAGCGCCGATAAATGCGGAAATCGTCGGCATCCGTCGTCACCACCGTGTGCTTGCGGTGCAGCTCCGAGAGCTGGATCAGGCACGCGTCGGCGTGGTCCATTCGTTCACCGTCGCGGGGCCAGACCGTGTCGCTTCCGCCAGGCGGGGTACTCCTCATCGAGGAGCGGGCGCGGCCACTGCCCGTACCACTCGTAGCCGGTGCGCCGCTCGACGGTGAGCTCCGAAATGGCGTAGCGCACCGTGTCGTCATCGCTGGCGAAGACCGGACGGTTGGTGCCGATCTCATAGAAACGCGCCCACAGCGGTGGGGCAGCGGGATCGCGCACGAGCGTCCTCTCGTGGCGGCTGTCCCCGTAGCTCACCCGCTGGCCGTCGCGGCCGCGCACCTGGATTGGGCGGGGATCGACGACCTCGCAGAAGCCGACGATCCTGACCCGGTCAAACCACGCCATCGTGCCGCGCACCGCATCTTTCACCCGCAGGTCGGGGTCCTCCAGGCTCATCAGGAAGCGCGCGATCTCGACGCTCTCGCGCGACGCGAGCGCCACGGGCTCGAAGCGCCGACCCCAGCGCGGCTCCAGCGTCTGCTCGTCGTACTGCGCCGCCCACGCCGAGGGCGTGCCTCCGTCCCGGAGCTGGAGGCGGATGATGAGATCCACCGCGCGCTCCACGGCCTGCCGTGCGCGGGCGCGGCGGCCGGGGTCGACGAGTTCGAAGGGCGGCGCCGCGCGCTCCGCGTCGCGCAGCACTTCCAGCGCGCCCACTATGGCGCCGTCGTTGAAGGTGATGAACGCGGAGAGCCCGCGCGGATTGTGGGCGGAGTTGCGGTCGTTGTGGTCTGTGTGGTTGGGATGGAACTGCGGCCAGCCGCCGTTCGGGTACTGGGCGGCGAGCAGAAAGTCGATGCCGCGGAGCACACCCTGGGCGAAGCGTTCCGCCCCGGTGGCGTGCGCGACGTGCGCGAGGTAGCGAATCTGCTTGTGCGTGGCGCCGTTGTCCAGGGTGGTGTCGTCGCGGCGCTTCTCGGCGAGCACGCGCTCTCGGACTTTGCCGGAAAGGTCGGCAGTCATCTCCTTCCCCTTGGGCCAGCCGCCGTTGGAGCGTTGGTAGAGGAGCACGCTGTCGGCGATCCGCGCCGCCTCGGCGCTCGCGTACCACTCCGGCGGCTGGGCGAGATAGTTTCCGTCGTACGACGAATCCCAGACGACGGACGCCGCTGCTGGCGCGACCGCGGGGCCGGTCGCAAGGGAGAGAACGGCGATTAATCCGGCGAATTTCGGCGGCAGTTTTTGCGCCATGGCTCAATCCCAGCACTCACGACATCCGGGTCAAGCAGCCGATCGGAAACCGAATGGCGGGACACCGGATTTCTCGCGCAACAATCCGCTGGATGATGGGCTGCACCCATGCGGGCAGCTGCGGTGCAAGCTCAGCCAGGTCCGCTTTTGTCTCGGTATCGAGTTGCCGCTGCAGGCGGCCGATAACCGCCGGGGTCATTCCGGAAGCCTTAAGGTGGCGGATTGCCTGGATAACCAAGCCTGCGCGCGTGTCGGCACCGAGCAGATAGCGCGGGGCCGTGCGCGAAAATCCAACACGAGTTTTCCCAAGGAAATTTTGCGCGGTGCTCCATCGGTAAGGATGACGATTTTTGCGTTACAGGCATCCCTGCCTCTGCCAGTGGTACTGCGGATCGGATGCCACGAAAACTCCGACTCGAATCGCCGGGCGACTTGGCGGAGAGAGAGCGAGAACGATTACGAAGAACGAGAAAGAGAAAAGCCGTCGCGAAAATGCGAAGGTCGGAGCGGTGCCGGGGCTGAGGCGAGGCGTTTTCCGATGGCGCTGGCAAGTTCGCAGGCGATCCAGCAGCGCAATTCGGTCGTTCCCACGCGCCGTGCCATCCGGTTGGTCGAATTCGACGAAGCTCATGCCGCGGCTGTCTGATGCTGCGCCTCGTCCGCCCGGCGACTTCGCCAGGCTCCTGGCCACAAAGGAGCCCGTCGTCCTCGTGGGCGGACAGGCGGTCAAGCTACGGCCATTGCTGCCGATTGAACCAGCGTCGCGAGGGCGGCATTCGCAGTGCCCTCAGGCGGTTCCCGTCATTTGATCCGCTGGAAACAACTGCGGAAAATACGTCTCGAGCACTTTGGCCGGCAAACCGAGGCGAACCGGGGCTTTCGGAGTATCTGAAACCAGAAGTCCGGCATCGATCGCGGTTGTCAGGACAGTGCGGCCGGTTCGTTCGCCGGCTCCCACGATGCGACCGGCTTCGCCACGGGGGAATTCTCCGCGAAGGAGCGCTTCGCGTAGCAACAAGAACACACGATCGGCTTCGGGCGCGACCTTGGCATCAACCACCCTGACGTAATGCTCGATGCGCTGTTCCAAGCCATCGAAGTCGAGCAACTCCTCCATGAACCGGATCTGGTCGAGCATCACGCGGAGCGTGAACTCACAGAAATCCCAGAGCGCTCGTTCACTCAGATGACCCCGCCCATCGTCCGCGCTTGCGCTGCTGCGCTCCTGATCCGCGTTGGACAGACGCTCATAGTATTCCTTTCGATTGCGCGCGAGACCGCGGGACAATGACCAGAGGCCTCCGCCATCAATGCCCAGTTGGCGAATCACGGCATCCGAAAAGAGCCGCACCACGCGTCCATTGCCGTCTCGAAACGGGTGAATCCAGGCCAGACGATGATGACTGGCCCCGATGGCAATGATGCGGTGGATGCGCGAAAGGTCCGCCGATTCGTAGCGCCACTGAAAGTGGCTGAGCAATTGTGGGACGAGTTCGTGCGGGGGTCCGATGTGGGTGCCCACTTCGACATCGCGGTCGCGCAGCGCGCCGGGAACGAGTCGCGTTTTTTCTCCGGTCGAGTTCGTAGCCACCCGCATCGATTCGGGAAGGTGCTCGTAGAACCGCCGGTGTAGGTCGCAGATGAACTCGGTCCCAAACGCTGAATCCGTTTGCGCGCCTGCCCAGCGCTGCACTTCCAGATGCGCCAGGGAAAGCCGCTGCAGATCGCGTTTCTTCGGTTCGGCGGCGAAGTCGTTCTTGAGCGCGGCTTCGATGTCTGGCACGCGGGTCTGCTGGCCCTCGATGAGATTCGAGTAATAGCAATGCATCCACCGGGTCAGTTCGGCTATCTCAACGCGAAGCGGCTCCCGTAATTTGGCCGAGAGACGAGCGGCGCTTTCCACAATCGAGCACGCCAGGTCCTCCAGAGGTCGCAGCCTCTGGTTGGGAATGACGGGTTCGATAGCAGTTCGTGTCAGCATTTTGCCGATCTATGTGCCGATTGTCGCTGGCAGCTATACCCTAATCATGAGAAAGTTAAATACTAATCGGCATGCGGAGCTCCCACATTTTTGCCGATCATTTTGCCGCTCGGTTCTCAGTGAACACCAATGCGTAGCAGTTCACGCCCGGATTGGTGTCGAATGCGACGTATCCCTTCAGCCGCCACGGCTGGGATTCGGATGTCGAAGGATTGCAGCCCCGGTGGATTCACCGAGGATCTACGGCAGCGGCTGCATGACCACAACTGGGATAGCATACCCAACCCGGCGAAGCCGGAACCAATGTTGAGGGGCGGCCATAGGGGTGCGACGGGCATGCGGACGGCCCATCCCCGCCGGGTTGGTAAGCGCCAAGCGAGTGCCAACACGTGATGGCAAGGGCTG
>WYBX01000038.1 GCA_011525695.1 Verrucomicrobiia bacterium
CAGCCCTTGCCATCACGTGTTGGCACTCGCTTGGCGCTTACCAACCCGGCGGGGATGGGCCGTCCGCATGCCCGTCGCACCCCTATGGCCGCCCCTCAACATTGGTTCCGGCTTCGCCGGGTTGGGCATCGGTGATTTCTCCTCTGAACGTGTGGGCTGTTGGATTGGCAGTGAATGCGGCTTTGCGAGCAACTGCCTGTTTGATGTCAGTGGCGGGGACCGTGGATTCTTTGGTCAGTCCGTGGGCGACGACCGAAACGGTGCGCCCATGAAAGAAGTAAAGCAGGCGGTAGTTGACCGATCCCAATCGAACACGTAGCTCATAAAAATCGTCGCGCAGGTAGTCGGCTTCAGGTCGGCGAAGTTCGTGGCCGAGGAGTGCGAGTCGGGCAACGGCCGCGCGGCATTTGTCGTAGGCTTTCGGATTGTTCTCGTCGAGTGTCCGCAACCAATCAACCACCGGGGAGTGTCCTGGCTGGTTTTGGTATCATGGGGATGATGGGTGCGTCCTGCCGAGTCTCGTGATCCTGCCGTCACATATCACGCCATGATCAATGCGCGCAGAATCTGCCGGGGGCCGCGCGTGCCGTCCAACCGGAGGCTCGACACGCGCAGGGCGTGATAAATTGTGTGAGCCCCGCAGCCCCGTGGTGGCGGAAGAAAACCCATGGACGGAATCGGCCTCATCCAGGACCTCGCGATTGTGCTGCTGGCAGCGGGTATTGCCGGCACGCTCTGCCGTCGGCTGGGGCTCTCGGTCATCGTTGGCTATCTGCTCGCCGGCATCATCATCGGTCCGTACACGCCGCCGTTCTCGTTCCTGCAGGATGTCGACCGGATCCAGACGCTTTCCCAAATCGGGCTGGTGTTCCTGATGTTTGCGATCGGGCTCGGGCTGAGCCTGGGCAAGCTCGGCCGGATGGGCTGGCCCACCCTCGCCGCGACCGGGCTCGGTGCGCTGTTCGTGCTGTTGCTCACGAGCGTGCTGGGCTTTGCCGTGGGCTGGAGCGGCAGCCAGTCCCTGTTCATCGCGGGTATGTTCATGTGCTCGAGCTCCGCGGTGATTGCCAAGATTGCGGCGGAGTTGAACCTGACCCACGAGCGGACCGGCCAACTCGCGCTGAGCGTGACCGTCCTCGAGGACATCATCGCCGTCATCATGCTGACGATTCTCGGTTCCCACGTGCGCGGCGGCGGCGGGGAGACTGTCAGCACGGTGCTCACGACGATGAGTGCGTTCGTCGTGCTGCTGGCGGGCGGCGGGCTGCTGATGGTGCCGCGGCTGATGCGACGGCTGGAAGCGCGCGCCGATCCCGAACTGCAGACGATCGTCGTCGCGGGCGTCCTGTTCCTGCTGGCGCTGACCGCGGTGAGGGCCGGCTATTCGCTGGCGCTCGGAGCCTTCCTGCTGGGCGCGATCGTGGCGGAGATTCCCCAAAAGGCGTCCGTCGAGAAGGCCTTTTCGGGGATGCGCGACATCTTCAGCAGCGTCTTCTTCGTGTCGATCGGCATGATGATCGATCTCCGGCTCGCTCTGCCAGTCTGGCCGTTGATCCTCGGGCTCGTCGGCTTTGTCATCATCGGCCGCTCGCTGGCCACGGGGCTGGCCCTTACGCTCACGGGGGCGCGGCCTCGCGATGCGCGTCGGGCGGGGCTGCTATTGCTGCCGTTGGGCGAATTCACCTACATCATCGCGCAGCTGGGCGTGAGCGCGGCAGTGCTGCCGAAAAGCTACTATCCCGTCGCGGTCGGGGTTTCGATTCTCACGGTGTTGATTGTGCCGGTGATCAACCGGCATGCGGATCCGATTCTCCGCCTGGCCGAGAAAATCGAGCCCCGCTGGATCAGCCGGGCGCTCGAGGCCTACCACGGCTGGTTCCAGCAGGTGCAGTCACAGCCGACCAGGTCCATTGCGTGGAAGCTGATCCGGGGCCGGCTCCTCCAGACCGCGGTCGAGCTGCTGTTCGGGACGGGCGTCCTGATTTTCTCTCCGCAACTTCTCGAGTTGCTGCAGGAAAATGCCGGGACGTTCGGAATCGAACGTCAGACGCTCTCGTGGGTGTTCTGGAGCGGAATTGCGATCCTCGTGCTCATCCCGCTGGTGGCGGTCTGGCGGAACCTGGCGGCCATCGCGATGATTGTCGGCGAAAGTGTCGGCAGCGACACGCGGGTGCCGGCGGCGGTCGTGCGGAATGCCCTGACGGGGATCACGGCGGTGGGGCTGGGGATCTGGCTGTATGCCTTCGTGCCAATCGAGCAGCTGGGCGGCTGGGGCTGGCTGGTGATTGGAGCGGCGGCAGCAGTGGTCGTGGCGATTTTCTCCAACAAGCTCATCTACTGGCACAGCCAGTGGCAGTCCACCGTGCGTGACGTGCTGGCCGAGGATCCGCGTCTCCAGACCGAGGCTGCGGCCGAGGCGGCGCGCGGCAAGCGGCTCCAGGATCTGGAGCAATGGAAATTGCGGCTGAGCGAAGTCGTCGTGCCGGATGCGGCCACCTATGGCGGGCAGACGCTCGCGGAGCTTTCGATTCCTTCGCGGTTCGGGTGCGCGGTGCTCGAAGTGGAACGCAATGGGCACGTGATCACGGCCATCCGGCCCGATTTGCGGGTGTATCCAGGCGACAAGCTGCTGCTGCTTGGGCAGGAGGAACAGTTCAGGGGCGCGCGCGAGTTCATCCTCAGCGCCCGTGCGGCCGACGACGAGGCGGAGGAGTTTCGCGGATCGGTCCTCGAGACGTCCACCATCCCGGCAGGTCTGAACGCCGGCCGGACGCTCGCGGAGCTCAAGCTCGCGCAGCTGACCGGCGTGCGCGTGGTCGGGATTGAGCGGCACGGGCAAAAAATCATTGCGCCTTCGGGCCAGGAGCGGCTCGAGCCGGGCGACAATGTCCTGGTGGCCGGAACGCTCCAGGAGATCGGCGCCTTTCAACGCTGGCTCAACCAGCAGGCGGCGGGTGACAGAAGCTGAGCGGGGGCCAAGAACATATTCCTCGAGGGACGACCTCCGCGTCGTCCGCCGGGCGCGATATGTTTTTCGCTCAGAATTTTCGGCCGTGGCGGAGCACGGCCCTCCAGTTGATGAAAATCATCGCGAGAATGCGCGATCCGGATCCGTAGCAGCACGCAAGCTGAGCTTGCCCCCTGGTTGTAAAGCCTGCGGACGACGAAGCGGGCTTACCGGGCGGCCGCGCCTCTGCTGGTCCCGGCAGCGCCATCGAGCAGGAAGCGCTTCACGAAAAGCACCGTCGCGTAGAATTGAAAATCGCGATTATCCTTCTTGGCGAAGCCATGGCCTTCGTCCTTGGCCTCGAGATACCAGGCCGGCCGACCATTCCGCCGCATCGTTTCCACGATCTGAATCGCTTCCGTGCGAGGCACCCGCGGATCATTGGCCCCTTGGATGACGAAGAGCGGCTTCGTGATCTTGGCGGCGTGGTTCAGCGGGGAGATTTGCTCGAAGATCGCCTTCATCGCGGGATCGCGCTCGTCACCGTACTCCGCCCGGCGCAGGTCGCGGCGGTAGCTCTCGGTGTTCTGCAGGAACGACACGAAATTGCTGATCCCGACGATGTCGACGGAGCAGCGGATCCGATCATTGAAATGGACCGCGCTGGCGAGCGTCATGTAGCCGCCGTAGCTGCCCCCGGTGATCATCACCCGCGATGCGTCCAGCCCGGGCTGTTCCGCCACCCAGTCGAGCAGCGCACCAATGTCCTTCACTGAATCCTCCCGTTTCGGACCATTGTCCAGGAGCAGGAAGCTCTTCCCATAGCCGCTCGAACCGCGGACATTCGGGTAAATCATGACGATGCCCAGCTCATTCATGTAATAATTGTTCCGCGCCTGGAAAAGGGGCCGTGCCTGGCTTTCCGGGCCGCCATGAATGTTGATGATCACGGGGCGCCGGCCAGGGAAGCGCGCCGCGGCCGGGTACAGGAATCCGGTGATTTCGCGCCCGTCGAAGCTGCGCCAGCGAATTGGCTCGGGCTCGCTCAGGTTGGCCGCCACCACGCCGCCCAGTTCGCTGTCAGTCCAGCGCGTCACGCTCCCCGTGTCCGCGTCGAGGACGAACACATCGGTTGCCGCCCGCGCGGAGTTGACGCTGAAGGCCACATGCCGGTTGTCCCGATGCCAGGATCCGCCGCCGATGACGCCAGCCGGCAACCCGGTGATTGGACGGTAGCGGCGGCTACCAGTGTCCATCATATAAGCACGGGAGAACCCATTTTCATTTGTGACGAAGACGAGTCGGCGGCCGTCGTCGGAAAGCGAGAAGCTGCCGACGTCGTGGGGGAGATCTGAGGTGAGATAGGTGGTCTGGCGTGAGGCGAGCTCGATGAAGGCGAGTCTTTGGAATTCGAAGTCCTGATCCGTCGTCACGAAGACGCCCTTGCCATCCTTGCTGAACAGTGCGCCCCCGTACGCGATCCCAGTTTGCTGCCGGGGCGTGAACTCCTGCAGCCGGCCGGTCGCCACTTCCAGCATCCAAAGATGCGATTCGTTGATCGAGCGGTATTCGCCGACCAGGAGCGTGCGGTCGTCGGGTGACCAATCTTCCACGGACCAGCCGCCGCCGCTGACCTCGAGGACCCGGCGATCAGTCTTCGGATCACGCGGATTCATGACATAGATGTCGCGGTCGGCGCCATTCCGGCGGGTGGAGCCATAGGCGATCTGATCGCCGCGGTTGCTCCAGTTCGTGCCGCCGTTCTGGTTCCGTCCGCCGTCGGTGAGCCGCGTGATGGCGCCGTCGGCGAAGTCATAGCGGTAAATGTGGGCGAACTCGCTGCCTCCCTCGTCGCGGCGAAAGAGAAAGAATGCGCCGCGCTCGCGGTCGTAGCCGGAGGAGCCGATAGGCTCGTCGAAGAACGTGAGCTGGCGGCGCATGCCGAGCGGTGCGGTCACCACGTGCAGCTGTTCCGCATTGCCGAACCGCGTGCTCACCAGCATCTCGAGCCGGTCCGGATGCCAGCCGGCGAATCCGGCAGAGCGGGCCTCGGTGTAGCGCTGGACGTCGGTCACGAGCGACTTGGGGATGGGGGGAATGCCCTCGGCTACGAGGTTGGCGGCGGGGGCGAGGGTCTCTGCCGCTGGCAGCGACGCAGGCAGGAGAATGGCGGCGAGGAAAAGTGGGTGCGGTTTCATGATGGTGCCGTCGGTAGCGTAGCCCTCCGTCGAACCTGTGGTCCAGCCCGGTAATCGTCCATGCGTTGGCAAAAATGCACTCTCTGAGCGAAAATGCCGTGGGCATTACGCACTCTAACCGCTCCGAAAATGCCCCCGGGGCATTTTCATTTAACAGCATGTCGGATGATTCGCCCTCACTTTCGGTGCCTTCAAGTCGAGTCGCCGTAAGACCGACAGGCTGTCAGGCCGCCAGGTTCGAGTCGGCCGTCCGCAGCTTGCGTTTCCGGGTGCGATATTTGGCTGAAAGCAGCGCGAAACCGGGGCGAAACACCCCGGCCGGCCGGAAGCGCACGAAACCGTTTTGCGCGGCCACCCGGATGAGTTCTCCCCGGTGTTGGACGCCGAGCTTGCGGTGAAGATGGCGGCGCACCGTCGCAACCGTGGCCGGACTGAGCCTGAGCTCATGGGCGGCCGAGGCATCATCACTGCCGTCGCCCAGGACCGAAAGGACAACCTGTTCGAACGGGGTGAGCAGCCGGAAAACCGAGCCGTGGGCCTCCTGGCGCATTCGCAGGAGCACGCTCTGGCTCCAGTACCGCCCGCCGGTACCGACGGTGTGCAGTGCCAGCGGCAACTGCCGCGGATTCTCCGTCACCGAGTCGAAAACCCCCTCAATCGAAAGGCTGCGCAACGCGGCGAATTCGCGGCTTTCACCGTCGGAGACAATCACCATCAGGGCGCGGATCCGGGTGCCGCGGGTGGCGCACCAGGAAACGAAATCCAGTTCGTCGCCGGCGCTGGAGCTGCCGAGCCCGCTCAGTACGAGTTCGGCCGGCTGGGCCTGCAGCGCGCGGCGCGCCTCGGGGACGGTGCGGGCAATCCGCACCTGGGTTCCTGGCAACACGGCAATCGCAGTCTGCCGCAATGCCTCGGCGTAGATTTGGTCGGCTTTCAGGATGAGCAGGGTGCGGGGCACGAGGGGCGGTGGCGTTTCCATGGGCCGGGACGGGTTTGAGCAGCCTGGTGCGAGCCGGAACGGGCACCCGAGCGTTCCAGCGTCATTTTCGGCCACCAGTTTTCGCGCGTAAATTTGCCGTAATCCGACGGGTCCGGCGGCCAAACGGCCACCCGTGGGCCGCGCAGCAGATTCGAATGGCGCCAGCGCGCCCGCAAATTCTCAATTCGCAGGCTCGCCCTCGTGATGGCCGCCGCCCAGTCTCCCGCCGCATCTCCTCATGAAACGAACCCTGGCTAACCTCCTTGTCGCCGCGCTGGCCCTGGCTCCACTGGCCGCCGCGGAACACAATACGCTCACCGCCGCGGAAAAGTCCGCCGGCTGGCAGCTGCTCTTCGACGGCAAGTCGCTCGATGGCTGGCGATCGAGCGAGAATCCGAATGTCTTCAGTGTCCAGGACGGCAATCTCGTCGTCTTCGGCAAGCGCTCGCACCTGTTCTACACCGGCCCGGTGGCGAATGCGAATTTCCGGAATTTCGAGCTCCAACTCGACGTGGTGACCTTCCCGAAGGCGAATTCCGGAGTGTATTTCCACACGGAATACCAGGAGAGCGGCTGGCCCCTGAAGGGTTACGAGGTGCAGGTGAACAACACCCACAAGGATGTGAAGAAGGGCGCCGGGCTGTACGCGATTCAGGACAACCTCCAGGCGCCGGCGAAGGATGGCGAATGGTACACGATGAAAATCCGGGTCGAGGGCAAGCGGGTGCAGACCTGGGTGAACGGGCGACCAATCGTCGATTATACCGAGGAGCCCAATCCGGAGCGACCGCCGAACATGGCGGGCCGGCTGATCTCGAGCGGGACCTTTGCAATCCAGGGCCACGATCCGGAAAGCAAGGTAATGTTCCGGAACATCAAGGTCCGGGTCCTGCCGTAACGAGGCGCTGCCTGAGACCGGTTGCGGTCGGGGTGGCGAGAGTTCCTGCGGCTGGCGCGTGATGGAGCCCGGCGCCTCGTTAAGTGTCCGCTGCGCGGACGGACAGGGCGCGGAGGTTGAGTCCGGCAGGACGCCGTGCCACGTTTTTGTCCCGTCGGGCGCGGGTCAGCGCCGCGCCGGCACGCTGCCGGTGATTTTCGGCGCCCGGAGGAAATCGAAGTCGCAGCCCTGATCCGCCTGGGTGACGCACTGGCGGAAGAGCTTGAGGTAGCCGCGGTCGGCCGCCGCTGGGTCCGGACTTGCGGCGGAGGAGGCTTCGTGTTTGCGGCGGGCGAGTTCCGGCTCCGGCACGAGCAGCGAGAGGAGACGTTCCCGGACGCTGAGCCGGACGCGATCGCCGGTCCGGGCGAGCGCGAGCGGGCCGCCCACGGCGGCCTCGGGCGTCACATGCAGCACGATCGTGCCCATGGCGGTTCCGCTCATCCGGCCGTCGGAGATCCGCACCATGTCCTTCACGCCGTCGCGCGCGAGCTTGCGAGGAATCGGTAGGTATCCGGCCTCCGGCATCCCGGGAGCGCCCACGGGTCCGATTCGCTTCAGGATCAGGACGTCGTTGCGCGCCACGTCGAGGCTGGGATCGTCAATCCGGCGCGCCAGGTCCTCCGCATGCTCGAACACCACCGCGCGTCCCTCATGCTCGAGCAGTTCCGGGCTGGCGGCTGACTGCTTGATGATCGCACCGCCTGGCGCGAGGTTCCCGCGGAGGAAGGCAATCCCCCCCTCGGCGTAGACCGGCTGCGCGCGAGAACGGATGACGTCCTGGGCGAATGCCGGAGGCGCCGCGTCGAGTTCCTCGCCCACGGTTCGACCGGTGACGGTGAGTGCGTCCAGGTGCAACAGCGGCCGCAGTTCCCGCATCACTGCGATCATGCCGCCGGCATGGTGGAAATCCTCCATGTAGAACCGGCCCGAGGGCTTGAGGTCGACCAGTACCGGGGTCTCGCGGCTCATGGCGTCGAAGGCCGCAAAGTCCATTGCCAGGCCGAGCCGGCCGGCGAGGGCGGTGAGATGGATGATCCCATTGGTGGAGCCGCCAATGGCCAGCAGGACGCGCAGCGCGTTCTCGATTGCCTTGGCGGTGAGGATCCGATCCGGGGTGAGCCGGGCGCCGATCATCGCCACCGCGGTCATGCCCGTCCGCTCCGCGATTCGCATCCGATCCGCCACGACGGCGGGCGGCGAGGCACTGCCGGGCAGCGCGAGGCCGAGCCCTTCGGCGAGGCAGGCCATCGTGCTGGCCGTGCCCATCACCGAGCAGGTCCCGACACTGGCCACGAGCTGGCTGCCAACGGCCGCGATCTCGGCGGCATCGATCGTGCCGGCGCGATGCTGGCCCCAGAATCGCCGGCAGTCGGTGCAGGCGCCGACGCGCTCACCGCGATGGGCGCCGGTGAGCATCGAACCGGTCACCAACTCGATCGCCGGCAGGCCGGCGGAAACCGCACCCATCAGCTGCGCGGGGACCGATTTGTCGCAGCCGCCGATCAGGACGACGGCGTCCATCGGCTGGGCGCGGATCATCTCCTCGGTGTCCATCGCCATGAGGTTGCGCAGGTACATGCTCGTCGGATACGCGAAGCTCTCGTGGATCGAGATGGTGGGGAATTCAACCGGCAGCCCGCCGGCCAGCATCACGCCGCGCCGGACGGCGGCGATGAGCTCGGCGGCATTGCCGTGGCAGGGGTTGAAGCCGCTGCCCGTATTGATGATCCCGACGATCGGACGGGACAGGGCATCGTCAGTGTACCCGGCGCCCTTGATGAAGGCGGTCCGGAGGAAGAGGGAGAAGGCGGCATCGCCATAACTCGTGAGGCCCCGGCGAAAGCCGGTCGGCAGGGGGGAGTCGCTCATGTTGAAGAAGGATGGAGCAGCGTGCGGCGATTCGGCGTCGCTGTCGCGCCTGATTTGCGATGGCCGGAGCTTGTCCGTCATCCGGACGTAATGTTTCTTCCGTTAATCTGGTCGAACAACCCCGGCCTCCCCCTACCGGCGGTTTGCAGAAATCCGCGAATCCGCGGGTCCACGATCCGCAATACGAAGCCTCACCATGACGACATTCCGAACTCCCTTCCTGCTTTTCGCTGCTGCCCTGACGGTGACCCTTCCCCTGGCCGCCGCGCAGGGAACGCTGGCCCGCGGTCCGTACCTGCAGCAGTCCACGGCCGACTCGATCGTGGTCGTCTGGCGCACGACCGGCGGAATCACCCCAGTGGTCCGGTTTGGCGACACCCCGCGCGCGCTGAATCGCGAGGTGAGCGGCAACTCGGTCACGGTCAGGGTGTCTGTCGATGTGCCGGCCGCGCCCGGTGGGTTCCGACTTTACCAGGAGCCATATGACGAGCGGGAAAACCGGGAGGCCGACCACGATCCTTCAACCCCGCCGAACACCCACCAATATGAGGCGCACATCACCGGTCTGCGTCCGGCCACGAAATATCACTATGCGGTGTTTGACGGGAATCGACGGCTCGCGGGCGGCGACAACGAGCATTATTTCGTGACTCACCCACCGATTGGAAGCGCGGCGAACCTGCGGCTCTGGGTCGTCGGCGACTCGGGGACGGGTGAACGTGACCAGGCGATGGTGCACGAGGCGGCGCGCGCGTATGTGCAGAAGACCGGACGCCGCATCGACCACTATCTGCATGTCGGTGACATGGCCTACAGTGATGGCACGGACCGGGAGTTTCAGACGACTTTCTTCGAGCCATACGCGTCGACCCTGCGGAACACCGTGTGCTGGCCGGCGATGGGCAATCACGAAGGGCACACCTCCCGCGGGATTTCGGGCTACGGGCCGTATTACGACGGGTATGTCGTGCCGACGCGGGCGGAGGCTGGCGGCGTTCCCTCGGGGACGGAGGCCTATTATTCCTTCGATATCGGACGGGTGCATTTCATCTGCCTGGATTCCCATGATCTCGACCGCGACCCGGATGCGGCGATGGCGCGCTGGCTGCGGGCGGATCTCGAGCAAACGAAAGCCGACTGGCTAATCGCCTTCTGGCATCATCCGCCGTACACGATGGGATCGCACAACAGCGATCGTGAGGAGCAGCTGATTGAGATGCGGGAAAACTTCATGCCGATCCTCGAAGCGGCGGGGGTCGATCTGACGCTCACCGGCCATTCCCATATCTATGAACGCAGCATGCTCATGGATGGCGCCTACGCGACGCCCACGGTGGCCACGGGCGTGATTCTGGACGACGGCGACGGTAATCCAGCCGGTGACGGTGCATACCGGAAGAGTGCCGGGCTTCAGCCGCACGCGGGATCGGTCTCGATCGTTGCCGGGCACGGCGGGGCGGGCCTGGGCCGGGAGGGCACGATGCCGGTGATGAGGGAAATCATTCTGGAGCACGGTTCGGTGATCCTGGATATCGACAGTGACACCCTGAATGCGATCATGCTCAACAAGGAAGGGCAGACGCGGGACGTCTTCAGCATCGTGAAACGGGGCAGCGTCACGCCGACGCGGGTGGCAAATCCCTGGCAGCCGAAGCACGACATCTCGCTGCTGACGGAGGTGAGGACGCATTTCGCGGGCCGGCAGCCCGGCGCACAGGTGCCCGACGGCTGGACGCTCGCCCAGGGGCGCGCGGGCGGGTTGAACGTGATGGCCGGAGCCAAGGAGGGCGATCGGTTCCTGAGGGCGCAGGCGACCGGAGAGCCGATGACGGTCCTGTTTTCCGCCCTGCCGGTGCAGGCATTTGAGTTCGAGGCGGAACTGCGGTTTCCCGCGGATGCAACGAAGGGTATCTCGATGGTCTTCGGTTATGCCGACGCCAGCAACCACGGCCTGGTCGAACTGGATCCGGCGGCTGGCATGATTCGGGCCATCCAGTACATCAATGGAAACCGTACGGTGCTGGTGGAGAAGAGCGCCGCGATCCCGAAAGGTGAATGGTTCGTGATGGGGATCGAATCCGAGGGGACAGAACTCGGGATCAATTTCAACGACGACACGCTGGAATTTGAGACGGAACTAAAGGCGGCGCTGCCGAAGGCTCCGGTGGGATTCCTGGTTCCTGCTGGCGGTTCGGTCGACCTCGAGGAGATGGTGGTCGAGAACGAGGGATGGGGTTCATGAAATGCCCCGGTGGAGGGATCTGGATCGTCGTGGTGCTCGTGTCAGCTGCGCCGCTGGTGCGCGGCCATGACGGGCCGCTGGATGTGATCCAGCGTATTGATGCGACCATCCGGCGGGAGGGACCGACGGCGAGGTTGCTGGCCTCCCGTGCTTTCGAGCACTCCACGCTGGGGAACCTCGATGCAGCCATTGTCGATTTCAGGGCAGCTCTGGCAATGGAGCCCGGCAGCAGGGTGGCGGCCCTGGGCTGCATTGAAGCCCTGCTGGCCAACGGAGAATCCGCGCAGGCAGCGGATCTGGCGCGGACTGTCCTGGCGCACCCCGGCGATCCTTCAGTGCAGGCGCCATTTCATGCCGCGCTCGCACGAATCCATGCTCGCGAGGAAGACTGGGCCAGCGCACTCGAGAACTGGCGGCTGGCTCTGGGTTCCCCGCAACCGGAAGTCGACTGGTTCATGGGTGAGACACAGGCTCTGGCGGCGTTGGGACGTCTTGATGAGCAGGTGGACGCGCTTGCCGCAGCGATGAAGCGGAATCCCAGCATCGTGCTGAAGCGGGCGTGGATTCATGCGCTGGTCGAGGCCGGTGCACTCGAGACAGCGGCAAGGGAAATCGAGATCGGGCTGGCAGAAGCCCGTTGGAAGAGCTCCTGGCTGCTCCTGCGGGCGCGGGTGCATGCGCTCCGGAACGAGCCGGCCGGCCAGCACGCGGATGCCGCGGCCGCCCTGGCCGAGATTCAGCGCCGGCTCCACCCGGAGCATCCGGATCCGTATCTGGTCGACGAGGCGGTCCAGGCGCGGGCCCTGCTCGGTGGGTGAGGGCGAGGCCTGGTGAAAACTGGCCGGCGGACTCCCCCGGTGCGCGGGGGAGTCCCTCGGCGTCAGATCAACCAGCGAGAATCCCGTTTAGCTCCTGCAGCAACCGGGGCACCGCCTGCTTGGGGTCCTCGGCGGCCTCGTACTCGAGGGCCACCCAGCCTTGGTAGCCGCCGTCGCGCAGGATCCGGGTGAAACGCTTGAGATCCGCGGGCTTCTTGCCATCCGCGCCATCGTGGACCTCGGTCTTGAATTGCACATTGATCGAGTACGGAACGCACCGGGCAAAATCCTGGTACGGATCCGAGGTCCGGAAATTGCCGGAATCGAGGTTGATCCCGAGCCATGGGCTGTTCACCGCCTTCACCATCGGCAGCAACGCATCGGCACTGCCGATCGAATCGTGGTTCTCCAGCCCGAGGAAGATGCCCTTCTTGCCGGCATAATCGCAGCATTCCTCCAGTGCGCTGATGACGAGCTTGTCGGCCTCGGCACGTTCCAGTTCGCGGGTGACCCCGGCAAAGACGCGGATGTGCGGGGCGCCCAGGAGCGCGGCGCGATCGATCCATTGCTTGGTGAAGGCAATCTGCTCGTCACGCTTGGGTCCGCGCGGGTGCGAGAAGTTGTTGCCGATGGCGGTGCCGCTGATCGCGATGCCGCTCAGGAAGGCATGCCGCCGGAGTTCGAGCAGGTAGTCATCGCTCTCCTTCGCGAAGAAGTACGAGGTCAGCTCGGTCCCTTCGCAGCCATGAGCGGCGCAGTAGTCGATGAAACCAAACATGTCCATGGCCCGGTCCGGCGTGGCCTTCGGGTTGGGACGTCCCCGGTTCACCGGGAAGAATTCGCGGAATGAATACGCCGCGAGGCTCAGCCGCAGCCGCGGGCGGCCGGCTCGGCGGAACGGGCCTGGCGACGGGGGCGCGCCCAGCGAGAGCGGCGTGGCGGCGGCCGCCACGGCGGCGGCGCCGGCAAGTTGCAGGAAGGTCCGACGAGTCACGTTTTTCATGGGGAAAACAGGGTGCACGCGAAGGAGACCATAATGCGCGGGGTGCGGGAAGCGTTTTCCGGGGCCGGGAGGAACGAATCCCGGTGCCGGAAATCCGCTCAATCGGCGTTCCGCCGTTGACAAAGCGCGGTCGTCGAGCACCTAACCAGCCATCGGAATACAGGCGCCGGCCCGGCCCTCCACCGATCCATTACCCCCTCAGCACCATGAAAAAAATCCTCACCGCCCTTGTTGTCACCTGCGCACTGGCTCTCGGTCCCGTTTCCGCGGCGGCCCAGTCGGCCACGGCTCCGAAGACCCTCATCCACGTCGTCACGGTTTCCTGGAAGGACGGGACGAAGCCCGAACAGATCCAGGCCGCGCTGGAAGGCGCGCAGAAGCTGCCCTCGCAGTTCCCCGGGATCACCCGCGTCTGGACCAGGACCGTCAAGGCGCAGGGCGAGCGGACCCATGCGATCGTGATGGAATTCGCCAGCGAGCAGGCGTTGAAGGAGTACGCCGGCAGCGCGGCCCAGAAGGAGTGGTACAAGACCTACCTGCCGGTCCGTGGCGCGAGCACCACGTTCGACATCACGAACTGACGGTGCGCAAGCCCCGCGGCGGCATCCCCGCCGAATTTTTCGAGGCGGAATTCTGCCCGTCGACACACAGCGCTGCCGGGGGCGTCCATGAGACGCCTCTGCGGCATCGGCATCACGGGTGGGCGGTTGAGTGTCGCGGCACCACGGATTGCTGCGGCACCCGTTCGACGCTGCCGGGTCACGCCCCCGTGTGGACGGGCTCGTGCACAGCCACCTGATTTGCGACCAGGTCGACCACGGACTCAATCGGCACGCGGGAGACATTGATGACAAAGTCATACGCGGTCGGATCGGTGATCCCGCGATCGAAGGTGGCGCGCACGTACCGCTGACGGGCGGCGTCGCGAGCGGTGTTGTGTGCGGCGGCGGTGGCGAAATCCACGGACAGCCAGCGGGCCGTGCGGGCCGCCCGGTACTTGTCGGGTGCGACGAGCCGCAGGTGGATCCCGTTGGGTATGTCCGGCGTGGCGAAGGCGGCGCCGCGGCCGAGCAGGATGGCATGGCCGGCCTGGGCGAGCCGGCGGATCATCTCGTTGGTCTTCGCCACGAGATCCCAGAGGTTCGGATGCAGTCCGACGATCTCTCCGACGGAGGCATCGAGTTCCGAAACCCGATCCTCGGGAAGAAAGCGGGCAAGGTGAACCGGCAGATCGTTCGTGCGGAGCATCTCCTCGATCAGGTTGCCGCTGTAGACGACCCAGGGATGGCCGGGGCGATGCGGCAGCCGCTCGGCGAGGAGTTGGGCCAGCGCCGAGCCACCGGCGCCCGATTCACGCGAAATGGTGACGAACGGCCCGGAACCGGAGGGGTTGCCGGATGGGCCGGAGTGGGTGAGGTGGACGCTGAGGTAAGCTTCCGCCTTCTCGACGAGGGGAAGAGCATTCATGTTGACGTCAACTACCGGGGTGTTTTTGGGGGCCTCGAACGAGTCGACGCTACTCCCCCGCAGAGCGAATGCTCGGCGGATCTTGCCGATGTATGCGCATCGATTGCATTCGCTGGCCATCGGATCGAGGGAGCCGATAGGCTGGGCGGATGATCCCCACGTTTGCGCTGCTCACCCTCGCCATCCTGGCGCTTTGGGCCGATCGCCCGGGTCAGGGGATCTGGATACGCCGGCTGTGGCTGGTTCCATTCGCCGGCTCGCTGGTCGCGGCGATGACACTCGGGATCGTGCGGCCCATCGGACTGGGCTGGGTTCTCGCCTTCGCGGTGGTGGCATGGGGATTTGGGCAGGCTTTTCTGCCGGTCTGGCCGCGCCGGATCGCCGGCGCACTGGTTCTGTTGCTGGGTGGCGCCCTCATCAGCCACCAGCTTCCGGGATTCAACAACCCGCTGGCCATCCCCTCCGGGCGGCTCACGCCGGATGCGGTGCCCTACCGGCTCCATTTCAATTTCGACAAGACCGTGGTCGGGTTATTCCTGCTCGCATGGTGCCACGCACGGATCGCCAGCGCGGCAGAATGGCGGCGAGTGCTTGCCCGGGCGGCACCGGTGGCGGCGGCGACGATCGCACTGCTGGTGGGACTGGCACTCGCCGTGGGATACGTCCGGTTTGCTCCCAAGTTTCCGGCGGAGGCGTGGCTTTGGCTCTGGGCGAACCTGGTCTTCACGTGTGTCGCGGAAGAGGCCGTCTTCCGCGGATTGGTGCAGGCCCAGCTGGCCCGGGTCTGGCACCGGATTCCGCGGGGCGAGTGGCTGGCGCTGATGGTGGCCGCCGTCCTGTTTGGGGTGGCGCACATCGGGGGCGGCCTGGCCTATGTGGTTCTCGCGACGATTGCCGGCATCGGCTATGGCTGGGCCTATCTGCGTACCGGCCGGCTCGAGGCGAGCATCCTCTGCCACTTTGCGCTGAATGCCGTGCATTTTCTGGGCTACACGTATCCGGCGCTGGCGCGGTGAGCGTGACCCCGTAAGCCAGCGTGATGTGTCGATCGACACACAACGCTGGCTCGGGAGTTTGGAGAGGCGTGAGCCACTTGCGTATCGTGATCACGACACGCAACTGGCTCAACCCCCAGGGCGCCCCCTGGGGCCCACCTGGTGTTCGGGGCGACGGTGGGGCGCGCGCCACGCTTACGCTGCCGCTCGGGCACATGGATGTCGTGATCACGACACGCAAGTGGCTCAACCTCCAGGGCGCCCCCTGGGGCCCACCTGGTGTTCGGGGCGACGGTGCTGCCGCGATTCGTGCGGGGGGCGCACGGGGTGGGACCGCGCGCGGCGGAAGGGCCGGCGACGCGGCTTGCGTTTGCCGGGCCGGGCGGCGAGCGAACGCTTGAGCGCCGTGCGCAGCGGCAGTGGCTTGTGCCGCCGCAACCGCTGCTGCAGGAATGCCAGCACGGCGCCCTCCGCCCCGCTGAGCTTCCCCAGCCCGTGCCGGAGCACATCCTCGCTCCGCCCAAGAATCGTTTCGACCGTCGCCCCGTCCAGGTAGCTTTCGAGCACCACGGGGTGGATGTAGCATTTGCGGCACACCGCCGGCGTGTTGCCCAGCCGCTCGGCCACCCGCTCGATGGCCCGGACCACGTTCCTCCGTGCTTCGGCCTTGGTCGCAAAGGCCGAGAACTCGCGCAGGGCCAGCGCCGCCAGCACGGTCCCAGCCCACGTGCGAAAATCCTTGGCCGAAAAGTCCCGTCCGGAAATCTCACGCAGGTAGTCGTTCACATCCTGCGAGGTCACGTCGTGCTGGGCGCCGGCCTCGTCGACGTACTGGAAAAGTTCCTGTCCGGGGAGATCCTGGGCGCAGCGGACGATTCGGGCGAGCCGCGGATCGTAGAGTTCCAGCCGGTGATAACGGCCACTCTTGCCGCGAAACTGAAAACGCATCCGGCCACCGCCGACGCGAACATGACGATCCTGCATCGTGCTCAGGCCGACGGAGCCGTTGGTCCGCGCGTATTCCTCGTTGCCGACCCGTACGAGCGTCGTTTCGAGCAGCCGGATCATCGTGGCGAGGACCTTTCGGCGACCGAGCCCTCGTCGCTGGAGGTCGCGGGCAACCCGGCGCCGGATCCGCGGCAATGCGCGGCCAAACGCAATCATGCGCTCATACTTCGATTCATCGCGCACGGCCCGCCAGTGGGCGTGATAGCGATATTGTTTGCGCCCGCGCGCATCACGGCCGGTCGCCTGGATGTGTCCGCGTTCGTCGCGACAAATCCACACGTCAGTCCAGGCGGGTGGGATCGCGAGCCGCTTGATCCTGGCGAGGGTAGGGGCGTCCTGGACCCGCCGGCCCGTGCGGTCCTGATAAATCGCGCGGCGTCCGGCGTTTCGTCGGGTCAGTCCCGGTTCATGCGCATTGACATACCGGAGACCGGCGGCGCGGGCCGAATTGATCGCACCGCGCGGCGGGGCTGCGGGGGGTCGCGCAGGGGGCACGGGCGGGTAAGGATGTCTCTCCGGGTCAGCCGCCGGTGGTATCACCGCCCATCACTGGCAGGACGATGCCGGTAATGTAGGATGAGTCCGCATCCGAGGCCAGGAACACATAGGCCGGCGCGAGCTCCTCTGGCTGGGCAGGGCGCCCGAGCGGCGATTGCTCGCCAAACCGGGCGACCTTGTCCGGGGGCAGCCCGGCATCCGCGGGATTCAACGGCGTCCAGACCGGGCCGGGGGCGACGACATTCACCCGGATTCCCCGCTCACTCAGTTCCATCGAGAGCGCCTTGCTGAAGGCATTGATGGCACCCTTGGTTCCCGAGTAGTCGGGCAGCTGTTTCGAGCCAAAGATCCCGGTGACCGAGCTGGTCGCAATGATGGCAGCCCCGGGCTTCAGGTGCGGCAGTGCCGCGCGCACCAGCCGGTAGTAGGAGTAGACATTGGTCCGGAAGGTCCGGTCGAGCTCCGCATCCGTCACCTCGGCGGCACTGTCCTTTCGGGTCTGATACGCGGCGTTGGGAACCAGGATGTCGAGCCGGCCGAATTCCGAGATGGTGCGTTCGATCAGCTGGGCGGGGACGCTCGGCCGCTGCAGATCGCCGGCGAGCAGCAGGCAGCGGCGGCCCAGGGCCTCGATCGCACGCCGAATCTCGTCCGCATCCGGCTGCTCCTCCGGCAGGTAGTTGATCGCGACGTCGGCGCCCTCGCGGGCAAAGAGAAAGGCGACGGCCCGGCCGATTCCGGAGTCACCACCGGTGATCAGGGCCACCTTCCCCTCGAGTTTCCCAGCGGAGCGGTAGCGGCTCGCCCGCCAACGGGGCTGGGGATCGAGATTACGCTCCAGCCCGGGTCGCTGCTGATGCTGCTCCCGGAATGGCGGCTTGGGTTCCGACTTCATCTGGGGCGCCGGCCGGGAGCGGCGCGAGCCGGCGGAGCGGGAACGACGGCGGGTCGAGGCTTGCTTGCGCATTGGACGAAGGGAGTGGGGGATGGGTGCGGTGCGGGCCGTTGACTTTTCGGAACCTGCGGCGGCAAGGCCACAGCGGCCAAATCCCGCGCAGCGGCAGCAAAACCGGTTATTCCTCCTCGTCCTCGCTGGCGGCCTGGGCCTCCTCGTTGATGGTCTCGGCCAGGCTCGTCAGCTTCTTGTCCGTTTCGCCCTCCTCATCGAGGGTCTCCTGCAGCAGTTCCGCGACCTTGTCTTCGCCAATCGTCTCGGCAAATGCGCGCGCGGTGCCGTAGGCGGCAATTTCGTAATGTTCGACGCGCTGCGCGGCCCCAATGAGCCGGGCATCGCGGATTGAATCCGGCGCGTCGTCCTGGATCGCCTCCTTGCCTTCCTCGACGAGTCCCTGCATCGCATGGCACGTTTTGCCCTTCACCTTCTGTCCGAGAATCTTGAAGCAACGCTCCAGGCGGTCGACGTGTTCACGGGTCTGCTCCAGGTGCTCCTCGAAACCGGCCTTGAGCTCCTCGTGCGAAGCGGCCTTTGCCATCTTCGGGAGCGCCTTGATCAGTTGGTTTTCGGCGTTGTGCAGATCCTTGAGTTCGTCGACGAGCAGATCCCGGAGGTTGTTGATCGAGGGCATGGTGATTTGGATTTTCGAGTTGTGAGTGCGTCGCGGCCGCACGACGCGTGCGGCAAAATTGCGGACGACTCACCGTCAGTTTCGCCCCGCCGTGGTTCCAACTGCTGCGCAGTTCCTTCATTCTGCCACGCGCTGGCAGTCCGGAGCCTGACTGCCGGCGCGACGCCGCTGCCACACTGGCTGCGGTCTGGAATGGGCCTGGAAATCAGCGCCGGTAAGGCACGCCGTCCGGGAGAACCTCACCATCCCGGTAGACACCGTAGCCGGGACCGCCTTTCACGTGGGTTTCGCGATACCCGATCGTAACGGAGTACCGGCCGGCGGGATCGTCGTAATTCACGACCATCGATCCGGAACGCTCGCTGTAACCGCCGCTGCCCCAACCGTAGCTGAGCGAGAATGTGCCATGAAGGTTTTTTCGGTCCTTCCGCTCGACGGGCTCGATTTGGGAAACACGTGGCGCGTAGGTCGGAGGCCCCAGGAGGGAACGGGCAGTGGCGGCGGAGGCGTAACGCGCGACCAGCTGATTGAGCCGGGCGAGTTCCTCGCCCTTGAGGAGCGTGATTCCGGTTAGTTCCCGCTCGTTGGCGGTCAGCCGCTCTGAAAAATCAGCAGGCGCCTTCGGGTCCGCATTGGTCCTGGTTTGTGCGGCCATGTCCCGGCGGACCAGTGCGTCGAGGACGGCGATCTGGTCGGAGTTCAGTTGGTCCAGCCCGGCAGCGGTGCGTTCCGCGGGTTCGACCGCCCGGGAGAACCTGCCATTCGCGGCGGACTCGGCGGCGATTCCGGCGGTGGCGGTCGCGAACAGAATTCCAAGGGCAAGCCAGAACCTGCGCATGCGGGAACGATGGGGCACGCTGCTGGAGACTCACGCAAAAACAGCCGGTTCCCCCGATTTGCTCTTTACGGGAAAACCGCGGCGGCGAAAGTCTTGCCGCGTAGCGCCGGTTTTAACCGGCGAGATGCGTTTCAAAACCCGGTACGTGCCGGTACAGTCGGGCGCGGGTTTTGAACGAGGTTCGCCGGCCAGAGACGCGGCGCCACCGGCTGCCGCCGGCAATGCGCCGGCGGGCAGAGAGGCGTGGGAGTTACTGCCAGTGGCCGCGTTGGTAGACGTAGCCTCCGCCGGTCTGCTGCCAGGTGGGCGGGACCCAAGTGCGATATCCCGGGGGCGGGACTTCCCAGTGGCCGGGCACCCAGCGATATTGGTCACCCTGGCCGGTGTAGTCGTAGTAGCCCGGAATCCAAACCGCATCGGCGCTCGGCCGGGGTGGCACATTCTCGTACGGCGCCGACGTTGGCGCCGGGGGTGGGGTCTGGACGGTGTAACCGGTCTGCCGATCGGCGGCGGTGGCGGTCGAAGCCCGGGCCTCGTTTTCCGCACGGCGATCGGCGGCGTTGCCGACGGCTGCGCCTGCGAGTCCGCCGGCGGCTGCGCCGATGGCCGCGCCGGCCTTGGCCTCGCCTGATTGGTGGCCGATGACGCCGCCGAGGATCGCTCCCGTGGCCGCGCCCCCGATGGCGCCGCGCTGGGTGTTGGGACTGGTCGAGCTGCATCCCGCCCCCAGCGTCGCGATAAGCAGCGTAGCCATGAATGTCTTGGTCGCGTTCATCTGCCGATAGTGGGCGGGGCCGCAGGGGGGTTCCGCTGCGCACAGGAACAAAACCGGGGAACATTCCCCGGCGGCGCAGTCCGCCGCAACTTCGTCCCGCACGGGTCCGGCGGATCCCATCGCGACTTATGGAACTGGAAACTCGCGCAAACCGCTCGATGGCGGGTGAATCGAATTTCTGGCTGGTGCGTCAGGCGCGGGTCAGCGAGCCTCCGCGGTCGCTGCTTTTGTCCGGCAACCAACGCCAACCTCATGCTGCCATTCGCGCTCTCCATCTTCACGGGAGCCTTCCTTCTCTTCCAGGTTCAACCGCTGATTGGAAAATACATCCTGCCCTGGTTTGGGGGCGGACCCGGAGTGTGGACCACGTGCCTGCTGTTTTTCCAAACCGTGCTGCTCGGCGGTTATGCCTATGCGCATTTCACCGCGACGAGGCTGACGCCACGGCGACAGGCAGTCGTGCACGTCGTGCTGCTGGGACTTTCCCTCCTGCTGCTGCCAATCACGCCGGCGGACAGCTGGAAGCCCGACGCCCTTGGCAATCCCACCTGGCACATCCTGCTGCTGCTGCTCGCGACGATCGGATTGCCGTACTTCGTCCTCTCCTCGACCGGCCCGCTGATGCAGCAATGGTTCAGCGTTACCAATCCCGGCACCTCTCCCTACCGGCTGTACGCATTGTCGAACGCAGGCTCGCTGCTCGCTCTGCTCAGCTATCCCGTCTTCTTCGAGGTGAAGTTTCCCCGGCACACCCAGTCCATCTTCTGGTCGGGCGGGCTGGTGTTCTTCGCCCTTTGTGCGGGTTACTGCGCGTGGAGGGTGTGGCGGCATGCCATCCCTGCAGTCCCGGTGACGGCGGCGCCGCCGCTGCCGCTTGTCCCGGATGAGTCCGCCGCGACTCCGGCAGAACCATCCACCGCAGGCGGAGACGAGACCCTGCCATCCGCGGTCGACAAGCTGCTCTGGGTCGCCTTGCCGGCGGTCGCCTCGATCCTGCTCCTCGCGACCACGAACAAGCTGTCGCAGGAGGTGGCGGTGATTCCATTCCTGTGGGTGCTGCCGCTGAGCCTGTACCTGCTGAGCTTCATCATCAGCTTCGACCATGCCCGCTGGTACCATCGCGGAGCCTTCAGCGGGCTGCTGGTGCTCGGGATTGCGGTGGTCTTCCAGGTGCAGGCAGCCGGCAACGACGCGCCGATGAAGCTCCAAATCGCCGCCTATTCCGCGGTGCTCTTCATCGCCTGCATGGTCTGCCACGGCGAACTCTACCGGATGAAGCCGCCCCCCCGGCAGCTGACGGCGTATTTTCTGTCCATCTCGGCGGGCGGGGCGCTGGGCGGCTTCCTGGTCGCCATTGTCGCACCGGCGATCTTCAACGACTACCGGGAACTGGAGCTGGGGTATTGGCTTCTTACCTACGGGCTGGGCGTGCTGTGCTTCCGCCATCGCAGCCGGGAAATGGCGCTGGCCGTCGCCGTGGGCGCGCTGGCAATGGTGTTCGTGATGCCCTGGATCCGGTCGTATTTCGACGACAGCCCGGGTCTCGGCACCGAGATGCTGGAATTCCACCGCGACAACGCGCTGATCATCCTCGCCGGCGTGGCGGTGGTCATTGCGACGTTTTTCCATATCCGCACGCTTTCAGTCATGCCGGGCTTCCACCCGCGGATGGCCGGGTTTGTCATGATCATCTGCGTACTGGTCGGCGCCGTCGTGGTCGTGCAGTGGCCCGAGGGCGGCACGGTCCCGGTCCTGAGTGCCACCCGCAATTTCTACGGCACGTTGAAGGTCTACGACTACAACGCCGACGACGAGGAGGAGCGTTACCGGCTGCTCCTGCATGGCGCGACCACCCACGGGCTGCAATTCGTGAATCTCGAGCGCTCGGTCATGCCCACGACCTATTATGGTGAGAACAGCGGCGTGGGGCTCGCCCTGGACAACCTCGGCGAAGCACCCCGGCGGATTGGGATTGTCGGGCTCGGCACCGGTTCGCTGCTTATCTACGGACGGCCGGCCGATTACATGCGCGTCTACGAGATCAACCCGGCGGTCCATGATATCGCGCGCAGCCACTTCACCTACCTGGAGGCCTCGCCGGCCAGGGTCGACGTGGTCATGGGTGACGCGCGGCTGACGATGGAACGGGAACTCGCCGGCGGGCAGCCGCAGCATTTCGACCTCCTCGTGCTCGATGCCTTCAGTAGCGACGCAATCCCCGTCCATCTTCTCACGCAGGAGGCCTTCGAACTGTACTTGCAGCACCTCGAGCCGGATGGCGTGATCGCGGTGCACGTGTCCAATCGCTACCTGCGGCTGCGGCCCGTGGTCGAGCGGGTGGCCGAGCATCTGCAGCTTCACGTGGCCGTGATCTACGACGACTACGAGCCCGACTGGTGGATCTATGCGACCTCCTGGATCCTGGTTTCGAAAAACGAGGCCTTCCTCGCGCAGCCGGCGATTGCCGACGTCAAGGAGGAGCCGGAGGAAGAGGACGGTGCCCGGCCGTTGTGGACGGACGACTACGCGAGCCTGTACTCAATCTTGAAGTGATCGCGCCGCGCGGGACTACAACGTTCCGGGCTGGCCGACGAAGTAATGCCAGGGCGAAAACCAGTAACAACCTTGGAGTCAAGTCGACGGCGTTATCAATGGCGGTGCTGAGCGTGTAGCAAGGCGGCCGGGCGTAGCGTTCGAGTAAGGTCAGGTCAAATCGACCTGACCCACCTCGTCCTGACGAAGGATCCGACCGCAGGCCCCTCCAACCCAGTCTTACGCACTCCAACGCCTCCGAAAATGCCCCCGGGCATTTTCATTTAGCCTGCATCCATCTTACCGCGGGAGCCGCAACCGAAGGTTATTTGTTGGGACACAGAGTGCACAGAGGAAACACGGAGGTCACAGAGAACGGCAGGCTGGTTTTGCAAAGGAACAACTCTGTGCCCTCCTGTCCGGCC
>WYBX01000039.1 GCA_011525695.1 Verrucomicrobiia bacterium
CCGTCGCATCGCTCCCCATTGCCGCGACCGACGCGCGGAGAGTGTAACCGCCTCCCACTTCCGGCCCGGAGACATAAAAGTCGAGTCGCTGAAGATTGCCCTCGGCATCCGTTGCCCGCCCCTCGAAAACAATTTGGGAGGCACTGATCACTTCAACCGCCAGACTGAGCGCATGCGGCGGCTCGTTTGGCAGCATCACATTGATTGGAAAATCCACCGCCGCGTATCCCGGCGCTCCTGGAGTTCCACTCAGGTTGCGCGAATCGTTGGCCCAGACGCGAAGGACTTTGACACCCGCAGTTGTGCCGGTGTTCGCATAAGCGGAGATCTGTCGAACTGAAGTCGCCGACGAGTAGCTCTGATTGACCAGGGTCGTGCCATTCCAAACCATGGCGGCGCGCCGCAAATCACTGTTGAAGTCCGAAACCGTGGCCGCCGCCAGGAAGGTCTCATTCACCAGCGCCTGGGTTGCGATCGGGAGGTCAATCGTGATTTGGGGGTCGACCGGTGTACCACTGCCGCCCAGATCCTCCATCCGTATGCTCCCACCCCACTCGCCATAGGAGTACGTCGTTACCCCGTTTCTGGTGGATCCACTGTAGCTGTCTCTTCCGGCAAGGTAGAATACGCGGACCAGCCGGCTTTGACCCGGCGTCGTGAAGCCCATGTGTACGGCAATTGTCCCGAGATCGCTGTCGTCGGTATAGATGTTGGTGCCCCAGACCGCGCCGGATGTGCTGCCGACCACTGTCAGGTCCTGCGAATTCTGGGGTGGAGGCGGCACGGAAATGATCGTAAACGTGTTTGAGGTCGCGAGCAGGGTCGCGCCATCGTTTGCAAAGAGTCGGGCATGGTATGACTGGCCGACGGAGAAACTCGAAGTGATCGTGAACGGCAGGGATCCCAGACCACCGGACACAGGACTGGAAAGCAGGAACACCGTGTTCGCGGTGCCAACCTGATGCAGCCGGAGGATGCCTCCGACTCCTGGCGCACGAAAGCTGACGGTTAGAAGTTCCCCGACCTGCAGGCTGCTTGGTGCGACCGCGACGGTCGGCGGTGGCTCGGCAAGAACGGGGACATCCCTCCATGAGGTGAGAACGACATGACCATCTCCATCGATGGCGCCGGCGCGAAGACGGATGGTCTGGGCAGCGCCCGGTGCAGTGATGCTGGTCACGCGATAGGTGCTCCCACCCGAAGCCGCCCATGACTGAATCAAGCCATACGACTCGCGTTCAATATAGACCGAATCGAGGTCGGCATCATTGTCTTCTGCCGACACGCTTACCGAGTAGGCCGTGTTGATGACCATGTAATCGGGGCAGCCCAGCGACACCGTCGGAGGCTCGGTCTGCGGGGCCACCACGGAAATTGCCTGCCATTCGCTCGCGACTGTCGCTCCTTCAGTATCCGACGCCTCGCCTCTGACATACATCGTATCCGGTGACGATGGCGCGGTGAGATTGACACTGCGGGTCGCGCTCGACCCTGAAATCTGCTCGGACAATTGCTCTCCGTGGTTCAGCCATCGGATCGTCATCCAATGGAGATTGCCGTCTTCGTCGGTTGCCGTAGAGCTCACCGCAAACGACTCATCGGTAATGACCTGGCCCGGTCCGAAGAAACTTACCTCGGGAGCGTGTGGGCCGCCGGATCCACCACCTCCCGTGCCGAGTAATTCCAGGGTGATGCTGCCACCCCATGGTCCATACGAATAAGAGGTGACGCCGTTGCTGGTGGATCCGGTATAGCTCGACTGACCGGGTAATTCGATTACCCGCACGAGACCGGTTTGGCCTGGTGCCAGGATCCCACAGTGCACGGCGGCGGCTCCCAGGCTGCTGTCATTGGTATATGGATCCGAACCCCAAACGGATCCGCTGGTGGTTCCGGTCACCTCGACATCGAAGTCCGCCCGTGCGGCGAAAGCCATAAGGCCGCAGGCGACGCAAATTTTCCAAGCGCGGAGAGGATTCATTGCCGGGTCCTCCCTGAAATCTGTTCCTTTACGATCGCCTGCTCCCTGCAGTACTGGGCAAAGACATTCAGCAAGAGGTGGCTTGATGTAATCTTGCGCAGATTATCGGCCGGATTGTTCTTTCGGCCGACAAATTCGAGTGCCCGGTCCAACTCACCTCGGGTAAAGGGATAATTGGTGACGCCTGGATCCCCCGGCCTATCGTGAAAATGCGCAACGGTGACGACCGCCCGATCGAAGCCCGTGTCGACCAGCGCCGCCGCAAGGGCTGCCAGCAATGCAAGTCGATCATTCTGGAGATCAATCTTGGCAAATCCCGCACGGCGTTCTTCGACCAGCAGCACATGGGGCACATCCCCCGGATAGCCGACACTGATGCTATAGTCGTGCTGGTGACGCTCGACCATCGCGGATATTCGGGCTTGCACTCGCAACGCTTTGGCCAGGAAAGGCTGCCTGGCCGTCGGGATTGCCTTGGACGCCGCAGCCGCAACGCGGGAGTGGGGACCAACGGTCACATTTTCGCCCGCGACACCCCCAATCATCTCGGCTCCGCTGCCGATGCGCACGGTGCCTTCGGATGCCAGGATGAACCCATGTAGCCGGGCATTATCGGCGACTGACAGCGATCCTCCTGCAATGCGAAGGTCGAGCCACTCGGGGCTTTCGACATTACCAACAATTCCTCCGACCGATGCACTCTCCACCAAGGTGATCTTCACCGGCCCAACGAGTTCGATTCGTGCAGCATCACCAACAACCAGCGATCGCATCACATACTCGCTGGCTCTCGATGAACCAGCCAGACCGAGGGTTACCGTTCCCCTCTCAATGGTAATGTCGCGATACTCTCCAGGAGGAACCGCGATATCGCGACTATCACTGCGAATCACGGCGTCACGAACACTCTCCCATTGGGGAATCCCGCTTCCATGAACAATAACCATATCGCGGCCCGCAGTCCGGGAATGATGGCGCGGCAATCGCGGCAAGCCGATGTCATGAGAAAGTGTGTGCTGCTCGCGAACTCGATCAGCGAGATCTCCCCGAGGAACGCTGCTCTGCTCCGTCCCGGAGATTTCTTCCACCGCAAGGCCTTCTATGCGCAGAGATTCAAGCCGACCCACAGTAATCCAGAGCTTCCCGTCCAACTGTGCATTCAGTCCGACCCGTAAGGTGGATAAGTTGCCAGCCCACGCCGCTCCAAGAATCTGGCCATCAACATCGAGTGTCTCGCGCGCAAAGACAGCAGGACAAGGCTCGGCTCCCACGCCCTCGATGGATTCGAGAGGCCGCGACGCTTTCGAAATCGAAAAGGCCTGGGCCATTGCCCTGGGCTCACAAAGGCAGGTTATCCCGAGCGCGACCAAGGCCGCCAGGGAACTGCCCAAAACCCCACGGGGCATGTTCCCCCCAGGCCGAAGCGCCCTCGCGCGTCCGCGGCTGCTGGGGCAATGAGGTCGCCGGCGTAGCCCGCGCAAGCTGGGGAGCAACTCGTCAAGCAACGCGCGGGTGCCGGGTGAGAGCGCAATCATCATGTCCCCATGCTATCAGGTTGGTCGGCGCGATTTCTTCCTATGTTTCGACTATTTTGTGATCATATTTCGACTTTTCGGCCGAAATCACGGCTTGCCTGGCGCGCTCGGTTTCCAATTCGCGGCGATACCTGCTCGGCGTCGTCCCGACTAGCTTCTTGAAGACCGCGTCGAGGCGGGCGATCGACGGGAAACCGGCTTCCGCGGAGACCTGGGTGATGGGCTGCCGCGAGCCCGCAAGGAGCGCCCGTGCATTCTGGACACGAATACCGTCCAGATAGCCCGTGAGCGTCTGCTTCAGCCCGATCCGAAATAGCCGGCCGAGATGGCTGAGGTTTACATTGATGCCGGATGCCACCTTTCCTGGCGTCAGAGGACGCCACCTATTCAGTGCGATAAAGTCTCGCGCCGCAGCGACAGTCCTTTGTCCGAGGGGTGCCTCCCGGCAATTCAGGCGATTCCCGTTGAGATGGGAGTACTCCTCGTGGGAGCAAGGCTTGGAGGATAGCACCTGCAAGGCAGCCGGCAGCCGGCCCGCCACCTGTCGCATGAGACGCTCCAGCCGTTGAGGTGCGATGGTCGGCGTCGCAAGGTATACGGATCGCGCCTCCAATGTTTCTGCCGGATTCAGCCGATGGCGAACCGGTGCAATAATCCGGTCGAAGCTGCTGATCGTCGGTTTGGCAGCCAGCACGGGCGCACTCCACATGATTCCGAGCGAGAAATTCTCCGTCCGGAGAGCAACAGCGCATTCAACCCGACCAGAAAAACACCGGCTGACGTGCGAACTCCGGCCGGAGGCGATGCGCTGTTCCACCGTTTCACATTTCTGGCGGCATCGCGTGCAATGGCGCATCCAGCGGCGCATGACCTCGCAGAAGGCGTCGGTGGGCGGTTGAAGCCGTCCAGCTAGGTACGGGTGAACCACTCGGATCGGGACGCCGGTGCTCAAAAATACGGCCGTTTCGATGCTCCTTGCCGATTGCAGCCAATCGAGGCTCGAGAGCCCCGGGGAGAGCATCCCCATGGCATCGGGCAGTGCGGCTGGCGGTCTCATGCCGGCGAGCCTGGCAGCGCGAACTGCAGCAATGGAAGGCGCCAGACTTCCGGAAATCCGGAAGTCTGGCCGAAATGTATTCGTTGCCACCGACCCTCGCGTAAGATCTGCTGATTCCGATCGGGTGTTCAGCCCCGATGGCTGCGCGACTCCCGTCGCCGCGAGCGGCCGTTTTCGAGGGTATCCTCGACGTAGAGATGCTGCACCAGCAGCACCGCCACGACGGAGAGCGCCATGGCAAACAGCACGCCGAGCATTCCTGCGGATTGGTGGCGGTGATCCGGCGGCCGAGATCGTCGTACGTGAACCCCGTCACACGCGACAGCGCATCGGCGACGGTGACCGGGATCCCGCGGCTATCCCAAGCGAGAATCTTCTCACATTGGCACGCTGGAACTCACTGTGCCAGGTTTGGCTCGTGGGGTTCTGAGCATTCGGCGGCGTCCGCTGAATCCGGAACCGTGGCGGGACAAAGGATGCCGAGGCTGAGCGGCCGGACGGCGAACTCGACGCGGGTGCCGGCCGGGTGCACTTCCCCGTCGGTGTGGAGCAGTCCCGGTCGCGGCTGTTCGATCACGAAGCGGGCGCCACATCGGATTTCCACTCCCGACACGCGATCGATTGTACCGTGGAAAAGCCGTGCGACGAGCGGCAGCAGATTGCGGCCGTTCACCGCCGGAATGACGCAGAGATCGAGCAAGCCGTCGTCGATCCTGGCCGACGGGGCAATCCGGGCGCCATTGCCGTACTGGCTGGCATTGGCGACGGTCAGCGAGAAGCCGGGAAAGACTTCACGCCGGTCCCCGTGCGTGACCGCATACTCCTGCGGCTCACAGCTCCGCAGGACGGCCGCACCCGTCATCAGGTACCGGAGGAAGCCGCGCTTTTGCAGCCGGTTGAACCGATCGGCAATCTCGGCCTCGAAGCCGAGACCGGCGGTGGTGAAGAACGGGTGGCCGTCCGCGGTGGCCGTGTCGATCCGGCGGGGCCGGCCCTCGTGGAGGAGCCGGAGGGCTCGCGTAACCGATCCGTGGATGCCGAGATGCCGTCCGAGCCCGTCGCCGGAGCCGCACGGGATCAGGCCCAGGGTGGCGGGCGTGCCGACCAGGGCGGATGCGACCTCGTTCATCGTGCCATCGCCGCCGACGGCGACGACGAGTTCGCAACCGTCCGCCAGGGCCTCCCGGGCGAGCGTGAACGCATGGCGGGCGTGGGTCGTCAGCCGGAGGGTGGCGCCCTGCCGGCGGGCGAACTCCTCCACCGCGGGCCGGGCGCGCGCGGCGCGGCCGGAACGGAGATTGACGATGAAGCAGGATTTCACGCGGACGGCAGGGCACGCATTGCACGAGTGCGGGCTCATGGCAATCCGCGGACTGTCGGCCACTCCTCGCTCGCACCGGTGACGATGGCCGGATTGGCTCCCCTCATGCAGCCAGTTATCCACGTCCTCACCGGGCCGACTGCCGTCGGCAAGACGGAGTGGGCGCTGCGCTGGGCCGAGCGGCACGGGGCGGAAATCCTTTCCTGCGACTCGCTGCTGTTTTACCGGGGGATGGACATCGGGACGGCCAAGCCGACGGCGGCGGAGCGGGCGCGGGTCCCGCATCATGGCATCGATCTCGTCGAGGTGAGCGAGCGGATGGATGTGACGGAATATGTGGCGTGTGCCCGCGCGGCGGTGGCGGATATCCTCGGCCGGGGACGGTCCGTCCTGGTGGCCGGAGGCAGTGGGTTCTATCTGAAGGCCTTCTTTGGCCCGGTGGCGGACGAGATTGCTGTGCCGCAGGACGTGCGGCGCATGGTGGCGGCACTTTCCCACGCGGACGCGCTGGCGCGGCTGCGCGAGCTCAACCCGGAAGGGCTGGGTTCCCTGGATCAGGCGAACCCCCGCCGGGTGGCGCGGGCGCTCGAGCGATGCCTGGCCTCAGGCCGGACGCTGGCGGCGTTGGCGGATGAGTTTGCGCGGCAGCCAGGTCCGTTTGCGGAGTTCGCGGTGAAGCTGGTCCGGCTGGAGCGGGACGCGGCGGAGCTCCTGAAACGGATCGAGGTGCGGGTGTCTGCGATGCTGGCATTGGGCCTGGTGGAGGAAGTGCGGCGGTTGCGAGCCGCCGGACTGGAACGGAATCCCAGCGCGGCGCGAGCGATTGGCTATCGGGAAGTGATTGCGATGCTCGATGGGACGCTGCCGGCTTCGCGGCTGGCGGAGGAAATTGCCCGTAATACCCGGGCGCTGGTGAAGAAGCAGCGCACGTGGTTTCGGACCCAGCTGCCCGCACACCGGAGGGTTGAGGTGGATACGTTGCGTGATGAGTCGGAGCTGTTTGGCTAACGAGGCGCAGGCTCCAAGGACCAGGGACCAAGGACCAGGGACCAAGGACGAGTTTTTCCCACGAAACACACCAAACACACGAATTGGAAATGGGAGCGAAAGGTCCTCTGATCTTCGTGCAAGATTACGAATGACGAGCACGATACCTCAGGTAACGGCTGCCGCGTTAGGAAATGTCCGGGCTAAGTGCGGCGGGCTTGGGCGACGCGAAGATGGATGATGACGTGGGTGGCGAGGAGCAACGGCATCAGGAAGGTGGGCGCGAGACTGAGCGGCAGCCGCATCAGCGGCAGCAGGTGCAGGGGCTCCGACACGTTGAGCCGGGTCATGGTCGCGATGACCAGGATGAGATCCGCGAAGCCGGCGACGTTCCAGATCGAGATGGCGCGAAGCCGGGGGCCGGGTTCGAGCGGGGCGAAGGCCACAGGCAGCGCCATGGCGGCGATGATGACATGGCCGATGCCGGCGGAGAGGGCGAATTCCCGCGGCAGGATGCCGCGGTGGTAGAGCAGGAGGTAGTGGATGCCGACGAAGCGCACCGCGTGGAGCAGGATCAAGGAACGGAGATCGACGGCATCGATCCATTCGCGCAGGGCCGGCAGCCGGAGGCAGGCGATGACGGCGAGACCGGCCAGCGCGAGGATCAGGATTGCAAAGCCGGTAGGGGGCAGTCGCTGCAGCAGCTGGAGGTGGCCGGCGGCCACGGCGCCGCCGAGCCACAGCCAGAAGAGTATTCGAAGGAGCAGGGCGGACGGCATCGGTCGGAAGGCGATCGGGCCGGGCCTCGGAGGCGGAGGCCGGATTATTGGGGCAGCTCGACGTGGAACCGCTGGAGGGACGTGCCCTCGAGCCGGCGGAGCTCGGCGACGGCGCGGCGGAGGGCGAGCTTCGCGCTCAGTTCCTGGAAACGCATGTTGTCGAGATCATCCTGGAACTGGAGCACGAGACGGCTGGTGGAAAGGCCCGCATCGTAACGGGCCTTTTGCTGCTCGTACTGCCGCTCGGCGAGCAACGTCGCCTGGGCGGCGATCTCGACCGCGACCAGGTTGGTTTCGACGGCGCGGACGGCGGCCCGCACATCGGCCATGAGCTGCTGCTCGAGGAAATCCAGCCGGACCTTTTGCGAGGAAACGTTGTTGGCGGCCTGGCGGAGCCGGGCCTTGTCGGCCCGCTGTCCCCAGGGCAGCGAATAATTGAGGGCGATGGACCAGTTGTTCCCGTGATGGCTGGGGAGGTTGGCGATGGCCTCCTGGTATCCCGCCTCCGTCGCCCGGGCGGTGTAGCCCAGTTGCGCGGTCAGATCGAGATTGGGCAGGAGGTTGCGACGGGCGGTCTCGAGGTTGAGCTCGAGCTGGCGGAGCGCCTGGCCACCGGCCTGCAGGTCGGGATAGAAGTCGCGCGCGAGCTTGTAGGACTGGGCAAAATTCGGCTGTGGCACCTCCCGATCGTCGAAGGCGACGATTCCCGGCCGCACGTCGAGCGGGACGTTGATCAGGCTGAGCAGCGCCTCCTCGGTGTCGCGAACCGTCTGCTCCTGCTGGACGAGTGCGCGCCGGGCGCTTGCGACCTGGACTTCGGCGGCCAGCACATCGAGATCGGTGGCGACACCGGTATTCCGCCGCGCGGTGTTCTCGCTCAGGAGACGCTGGTTGGCCTGGAGGGTGAGCTCCCGAATCCGGAGCAGTTCCCGCGCGGCGACCACGTTGTAATACGCATTCTCGGTGTCGCTGACGATGGCGAGGACTTCGCTCTTGTAATTGAGGGTGGCGATATTGAAGGCGAGCTGGGCATTCTCGAGGGCGGCGAGGGCGGCACGCCGGCCGAAATCGCGGAACAGCGGCTGATTCAGGGTGGCGGACACGCCATTGCCATAGCTCGGGTTGAGCAGGGCGTTGGTGGAGTTGGTGGCGCTGCGGGCGATGTTGGCCTGGACCTGCAGCGTGCCGTTGGTGTACGGAATCCGCGGCAGCTGCGCGCCGACGCGGAAGTTCGTATTGTCGTTGCGGGGACCCTCGCGCTGGGTGCCGTCGAGCACACTGGTGTTGCTGGCCTGCTGGCTGAGGCTGCGCGTGCCGGCGGCCGTGAAGACGGGATCGAAGACCGCATCCTGGATGGTGACATTCTCCCGGGCATTCTCGAGGGACAGGTTCTCGATCTGCAGGCTGAAGTTCTTCTGGAGCGCGAGGGCAATCGCCTCCTCGAGCGACAGCGGGCGGTCGGGCGCCACGCTGATCGGCGGTGCGCCAGCCGGAGCAGGCTGGGCAAACACTGCGGTGAGCGGGAGGCTGAAAGCGAGCAGGGCGCGAGCGAGGAATGGCATGAGCTTGAGGAGCGGAGGACCGGCCGGAACGTACCGGAATAACACCAGGCGGCGATGAAAGTTACGGCTGCTCATAGTCACCGCCCGGCGTGCGCTTCAGGACCGTGAAGCCGGCGTCTCTGGCGCGCGAGACGGAAACCGGTCTCGAAAGTTTCGGAGAATTTACACGGGGAACAACGAGGCGGCGCACCGGCTGGCCGCAGGTCGGACACGTCCGGAGATCGGGTTCGCCCGCACGCTGCCGGTGCTCGAATCCCGACCCGCACAGCCGGCAGGGTGGGTGGACGGGCGCGTAAACGTTGAGCGGCATTGGCCGCGATTGTATGGCGGCGGGATGCGAGGAAGGAAAGCGCGGGCTGCGACCACCCGAAGTTTCCGGGTTACAGCTTGGGCGCGGTGCGCTCGAGTTCCTGTTCGACCAGGTTGGAAAGATAGGCGGCTCCGCTCATCCGGCCCGACATCATGGCGAGCTGGTTCCGGGTTTCCGCGTACCGGGGATTGGATTCGGAAAGATCCGGGGCCTGCTTGTCCAAGGCATAGACGAAGGTTCCCTTATCCGCGCCGATCACCATTTCCGAGACTTCGCCCTTCTCGAGCCGTTCGAGCGCGCCAAATACGGAGTAGTCGACATCCTGCGGAGGGGTGCGGAGCGAGAACGCCGGCAGCGTTTTCGCTTCGAGCTTCACCCCCGCGGTACTGGCAACCTCGGCGGCCTTCTCCGGCGAGTCACCCGCCTTGAGCCGTGCCGCGAGCTGCTGCCAAATCTTGCGGCCGAGTTCGACGAAACGCTTGCGCTTTTCACTCTCCACGAAATCGGCGGCCACCTTTTCGCGGACGGCGCTGAAAAGCGGCTGGGTGGCCGGCAGTGTCTCGCGCCAGAAAAGGACGACGGCGCCGTCCGAGGTCGGGATTGCATCCGAGACCATCCGATCGGTGTTCAACCGGAACGCCTCGGCGGTAATCTCGCGCGCGCCACCCAGTTCGGCGGGACCCGACTCACGGGTGAACGGCGCGAGCGGCTGGGAAGCCAGTTGGTGGCGCGCCAGGAAGCTGTCGAGCTCGGGGCCATGCGTCACCTTTGCCTCGTAGAGCGAGAGTGCGAGGTCGCTCGCGGCCTTGGTGGCCATGGAACGCGCGCGCTCACGCTTGAGGGCGGCTTCGACCTGGGGACGAACGGCGGCGAAATCGGCAGCGGAATCGGTCGGCATCACCGCGGGTGCGGCCGGCTTGCCGGCATCGGCGGCGGGCTTGGGAAACCGGGCGGGATTCGCATCATAGAACGCACGGACCTCCGCGTCGGTAAGGCTGACCTTGGGCTCGTAATCGCTGGCGGGAAATTTCACATAGCTCGCGACGACCCGGGGAGGAATCTCGTACCGGAACGAGTTCTCCTCGAAGAACTGGTTCAGCTCGGCCTCTGTCGGTTTGATCTCGGGCTGGAAGGTGGCGTAATCCGCCGTGATGGTCGCGATGGTCCACGTGGTGTCGGCGCGCTCGAGCTGGTTCCCCACCTCGCCCGGCAGCACGTAGCCCGGGCCGGCCAGCAGCTTGTTCACCTTCTCGATCCGCACATCGTCTCCGATCACCCGGACGATGTCGCCTTCCGACATTCCGGCCGGATTCGTCTTCAGGTTGTCGCGGAAGGTGGCGTACTGCCGGGCATCGAACTGGCCGTCGGGACCGTGGAACATCCGCAGGTTCTTGATCGCGTCGGTGATTTCCTGGGTCGTGGCCGCGGGCACATGCCACTGATCGGCGAGGTGCAGCGCGGCGGCGCGATTGAAGGCATAATTCTGGACCTGATCCTCGCCAATTCCACCAAAGGAACCGAACTGGAGTGCAACGCTGAGCTGTGCATCGCCCATCAGCCGCTGCTGATCCTGCGCGCGGGCAAGGTTGTAACCGAAGAACTCGCGATCAATCGCCCGCCGGTCCGCGGTGCCGATTCCCGGCGAGGCTCCGATGGTGAAGACGAAGGCAACGATGATGATCGCCAGCAGGACAGCGAAGATGAGTCGGAAGTGGTGCTGGAAATATCTCTGGATCCAGGAGATCATGGGCGAAAAGGGGGGACGGTAGGTTGGGTCGCGTGGGTGGCAAGGGCGAAGTAAGCCGGTCGGCGGCCCGTCGCCGGACACCCTGGTCACTGACGGTGGCGACGGCTTCGATCGGATCGCGGTTGCAGTCGGGGCCGCGGGGCGGACATGGCGCGAGTCCGTGGCGGCCGGGCTAACGGCCCTCGGAGTCTGGCTCCTCCTCCGCGGGAGACGGCGGGGTTTCAACGGGCGTCTCCTCCAGGAGTTGTTCCAGGTTCTTCTGAAAGAACTCGTGTTCGCCGAGCTGGTTCAGCGCGATGTCGTAACGCAGGACCAGCGGCTCGAAGTGCTCGAGGGATGTCTCGATGGCGTTCTCGCCATGATTGTCGTCCAGCGTCTTGAAATCAAACAGGGTGAGCCGGTTGAGCGGACGCGCCGGCTGGTAAAGGGCATCGTTGGTGGCGGAGCCGGGCAACGGCTGCAGCGTCGTGATCAGGTTGATCTTGCAGAGTCGGTTGAGACACTCGTTCAGCAGCTGGGTTGGCACCTTGAGCAAATCGCTGAGGTGGGAGGCTGAGATGGGGGGCAGGCATTCGCGGAATCGCCGGCAGATCGCCAGGAAGACCACCAGCGCCAGCCGTTCCCGCATCGATTCGGGCAGCGTGCTCCAGGCTGCCTGGCTGCTGCGAAAATGGACGTTTTGCAGGGCATAGCTGACCACGCCGCCAATCAGCACGTTGAGCCAGAAGATATACAGCCCGAACATGAGGATGGGGAGGATGGCGAGTGAACCATAGAGGCTGCGTTCCAGGACCACGCGCTTCACATAGACGAAAGCCGCGTACTGGTTGATCATCACGAGTCCGGCCACCACGATTCCACCTGCGAACGCCGCCCGCCAGGCCACATGGGTGTTCGGAATCACGCGATAGAACAGCATCAGGATCCCGGTCAGCAGGATGAAGGAGAAGAGCGGCAGGGTCCAGGTGAGCGAGCGGAGGACCCCGCCAAGCGGGAGCCGCTCGAAGAACACGTTCACGAACGTGCCCGCACCCAGCAGTGCGACGGCGGTGAAGAACAGGACCGCGCCAAGGGTGAGGATTGTCCAATAGAAGACGATTCGAGTCAGGATGGAGCGCCCCTGGCGCACCCCCCAGATGTCGTTGAAGGTGTCCTCAATCGACTTGAACAGCAGCAGGACGATGAAAATCAGCGTGAGTCCGCCGAGGGCGCCGGCGGAACCCGACTGGGCCGCGCCGATCACCCCGTTGATCAGGTTGACCGCATCCGTGTTGATTTCGGTCGGGGTCTGCGTGATGACCTCGTACTGTTCAATCTGGGGCGCGATGAAGGTGAGGAGCCGGTGCAGCGTGTCGGCGATGACCTTCGAGCCGCTGTCGCCCAGGGCGAAACCGGCCACCAGCATGGCGATGGCCAGCAGCGGACCGAGCCCCAGCAGCGAGCTGAAGCTCAGTGCCGCCGCGCGGCTTACGATCCGCGATTCGAAAAAAACCGTGATGCTGATCGAGATTACCCGCAGGACGGCGTAGCAGGCACCCTTCACGGAAGCGGACCTGAGCGTGCCGGATTGCCAGATTTCCTTCTGGTAAATGTGGGCAAAGCGCGCCCACGCGTCCGCAAGCCGGGTGCCCGGGGTGGAAGACGCTGCGGCTCGATGCGACACAGGTCAGCTCGACAGGAAATACCAGGCGAGCGTTCCCATTCCACCAATCGCGGCGGCGGCGGCCAGAATCGCTGGAACCAGGGTCACGAAGACGGTGCAGCAATAAAGCCCGGCGCAGCCAAGGAGCACTTGAAGGAGCGGGACCGAGAGCCCCTGCGCATAAAAGATAAAGCCCATCAGGCCGAGCCCAAGGGCGGCGCGAAAACGCACGACCGGGTACAGGGTTACCATCCCCAGCGCGAGCAGCACGACGAGGGCGAGGTCAAACAAACCGAAGAACACGAACGGCCGCTCCATCAGCTTCGCCATGTCCATAGCCATCAGCGCCTCCGTGGAGGGAAGCAGTTCGCCGGCGGCGGCGAGGAGCAGAGCCACCAGCGCCCCGTACAGCCCGAACTTGGCGGCTCGGGCCATTTCGCCTTCCGGATCGCGTTTATCCTTGGTGTCGTCGGTCCGGCCCTCGGCTGCCGCCAACATATCATTGACGGTGATGGGCTTCGCCCCCTCGTCGGGCTTGTTCAGGGTTTTGATTTCCTTGGCTTTGAGCGACAGCTTGCGCTTTTCGGGAAAGACCACCGCCATCAATTCGGCATTGGTATTGAGCGCGACCCACTGCTCGGTGGTCGCATCGTAGATTAGGGTGTCGGCACTGACCTGGCCGGCCTCGGCGAGATCGGCGACTTGCTGCGGGCTGAACGGTCCGCGAGCCTCCGTCTCGGACTCATTGCGGATGTAAAGTTCCTGCGTGGCCATGGGGCGGGCAGGGTGGCCCCGGCGCCCCGCAGCGGCAAGTGCGATTTGCAGCCTCCCTTTTGGCCTTACATCCGCTTCAGCGTCCGCAGCCCCAGCAGGCCGAGCCCGGTTTCCAAGAGCAGGAGCGTCCGGGCACAGAGCAGGAGCCGGCGGGCGCGAACGGGCGGGTCATCGACGAGCACCTTGTCGGCGTTGTTGAAGGCGCTGTACTCGCCCGCGAGTTCGAAGAGATAAAGCCCGAGGTAATGCGGGCGGAGCGTTTCGCCTGCCAGTCGGATGGCGTCGGGAAATTTCACCAGCTTGCGCGCGAGGCTGAGTTCGGCGGCGGTTTCGGGCGGCGTAGCCTCTGCCTCGGATCCGGGATCTCCCGGCGCGACCCCGCCGCGGCGGAAGATCGAGTGGATCCGCGCAACGGCGTAGAGGAGGTAGGGTGCAGTATTGCCGTCGAGGGCCAGCATCTTGTCCCACGAAAAGACATAGTTGCTGCTGCGGTTCTGGGAGAGGTCGGCGTATTGCACGGCACCGACGCCGACTGCGCGGGCAATCGCCCGGCGCTCGGCTTCGGGCAGATCCGGATTCTTCTCCGACACGATTGCGAATGCGCGCTCCTCGGCCTCGTCCAGCAGCGCCTTCAACCGGATGACGTCGCCGCTGCGCGTCTTCAGAGCCTTGCCGTCCTCGCCGGTGACCGCCCCGAAGGTCACATGGTGCAGTTCGGGCACCGGGTAGCCCTTGGCGGCGAACCATTTCCTCACGGTGAGAAACAGCTGTTCAAAGTGGTCGGCCTGCCGGAAATCGGTGACGACAACGATCCCGTCGGCCTTGAAATGCTGTGCGCGGTACAGCGCCGTCGCCAGATCGGTCGAGGCGTAATTGCTGGCGCCATCGGCCTTGCGGATCAGGAAGGGCTGGGACTTGAACCGCGGGTGTTCGGGGTGAAACACGACCAGCGCGCCCTCGCTGACCTGGGCGAGCCCGGTTTCCTCCAGCTCCCGGTAAACGCGGTCGACCTTGTCGTTGTAGAAGCTTTCGCCGAGGTGGTGATCGAAGCGGATGCCGAGGCGATCATAGATCTGCTGAAAGGCAGCCTGGCTGACCGAGGAAAACGTCTGCCAGAGCGCGACATTCTCCGGATCGCCGTTCTGCAGCTTCACGAGTTCCTGGCGCGCCTCATCGAGTTCGGGTGAGCCGTCGGGCGTGGCTTCGTGGCCGAGTTTGTAGAGCCGCTCGAGTTCCTCGATCGGGTCGGCCTGGAGGGCTGCCGGATTGAGCCAGCGCTTGTAGCCATAGATGAGCTTGCCGAACTGCGTGCCCCAGTCGCCGAGGTGATTGTCGCGCACGACCCGGGCACCCATGAATTCGAGCAGCCGGCAAATCGCCTCGCCAATCACGGCGGAGCGAAGGTGTCCGACATGCATCTGCTTGGCGGTGTTGGGCGACGAGTAGTCGACGACCCACGTCTGGCCGGCATGGGCGGTAGCCGCCCCGGCCCGAAGGTGCTCCGCCGAGTCGAAGGCCCGCAGCCAGCCCAGCAGCGCCGCCGGTCGCAGCCTGAAATTGATGAATCCCGGCCCCGCGACCCCGACCTCATACTGCGCGGCCAGCGCGGGATCGAGGGCGGCGACCAACTGCTCCGCGACCGCGCGGGGGTTGAGCCGCCGTGCCTTCGCGTATCCGAGAACCCCGTTCGCCTGGAAATCGCCATGGCGGGGATCGGCGGTGCGAATCTCCGGGATCAGGGCGGCGGGATCGGCGAGGCCGGCCAAGCCCGCGGCGGATCTCACGGCCGCATCCAGATCGTCGCCGAGGTTGAACGAGACGTGCATCCGCGCAGGGAACCGGAACCCGGCCGGTGCGCGCAAGCGCGGAGTGGCCACCGCCTCGTTCTGCCCCCGCGGAACCGGCCCGGCAGGAAGGAACTTCCCCTCTTTGGGCTGCCGGCGGCGGGTAACACAATCGCAGGCGCCGCCGCGTCGTGCCGGCCTGGCCGCCCAACTTCGCCTTGTTTTATTGGGGAATATCCCCTAAAATAGGCTCCGGCGGGCGCCTATTTAGACTCGACTTTGACAGGGAAATCCCTTGGCTCACAAACTTTTCCGCCAGCGGAGGCCTGCGCCCGCTGCGCATATATAACCACACATGACCAGTAAACGTAATATTCCGACGCGTCGTTTCATCAAGCCGACCTTCAACTTCCTCATCGAAAAGAAACGGGACGGCGGCGAGTTTACCCAGGAGGAAATTCGATACATCATAGACAGCACGTTGGACGGCGAGATGCCGCAGCATCAGCTCGCCGCGCTGGCCATGGCGATTTACTTTTCCGGGATGTCCGCGCAGGAGACCGCGGACCTGACCGAGGAGATGATGTTGTCGGGCGAGGTGATCGACCTGTCGCATATCGCCAAGCCCAAGATCGACAAGTATTCGACGGGCGGAGTGGGCGACAAGACCTCGCTGGTGCTGGTGCCGCTGGCAATGGCCTCAGGCGTGGTGGTGCCGATGATGTGCGGGGTCGAGCATGATTACATCGTCAACACGCTGGAAAAGCTCGCCGCGCTGCCGGGTTTCAAGAGCCACCTGTCCAACGAGCACTTTGCCTCGCAACTCGCCCGGATTGGCGGGGCGATCGTGGCCCAGACAGAGGACCTGGCGCCGGCGGACGCCAAGTTCTATGAATTGCGCAAGGACACCGGCACCATCCCGAGCCTGCCGCTGATTACCGGCAGCGTCCTGTCGAAGAAGCTCGCGGAAGGCTCCGAAGGGCTCGTGATCGACGTCAAGTGGGGGAACGGCTCGTTCATCAAGGATCTCGAGCAGGCCAAGCAGTTGGCGCGCTCGATGACGCGCGTCGGCCGGTCGATGAAACGCCGGTGCGTGGCGCTGGTCACGGACATGAACCAGCCGCTGGGCGACACGGTGGGGACGGCGCTCGAGGTGAAGGAGGCGATTCAGCTGCTGAAGGGCGAGGGCCCGGAGGACATGAAGGAACTCGTGCTCAAGCTGGGCATGGAGATCGTCCGGCTGGCCGGGGTCGCCGGTTCGACCTTGTCGGCCAAGCAGACTGTCCAGCGGCACCTGACCGACGGATCCGCGCTCGAGAAATTCAAGGAGCTGGCGAAGGCGCAGGGCGGTGACACGACCTACATTGATCATCCGGAAAAATTCCCGCAGGCGCGCCATATACGGAAGCTGCCGGCGCCGAAGCGCGGCTATGTTCACACGATCAATGCGGCCATGATTGCCCGTGGCGTGCACCTCCTGGGCGCCGGCAAGGAGCATCCTCACGACAAAATCGATCATTCCGTCGGCGTGTCCGAAATCAAGAAGGTCGGCACGCAGGTGAAGCAGGGTGAGCCGCTGATGATGATTCACTACAACGACGAGGCTAAGCTCGAGCAGGCGCTGGAGTATTTCAAGAATGCCTATCGCCTGGCCCCGAAGCGCCCGACTCCGCCGCCGCTCATCGTCGAGCGCGTTGCCTAGTCCGCACGCGCGGGTCCCCGCTGCGAGTTGAAGTTCACCGCCCGGTGCGGTGGTTTCCGCCCTGGGGAAAACCCGCGCCGGGAGCCCGCAGCAGGCGGGATTTGCCGCCATCAACCCACTTCCCCGATGCCGCCCGCGAAGCCAAGGCCGGAGGACTCCCACGTGGCGCCCGGCAATCGGGCGCAATGGCAGCGGCCCTGGGCCCAGTTGAAGTATTTCACCTTCCAGCCGGCGATCTTTCCGCGGCTGCTAGGTCCGGTGTCACCCGATGCGGCGCCCGGGGATCTGGTCACCGTCTATGACAAGAATGGCAACCGGGCGGGGGCAGGGCTATATAATCCCCGGGCGAAGATCCCGCTGCGCGTGGTCACGCATGGCGCCGCGCCGGTGGACGAATCCTATTTCGAGGGAGCGATCCGCCGCGCTGTCGCGCTGCGCCGGTCGCTGTTCCGGCTGGACGACGTGTCCGAGGCCTATCGGCTGATCAATTCCGATGGCGACGGGTTGAGCGGGCTGACGATCGATCGTTACGGTGACACGCTGTTGTGCGAAGTCTACAGCCTGGGGATAGCCCAGCGGCTGCCGCGGTGGCTGCCCTTGCTGCATGAACTGGCCGGGACCCGCTTTGTGCGGGTGCAGGTGGATCATGACCTGGGGAGCCTGGAAGGGATCAAGCCATCGATCTTCAAGGAGAGCAACGCGGCGGCGCCCCGGCTGGTGAAGATCCGCGAACATGGCGTTCGTTACGAGGTGGATTTCACGGAGGGGCACAAGACCGGTTTCTTTTGTGACCAGCGAGACAACCGGCGCCGGGTGGCGCAGTTCGCGGCGGGGGCGCGGGTGCTTGACCTCTGCAGTTATACCGGCGGCTTTGGCCTCAACGCGAAGGTAAGCGGCGGCGCGGCGGACGTGACCTGCGTCGATTTGGACGAGGTCGCGCTCGCCCAGGCGAAGCGCAATGCGAACCTCAACCAGGCGCGAATCAAGTTCGTGCATGCGGATGCGTTCGCCTATGCGCGCCAGATGCAGACCAACGGTGAGTCGTGGGACCTCGTGATCCTGGATCCGCCGAAGTTCATCTTCACGCGGGATGAGCATGGCAACTGGGAGGGACGCCAGAAGTACGAGGACTTGAACCTGCTCGGGATCTCCCTGGTGAAGCCGGGCGGAATCTTCGTCACCTGCTCATGCTCCGGGTTGCTCAGCCTGGAGGATTTCGAAGCGCACGTGATCAAGGCCGCCCATCGCCAGAATCGCCGGCTGCAGTTTTTCGATCGCACCGGCCCCGGGCCGGATCATCCGGTGTATTCAAACTGCCTGGAAAGCCGGTACCTGAAGGTCCTTTGGTCGCGCGTGATCTAGCGGTGCGGGGATCCTGAAGTTCGGCATTGCGGGGCCGGGGCGGTTGAAGCAATCCTTCGATCGTCCATGCGATTTACGACTGCAGTTGCCTTGAGAGCATGCATTTGTGCCGGGACATTGCTTCTGGCCTGCGCGGCCGGCACAGCGGAGAAGTCGGCCGCGATCGGCGCGACCCGCGCGGAGGTCCTGGCACTGTATGGTGAGCCACGGAGCGTCATGGTGGCCGGAAACCGCGAACTGATGTGGTACGAGGGGCAGCGACTGGTCCTGCGGGACGGCGTGGTGATCGAGGTCAATCCGCTGGCGCCGGAGCCGGTGCGCCCGCCGGAGCCCACCCGTTTGCCCGCAGCTGCGCCCGCCTCCTCCGGCGCGTCTGCCAGCCCAATAGCGCCCGGGGCGGGCGAGTTATCGGCCCCGGCGGAGGACTCGGCTGCAGCGGAATCCGTCCCCGCTCCGGTCTCGGCTGCCGCCCCCGCTGCGCCCCCGGAGCCACAATTCACGATAAAGTCCGTCCGCCCTCCAACGCGCCGAGGCACGCGCACCGAACCGGCGGCCTCCGCTGGCACGCGGTCGTCCGTTGCCGCTGGTCCGACCCCGCCGCCCCCGGCTCCGGTCTCCGCAACCACGCTTCCACTGGCGGGTTCAGCCGTCCTGGATACCGCGGTGGCATCCGTGAATGAGCCGGATGCCTCGCTGGCGCCGGAGCCGACACCGGAATCCGTCGTGAGCCCGGAGCAGGATCTGCCGGCTCTTGCGACGAAGCCGGCGGGCGTCGAGCCGCCGTCCGAAGCGGCGGAGTCCGCACCATCTCAGGAACCACCCACCACGAGCCAGCCGGCGGCGTCCGTGCCGGCTGCCGCACCAGCGACCACGGCCCGCCCGGCCGAAACGGTGACCTCGGTCCACGCGGGCGAAACCGCGCACACCGGCGCTCCGGTGGCGCCGACGGATTCGGCCGGTGCCGGATTGACGCGGCGTTCGTATTTCATCCTTGCCCTGATTGCCGGCGGCCTCGGCTACCTTGCCTGGCGCTTTCGGCAGCGGCGCCTCGAGCTTGCCGCCTCCGCTGTTTCCCGGACTCCGTTTGTTTCCACGCAGCCCAGTTCGGGGGCCATTGCCCGATTCACGCCCGAGTTGGTGACCAGCCTGGAGTGGAAGCGTTTCGAGGAACTGGTCGCCTCATACTATGGGAAGACCGGCGTGGTTGCCGTGCGGACGAAATCGGGCCCGGACAGTCCCGTGCACATCAAGATTTCATGGAAAGGGGAGCCACGGCCCTTTGCCTGCGTGCAGTGCATCGCTCATCCGCCGGGGCTCGTGGGGGCGAAGCCGCTCGAGGATCTCGTTGCCGCCAATGCGGCCGAGGAAATCCGGCGCGGCTATGTCGTCACCACCGGGAAGTTCAGCGTCGCCGCGCGGGATTTCGCGGAGGAAAAGCATCTGACGCTGCTGTCCGGCGATCTCCTGATCGAGAAGCTGAATGCCTTGCCGGATACGGCCCGGGCGGAATTGATGCAGGAGATCATGGCCGGGGATTGCACGACTCCCAGCTGCCCCAAGTGTGAGGCGAAAATGGTCCGGTTGGCCGACGACCCGTCGGTCTGGCACTGCGCCAAGCATTCCGACGTGACGATCGCCGCGTGGAAATAGGCGGGCTAGACGCGGCCCAGATAGGAGCCGTCGGTCGTGTTGATCCGAATGACTTCCCCTTCCTTGATGAAGAGCGGAACCTGCACCACGAGCCCGGTCTCGAGCTTGGCCGGTTTCTGCACGTTGCTCGCCGTGTCACCCTTGATGCCCTCGGCTGATTCGACCACCTTCAAGGCCACCGAGGCCGGCAGATCGACCGATAACGGGCGTTCGTCCACGAAGAGGACATCGACCTTGCCGCCGGGAGCGAGGTAGTTCTTGACGTCGCCCAGCTGGTTTTCCGTCAGCTCGATTTGCTCGAACGTTTCCGGATCCATGAACGCATACGTGCCGCGATCAGCGTAGCTGAACTCGAGCGTCTTGCGATCCGTGGGCAGGACCTCGATCGTGTCGGTCGATGCGAACCGCTGATCCAGGGCCTTGCCATAGCGAAGATTGCGCATCTTGACCTGCACAAAGGCACGAAGATTTCCGGGGGTGCGATGCTGCGTCTCCATCACGAGATGCGGCTCGTTGTTGAATTTGATTACCTGTCCTTTGCGGATGTCGTTGGCTGCGGGCATGCGGTGGGTCGTTTCAAGCTGAGGTTCGGAAGTGAGAAAGGGTCAGGTTGGCCGGGGCCGGCAACGGCTGTCAAGCGGGGGTTCGGCCGCCGGCCGCCGCTTCCCCGCGGTGCGTCCGGGCTTGCGCTTCGCGGCGGCGGCAGCGGAAACTCCGCCGCAAATCCAGCATGAAACAACGCACCCTTGCGCGGGCAGTATCCATCAAAGGCAGCGCGCTGCACACGGGCGACGCGGTCACCCTGACGATGAAGCCGGCCCCGGCCGACCATGGCATCGTATTCCGGCGCATGGACCTTCATGGCAACCCGGAGCTGCGGCCACGGGTGGATCAGGTGACGGATCTCGTGCGGGCAACGACCATCCAGTCCGGTCATGCCAAGATTCATACCGTGGAGCATGTGCTGAGCGCACTGCACGGCTGCGGGATCGACAATGTGATCGTGGAGATGGACGCGTCCGAGCCGCCGATCCTGGACGGTTCCGCCCGGCCGTTCGTGAACCTGATCCTGCAGGGCGAACCGGTGGAGCAGGAGCGGGAGCGCGTTTACTTCGAACTCGATGCACCCGTGTCCGTCGCCCGCGGCAATTCCTCCATCATCGCGCTGCCCGCGGACGAACTGAAGATTTCCTGCACCTCCGCCGACGACCGCGGGATTCACACGCAGCACCTGGTTCTCACGATCGATCCGGAAGTGTACCAGTCGCAGATCGCCGCCGCCCGGACGTTCACGATTTACGAGGACATCGAGGAACTGCTGAAACTCGGAAAGATTCGCGGCGGGTCGCTCGACTGCGCGGTCGTGATCCGGGGTGACAAGATCATCTCGAAGGAGCCGCTGCGGTTCAAGGACGAGTTCGTCCGGCACAAGATCCTGGACATCGTGGGGGACGTGATGCTGCTCGGGATGCCGCTCAAGGCGCACATCGTGGCGACGCGTCCGGGGCATGCGATCAATGCAGAGCTGACCCGGATATTGTATGCGCAGTTGCTGGCGCGAAAGGACGGTGGCGCGAGGAAGAAGGACAAGGTCGTCCGGCCGGCCACGGTCCTCGAGACGGAGACCTCGCTCGATATCCGCCGGATCCTCGACACCCTGCCGCACCGGTATCCTTTTCTGATGGTCGATCGGATCGTCGAGATCAAGGGGGAGGATGAACTCGTGGCGTTGAAGAACGTGTCGATCAACGAGCCGTTCTTCCAGGGCCATTACCCGGGAAACCCCGTGCTGCCCGGCGTGCTGCAGATCGAGGCGATGGCCCAGGCGGCGGGTGTGCTGATGCTGCGGAAAATCTCGGCGGAGGGTAAGACCGCGCTCTTCATGAGCTGCGACAAGGTGAAGTTCCGGCGGGCGGTCCGGCCCGGCGACCAGCTGGTAATCAACGTCAAGCTGACGAAGAGCCGGGGAAACAAGATCGGGGTCGCCGAGGGCCAATGCCTGGTCAACGGCCAGATCGCGTCCTCGGGCGAACTGATGTTCGCCGTCGTCGAGGATGCGGGGGTCGACTGAACCGATGGCGGAAGATCTGCATCCCACCGCGATCATCGAACCGGGCGCCCGGCTCGGGGCCGGGGTGTCGGTTGGCGCCTACGGGTTCGTCGGCGCGGGCGTGACCCTGGGGGCGGGCACCCGGCTGCACCATCACGCCTCGGTCGAGGGCAACACGGTGCTGGGCGAGCAATGCGAGGTATTCCCGTACGCCTGCATCGGCGGCAAGACCCAGGATTTGAAGTACAAGGGAGGCAATCCCGGTTTGCGCGCCGGCGATCGGAATGTGTTTCGTGAATACGTGACCGTGCATGCCGCCACCCGGGACGGCGACTTCACCCGGCTCGGTTCGGACAATGTGCTGCTCGCGTCCTGCCATGTGGCCCACGACTGCGTGCTCGGCAGCCACATCATCATGAGCAACGGCGCCGTGCTCGGTGGCCATGTGGTCCTGGAGGACTATGTGCTGGTCGGCGGCTATGGCGGGATCCACCAGTTCTGCCGGCTGGGGGCGTATGCGATGCTCTCGGCGACGGCCAAGCTGGTCCACGACCTGCCCCCGTTCTTCATTGCGGATGGCACCCCGGCGGAGGTGCGGGCGATCAACCGGGTCGGGCTGGAGCGTCGGGGTTTCAGTGTCGAGCAGCTGGAACGCGTGAAGCAGATCCACCGGATTCTCTACCGGGAAGGGCTGAATCGCACCCAGGCCCTCGAAAAGCTCGCCGCGCATGCCAATGCCGGCAGCGCCGAATTCACGCGGATGCTCGAGTTCGCGCGGCGGAGCGAGCGCGGGATGGCCCCGGGCGGACGGTGAGGCGGGCGTCCGTAGCCGGCCGCAGCCATGACCCGGCGGCTCAGTTCGCGACCGGCATGTAATCCACGTCCGGCTGGGTGTTGCGCTCGACCTCCTCCAGGGTGGTCCAGCCGATCAGCGCCTTTTTCAAACCGTCGTAGCGGAGGGAGCGGCGGCCGACCTGCTTGGCCTCCTCGATCAGCAGCGCCACGCTCTGCTTCTCCGAGATGAGTTCGCGCATCCGCTCGGAAACCTCGACAAACTCGTAAATCCCCACGCGACCACTGTAGCCGGTCCCAAAGCACCGCGGGCAACCCCGGCCCCGATACAGTTTCACCGGCACGTCCGCCCAGCCGGTGAAGTGGGGCGCCAGTTCCGCCTCGGTGGGCACATAGGCCTCCTTGCACGAGGCGCAGACCCGGCGCACGAGCCGCTGGGAGAGGACGCCCATCGTCGTGGGCGCAACCAGGTAGGGCTCGACTCCGATTTCCACCAGCCGTGTGACCGCCTGGAGTGCATTGTTCGTATGCAGCGTCGTGAGCACGAGATGTCCCGTCAGCGCCGCCTCGGTTGCGATCAGCGCGGTCTCGAGGTCGCGGATCTCGCCAATCAGGATCACGTCGGGATCCTGTCGCATGATACTGCGGAGCACCTTCGCGAACGTCAGCCCAATCGCGCTGTTCACCTGGTGCTGTGTGATCTCCGGCAGCCGGTATTCGACCGGATCCTCGATGGTCGTGATGTTCAGGTCGGGCCGGCTGAGTTCATTGATGCAGCCGTAGAGCGTCGTCGTCTTGCCGCTGCCGGTGGGACCGCAGACGATGAGGATGCCGTTGGGCCGGGAAATGACCCGCTTCACCGCCTCCAGCGTCGCCTGGCCGAAGCCAAGCGTGCTGAGGTTCAACATCGATTGGTTCAAGGGTGAACCCAGGACGCGCAGGACCGCTTTCTCGCCGTAAAGGCTCGGCAGCGTCGAAACCCGGAACGAGGTGTTCAAGGGGCCAAAGGCCAGTTCGAAGGCGCCGTCCTGGGGCAGCCGCGTCTGCGACACATCGAGCTGGCAGAGCAGCTTGATCCGCGCGACCAGCGTCATGTGCACGGCGCGCGGCAGCTCCATCACCGTTTCCATGTCCCCATCGATCCGCATCCGCACCCGGCTGTTCTCGGGCCGGGCCTCGAGGTGGATGTCGGACGCCCGCCGGCGGTAGGCGGTCAGGATGATGCTGTTGAGCAGCTCAATGATGGCGCGCGAGTCGACCAGATCCGCGACGTCCGCGCCGGACTTGATCTCCCGGGCGCCGACCAGCGTCGGCAAGGCCGCACAGACGCTGTCGAGATTGGCGGCGATATCGCCCTGCGGACCGAGGTACATGTCGATCACGGCGCCAATCTCGCCGGCGGGCGCGAAGACGGGGCTGACCGACTTGCCGAGGATCTTTGCCAGTGAATCGATTTGGCGGGGATTGCGGGGGTCCGCCATTGCCACGGTGGCCGTCTCGCCCAGCGAATGGAGCACGATTGCCCGGACGCGCCGGGCGATGTCGATCGGGAGTTGCTCCGGTTCGCCCGTCGGAACCGCGACCGTGGTCGGATTGATGTAGGCGACGCCGAGCGAGTCCGCCCAAAGCTGGAGGAGCCGGTTCCGATCCAGCACGCCGCGCTCCAGCAGATCCTCGAGCAGCCGCGGCGGATCGGCTTCGAGCAGGGCCGCGCGCGAATCGATCAGGGTCGCCTGGGCGGGCGCGGCGCGCCGCAGCGATTCCACAAAGGTCGCGACGTTATTCATGCGGTGGCTTGCGCGCCGGGCGGGCCTTCCGGAAGCGGGCGGCAATGTCCTGCTGGGTCAGCAGGCGGGGACCGCCCGAAATTGACTGGCTGTAATCCTGCCGCGCCTCCTCGAGCACGGTGGCCAAATCGTAACGCACGATGTAGTCGGCCAGCGACTTTGGCTTCGGATCCGGGGAGGACCTGTTCATGGAGAATCCGTTTGGTGCGGGAAGAACTCGCCGAGCGCCTCGTGCAGCGCGGCAGAAAGCTCGTGGGCCGGGGCGTCCTTCCGGATGAAGAAGGTCGCGCCCTGCCCGACGCATTCCTCCACGACCTTTTCCTCGGCAACGGAGGTGAGCATGATGATGGGCACGGTGGGTGACAGCTTGCGCAGCGCCGTCAGGGTCTCGATCCCATTCATGTGCGGCATGCTGATATCGAGCAGGACGAGGGCGGGGGAATGCTGTTCGAACAGCGTCACTCCCTCGCGACCGTCTCGGGCCTCGATCACGGTCTTGAACGGTTCGTGCTTCAGCACCTGGCCGACGTACCGTCGGAAATAAGCCTCGTCATCGATCAGCAGGGCCACGCGGGATTCTTTGCTTTCAGTCATGCCAGTCTTGGGGAGTCACGAACGCCATCCAAGGGATGCCAAACTTGCCCGAGCGGCGGCGGGTGCGCGAGACCAAACTCCAGCGGGCAGCGGCCCCGACGGCCAGGCAGATTGGGCCGGCCGCGGCGCCGGGCCGGCGCTCAAGCTGCGCCGGGTTTCTTCGCGTACACGGTGGCGGGATCGAAGATCCGTCGGGCGGCAAACTCGAGCTTGAGTGACGCCGGATCATCCGGCCGTGCGCCGGCGGCGAGCTTGCGATAGAAACACGACTTGAACCCATTGTGGCAGGCCGCGCCGCCCACGTTCTCCACCTTCAACTGGACGACGTCCTGATCGCAGTCGACCAGCAGCTCCTTCACCAGCTGCGCATTCCCCGACTCCTCGCCCTTGACCCAGAGTTTCTGGCGCGAACGGCTCCAGTAGGTTGCCCGGCCGGTCTTGATGGTGTGGGCCAGCGCCTCGGCGTTCATGAAGGCAAACATCAGCACCTCGTTCGTGACGTGATCGCATGTGATGCACGGAATCAGCCCGTCCGGGCCGAACCGCGGCTGCAGCGTGGTGCCGAGTTCGATTTCGGCGGTCGCGGTGCGGGCGGGAAAAACGAAGGTGCTCATGCGGGATGAAAACTCGACGGGATTTTACCGGTCTGCAAGCCCGTGGCGTCCGCAAACCCGATGGAAGTTTCTTTCTGTGCAGCGGATCGGTCTTCATGGCCGTGACGGAGCACGGCCCTCCAGGTACGAGTTTCGGACGTTTTGGCCGGGACGGCGTGCCCTCCGAGGCTCGGCGATGGAGCACGGCTCTCCATGAATGCAGTGCTCACTTCCCGTCTGAATGACTTTCCTGGAGGGACGCCCTCCGTGGCGTCCACCAACCCGATAGGGGTTTCTTTCTGCGCAGCGGATCGGTCTTCATGGCCGTGACGGAGCACGGCCCTCCATGAAAAATGCCGAAGGCCAACTGGCAGCGTGCTGCTACCTTCCTTCCTCCCGTCCCGTACAGTCGGATGCCAAGTCCGACACGCTGCTACGGAGCGGCGGCGATCGCGCCGGGGCCGAAACGCGCGCGGACCTTCTTCTCGTCGACGACGACAATGTACACCTGGCAGACACCGGATTCATCCGAATCATACATCACCATGCTGCCGTCGGGGCTCCAGCTGGGGTTCGGATGCGTCCAATGATGCGAGCGCGGATGAGTCCGCGGGGTCTTGGCGAGCTTCTCCACCCGGCCATCCGCGAGGTGGATCAGGAGGAGAAAATCCATGTAGGGGCCGGTGCTGTTGTTGTAGCAATCGGTCACGGCCATCGTGAGCTGCGGGTTGACCGAAGCGTGCGTACCGGTGGTCTTGGATACGATCCGCCGCGAGCTGCCATCGATGGCCTGGTACACCAGCCCCTCGCCATTTTGCCCCGCGAAGATCACATGCCGGCTGTCGGGAGCCCAGCTGTGATGATGCCCGTAGTCGCCCAGCCGCCGGAAATTCCGGCCATCGGCATCGATCAGATACAGCTCCTTCACCGTCGGCAGCACGCGCTCCAGGGTGACCGGATCCTCCTTCTCATTCGAAAAGCCGATCATGAAGGTCTTTCGATCCGGGCTCCATTTCGGGTTCCGCACCGATGCCGGCTGTGCATCGAGCAGTGCCTTGTGCGGCGAAAGCGCATAGCACATTTCGTTGGTGATATGGATGGGCCCCTTGCGATACTCATTCGGGCTGCGGACATACTCGTCGCTCGGCGGACGCTGCACCGGGTTGCCGTCCAGATCGCACGCGCCCGTTTCTCCCCAGTAGACATGCTGTCCGTTCGGGCTCCAGACGGCATTGGTCCCGGTATGCATGTTATAGGGCACCTTGTCCTGGAGTTTTTTGAAGTTTCGACCGTCGGCATCCATCATCCAGATCGCGCCGGTTTTGGACAGGTGCGACGGCTGCCCAACGGCCCACAGGATTTTCGTCATGTCCTGGTTCCAGGGCTGTTCACTGTAATAGCAGTGCTTGTCGTTCGTCTTGGAGACGGTCATCCGCCAGATGGTCCGGCCGGTTTCGGCGTCGCGATAGATGATCCGCTCTCCTCCCGTGCGCTCCGCAGGGGCCGGCGCGCCCGAAACGGAACCGGCGGGAGCCATCGCCGCCAGCAGCAACAGCGCAGGAAGCATGACACGCCGCCGGCGCGCACGGTAGCAGCCGGCCGGCAATTGCCGCGGGGAAACGTGGGGGCTCATGGTGCCACCTCCGTCTGCCGGCTGGGCACGAGCTGCTGTCCCGGATAGCCCGGAACCTTCTCGCCGCGGGTGCGCAGCGCATGCCCCAGCGCGTACTTGAAGTCCTCGGGCGCGGCCGCCATCGCCCGTCGCATTTCCGCGGTGGCTTTCCTGCCCGGCAGCCGCTGCAACGCGGCCAGGGCATCCCCTCGCACTTCCGCGTCCGCCAGCAGTCGGGCGACCGGAGCAATGGCCTCGTCGCCGCCGATTTCCGACAGCATCCAGAGAATCTCCCTCCGGACCGGAGCCGTTGCGGAGGAGAGCAATGGAATCAGCTCACCCGCAACCGCACGGGACTCCCGGGGGGCGCCCGGCCGGCCGGCATGCCGGACAATCACCCACAACGCGCGTTTCGCGGCGCGCGCGACTTCGAAGTCCTCGTCGGTCATCGCGGCGGCCAATGGCTGGACCGCCGCCGCGCCATGAATGGCCGCTCCCTGCCACGCCGGCCCGCGAACGGCGTCATCGTGACTGCGCACCGCAGTGATGAAAGCCGCGACGTCCTGGGCGGCGGCGGTCCTGGACGTGGCGGCGATGGCGGTGGCAGCGACCAGCACGCGTCGGGTGCTGCCGGAATCTTCAGGAAGGGTTGTCTGCATCGGAATGGCTGGTTCGAGCTTGGGGGGACGCATTCAATTGGGTGACTGGCTCAGGCCACGTAAGGGTAGCGTTGCGGCCGGCTCATCATCCGGCGGGCGGCCTCGTCACCGATGATTTCACGCTTCACGGGATCCCAGGTGAGCTTGCGGCCAAGGATCAATGACAGGTTGGCCAGGACCGTGAGATAGGCGGTCGCGACGCCGGCCTCGATGTTCATCACCGGCTCGCGGCCCATCCGGATGGCTTCGAACCAGTCGTCGAAGTGGTCGAAACCCGGGCTGGCATGCACCTCCCGTGCACCCGGAACCGGTTTCCAATCGATCGCCTTCGTCTCGGTGAAGACCTGGCCATCGCCCACCCAGACCACGAGCTTGTCGTCGGTGCCATGATACACGGCCCCGTAGGTGTCGCGGATCTGCAGTTCCTCCCGCTTCTGCGGATCGAAATAGGGAATCCGCTCGCCCGGCTGGGACCAGACCAGGGTCCAGTCGGGATTCCGGAACTCGTAGACTACCTCCATCGTGATGGCGGTGTCCCACAGTCCGCTCGTCGGCACGGTGCCGGTGGCTGAGATGGTCACGGGGCTGGCCGATGCGCCGGGCGCGGGGAACATTTGCCGCTCCGCGTTCATGATCCAGAGCGCATTGCTCATGACATGGGCGCCGCGATCCCGAATCTGGCCGCCGCCGGACTCCATGATCCAGCGGAATGTGCCCGGGAGATACCTCGCGTTATAGGGACGCCAGGGAAGCGGTCCCAGCCAGAGATCCCAATCCAGGCCGGGCGGGGGCGCCGAGTCCGGCACCGGGTTCTTGTCCACCGGGCTCTCATAGTGCCAGCAGGTGACCTTGTGCACGCGTCCGAGGTTGCCGTTGGCGATATACCGGTTGGCCAGGTAGCATTCGCGCTGCGAGCGGCCCTGGGAGCCGACCTGCACGCACACCTTGTGCTCGCGGGCGGCCCGGACCATCGCCGTGCCCTCGGCAATGGTGCAGCAGGCGGGCTTCTCGAGGTAAACGTGCTTTCCGCACTGGGCGGCGTGCACCATCCCGACGCCATGCCAGTGGTCCGGCGTGGCGATGACGACGGCGTCAATATCCTTGCGCTCGAGGATGTACCTGTAATCGCGATACGCCGTGGCGGCCGGGCCGGCCTTGCCGAGCGCCCGCGCCAGCCGGGCCTCGTCGACATCGCAGACCGCCGCAAACGCCAGGTCGCCCCGCGGGAGCTTGGCGGAAAGTTCGTTCATCAGCCGGAAACCACGGCCGCCGACGCCGATGTGTCCGAGCACCAGCCGATCATTGGCGCCGGGGCGGCCCGGGGCGGCCAGCGCGCGGGACGGGATGAAGCTGGGAAAGCCGAGGGCGGCGCTGCCAAGGGCAACGGCGCTTGTCTTCAGGAAGCGGCGGCGGTCAGGGCGAGGAATTCCGGGGTTCATGTCGGGGGGCGGCGGCGCGTGAGCCGCGGGGCGCAGTCGGTGAGGGTGTCGGCAGTTCGGGAAGGGCGGCGGCGCGAGTATCCGGCGGCGTTTTTGCCGCTCAACGCCAAATTGCAGGGTGGGCGGGGAGCGGGAGGGATTAGAAGCCGGCGCCGCTGCCGGGATTAGCCGATTCCGCGCGCGAGTCAGTCCGGCACGGAACTTCAGCCGAGGGAAATCACGCTGCCGGCAATTCGATCCAGCGGCAACTCGCCGCCCACGCCCAGCGGTGCGCGGACGAGGGAAGCGGTGGAGATCCTTCCCTCCCTGATCCGCAGCGTCGGCCAGCCGGAGATGGCCGGTTCATAGAGGTCGGGGTGGTTTGCCTGCACGGCCTGCTGGATTTCCAGCGGCCAGGGAGACAACCCGGCAAAATAATGATGACCGTTTCGCTCCACGCTGCGGACGCCGAGCACCGCCTGGACCGCCAGATCCTGGAGCAGCGCCACCGGACCGATGGTGCACAGGTCCTCGCCGGAGAGAATCAGCCGTTCATCCGGTCGTGCCGCCTGTCGCTGCGCCAGAAGGCAGGCATGCGCGATTCCCTTGCAGACGCCCTTGCAGTTCTTGTGGCTCGTGCCGGCATAGCCGAGTTCCAGCGCGCGTTCCAGATCCCCGAGGTCGCCATCCGATTCATCGATGATCAGCGGTGGCCGGCCGGGCCAGGTTCTCAAGTCCCCCTGTACCGGGTCCAGGGCAATGGCGCGCGACAGCGGTTGTTCCACGAAGAGCAGGTGGGGCAGCATGGGTCGAATGGCAGGCTCTCCCTCCAGCCGCTGCCAGAACTCGCGCAGCGCCGCCACCGAGGGAAAGCTCTCGTTGCCGTCGAGACTGAAGGCCATCCCGGGGCCCGCCTCCGCGGCAAGCACGGCGAGCACCGCCCGCAACCGTTCGAGCGCCACATCGGGGGCGAGCCCATCGACCTTGATCTTGAAATGGCGCAGGCCGTAGCGGCGGATGCTGGCCTCGAGCGATTGCGGCAGCCCGTCGTTGACCGCATCGGCGATCTCCGCGTCACGGAGCGGATCGGCCAGACCCACGGTGTGGCGGCACAAGACGGTTTCGCCGATCTCTCGAGGAAGCAACTGGCCAGCTGCGAGACCGGCTAGCTCCGGATGAAGTTCGCCCAGGGATAACCCGAGTTGGTTTCCATGAATGAGCTGCTGCAGATTCGAATCCTGCGAACGCGCGACCGCATCGAGCAGTGCCCGCTCGACCAACGAGGTCCCGAAATGAGCCAGCAGTGGGGGATGGTCATGCTCCCGCGCCCAGCCCGCCTGCGCGTCCCAGAGCTCACGCCAGAAACGGAAAACGCTGGGCGCACGGATTTCGGATGCCACGGAGCCGGCATGCGTGATGACCGCGACCATGTCGTCGATTTCTGCGGACACCGACCGGCCTGGATCCTTCGTGAACCATTTGGGCGGCAGATGATCGCCGGAAATACCCGTGAAAAGGCCGGCTGGCGTGCTGACTCGGATCCGGAGGAAGACGTGCGGCACGTCAACCATCGTGGTGATGCCATACTTGAACGGCAGCCGTGTACGAATCTCCGTCCGAATAAGCTCGGCGGAGGTGATGGCGAGAGGGGACATCGAGCGACTGGCGGGTTCCCGAGACCCTACCGGCCAAGGTAAAGGTCGCGTCCGCGCACCAGCGCCTCGATTTTGCGGTCGGCAATCGAGCGCTTGAGCATCCAGAAGCCGCAGTCGGGATGCACTGTCGAGTCCTGGCCAGAAGTTGACACCCTCTATTAGGGGTTTGGTGGTTTGGAGAGATAGGTAGATTTAAGGGGAGGGGGTTTGAGGGGGAGG
>WYBX01000005.1 GCA_011525695.1 Verrucomicrobiia bacterium
CGCAGCTGTTCGGCCAGCACGGCACCGTGCACTCGGTGGCCCTGATCAACGACCGCGAGACCGGTCGCCCCCGTGGCTTCGGCTTCGTGGAAGTCGATGACGACGCGGTGCAGACGATGATCCAGGCCCTGGACGGCAAGGACATGGGCGGCCGCGCGCTGCGCGTGAACGAGGCCCAGGACCGTCCTCGCACTGGTGGCGGCGGCGGTGGCGGCGGCGGCCGTGGCGGCTACGGCGGTGGCCGTGGCGGCGGTGGCGGCGGGAGTCGCTGGTAGTCGTTTGTTGAGGCAGGGTCAGCCTGCGGGTTGATGCTGTGAAGGGGGCCCCGCTGCTCGAAAGGGTGGCGGGGCTCTTCAATCCCCGGAAGCCCACCTGCAGCGAATCCCAGAATGAAGATGAGATTCGTGTTCTTGAGCTGTCGTTGAATATCCGCGGTCGAGCATCTTGATCATTCATTCGCTATTCGAATACAATCATTGCATGTGGCCTCGGTCATTCAGCGCCGGATCTCATAGGCGGTGGCCATGGCCCCGCGAATCCACGGGCTGCACGACGCAAGTGGAAGATCGGCTGCTGTCGCCCGGCAGCTGATCAGTGCGATGCGTGCATCAGGCGCGGCAGCTCGTGGACCTTTCATCCCGCTAGACCGCGCCGCCGTGGTGAGTAGTAGGGACGCGAGTCGCGTGTACGCCAGTCGGCGTGGCACGGGCGGATCAGCAGGAGCGCAGAAAGGCACGAGCGAGCAGTCCCTCCAATCCCCCGCTCGCTTGATGCCGCGAGCCCCCCACCGGGCGAAACGTTGGGGGGCTCGCTTTCTCTTGGAGGGCTACGGGTGCCTCGCTCCTCGGTTGAGTGGCGGGGTCTTTGTCTTGAGGGCCGCGAATGCCTCTTCCCTAAACGACTCCCATACCGACGCGGCGATCACTGGCTCCCGCCCGAACGTGAGAACTCGGCCAAGTCCGCCTCGGTCACCACGCGGCTGTCGTCGCACGCAAGCCTCAGCCGTCGCCCGTAGTTGGGCACGTCCAGGAAGGCATGGACTACCCGCCGCCCATCCCGCTTGACCGCCTCGACCAGCGGTACGTAGTCCTCGTCGGCCGCGAAAAGGATCGCCACGTCGAAGGTATCGCGCAGGCAGCCCTCCATCATCTCGACCGTCAGCAGCGTGTCGACGCCCTTCTCTTGGAAGGAGATCGCCTCGTCGCGCAGCATGGAGACGTATTCCGTGAAGCGCGGCAGGAGGTCGATGGGGATGTTGCGCTGCTCCTGAATCTCGTCGAGGCGGGCTGCCAGGCGCCGCCTGTAGTCGCGGGCGTCCTGGTTGGCGCGCACGGCTTCGTCGAAAAGGGCGCGGTCATCGGGTGACATTTCGGCGCCGCCGACCCCTATCAGGACCTTCTGGGCCCAGGCGAAGGCGGTCCCATAGAGGTGGGAGCGCCGGTGAGCCACCACGCGGCCGGTCGCAAGCCGGGTGTACCGACAGTCGTCGATGTGCCTTACGAGCCGTCGGTGACCATCCAGGACGCGCTGGGCGCGGTGGGCCTCGTGGTCGCCGAGCTCGATGCGGCCCATCATGGGGCGGGGCTTGCCGGTGGCCTCGTCGAGGGTCTCGGTGATCTCGACGGGCTCGCCGGTGTAGTAGTTGACCCGAACGAGCTGCTCGTCGGCGGCGCAGAGGAACTGGCCGAAGGCGTGGTAGTCGATGGTCTCCTCGAGGCGGCGGAACTTGTCGAAGTAGGCCTTGCGCAGGGTGTCGCGGAAGGCGCTGCCGTCGATGAAGATGTGGGTGCGGCGGGACATTGCCGAGTCTCCTGAGTTGTCGAGGCGAATAGCCCGCGCGGCGCCGTCTTGAGATCGCCAGAGCTTAACTCAGGTTCAGCAGCGCTTCTGGATCTCGCCGCAAGTACACTTTCGGTCTGGGAGAATCACGACCGAGGATCATTAGAATGTGGTGGCCATTGCGTGTCGATACCATTCGGCGAAACTCCTCTCCGCCATCGACATCAACATAAAGCCCCCTTGATACTTCCTCGCTGGAGTATCGGGAATCAACCGTGCCGTCGGATTCCCCCAAATGGCGCTTCTCGCTGACAACGCTTAGTCCGACCTTCTTGCCGTTCGCGACAGCTGCGACGTCTTCGCAATAACACGATTCCAAACCATGGTGAGGCGCCACCAAAATGTCGAGACCATGCTTCGCGAAGAGCTCACCCGCTGATGGCTGGTCTGAGGTGGTGTCATGGTGGTGTGGCTTCTGATTGGCGCCGCCTCCTCTGATCGAGGAGAAACGTTTCTCAACGCTGCTTGCACCTGCCAGAATCGCGCGATGCACTTCGGGTGTGACATCGCCGCACATCCACAAGGTGTGCCTGTTGTGGCGATAGAAGTGGCAAAGACTCAATCCATTGACATAGAGTTGATCGTCATTGGGGTACAATTCGCCAACGGCGGGCGGCCGCATGAAATAGAGTCCGCACTCAATCTCGCCTGTCACATCGGTGAAGCTCTCGGGATTGATCGTCATCAAAGGTGGTTTGCGTCTTTCGTAGAGCGCTTCATATGCGTCTATGAAGTCTGAGTTGTCATCGTTCCTGATCCGGCCAAAATCGACATTGCATTGTTCGCACGCATCTTCACCATTCGCATTCGGAGCCGTGACCAATGTCGGGTACAGGCAGCAGTCCCCGAAGGCCCTAGCTTCCTGTATGTGGTCAACGTGAGGATGAGACAGTATGAGCTGCGCGATCGGTTTTTGACCATCGTCGCCACGAAGGTATGGGGCAAAATTCGCAACGTAGAAATCCACCGGCGAAAAATCTTCGCTGCACCCGAGGTCGTAAATAATGAAGTGGTTGCCCGGTATGCGAATGCACGATGCAAGTCCGCGTCCCGTGTTGAACACCCATACGTAGGATTTGTTTGATGTGACCCAGGATGGCTTCACAGCGTATTGCAATCCCTTTCGACGGCTATTCCGTCAAGTCTGTCTGGTGGCACCGCTTCACGGTAGGTCCCACACGAAGTCACCGTCGTTGCGAGTGGACAGGACGTGACGTGTCCGCCCGTTGAACTGGATACCGCGCGTGTGCACGGAGTACTTGTTTGCGGTCTCCTGGCTGCCGTGGATGATCGGGCTGTCAGAGAATACGACTACGTCGGGCTGACAATAATCGAACACCTCTCTGCAGTATCCGCTCTCGCGGCCGTGATGGGAAGCGACGAAGACATTGACTGAGGCCAGGAGCTCCCGGAAACGCGGCTTCTGAAGGTGATGCAGCCATCCCGGCCGTTCGATGTCTCCCGGGATCAATACGACCAACCTGTCGCACTGGAGAAAAGTAACGAGGCTGATGTTGTTGGTGTCGTCAAAATCGTCGCCAAATATCGCGTGAAATTGATCGACCGAGACGCGCGGAAACTGCGGCGGGGTGCTTGCTGGCGTGTTGTAAGTGTTCATCATGTCCAAGAGGCTCGCCATCGCAGGCGAGATTGCGCCCCCTTGAAGCTTCAGCTGTTTGAGCTGGTGGATCGAAATGGACTTGTTGCGGACAAGGGTCTGGACGTGCAATAGTCGACGGAGTTCTTGTAGATCGCTGATGTGGTCTTCGTCGAAGTTGGTCACGGTCAGTCGATGAACGGTCCGGATCCCTTGATCATACAGGAATCGAGAAGGCCTGAATTCTGGATCAGCTTGATGGCCGCAATCGAACATCATGATATTGCCGTTGTCCGTCTGCACGTATGCACAGAAGCCGTGACCGACATTGAGAATGTGGAATCGCATGATTATCGCTCCGTGCTGATTGCTTCGTAGGAAACGAACACCTCTTGTGTATAATGCCGAAAGAACTTGAGGTAGCGCAGCAACAGGAAATAGCTGAGGAGCAAGCATAGTGCGCCGACGAGCAGAGCGCTGCGGGCTTCGCCCGTGAGAGGCCAGTCGGTGTGAGCAGCGGTCATTACGATGATGGCGAGACCGGAAAGCAAGACCGACAAGGCCATGTTCCTGCAGAAGCCATAGAGATTGAGAAACGAATTCAGCCGCACAAGAGTGGCTTCGTGGCTCTTTACGCGGGCGTAACAATGGAGGAACAGCGCTCTTGGGTCTTTGCCCGCGTCGGACGTAGCTGTCGCAGTCAGTATGCGTTCACGAGTCTCGGTTGGCAGCGGGACAAAATTGCCGGGGAAAAGCCAGCGCCACCTACTCGCGCACCTCGCGTTGGCCAAGAGATGAACTTCTGGGGACCGCAGCACACGTCGCAGAAACCAGTTCTCGAATACGACGCTTGAAACGTGGGCTACGAGATGCCCGATGATATATGCCGCGAGCAGCGTGACGAGGGCGAGCCCCGGCGGGATTGAACTTGCGAGCAGCCACTTGGCGCCCCGGGCATAGTCAACAGCGACCAACAGGGCGAATCCTGAGGAGAGGTAGCCGAAAAAGTCGTAAACGCTCAGAGGGACTTTCATTGATCTTGGCCCGCGTCCTGCCAATCATCGCTATTCAGCAATCGCTAGCCTCCCAGTTCGGGGTATCAAGCCAGCCCGGCCGAGCGGGATTGTCGTGCGCTGCCGTTCCGCATCGGACCGCGCCCCAGATTAGCACGATTCCAATGGTAGAGCAAGCGGAGCGGGCGGTGCGCTTGCTCCGCACCTTTCGGTGATTCGCCACTCTGGCGCGCTACGGACGCGCATCTACTCGGGTGACTACGTGCTGCGCAGTACCTAGGCGGATCGGGCGCTCGCGCGAAATCGACCTACGCCGAGTGCGTCTGTAGGTCTTCAGCTTCAGTGAGACACAAGGTCGCTCCAGCTAATAGACACTTTCCCTCACCAAGCCTGGCCGGATGACCGCCTTCTCGCGGACCTCGCAGCCCCTATTGTAGCACCTCCTGGCCCGTAGTGTTTGCATTTCCAACAGCTGCCGCTGGGTCTGGATCTCCCGGCCCCGGCCGACGTACACGTCCTCCGGCGTCAGGTTCTCCAAGGACTCGTGGTACCTCTGCGAGTTGTACCAGGCCACGAACGTTGCCAACTCCTGATGCAGTTCGCCGGGCATCCAGTAGTTCTGCAGCTTCACCACGTTCTTCATCGTCCGGTGGTAACGCTCGATCTTGCCCTGCGTCTGGGGATGGTACGGCGCGCCCCGGACGTGCTTCATCTCGTTCTCTTCCATCCACGCGGCCAGGCCCTTCGAGACGTAGCACGGGCCGTTGTCCGAGAGTAGTCGCGGCCGGTGCCGCACCGGCACG
>WYBX01000040.1 GCA_011525695.1 Verrucomicrobiia bacterium
AGCCCTTGCCATCACGTGTTGGCACTCGCTTGGCGCTTACCAACCCGGCGGGGATGGGCCGTCCGCATGCCCGTCGCACCCCTATGGCCGCCCCTCAACATTGGTTCCGGCTTCGCCGGGTTGGGAGACTGTCGGCTGCCCAACTCTCGGTTCGGCGCTCCCGGAATGGGACCGCATAAGTCCGACAGGCTCCTAGCCGGTCGCAATTCCGGCGCGGGAATCGGCAAGAACTGCGGAGGCAGTGCGATTCCCGCGGCGATATGATTGTCCCATGCTCGAAACACAGTTGTCCGGGGGCTTGACGTCACAGGGTGGGCCGCTGCAGCCGCAGATCTCGGGGTGGATGGCCGACCCGTTGCTGAACAAAGGGACGGCGTTCACGGATCGGGAGCGTGATGCGCTCGGGTTGCGCGGGCTGCTGCCGCCGCGGGTGTTCACGCTGGCGGAGCAGGTGGAGCGGAGCTTGGCGGCGGTGCGCCGGAAAAGCGACGCGCTGGAGAAGTACATTTACCTGACGAATCTCCAGAATCGGAACGAGGTGCTCTTCTACCGGCTGGTCGTCGATCATGTGGAGGAGATGGTTCCCCTCATCTACACCCCGACGGTGGGCCAGGCCTGCCTGGAGTACGGGGCGATTTTCCAGCGGTCGCGCGGGTTGTTCGTGACGATGAAGGACAAGGGCCGGATTGCCGATGTGCTCCGGCTCTGGCCGCACCAGGGCGTGCGGCTGATTGTCGTGACGGATGGGGAGCGAATCCTCGGGCTGGGGGATCTCGGCGCGCTCGGGATGGGCATCCCTGTCGGCAAGCTGGCGCTGTACAGCGCGTGCGCCGGAGTGCACCCGTATTACACGCTGCCGATCACGCTCGATGTGGGCACGGAGAACCCCGAGTTGCTCGACGGGCGCTATTACATCGGGCTGCGCCAGCGCCGCGTGCGGGGGGCGGCCTATGACGCGTTCATCGCGGAGTTCATCGCGGCGGTGCGGGAGGTTTTCCCGCAGGCGCTGCTGCAATGGGAGGATTTTGGCAACGCGAACGCCTTCCGGTTGCTGCATGCCTACCGGCGGCAGCTGCCCAGCTTCAATGACGACATCCAGGGAACGGCGGGCGTGGCGCTCGCCGGGCTGCTGGCGGCGCTTCCACTCACGGGGAACTCGCTGCGCGATCAGACGGTGCTGTTTCTCGGCGCCGGCGAAGCCGGGACGGGCATCGCCGACCTGTTCGTCGCGGCGGCAGTGGCGGAGGGCATGAGCGAGCCCGAGGCGCGGCGCCGCTGCTGGTTCGTCGACTCCAAGGGGCTGGTGGTGCTCTCCCGCGCGGCCCAGCTGGCCGAGCACAAGCTGCCCTACGCGCACGATTATCCGGAGATCACGAGCCTGGCCGAGGCGGTGGCCGCCATCAAGCCGACCGCCTTGATCGGGGTTTCCGGGACGCCCGCCACTTTCACGCGGGAGATCGTAACGCGGATGGCGCAATTGAACGCGCGACCGATCATCTTCGCCCTTTCGAACCCGACCTCGAAGGCCGAATGCACGGCGGAGCAGGCTTATGCCTGGTCGGAGGGCCGCGCGATTTTCGCGAGTGGCAGCCCCTTCGCGCCCGTGACGCTGGGCCAGCGCACCTTCGTGCCGGGGCAGGGCAACAACATCTACATCTTCCCCGGCGTGGGGCTGGGCGTCCTCGCCTGCGAGGCCCGCGAAGTGACGGACGCGATGTTTCTCGCCGCGGCGCGGACGCTCGCGCGGCTGGTATCGCCCGAGGATCTGGCGATCGGCCGCGTGTATCCCTCACTGGAACGGATTCGTGAAGTCTCGCTCGAAATCGCGACCGCAGTCGCGACCGAGGCCCATGATTCCGGACTCGCGCGGCGGCCGCGCCCGCTCGATCTGGCGGCCGACATCCGCTCGCGGATGTTCGAGCCCAATTATCGCGAGTACGCCTAGCAGCCCGTCGGTCCTGAAGTCGAGCGCCGCAGGCATTCGTGTCATTTTCCGGCAGCCGGGCGGGCCTCGCTGACGGGCTGCCGGTTTCCGCGCTGCGCGCGGGTTGGTGGAGGGTGGTTCAGAGTTCCATCGGTTTGACGATTGATACGCTGCCAAGCACGAGGGTGCATCTCGACCGCGGTTCGACGATAAGCTGCGGCGCCGCGCCGGGCGCAGCGGGTGCCATGCGGCGGGGCACAGCAACTCTCCCTCGACCGGCTGCGGCACTCTTCAACGCGTTGGAATTTCGGACTGCGTACAATCCGTGCGTATCGTTGGCCAAACGACGAGGCGTGGAGTGTCGCGGCGCATGTTAACGTGGGAACGTCATGAAAAGCGTTTCGTCAATGACCGCGGTGGAAGGTAGCTCCCGCACCTCCGAGTTGGCGCGCCAGGATGAATCGGCGCTGCTCGATTTGCTGCAGGAACTCGAGAAACGGCACGGTTTTGTGCCGCGCCAAGTCTCGGAGGAGATCTCCCGGCTGGTGGAGGTGAAGCTCGAGCGGCTGCGGCGGATCCAGGGCAAGCTCGATTCGACCATCCGGCGCGACGTGCAGCAGCACGTGGCGCAGTGGCGGAACGAGGAGGGCAACCTGATCATGATCCTCCATGCGATCCAGAACCAGCACGGGTACGTGCCGCGCGAGGTGGCGATGGAGCTTTCGCGGGAACTCGGCGTGAAGCTCGCGCGGATCTACGAGGTGATCACCTTCTATCATTACTTCAAGCTGCAGCCGCCCGGCGCGCACACGGTCACCGTCTGCAACGGCACGGCCTGTTACCTGAAGGGTTCGGGCGAACTGCTGAACGAACTGCGCACCCAGCTCGGGATTTCCGAAGGGCAGACCACGGCGGACCGCCAGTTCCACCTGGATGTCGTGCGCTGCATCGGTTGCTGCGGCATGGCGCCGGCCATCGTGGTGGACGGGCGGACCTGCGGGCATGTGAAGCCCTCCGACATTGCCGGACATGTCGCGGCGGTGAAGGCGAAGACTGGAGGTGCCAAGTGAGCGCGCTGACGCGTGAGGCGCTGGAGGCCATCGCCCGCCAGCCGGCGGCGGGGCCGGCGGAATGGATTCGCGTGCAGCTGGACACGGGCGGGATTGCGGCCGGAGCGGAGGCGGTGCACCAGGCGCTCCTGCACGCGCGGGATATGCACCATCATGCCTGCGCGGTGCTGCGCGCCGGCTCCGTGGGCTACTCGTTCGCGGATCCGGTCATCGAGGTGCAGGCGGCCGGGATGCCGGCGGTACACTACGGCCGGGTGACCCCGGAGATGGCCGAGCGGGTGGTGCGGGAGCATTGCATCCAGCACCGGCTGCTCGACAACCACGTGATTGCCACGCGGCAGCGCGCGCTGGCGCTGTCCGGACCGGTCACGCACCTGCTGATCCGCGACACCGGACCCGAGTCCGGGAGCAAGACGGACTTCTTCCAGTTTTCCTTTGGCGAGGAACTGAAGCGTTGCGGGTTGGGCGAGCGCATCCAGGTGGTGCGGGCCCTGGACATGGGCATCTATGACGAAGGATTGGTGGTGCAACTCCTGCCGGGCGGGGTGACCTATGCCAACGTGCTGGCGCCGGATGTGGCGCGGATCGTGGCGGAATCCGTGCAGGGCGGCCGCGTGGTGGATGACCTGCTCTGGAAAAAGGCCGACCGGCAGGTGCGAATCGTGTTGCGGCACTGCGGGAACGTCGATCCGGACAGCCTGGACGACTACCTGAAACGGGCGGAAGGCTACCAGGGACTGCGCCGGGCGCTGGAGCAGACACCGGACCAGGTGATTGCCGAGCTCAAGGTCAGTGCGCTGCGCGGGCGCGGCGGCGCGGGTTTTCCCACCTGGATGAAGTGGCAGCTGACGCGGGCGCAGCCGGCCACGCAGCGCTACGTCATCTGCAATGGCGACGAGGGCGACCCGGGTGCGTTCATGGATCGCAGCGTGCTCGAGAGCGATCCGCACGCCGTGCTGGAAGGAATGATCATCGCGGGCTACGCGATGGGCGCCTCGAAGGGCTATTTTTACATCCGGGCGGAGTACCCGCGGGCCGTCGAGCGGATGGAGCGTGCGATCCAGGCAGCGCGGGAACGCGGGCTGCTCGGGGCCGACATCCTCGGGAGCGGATTCTCCTTTGACGCGAAGATCCGGCTGGGCGCGGGCGCGTTCGTCTGCGGTGAGGAGACGGCACTGATTGCCTCGATTGAAGGCCGGCGTGGGAGTCCCACGCCGCGGCCACCCTATCCCTCGGTCCGAGGGCTCTGGGGCATGCCCACCGCGATCAACAATGTGGAGACGCTGGCCTGCGTGCCGGCCATCCTGCTGAAGGGCGGGGCCTGGTTCGCCGGTTTCGGCACGACCACGTCCAAGGGCACGAAGGTGTTCGCCGTCACCGGCAAGGTCCGCAATGCGCAACTGGTGGAGGTGCCGATGGGCACGACACTCCGGGAGATCATCTACGACGTGTGCGGCGGGGTGTTCGAGAACCGCGAGATCAAGGCGGTTCAGACGGGCGGGCCGTCCGGCGGCGTCATCCCGGTCAAGCACCTCGACACGCCGGTGAGCTACGAAACCCTGCAGCAGCTGGGCTCGATCATGGGGTCGGGCGGGATGCTGGTGATGGACAAGACCGACTCGATGGTCGAGGTGGCCAAGTTCTACCTCAAGTTCTGCGTCGATGAATCCTGCGGCAAGTGCGCGCCGTGCCGGATTGGCGGATACCAGCTGCTGCAGATCCTCGATCGCATCTCGCGCGGTCGTGGGTCGGCGAGCGATCTCGCCCAAATCCAGCGGATCTGCCTGGCGATGCAGCGCGCCTCGCTCTGCGGGCTCGGCCAGACGGCGCCCAACCCGGTGCTTTCGACCCTCCGCTATTTCGGCGAGGAGTACCAGGCCTTCATCGAGGGCGGGCCGAGCTATGCCCGCAAGGTGAGCCGGGCCGCGACCGCGGCCAGCGGCGCAGCGCCGGCGGCACCGCCGCGTGCCGCCCCGGATCCGCGCGGCCCCGTGGCCGCCACCGGCACCAACCCTGCAGCCGTGGGAGGGACCGTTTCATGATCACCGCCCGAATCAACCAGATCGAAGTCCAGGTGCCCGAAGGCACGAGCATTCTCGACGCCGCCCGCCAGGTGCAGGTGAAGATTCCGACGCTGTGCAAGCACAAGGATCTGCTGCCGACGGCTGCCTGCGGCATCTGCATCGTGCGCAACAAGGGCGGAAACAAGTTCATCCGCGCCTGCTGCACCCCCCTGGAGAACGCGATGGAGATCACGACGCACGACCGCGACATCGTCGAGGTCCGCCGTTCCACCCTCGAACTCATCCTCTCCAATCACCCGCAGGCGTGCCTGACCTGCGGTCGCAATGGGGAATGCGAACTGCAGGCGCTGGCCGCGGATTTCAACATCCCGATGGAGTCGATCAAGCGGTACGTGAAGGACGTTCCCGCCGATCGCTCCACCGGTTCGATCATCCTGGAGTTCCAGAAGTGCATCAAGTGCGGCCGCTGCATCAGCGTCTGCCAGGAGGTGCAGAACGTCTGGGCGCTCTCGTTCCTCGATCGCGGGATCAACACCCGGATGGCGCCGGCGGGCGACATCACCCTCGCGGAGTCGCCCTGCGTGAAATGCGGCCAGTGCTCGGCGCATTGCCCCACCGGAGCCATCGTCGAGAACGACGAGACGCCGCAGGTGTGGGAGGCGCTGCACGATCCGGAGAAGGTCTGCGTGGTGCAAATCGCACCCTCCGTGCGCGTGACCGTGGGCGAGGCCTTCGGGCTGCCGCCCGGCACGAATCTGACCAGGAAGCTGTATGCGGCCCTCCGGCGGCTCGGCTTCAAGGCGGTGTTCGACACGAACTTCTCCGCCGACGTGACGATCGTCGAGGAGGCGAGCGAGTTCATCGAACGCTTCGTCCACAAGCGCGGACCGCTCCCGCTGATCACCTCGTGCTGCCCGTCGTGGACCGACTTCATGGAGAAGCGGCATTACGATTTCATCGACAACTTCTCCACCGCCAAGTCGCCGCAGCAGATGCTCGGGGTCCTCGCGAAGACCTATTACGCGCAGAAGGCCGGCATTGATCCGGCGAAGATGTTCGTCGTCTCGATCATGCCGTGCACGGCGAAGAAGTACGAACTGTCGCGGACGGATGAGATGTATGCGTCGGGATTCAAGGATGTCGACGTCTGCCTGACCACGCGCGAGCTCGCGCGGATGCTCAAGCAGTCGGGGATCGACTTCCTCAACCTGGCGGACGGCACGGCCGATTCGGTCCTGGGCGATTACTCCGGCGCGGGCACGATCTTCGGTGCCACCGGCGGCGTGATGGAGGCGGCGATCCGGACGGCGTACTTCTATGCGACCGGCAAGAACCTGCCGAAACTCGAGGTCGAGGCGGTGCGCGGGCTGGAGGGCGTCAAGGAGGGCAAACTGAACATCGAGGGCACGGAGGTGCGGGTGGCGGTGGCGCACGGGCTGGCCAATGTGGAGCAGGTGCTCGACCGCGTACGAGCGGCATGGAAGGCCGGGACGGAGCTGCCGTATCACTTCATCGAGGTGATGGCCTGCCCGGGTGGATGCATCGGTGGCGGCGGGCAGCCCTACGGGGTCGACAACGAGCGCCGCCGGCTCCGCAGCGCCGGACTGTATCAGGATGACCGGGACTGCGTGATCCGGGCTTCCCACGAGAATCCGGAGGTGATCCGGGTCTACGAGGAGTTCCTGGGCAAGCCGCTCGGGCCGAAGGCGCACGAACTCCTGCACACCCAGTACACGGCCCGTCCGCTCTACAAGCGGTGAAGACACCCTCATGCAACCTCCACGCCGAGTTGCCGCCCGCCTTGCCGGGATCCTGCTGGCTGCCAGCGGGGTGCTGGCGGAGCCCGCGGCGCCGGCGCTGGAGCCGGAGGATCGGTTGCTGCTCCCGGCCTGGGAGGTGAGCGAATCCCGGTTGCTGCCCGCGGCGGTGCCGGTTCGCGCCACGGCCGTGCTGCCGGCGGACGCCTGGTCGGGAAGGGGGATCGCGACGCTGGCCGAGGCGCTGCGCCGGATTCCCGGGGCGGTGACCCAGGAGAGCTTCGGCGGCTTCGAACCGCCGCGGCTCTCCATCCGCGGGTCCGGTGTCCAGAGTGCGCCTTCCAGCCGCGGGATAGCGCTCCTGCTGGATCGGCTGCCGCTGGGACTGGCGGATGGATCGTTCAACAGCGCGCTCCTGGATCCGCTGCTCGGCGGCGGGCTGCAGGTGCACCGCGGAATCGATGCCTGGCGCGAGGCGGGCGCGGTGCTGGGGGGAGCGATTGATGTGCGCGGCACGAGCGCGGGCACGAACGATCGCGGGTTCCTGCGGGCGGATGCCGGCGGGTTTGGAGCGCGACGGATCGGGGCTGCCGGCAGCGGGCAGATCGGGAGCAGCCTTCTGGGCCAGGCCGCCGCGGCCTGGGCCCGGCAGGATGGATTTCGCGCCCACAGCCGACAGGAGCGGCTGACCGCCCACACCACGGTGTCCGGGCCGGCGTTCGACGGTGGCAGGTGGTCCGCGGGGCTTTATCACGCCGCGGCGAACTACGAGGTGCCGGGACCGCTGACGTTCGCCATGGCGATGGCCCAACCCAGTTCGGTTTCGCCCGAGGTGGTCCGGGATCGGCCCCGGCGCGACGCCCGGCTGACCCGGCTCTCGGCCGGTTACGAGGAGCGGGCTGCGGACCGGGAAATGGAGCTGGGCGCCAGTGTCGGGAGGACGACGGACGAATTTCATCAACTGCGGGCGAATGGAGTCAGCCGTTCGGCCAGCACGGATGCCTCGTGGCGGGGAACGGTTGCGCAGCGCTTCGACTCGGGCATCGGCGCGCAGGAGCTCCGGCTGCGGGCAATGGGTAGCCATGGCTGGCGGCGGGTGAGCCGGCTCGCCAATGTCCTGGGTGAGGCCGGCGCGGAGTTTGCCCGGGATGATCTCCGGCCTTCGACGATCCTGATTGGGCTGGAGGACCAGGTTGCGCTGGCCCGCACGCTGACCGGATCGATCGGGATCGCGCAGGCCTGGGCGGACCGCGCGATGGCCGGCCAGACGGGCGGTTGGACGCGGGCGACGCTGCCCCAGGCCGGGCTGGTGTGGCAGGCGTCGCCGCGGATGACGCTGCATGGCAGCCTCTTTGCCTCGGCGGAACCGCCCACCTATGACGATCTCCTCGTGACGGCGGCGGCGCAGGGCGTGCCCGAACGTCGGATACAGAGGCTGGAGGACCAGCGGGCGCTCACCGCCGAGGTGGGGGTGCGCGGGGAACAGGGTGCGCTCACCTGGGACCTCGCCGCCTATCGGGCGCATTGGCGCCATGAGATTCTGCGGCTGGCGGAACCGGATGGGACGCCGCGCGGCGCGGTCAACGCCACTCCCACCACGCATGAGGGTGTGGAGGCGTCGGTCCGCTGGCGCTGGTCCGGGCGCGGGATGACCGTTTCCGTGGGCGCATCGTCCGTATGGACGCGGTGCCGGTTCGACCAGGACCCGGTCTACGGGCGCAACCGGTTGGCCGGGGTGCCGCCGCACGTGGGTGAGGCGGAGCTCATCGTGCGTTTTCCGCGGGGGGCATTCGTGGCGGGCGGGACCGACTGGGTGAAGGGCGCCACCGCGGCGGACCACGCCGGGCAGCTCGGGTATGACGGACGCACCCTGGTGCACCTGCGCACGGGCTGGCGCACGGCGCGATGGACGGTGTTTCTGCAGGTACGGAATCTGCAGGACCGGTGGAGCATCGCGAGCACGGCGGGCGTGCTGGACCTGGCGCGAAACCCGGCCGGGGCCGCGATCTTCCTGCCCGCGGCGGGCCGGTCCTGGACGGTCGGCTGGGAGCTGAGGCTTTGAACGGATGATCGCCGCACTTGCCACCACCCTCTGCTTCGCGATCACCCCGGTCTTCGCCCATGCCGCCGCCGAGCGGATCGGGGCGCTGCGCGCGAATTTCCTGCGGCTGCTGCTCGCCGCACTCATCCTCGGCGTGTGGGCCCATGGATTTGGGGGCGGACTGCACGGGGCGGCGGGCGACTGGTTTTTCCTCGGCGGGGTGATCGGGTTTGGCGTCGGCGGCATCGGCATGTTCCAGTCGCTGACCCGGCTGGGGGCCAATCTCTCGACCCTGATCGTGCAATGCGGCTCGGTGGTCAGCGCGGTGGCAGTCGAATGGATATGGCTGGGCGTGCAGCTGACCGGCGGGCAGATGGGGTTCATCGGGCTGGTGCTGGCCGGGCTGGTGATTGGATTGCTGCCGCGGAGCCTGCCGCGGCTCGGGGGCAGGGAGCGGATGGTCGGGATGGCTTGGGCGCTGGTTTCCGCCATGGGGCAGGGAACCGGCGCCGTCCTCAGCCGGAAGGCCTTCGCGGTGCTGGCGGCGATGGGGCAGAGCACCGACCCGGGCACGGCGGCCTATGAGCGGGTCATTGGCGGGCTGGTGGTGGCGGCGGGCGCGCTGGCTTTCGCCATGGCCCATCGGCGGCAGCAGGTGCCCGCGGCGGGGCCCGCCGGCCGCTGGGTGCTGGGCAATGCCATCACGGGCCCGGTGCTGGGCGTGACCTGCTACCAATGGGCGCTGCGGACCACGCCGGCGGGGATCGTGCAGCCGATCGTGGCGGCGGCGCCGCTGCTCACGATTCCGCTCTCGCGGTGGATCGAAGGGGCCGCGCGGCCGCGGCGCAGCTATTATCTTGGGTGCGTCCTGGCCATCGCGGGTGTCACCGGATTGATGTTACGGTGAGACCGGGGACCCGGGCAATCACTGCACATTGAAAGCCAAAATGCGCCGAGCAAATGTGCGGCGGCGGCGTAGCGTTGGGCCAAACGAACACGGCGGCGACGAGCCCTGCCCGAACGGCGCAGGGGCTGCCGACCAGAAAGGTGCCATCATGAAACCGAAACTCCGGAACGGGCGTTCGCCCGCCAAACCCACGGAGGAGGAAATTCGCGAGTATGCACATTTGTTGTACATCAAGAGCGGCTGGCTGCCGGGCCGCGATCTCGACAACTGGCTGGAGGCCGAGGCCTACCTGACCGCCCGGGCGCGCGAACGGGCGAGGGCGCAGCGGATGCCGCGCCGGGTGCTGGCCCACGCCGAGCCCGTCGGGGTCTAGACTGGGAGTCTGTCGGACTTAGGCGGATCGTTCTGAAAGGGGCGCACCGAGAGTCGGGCAGGCGACAGCCTCCTTGGCGAAAATGCCCTGGGTATTTTCGAGGGTCCTTTTTCGTTAAAGATCGTCAGGACGAACATGGACCGCTCAACAACACCGGCTGCAGCACCCCATGTCTCCATCCCACCCGATTTGCGCGACCGGAAGATGCCGCACGCATTTTCAATAAGCAGCATGTCGAGTAATTCGCCCTCATTTTCCGTGCTTCAAGTCGAGCAGCCGTAGGACCGACAGGCTGCTGCGGGTGGGTGGGGACTCCATCGCGGGGTGCACCGGGACCCCATTTTTTCGTCGCGGATTTCGTGCAAACATCGGGCTGGTCCCAAGAAACGACCCGCCCCGCATGAAACCCCAGATTGTCCTCTATGTCGCCCTGCTGCCCGGGGCTCTCCTGGTTGCCGCTCCCGCCGACGCCGTAATCATGGCCGCGATGAACCTCGGCGAACAGCGCAGTTACTCCTGGACGGCCTCGGTCACGGACGATGCGCGGACCTACGAAATTGCCGGCAAGACTGCCCGAGCCGGCTACACGTGGGTGCGATTGCCGATGGTCGAGCAAATCGCCCGCCGGCTGGGCCGGGCCGCGGAGCCGGACATCGAGGCATTGTTCAACGGACCGGAAAACTGTGTGATTCGCACGGATGGCCAGTGGGTGCGGGTCGAAGACCTGCCGCGGCGCCACCCCGACTGGGTGGAGCAGAATTCCTGGCTGTCCGGGCACCGGAGCATGATCCTCCACCACCCGGGACCCGGCATGGGCATCGGCTTCAACGATCCGCTGGATCCCTTCGGCAACGATCCTTTCGCCTCGTTGCTGCTCCTGCCGCCACTGCCGCCGGAAGAGGAGGATCGCCCGTATTCAAACGCGCAATTCGCCCTCAGCCATCCCCACGACGAGCTGGCGGTGATCGTCAGCAGCCACGCCACGATGAACGTCCGGGGCAAGCGGGCCGAGGGACTGCTCACGGACCTCGGGGCACAACTGCTGCTGGTGCGCGAGGGACAGGACGAGATCGAACCGATCGTGGCGGCCGGTCGTTACGAACTGACGGTGGAGGATGGTGTCGTCACGCGATACAATCTCTGGCTCGAGGGCCTCTTGTACGTGGATCGAAAGCGCGTGCATGTCCGGCAATCCTCCCAGACCACCATCAGCGGGCTGGGCTCGACGGTGGTGGACGTGCCGGCAGATGCGCGTCGATTGCTGGACGGCAGGCGGCTCCTGGCCGGCCTGGAGATCCGGCGCTAGCCGGGCGGGAGCCGCGCCAATGACGGCACGTCGAGCGTGAAGCTCCCGAGGCCGCGCGGCCGGGTGAATCGCGGCTACCGGCCCGGTCTGAAGATCCGGACAGCCGCCGGAGCGTGAACGAGCGACCGGGTTGCGGGTCTCTTTGCTTCCCATGCCCCGCGCCCAACCGAAATCCAACCCACGACGCCCGGTTTCGTTTTCGAACGTCGGCAAGCGCTACTTTCCCAGCGGTTTCACGAAGGGGGACATGCTGCGCTATTACGTCGAAATCGCTCCATTCATCCTGCCGCATCTGGCGCAGCGGCCCGTCACGCTCATTCGATTTCCCGAAGGGGTGAAGGGAGTTAGTTTCTATGAAAAGAACGCGCCCGGGCATGCCCCGGGATGGCTTCAGACGTTTCCGGTGCCGCGGCATCGGGGAGGTTTCATCAACTACATCCTCGTGAACGATGCGGAAACGCTCGCCTGGTGCGCCAACCTCGGGGCGATCGAGTTTCATCCCTTCCTGCACCGGGTTCCCGCCATCGATCGACCGACGCACGTGGCGTTCGATCTGGATCCGGGCGAAGGGGCGGACATTTTCACCTGCATCGAGGTGGGCTTCCGGCTGAAGGCGCTATTTGAGGGGCTGGGGCTGGAGTCGTTTCCCAAGGTGTCCGGATCCAAGGGGCTCCAGATTTATGTGCCGCTCAACACCGGAGCCCCCTACGCGGGCGTCCAACCTTTTGCCAAGAGCGTGGCCGAACTCCTGGAGCGCCAGCACCCGGACCTGATCGTGAGCGCCATGTCGAAGGCGCTGCGGAAGAAGAAAGTGCTGATCGACTGGTCGCAGAACTCGCCTTCCAAGACAACGGTGGCGGCCTACGCGATGCGGGCCAAGCATGACGAGCCGTTCATCTCGATGCCGCTGGGCTGGGATGAACTGGCCGAGGCCCGGCGGCGGCGCCGGCGGTCGGCGCTTTATTTCACACCCGAGGAGGCTCTCCGGCGGGCGGAACGGCTCGGCGACATTTTCGCGCCGGTGCTCGAGCTGAAGCAGCAGTTGCCGCAGGAGTTCCTGGAACTCGGGGAAGCATCTCCGACCGGGAGTCGTCGGGCGGGCACCGTCCGCACGGGGGCGGGCAGCGGCCGGCGCGTTGCGGCTGGCGAATCGAAATCCCGGCCTGTCCGCCGCGGGGCGGGGGCGGCGCTGGCGCGTTACAAGGCCAAGCGCGATTTTTCCCGGACGCACGAGCCCGCCGGTGATGGCACGATGGTACCGGCGGGGCCGGCGGCCGCACCGCGTTTCGTCGTCCAGAAGCACGCCGCCAGCCGGCTGCATTACGATTTCCGGCTCGAGATGGACGGGACGTTGAAATCCTGGGCGGTGCCGAAAGGCCCGCCGTTTGAACTCGGCGTGAAGCGCGGGGCGTTCGAGGTGGAGGATCATCCGCTGGACTACCTGGAATTCGAGGGGACGATCCCGCAGGGACAATATGGTGGCGGCACGGTGATGGTCTGGGATATCGGGACGTATGAACTGCTGGGGGGCAGCCACGCGAAGGGCGATCTGAAGCTCGCGTTGCACGGCCGCAAGATGAAGGGCGAGTGGCACATTTTCCGGATCAAGAGCGATCCGGCCAAGCCGGTATGGCTGCTCGCGAAGTCGAGGACGCCGGCTCGGCCGCCGACGGAGCGGCAGGACGACCGGTCCGTGCTCACGCGACGCTCGATGGCGCGGATTGCTGCGGACAACACGGCTCAGTGGACCAGCGATCGCGCCGATGCGCCTGCAAAGCCGGGGCAGCGGAGCCGGAAGACTCCGCCGCGAAAATCAACGGGGAAGGGCGGAGCACGCAAGCCGGGGTCGAGGCGAACTGGAGCGCGACGCGCGTCGAAGCAGGCAGGGGCGGCGCGACGGCGGTCAGCTGCGCGCGGCAAGGGGCGGTCAGCGGCGAACCGCCGCGGCACGGCCAGTCGAGTGCGCTGAGCCGCCGGCTAGCAGCGTGTCGGACTTAGCTTCCGACTGTACGGGTCGGGAGGAAGGAAGGTAGCAACACGCTACTAGTTGGCCTTCGGCATGTATTCTTGTGGCGGGGTAGATTGCCATGGCAAGTGGCGGGGAAGTTGCTGTGCGCTGCTGCATGGCCATCCGCTTCGTCGACAGCGATCGCGATAGCTAGCAGCCCGTCAGCAAGGCCCGCCAAGCTGCCGGAAAAATGGCATGAATGCTTGCTGCGCTCGACTGCAAGTCCGACGGGCTGCTAGGACCTCGAGACTTGCGAACCCGCGGGTGTCGCTGAATGTGCGGCCATGACCGACATTCAAAGCGAGGATGATGTGCGGGTGCTGGTGGATTCGTTTTATGCACGAATCCAGCAGGATCCGGTGCTCAATCCGATTTTCCAGGACGTGGCGCAGGTGGACTGGGGGCATCACCTGCCGAAGATGTACGCATTCTGGAACGGGCTGATCCTGGGAATTCCTGGGTATCAGGGTGCGCCGTTTCCACCGCACACCAGGCTGCCGGTGGAGCGCGCCCACTTCGAACGCTGGGTGTCATTGTTTCATTCCACGGTGGACAGCCACTTCTCCGGTGTCGCCGCGGTGCGGGCGAAGAATGCCGCCGCCAGCATTGCCCATACTTTCGCAATGCGGATGGGTGTGATCGATCCGATGAAGGGCGAGCTGCTTTAGTCCCTCACTTGTGAGGATCGTGCAGGTTTGAGACGATAATTTTCAAGCGGCGAGGGCGGGCAGGATGATGCGCTCGGTGAGTTGTCTGCCCACGACGAGCAGATTCATGGCGCGTTTGGTC
>WYBX01000041.1 GCA_011525695.1 Verrucomicrobiia bacterium
CGTCGATCCGGATGCCATGTGCGAGCAGCCGGCGCAAGGCGTCGGCGAGATCAGCGCGGGTCGGATAAAGAATCGCGGCGTGAAAGAGCCCGGTCGTTCCGGGGGCCGGCGGCTGGCCACCGCGGCTTTCCCAAGTATTCAGCCCGATGTGATGGTGATAGCCGCCGGCGGAAAGAAACGCCGCCTGACGGCCGAAACGGTCGGTGACCTCGAACCCGAGGACGTCGCGGTAGAACGCGATCGCGCGCTCGAGATCGGCAACCTTCAGGTGCACGTGACCGATTGAGACGCCGGCAGCGATCGGGCGGCTTGGCAATGGCGGAGGATTGGGAGTGGTGCGTGATATCGATCGCATGGCTGGAAGGATACTCAGATGGGGCCGCGCTGGCCAATGCGCAGACCGTGCCGTCGTCATGCGCCATGCGCATGGACGCCTCGGCATCCGGAGGCATGCAACGTCGGACTTTCCCGCCGATTTCCCGGGCGGCGTCGTCACGATGAACTCCACTGTCGAGTTCGAGAACCTCGGGACGAACGAACTTGCCGGGTGGTGGACAGCCTCGTGCTTCGATGAACGGGAGCGTGCAGCATTCGCCTGGACGGAGCCGGTGACCCAGCTTCAATCCGGGGTGCCCGACGCGATCTACGAATCCGTCCGGAGCCACTTCGACGAAGCGCAATTGGTCGATCTCACCTATGCGATCGTGGCGATCAACGGCTGGAACCGGCTCCTCATTGCCTTCCGCGGACCGCCTTGAACGTCGAAAGCGAAGCCTGCTGCGATCATTTATCCTGCTTGCCCGCCGGTTTGGGTCGCGCGTAATTGCCGCTCGGCCACTTGCCACAACCAGGGCACGCGGCCACCGTCCAGAGCGGTTCCTTTTGGCGGCTGTTTCTGGTCCCCGTAGCTCAACTGGATAGAGCAGCGGTTTCCTAAACCGTAGATCCCCGTTCAAGTCGGGGCGGGGATACCAGCCGCATTTCGCAGCGTTTTGAGTTTGAAGTTGAAGACGAAGATAAGGCAGGAGCCCGGACGCCTTGGAAACGAACTCAGCGGGCCAAACCTCGATCAACAGGGATACGGAGTGAATCGCGCATGATACTGGAATACACGACTGTGGCGGACTTCGGGCTGGATCGTGCGGCGGAAGTGCTGACGCGCGGATTCTCCGACTATTTCGTGAAAATCCCCTTCACGTCTTCCGGGTTGCTCCAGGCGGCACGGGTGGACGGGATCGACCTCGCCTCCAGCCTGGTGGTGAGTCGCGATGGCGCACCGGTTGGAGCGGCGTTGGTTTCGCGCCGGGGATGGACCAGCCGGCTTGCCGGCATGGCGCTGGTGCCAGAGGCGCGGCGTGGAGGCGTGGGGCGCGCGCTGGTCACGCGATTGCTCGAGGACGCGCGTGGCCGCGGCGAGCGCGAGATGGTGCTGGAAGTGATCGAGCAGAATGAACCGGCCGTGAAACTTTACGAAGCCTGCGGTTTTTCGAAGGTCCGCCGGTTGCTTGGCTTTGTGGCGGCGCCGAGCAGCGACCTGATGATCGAGCCCCGGCTCGAGGAAGTCGACGTGCGGGAACTGGCCCGTCGCGTCGCGATTGAGGGATTGCCGGATTTGCCGTGGCAGCTATCGGCAGAGACGCTCGCGCACCAGACGCCGCCCACGGCCGCGTACCAACTCGATGGAGCCTGGGTGGCCGTTGCGAATATCACCGCCTCCGGCGGGGGCATCCGTGCGCTGGTCACGGAGCGCGGACAGCAGGGGCGGGGGCGCGGGGCGGCGGTGCTGCGGGCCGTGATGGCCCGATTTCCCGGTCGCGAGTGGCGGATGAGCGCGCTCTGGCCGGAGGAACTGGCAGCAGTGTTCCTCGAGGCCGGATTCGCCCGGACGCCACTGTCGCAATGGCAGATGCGGCGCGTCATCGGCGCCTGAGCCCGCGCCGCGCAAGGATTGCCGCGCCGGCGGGTCAGGCAGCGAGCCGGGTTTGCGCCACCAGCGCACGCACCTCGTCGCCGGAGATGGTTTCACGCGCCAGCAGGGCCTCCGCGATGGCATCGAGCGCGGCACGGTTGTCGCGCAGCATCAGCACGGTGGCGGCGTAATTGCCGTCGAGCAGCTCCTTCACATGGCGTTCGGCCTCGTGAAAGGTCTGCGGGCTGGCGTGCGACTGCCCGCCCTCGCCACTGGTCAGGGCCATGAAGCCGAGCGGCGACATGCCCCACTCGAACACCATCTGGCGTGCGGTCCGGGTGGCCTCCTGGATATCGCCCGATGCGCCGCTGGTGATGCTGCCGAGGGCCAGTTCCTCGGCGACGCGTCCGCCCATGAGGCAGCGCAACCGGCCAATCAACTGCTCGCGCGAGTAGTTCAGCAGGTCCCGCTCCGGGGCGAAATGCGTGCTGCCGAGCGACCGCCCCCGCGGGATGAGGGTGACCTTGTGGAGCCTGACGGAGTCGTCGCCGGAAAGCACCTGCACAAGCGCGTGTCCGGCTTCATGATACGCGATGATGCGGCGGTCCCGCTCGGTCATGACCCGGCGCGTCTCGCGGCCCCAGTTGATCTTGTCGCGCGCCTCCTCGAGATCGGGCATGGTCACGGTGCGGCGGCGGTGGCGGGCGGCATGGATGGCGCCCTCGTTCAGGAGATTGGCGAGATCGGCGCCGGAAAAGCCGGGCGTGGCCTTGGCGATCTCCTCGAGATCCACGGACGAGTCGAGGCGCACCGCCGCCGCATGCACCTGCAGGATGGCGCGACGGCCCCGGAGGTCCGGGAGGGCGACCGCGACCTGGCGATCGAAGCGGCCGGGGCGGAGCAGCGCGCGATCGAGGGTTTCGGGCCGGTTGGTCGCGCCGAAGACCACGACGGCATCGTCCGATTCGAATCCGTCCATCGCGACCAGCAGCGCATTGAGGGTCTGGTCGTGTTCCTGCTGCGCGCCGCTGCCGTCGCCGCTGGAGCGGGCGCGGCCAATGGCGTCGATCTCGTCGATGAAGATGATGCTCGGCGCCGTCTCCCGGGCCTGTTTGAACAGCGAACGGACGCGGGAGGCGCCGATGCCGACATAGAGTTCGACGAAGTCGGAGCCGCTGAGGCTGTAAAAATGGGCCTTCGCCTCCCCGGCGACGGCCTTCGCCAGCATGGTTTTGCCCGTGCCGGGTGGGCCGACCAGCAGGACGCCCTTCGGCATCCGGCCGCCGGTGGCGCGAAACCGCGTGGGATCCTTGAGGAACTCGACGACCTCGTGGACCTCGTCCTTCGCCTCGTCGCAGCCGGCGACCGAGGAGAACTTCACGCTCGAGACGGCCGGCTGGAGCTTCTTGGCGGAGAATCCGGTGAAGCGGGTCCCGAACCGCTGCGACAGCACGGCGATGGTGGCGACGGCGGCGAGGATGCCGAACAGGATGGTCGTGCCGGCGGCGACGGTCCCGCCAATTTCACGCGGGCTCCGCTGGCGCATGAGGGCGGCGGTGGCGGCATCATCCTCGACAAACCGGGCGGCGCGCAGCACCGCCAGGTCGGCGTCGGTGAGCCGGGCGGTGGTTTGTACGGCTGTTGTATCCGACGACTGGGTGCGCGTGGCGGTGAGGTCCGCGAGCCCCGAGGCATTGGCGCGGAAGACGATCCGGCCGTGGCTCAATTCCCCGGCGCGGGCGGCCGCGAGAAACGCGGGGACGTCCAGCCGGGTGTGGCCGGCGAGGGCGGAATCGACCGGGGCGCGCGACAACGAGAACTGCACGGCGGCGGAGACGGCGAAGAGCCCGATCAGGATGAACAACCAGCGGAGGGAAAACGTCGGCACGCCCCCTATGGGGCACATGGTGCGAATCCCGACAAGCTGTGATTTCACACCGAGCCGGCCGTGTAACTGCGCCTTGGTGACGCCGCGTTTTGCACGGTTCCCCGGCGTGGAAACACAGGGTGCCGGTCCGCACCGGGTTGCGTGCCGGGGCGCGGCGGTGATCGTCCGCCCCGGATGCGCAAGTTGCTGCAAACCGTGCGGGAAATTTTTTTTCGGGTGCGCGGACGGGGAGCCGCGGCGATCATCGCAGGCGCCGCGGAATCAGTTCTCCGCGGCTGCGGGGACCGCTGGGAGCGAGGGCGCGGGCACCGGTTCCGGCTGCTGGTCGGGGGGCTCGATTGGGATTCGCGGCTGCCATTTCAGCCAGTCCTTCTCCGCCTCGGCATGCAGGGTGAAGACGTGGCCCTCCGGCGCGGCTTCGGCCAGATCCCCGGTGTCAGGCGTGGCGAAGGAAATGCCACCGCTGAAAAGCGATTGCAGCGACGTGCTCTTCAGCTCGCCGCCCAGCAGGCTGAACCGGAAGGACGCGCCACCGGCATTCCAGAACCGCGAGTTTATCCGCACGAGATCCACGTAGGGAGTCTCGATCCGGATTCGAATCAGGACGGATGCGGCGTCGCGGGCGAGCCGGCTGGTTTCCACCGTGCCGACCTTGACCTCCCGGAAGTAGACCGGCGCCCCGGGGTTCAGGGAACCGAGGCGCTCGCCCTGGAGGATGAAGGCCCGGCCGCCGGCCGGGTTTTCGAGTGCGGGTGCCCGGTCCAGCCCCTGGAAGTGCGTGGCCGGAGGGCCATCTCCGGGCCGCAGCCGGAGGCGCACGCCGTTGAGCAACGTGTCCAGGCCCCGCACGCCGGAGAAGCCAATCTCGGGCTGCACCACCCAGAAGACGGCTCCCGCCCGCGCGAGACCGGCGGCAGGCCGGTCGAGCTGCAGCCGGACGAGCACGCCGTCAAAGCCCGGTTTCAACGTGACCTCGCGCACGGTGCCGATCGTGACGCCCTTGTGCTCGAGTTCCGTGACGCCCGGCCGGATGCCCGAGCCATCGGCAAAATCGATCGTGATTTCCGGGCCGCGGTTGCGGTATTCGCGGAAGATCATCCAGCCGCCGACGGCAACGGCGAGTATCGGGACAATCCATACGAGCGGCAGCCCGCGGCGGCGGGTAATTTCCGGTGGCGGCGGATTCATGACCGGGATGGGGCCGTTGCCGGCCGGCCGGGGGAGGCGGGTGGGTGGGCGTCCGGCCACAGCCAGTGCGGCTGAAACGAATCGGTCGCCAGCACGGTGAGCACGACCACCGCGGCAAAGGCCACGATGCCGGCGCGGGGCTCGACCGACGCCAGCGCACCGAACTGCACCGCCCCGGCGAGGAAGGCGACGAGGAACACATCGAGCATCGACCAGCGGCCGATGAAATCCAGGATGGCGTACAGCCGGGTGTCCCGGCGTGCACGGAGGCGCGCATGGACCCGCGCCTCCCGCAGCAGCCAGGCGATCCCGAGCAGTTTCAACACCGGGATGAGGATGCTGGCGACGAAGACGATGGCGGCGATGCCCCAGAGTCCGTCGTCCCAGAGCGCCACGATGCCGGAGAAAATCGTGTCGGTGCGGGCCTCGCCCATCACGCGGGTCCGGAGCACCGGAAGCACATTGGCCGGAACCATCATCACGGCCGCCGCCAGCGCAAAGGCCAGGGGCCGGCCGAATTGGCGCGGATCGGGATCGGCGGACGGACTCATGGGGCAGGATCGCGGCGTCCGTCAGTGGTTGATACACTCGGCTCGAAGCCGAACGAGCGCCAGGCCAGCACGAGCATCAGCGACATGGCAGCGTAGCACCAGAAGCCGGCACCGATGAACACGTCGACCAGCGCGCCGAGTTTGATCATGGCCACCAACACGGCGAGCAGGTGGACTTCCGGCATCGCCCAATGCGCGAGTGATCGGGCCAGACGGAGGAGTTGCCGATGCAGGTCGGGTGCGCCTCGGGTGTCGCCGGCGAGCAGCGCGGCGAGCAGGCCCAGAAGGAGCAGCGGGGCGAGGATGCCGCACGTCAGCACCCAGGTGCCGAGCACGGGCATGCCGCCGTTCCAAAGCCCCTCGGCTCCCGTGTGCAGCCAGGTCGGGCGGAAGTTGCCGAATTTGGCGACCGTGATGAACGGCAGGCTGAGGGCGGGCCAGGCGAGCAGCAGCCCCGCGAGCGCGAAGGCGGCGGGCGCGTGCGGGCCCAGCCGCCCCCGGGCGCAGAGCAGGGTGCCACAGCGGACGCAGGTTGCGCGCTGTCCTTGGGCCAGCGGGACGGCCGCATGCGTGAAGCCGCACAGCGGGCATCCGAGCAGGGATTGGCCGCGAGCGGAGGACAGGGGCGAGGGGAGTTGGTAGGGCGCCATGGGTCAAAACCGTATCGGGGGCAGGGCAGCGCCCGAAGCGACCGGCGGGGGCAGTGCGGGTTCCCGTTCGGGCAGGAATCGGGTGCGGCGCGGGGCGCTCCCCGTCCAGCGGTTCCGCGGATTGCCCGATGGCAGAGGATTTTCCCTGCGGGTACGATGGGGCATGACACGCAACCACCGTCACAAGTCAGGTTCGCCGGAACTGCGGCCGGTCACCCGCGAGCAGATTGCGGCGCTGGCTCATGCCATCTGGCATGACCGGGGATGCCCGGAAGGGAGCGATCTCGACATCTGGCTCGAGGCCGAGCGGCAATTGAAGAACGAGCTTGGGGAAATGGTCGAACGCGACGGTATTCCAGCGCAGCCGGCGGTCGCCGGGGATCCGGACGCAGATCCGGCGTTGCGGCCGAAGATCGATCGCCAGATCGATCGGCTCGCACCGGGAGCAGATGACCGGCGCAGCCCGACGTCGCTTTAGCAGTCTGTCGGACTGAGCGCGACCGTTCTGAAAGGGGCGCACCGGGAGTCGGGCAGCCGACAGCCTCCGGAGCGAAAAATGCCATTTTCGAGGATCCTTTGAAAGGATATATCGAGCATTGGAGCTGCGACGCTGCTCGACGCTGCGTGCGAGGGCATTCTGCCGGACGGGGTTGGGCTGATTCATTGGGAAGATCAGGGTGGGCGGCCATTGGGTGGGGTCTGTGACCCAGGGGGCGGATGGACAAAAACCCCGATGAACAATCCGGGCGGATTTGCCCGCGGCGCGGGTTGCGACGCAGAGCGGGCGCGTGACGGTTGGGGTGAGTTAGAGACCAACCAACAACACATCCAAACCATGAAACTGACATCCTCTCTTCGAACCCTGATGGTGCTGGCGGCGGCTGCGGCCAGTGCGGCTGCAGCCATTGCCCAGACGCAGACCAGCATGATTGATCCCATGCGGCGCGCGGGCGATCGCGAGTTCACCATCGGCGGATCCGGGGCATCCAACACCGACTTCGACGACAGCTTCGGGGGAGCGAACCTCTCCTTCGGCTGGTACAGCAACGAGACCCAGGCCTGGGTCATCCGGCAGTCGATCAACTATTCGAATCCTGACATTGGCGGGACCACCTGGAACGGGGCGACCCGGCTGGCCTTCGACCAGCACCTGTGGGGCCGGGGCGCCCTGCGGCCGTTCCTCGGCGTGAACGTGGGCCGGGTGTATGGCGACTCAGTGAACGACACCTGGGCGGCGGGGCTGGAGGGCGGCTTCAAGCTCTACGTGCAGACCCGGACCTTTGTGTACGCCATGGGAGAATACGGCTGGTTCTTCGATCGGGCGCGCGACGTCGAGGATCGGTTCAACGACGGCCAGATCAACTGGAGCGTTGGGCTGGGATTCAACTTCTGAGCCCGACGCCGCGGCCAGGGCGGGATTGAAACCGCCCATCACGCCGACCCTCCACCCGCGCCACCCGGCGCGGGTTTTTTGCGTCCCAACGGACAGGATGCACCGGGATGGGCGGTGCGGGCCGGGGACGGAACCGGCAAAAGGAGCCTGCTCATCAAGAACTGCAATAGATTCGGCAAGGCCTGCGCAGACGGGAGTGGATTCCTCGCGCAGACTCGTCCTTAATTGGCGCCCGATAATCGCCGTCCGCCAACGTTCTTAGCCCAAATCAACCTCTCATCTCCATGAATACTCCTGCCGATCTATCGCGTCGCGAATTCGTCAAGTTATCCACGTTGTCGACCAGTGCTGCGGTGCTGGCGAGCCTTGCCAGCCAGCGGATGTATGGTGCGACAGCGGGGTCGGATCGCATCCGCGTGGGAGTGGTGGGCTGTGGCGGGCGGGGCACCGGTGCCGCGCTGAACTGCCTGGAATCGTCACCGGGCGTCGAAATCGTCGCGTTGGGCGATCTGTTCGAGCGGCAGGTGAACAACGCCAGGACCAAGCTGAACCTGCCGAATGTCCAGGGCTTCTGGGGTTTCGATAACTACAAGAAGGTGCTGGCGGCGGACATTGATCTCGTGATTCTGGCGACGCCGCCCGGGTTCCGGCCGGAGCATTTCGAGGCCGCGGTCGCGGCGGGGAAGCACGTCTTCATCGAGAAGCCGGTGGCGGTGGATCCGGTGGGCTGCCGTCGGATCATTGCGGCGGCCAAGGTGGCGAAGCAGAAGAACCTGGCGGTGGTCGCCGGGACGCAGCGCCGGCACCAGCCCAGTTACATCGAGACCATGCGCCGGATCCATGACGAGGCGATCGGCGAACTCGTCGGCGGCCAGTGCTATTGGAATGGCGCGGGGATCTGGTTCCGCGAGAAGAAGGAGTGGATCGCCGAGTTCAGCGATTTCGAATGGCAGTGCTGGAACTGGTACCACTGGGACTGGCTCAGCGGCGACCAGATCGTCGAGCAGCACATCCACAACATCGACGTGATGAACTGGGCCTTTGGCGGTTACCCCGTGAAGTTCTACGGCATGGGCGGCCGGCAGAACCGGGGGAGCATTCCCGGCAACATCTGGGATCACTTCGCCGTCGAGATGGAGTACGCGAACGGGGCGCGGGTCACGAGCATGTGCCGGCACACCCCGAAATCCACTACGCGGATTGGCGAGCACGTCGTCGGCACGCGCGGCACCAGCGACTGCGAGGGAATCATTTCCGGTGCGAATCCGTTCAAGTATGCGGGCGCGACGCCCAACCCGCTCGTGCAGGAGCACTCGGACCTGATTGCGAGTATCCGGAAGGGCGAGCCGTTGAACGAGGGCGAGCAGGTTGCGCTGAGCACGCTGACGGCCATCGGTGGACGGATGTCAGCCTATACGGGCCGCGAGATTTCGTGGAAATGGCTCCTGGAGGGCTCGAAGCTCGACATCTTCCCGAAGGAAACCAAGCCGGGCGACGGCATCTACACGGCGGTGCCGATTCCCGGGTCCGTCGAGCTGGTGTGATATTCTGACACCTGCAAACCGAGCCGGCCCCTCGCGGGCCGGTTTTTTTTGCCCAGCGAAGTCCGGTTGCTGGGTGCAGGTCGGGCCTGGCGTCCGGCATTTCAAGCCCTCGATCGAGGCGGTGTCCGCTCGTGCGGCGGTGTGCGGAATTCGACCGCAATTTTGCTTGCCGGCCGTTCTGAACCTTCCGTAGTAGGGACCGCTCTGACGGTTTGAAGGCGGTTGTCGGCGCCGGTTCTTTGCAGCGTTGCTTTTCTCAGGCGGGTTGTTTGTTTCGAGCGATCTCGCGGGAAAAATGACGGTGAAAGTGACAGGCGTCGTTGGTCCCAACTCGCGTACGGTCAGGAAGTTTGCCCGGTAGCTCAGTGGCAGAGCAGGTGACTGTTAATCACTTGGTCGCTGGTTCGATCCCAGCCCGGGCAGCCATTCTACAGTAACGAGTTACGGAGTAATTGAAGATTCTATTTTTCGATGCTCCGCCATTTCTCCGCCATTATCCGGCGTCTGCCGCCTCGGGCGTGGATTCAATCGCCGCCGCCCAGCCTATCCCCCGCATACCGACCGCACCGCCGTCACCAGCTGCTCGGCCGTGAAGGGCTTCACGAGCGGCGCCCGGCCGCCCATCTTGACGGCAAGGGCAAGGCCTTCGCTGGCGGAGACCATTTGACCGCCGCCGGAAATCGGGATGACCGCCGGGGCCGGCTTCATGGTCCGGAGATGCATCAACACTTCAACGCCGTCGCCTTCAGGCATGAGCATGTCCGTGATGACGACGTCAAACTTTCGGGTCTTCAGGATCCGAATGGCATCCCGGCCGTTCTCCGCGGCTGTCACCTCGAACCCGGCAGTGTCGAGGATCCGCACCATGACCTGGCGCATGCCGGGGTCATCGTCCACGACGAGAACGGAAATCTTGGCGGGGTCCATTTGAGGCAGGATGGCCCGGCCATCGGCTCGATGACAATCGTGCCGACTGCCGGAAATCCGTAAGGAGTGGCTCGGATGGCGGCGCACGAACGCCAGTGCGGAGACTGTGAACCGGGCGACGGAGATTCGGCTCCTGGCGGAGCGGCAGATGGGCGAGTTTCTGAAACAGATGCCGAAGAACGTCGGCGCGCACGGCAGCAAGGTCAGCGGTGCCGAGCGGGAACCAGTGAAAGACCCGACGCCCACCCTCGCCTCCATCGGCATAACGAAGAAGCAGAGCGCGACCGCGCAGAAGCTGGCTGGCGCCCCGTCCCCGCCGTGCCGCCTGTTTTACTTCCCGAGGGTCAGGACAGCGGACGGCGACGAGGCCCGTAAAAGCCTAAGAAACGCGGGCCGCGGAAGCCGGCCGCGAAGTTGTCACGCGCCACACTGCGCGCCCTCCTTTGGCCGTTGTGCCCGGTCTTTTCGGTCCTGAGGGGCAGGGCAGCGGGGAGAAAAGATTGATGCCCGCGTACGCCGTGCACGCACTGGCATCGGACGTGATTGCGCTCCTTGTAAAGGCGCGGTATCGACAGGGGCTAACAAATCTGCGAAGCTCTGGCACCCCGGATGCCCCACATTCTCTTGTTCGATGACAACGAGGAGTTGCGCCGAAGCCTTGCGCTTGGCTTGGCGACGTTCGGCTTTACCGTGAGTGAAGCGGCGGACCGGGAACATGCGCTCAAGGCCTGCAGTGGCGGGAACGTCGATCTTATCATCGCCGAGGTTGTGATGCCGGGCGTTGAGGGCATCGCCACCATACTGGCGCTAATGAAAGGCTTTCCCAGGATCCCCATTATCGCGATGTCGGGAGCGACGCTCGCGTCAGAGTACCTGGCACTCGCGATGAAGCTCGGCGCTGACCAAACGATAGTGAAGCCATTCACGATGAATGAACTCGTGGCGGTGATTCGTCAGGTGCTTCCGAACCCGGACGCTTGAGACTCACGAGAACTCTTGAATCCGGCGCTCGATGAAGTCCCGCAGCGCCGGGTCGCCAAGATATTGCCGCTTCCAATCCGTGATGGCGCGAGCGGCAGTCTCGAGGGGCTCCGGGTCATCAATCGCCTCCTGCAGGGTCGTGAGGTAGCCGGCAAACTCACCGCGACGGCGCCACTCGACCGCCAGCCCGTCATGCCAGACCTTCACCTCGTCAGCCTCGATGACGTGGCCGTCGAACTCGGTATCGCCGCCGGCCGCTCACCAGAACCACCGCCGTTGCTCCAGACGGCGCATGAGTCCGACCGGTATCGGCACGGCCCCCAGGGCTGGCGTCATGGCGGCGCCGGCTTGGACGAGTTTCGAGACGGCTAATTCAGGGGTCATCAAAGAAACGCGGGCCGTGAGGGTGTCAGCCTGGCGAGCCGGCTACCCGGGGCAATGCCGTTGCGCCCTCGATGGTTTAGCTTGTTCAAGCATACGCGAAACGCTTCACTTTCCGCGCCAAGACGGATCATCCTGCCGTTCATCCGCATTTTGGCTTTTGGTTATCCCTCTCAGTTTGTTCCGGTTTCCCCATGAAAAAAACACTGATCCGATACCTCGTGGCAGCGTGTCTCGTTGCTGCCCTGTCCGCATGCACATACACCGGCTCCGTTCGGTCAAACATCGCTCCCATGGCAGCCACTGGCCGCACGTTCAAAGGGAACGTGGCGATGATGATTGACCAAGATGTGACATCGGCAGAAGTCACAACGAGCGTCGGAGCGCATACGGTGAAGGTGAGCGCCGGCAGTGCATTGAATTCTGCTATTGTAGAAGCTGCACGCGTCGTTTTTCCAAGCGTTGCAACGCAAGCGACACCACCAAGTCCGGGCACGTATGAGGTACTTCTACGCGCCCGTCTTCAACACATAGCTGCGAATGCCACAATCGAGCCGGGGTTTTGGACCGCTCGCGCAAACATCACGGCGCAAGCATCCATTGTGATAGAAATGCTACGTAACGACGGATCCATGGCTCACCGGCAAATCGTCACTGGGACAGGACTTGATAATCGGCCGGTTGGTTCTCCTGAGAAGGTGAAAGAAGGCGTCGAAACTGCCTTGGAACGAGCTATTCAGCAGATCGCTGACGGCACGGCAGGCGTATTCATGACCGGGCTTACCGACGCTACGCGGGAGCAGGCTGCAACAGCAACGTCCTTGGGAAGTCGCTAGAAGCTGAGTTCACGAGCCCGAAAAGTTCATCCCGCGTGCTGGTGTAGGTCTTGCGGGCCTCGCGCTCCATCGCCGCTTTCAGCGAGCGCAGGGAATACCGGCCGCGGTCGCAGGGGCGCACTTGATGCTTCGCCCGCCAGCGCAAGAATGCCTTCTTTGGATGGGACAGCCCATCCTTGCCGACGAAAGCAATCGCTTCCCGAAGGGTCAGCACGTCGCGCGCCGGCGGAGTCGCCTCGCGCATGAGAGCGACGACGGCCGCGGCGATTGCGTTAACGTCCTCATCTGACAGCGTTCTCGGCATGCCCGGCATCCTGCCGCGTCGGCTGCATTCAGCCAACAAAAAGCCCGCCCCGGGTGAGGGGCGGGTCGATTCAGTTGCCGAAACGGTGACGTTACCGGATCTTCGTGCGCCTGATGTTTTGCACCTTATCGGGATGCACAATCACCTCCTCTTCCTCCCTTTCGTTGAGGTAGCAGAGGACATCCGCTTTCGCCACCGCCCCCTTGAATACCACGCCGCGCCCTTTCTTCCATACTCCACCGGTCACCAGGTTCATCCGGCCAACGCCGCGTCTCTGTGCGAACCATGCCGCCTTTTCGCGCGATAATGTCCACGAAAACCCAAGCCGATGTTTAGCGTCCTGCTGGCCGCGGTAAACCGCGATTGCGTCCGGCAGCGCATCGAATGTCGCTCGCTCTTTGGCGTTCATCATGGTGACCGCCCCGGCCGCGGGCCGAGTGGCGAAAAGCAGTCGCTTCCATGTGGCGAAATTGGACAAAGCAAACTCGTTCGAAATCCAAGTGTCCGCCAGATGCTCCCAGTATTCCGCGTCGGTCATTCGGGGTTGGATTGCTAAGAAGTGCGGCAGCCTTTCCGCGCTACCGAAAGTCCCGAGGTATGCCCCCCAGTCTCGATTGGCGAGGGCATCGTCACGGATCACCGCCATCTGCGCTTCGCCAGCCTCAATCATGGCGCGCGATGCATGGTCCAACTTCTCCCATGCGCCGGGAATGTCTCGAATATGCATTGTGAAAGTTGCCCCGCCAGCGAACCGGCGGGGCGGTGGATTGCTACTCGGCGACCGCTGCAATCGCCTCTTGGTCCGCGGCCGCAAGGTCGGCTTCGTCGGCTTCGATGTCCAAAATCCCGATTTCGTGGTCCGGATCCTCGCCATGCCTGAGCAATTCACGATAGACCGGCGCCAGCTTGAGTACCGCGAGCGATGCTCCGTCTAGTTCCGGTTCAAGTTCCCCGGCAAGCCGCACCGCTGCCCGCAATGTCGCGAGCGTGCGGGGCCTGCATCCGTACTCAAGCCCCGGGATATCATCGAACCAAGTTTCGACGGCCATCATCAGATAATGGATCTGAGTTGGGTCCAAATCGAAGACGACGCGGACGCGTTCATCGGTGCGCTTAGGCATGGGGCACCTCCTTTTCATTTTCACGCCACCATCCCTTTGCTTTGGCTTCACTCGTACCTGCAAACCAACGCGGGATCTTCATGTTTTGCTCAATGAACCATTCGTGAAGGAGCTCGAGTTCCTCGATGACAACCAAGGCAACCCCCTGAGCTTTGGCTAAGCTCCAGGTAGCCTTGATATCCCGACGCCAATAGTATGCCGCCGGCCGGTGTTGGGGGAGTTCGGGCGGAGGAGCATCGGGGCATTCAACAGGCGACCGACGACAGGCACCGGGTAAGGTAATCACGTTCGATTCCACGGTCTCCGCCTGTCCATCGCTGTGCTTAGGCATTTTGCACCTCCTTCTCCTTGTGGCCGCCACGCCCAGCGACTGCCCGGCGAGCCTCCCGCAGTGCGGCGGCAAATTCGTCAACATTATCCGTCACTGCCGTATAGTGACCGCCGTCAGGATCTCCGCCAGCCGCCGCCCACTTGTCGAACAGTTGCCGATAGACCGGCGCCATCCGCACAATCTCGAACGCGAATGCATTATCTTTGCTGGCGCTCCACCGGTTGGCGGCGGCTTCAATTTCAGTGACAAGCCGCGGAAGCGAGCGCGGTTGGCCATGAGTTTCATGAAAACTCGACTCGAACATTCCGAGCAGGATTCCAAGCTGCTCGTGGTCGAGGTTGAGGGTTACACTAACGGTAGCCGGCTGGGCGGCGGTGCTGTTCGCGCTGACGCGTTCCACTGCCTTCTTGCGGGACTGCTTTTTCATGGTCGGGGGACTCCAAACAAAAGCCGCGCACCCTACCGGCGGGCTCAGAATTGGGCAGCAAGTGCCCTCCCGCTTTCGGATGCGCGGCCAATTGGTTGTCTTGCTCACTCGGCTTCTGAGGGCCGATGAACCACAGGTTCATGCCGGCAAACTGCCTGCGGCTGCGCAGGATGCAAGCAAAGACGCTGGCGAGGGTCAGGACAGCGGCAGATGGCCCGGCCCCGTTAAATCGCATTCTCGGCGCGCGGCTACTTCCTGCGCAGCTGCTCCATCAGCAGATCCGCAATGCCTGCCAGAAGGCGCATCGATTGGTGAACCGCGAGCGGGAGAAAGGACACGATTCCACTGGTGACCAGGCCGAACGCCATCGCTTGCCCTGGCGCTGCAACATCGGCAAACGGCACGCCGGCCAGCGCCGAGATGGCCGCAACGAACGCCAGCGCGTATCCCGGAGCACGCATTGCCGTGTAACAGGACTGCGCCCGCCCCTATTTTCTCCGCCTCTGCGCGTCCCGGAGTGCTGAAATCGTCCGTTGCTCCTGCGCCTGCAGGACTGGCAGGAGCTCGGCATGGGTCACGCCGGCCGTGATGTTGTAGGTGAAGGAATAGGAGTCGCCTCCGCCGCCACTGTCGGAGAGTCCACGGCTGGCGCCGACCGGCATGACCGTTCCGCCGACATTCGGCCGGAAGAACTCCTGACCGTCTTCGTTCACCCGGTACGTGTAACCGGCATCAACGGCGCCGCCGCGGGCCTTTCCGCCGCCGAAGAGCGACGGCAGCATCGACCATCCCTTGGTCCCGCCAAAGATGCCATTCAGGATCGGATTCACGATGGCGAGTTGCAACGCCATCCGGGCAATGTCGCTCACGAGTCCATTGATGACGTCGGACAGTTCGCCGCCGCCGAGAACTGCATCCTCGAACGCGGAGCCCATCATGAAGCCGACCATCTGCGCGGAATTGCCGAGGTCCTCCATGCTGTTCCCGGTCATCCGCGAGCGCGCATCGATTTCGGAAAAGAAATCCTCGAGCTTCGCGTCAACCATCGCGGTCTTGATGCGTTCGACGTTCGCGGCCACCTCTTCCGGAGAGAGAAGCGCCATGACCCGGTAAAGGTTCTCCATCTCGAGTTGATATTGCCGCGCCGGGTCGACTGCCTGGCGGAATGCCTCGGCGAGCGTCTCATTCTCCTTCCGCGTCCGCTCGGTCTCGACATTAGCGTCCCGCTGCGTCTTTACCATCTCATCGAATGCCTGCTCCTGCTGGCGAATGCCTTCGGCGAGTGCTTTGATGCCGGTGTCCTGCGTCTTCCGAGCTTCCGCGATACGTCCTGCGAAGAACTTTTCACCGGCCGCAATCATCGCGGCCTGTCCCTGATCTTCCGTGAGCCCTAGATTTGCGGGCCCCATCGCCACCAGCTTATTGATCTTTTCGATTTCGTCGTAGTACGCCTCGACGTCATCCTTTGCCTGCTTGAACGGTTCGCTGAGCGACTTGGCCAGTTTATCTTTTTCGAGGTAAAGCGTTTTCAGTTCCTCGATGATCTTCGTTACCTCCAAAGCCTCTTTTTCAGTATGCGGGCGGGGCACTTCGCGTTCCGGATTCGACGAACCGACAGCATAGATCTTATCAAAGCGCTGAGCCTGCGCCGCGGCAAGTTCGCGCGTTTTCCTTTCGATGTCGGATTCGAGGGTCAAAACCTTCTGGGAATCGGACTGACGCAGGGCGATGATTTGCCGGGTGATTTCAAGCTGCTTCGCTGTAGATTGTTCAATCTGCTTTGCTATATCTGCCGCTCGTTCGAAATGTTTGACGAGCATGTCCGCGGCCGTCTGTGCGGCGGCAAAGCCGCTGCCCAATCCGAGCCCTTGAAGGATGCTCGTTCCTACGCCGGCCATCGAGAACCGTTTGCCAACCGACTTGGCGAGCTTGTCGACTTGCCCGTCAATGCTTGCGGTCGTGCGGCGCGCCGCGTTATCCGCGCGCCTGAATTCGTTGATGAACTGCTCCGCATCCGCAATGACCTTCGCCGAGACGGGAGGAAGTGATTTCGCCATGACTTAATTCGATTGGTTGACAGTGATCTTGGAAACGAGCTTCGCCGCCTCGAGTAGCTTGCTGGTCTCCGACGAAAAACGCCGGCAGCCGGCCGTCACCTGGGCGAGCGCCTCCGGCCTGATGCAGCGTTCCACCATATCGGCGCTGATGGGGTCGCCGTTCTCGGCAGCAAGGATGCTGACAAGTACGGCGAGCGCATGAAGCGTTGGTAACGGGGATGGCTCATCGAGGGACCTTCCTGTCGCTGCCTTGAACTTTTCGCAGGCACGGAAATTGATGCGAAGCATCCGGAGCCGGTCGAGATGGACAGGGAACTCGACGCCCTCCCAGTCGAAGGGCAGGGGCAAGAGGCTTGCCGGCTTGAGAATCGTCCCAGCCATCAGCGGTAATTGACTCCCGGCTGGCCTCGATTCGGGGTCCGCGCCGGATCCTCGGAGAGCGAACGCGCGGCGAGAATCACCATATCGGCGCGGAAGAGGACATTCCCCCCGGCATCCGTGCCGGACGGCTGGCATGTCCGCTGCGCATGGGCGATTGCTTCCGCGCGAAGTTCCGGATGCTCCCGGGCGATTTGTTCGAGGGTCAGGTGTCTTGGGTTGCTCATTTCAGTCCTGGAGGCTGGCGAGTTGAAGTTCCCGGGCCCGGCGAGCGGCCGCGCCCGTCCCTGCACGGATGCCGGCGGAGCCGCCGCATTCGGCTTCCATCAGCTGCAGCTGGCGGGCCCGTTGAGCGGCGAGGACAGAGGGCGATATGATGGAGTGACCGAGCGCGCGCTCGGCTTCCCGCAGTGCGACGGTCGCGTCGGGATAGGCGGGGTAAACGACCGGGGAAACGTCGTACAGCCGCGTGCAGCCGCCGCGCAGCAAGTATCGAATAACCGTGTCGCCCTGCTCAACGAAGCGCTGACCTTCCGGCTTCACCCGGAAGGCGAAAGAGGACTGCGACACGTCGCCGCGCTCGATGGCGATGAGAAGGTCCCGGGCGTATGTCTGTTCGTCGGAGAGATCGGAATCGTAGGCGAGCCCTGTCCGGTCCTGACGGATGCGAAGCGTTCCAGATTTCGTCCGGCCGAGGATGAGATTCGCGTCGTGATTGAACAGGCAGCGGCAGTCGTCGCCGAGCACGTTGTCAAAAAAGCCAGGCTCGATGATCTCGAAGAACTTGATTCCGCCGGCGCCCATGTCCTCCGACCGGGCGCCGAATTTTGCGGCGTATCCGCCGATCTTGGTCTGCGTGTCCTGGGCACTGGATGCCCGGCTGACGATGCCGGCCGAAAACCGGCGCTCGATATTGGAGGCCTTCATCGGGTTAGGCGGCGGCGACTTTGGCCTTTTCGAGCCAGTGAGCTTTGATGGTCGGGAGATCCTCGATGAACCGCAGGAGGGCGCCCTCGGCATCGAGCGAGGTCACCAGTTCTTTTCGGTTGGCGAGAATGTCGTCCGGCGCGCACCAGGTAGAAAATCGCGGGGTGTCATCGGTGCGCCGGCGGATGGTCTCGAGTAGCTCCGGCGCTTTCTTCGCCGCAATGTCAGCGAGTGAGACTGAGCGCTCCGCGAGTGCGGCCGCGGCGCGACGTGCTGCGAGTTCTTCGGCGAGCCGGCGACGGGATTTAAGTAAGTCTGTAAGGCGCATGATTATGGAATTTTTTTGGAGTTTGGCTTACCCGCGGCCGGCAGCGAAGCGCATGCGTTCGAGCTGCAGATCGTCTGGGTCGCGTTGGTTCCGTCCCGGCGCTTTCTCGGCATCGAATTTCTTGACGAGGCGAGCCAGGCGCGCCCGCTCCGGTTCGAGTTTGTCGATTTCGGCTTGGAGCTCGGAGTGGCGGAGTTCGAGCTTCCGGATTTCCGCTTTCTTCGCAGTCATCTTCGCGTCCGCGTGCGAAATCCACCAGCGGATCGCGGCGATGGACTTGTCGATGTTCGTGAGAACCAGCATCGCGCCGGTGTCGAGTCCACTGCTCGATGCCATGACCTCGAGTCGTGTCGGATCGAAGCGCAGTTCATCGATCTTCGATTCGGCCTCGTCGACCCGGGCCTTCATTTCGGCAAGTTCGCAGCGCTTGATTGCGAGTGTCCGTTTGAGTTGCTCAGCAATCGAGACCGGGCCCGACAGTTGAACTTTGATTGCGTGCAGTTGGTCGCGTGCACCGCCAGCTTCCTCGATTTCGGCAATTTCGCGGTCGAGTTCGGCGATGGATTTTTCGAGCGTCGGCTGAATCATTTCGAGTGAGAGTTTAGGTTGTCTTTGCTGTCACGAGTCGGGGGCGGTCGGCTGTTCGCGGCGAGAAAGTATGATGTCGTTTGATGCACTTGACGTCGTTTGAGGCACAAACTTCGCCCGATGCTCGGCGAGCTTCCGTTCGCGATACGCCTGCCAGCTGCTCAACGGGACCAGGATGACCTTCCGATTTACGCGAATCGCATCGAGCTCACCGCTTCGCACGAGCCGGCCAATCGTGCGCACGTCGACACCCGTCATCCCGGCGAGCTCGGCGTAGGTGAAGTCTCGAGACTCGGCGCTCATTCGCAGTCGGGCGCCGGGCGCTTGCGGTATATCGTCCGTCCGGTGGAGAATGCACGGCGCTCCGTCGACTCTGCGGGGGCGGTCACCGGTGCCGGGTTTCCGAGGTCGGATTGTGCTGCGTTCCGTCGCCTCCGCGGCTCGCTTGCTGGCGCCGACGCTGACGTCGACGCTGCTGCTGGCGCCGCTGGCTCGGATTCGTCCTCAAGGTCGTCCTCGGGTGTTGTGAATGTATGGTAGGGATCGTACTTCTCTCCGCGGTCAAAGACCTCTTCCGCCCAGCACGGCTGCTCGTCTCGAACCCATTGCGAGAGTGACAGTGACAGCGTCGGCGGACAGTCGCCCGGCTTCCAGCCGTTGCGATGAATCCGGAGGACGAGCTCCCGGTGGGCCTCGTAAACCTCCCGGGCATGCGCCAGGTCGCGGAACGCCCGCCCGCCCGTTTCCGGAGTCCGCGGGATGATGGCTCCATGCTGCCAGTCGCCTGTGATGAGAACCTCGATTTGCTCCGGGAGCATGGAACTGCCGGCGTGCTGGCGCCGGCGCAGGGATGTTTTTCGGCGGGGCATGGCGGGGTCAGGGGAGGATCAGGTGAGGGACGGAGGGCGCACGCCGTCAGGTGGCGGTACGTCATCGAGGCGGAGCTCGCGGCAGAGCCGGGCGAATGCGACCCGGGAGTCGCGTTCGATGGCGACCTCCGGCCGGGCCCGCGGGGCGCCGAAGCGGTCCACGTAGGAGACGCCGGACTTGTCGAGTACCTCGCGCGCGGCCTGCAGTCGGTCCCACGACTCCGCCGCGGCCTGGAGAAGGCGGAGATGATGGGATTCGAGATCGAACTCCGCGACGACTTCGCGCCACCAGCGTTTCGTTGCTGGGCGAAGATGCCTCGGCGGTCTCGGAAGTTTCTTTTCGGTCGTCATGGCTGGTGGGCTTTTCTTTTCGATTTACGGGGCTGGTGGCGGCGGGGCTATCGCGTGCCGGATTGTGGTTTCAGGGGCCGGGAATGAGCCGGCAGCCGGCCGGAAATCCGTTTTCAACGGGGTCGGCGCGCATAAAAGTTTGGGAAACCGCTCGGTGTGAAAGGCTTCCCTCTGAAAAAGAGTACCCCCCCCGGGGGGGCGCGTCCCATCCGTGGGATTTTGGCGGAACAGGCCGCGGGCCGGTCCGTTCATCGTTTCGGCCGGCCGGCACCACGCCGGCGAGCCCGCGGCCTGAGAGTCCTGGCAGCGCCTTGCGCTGAGTTCGCGTCGCAGCTGCGCCCCCTCCCCCCTCCACCCTCCACCCTCCGCGTATACATATATACGCGGGAGGGTAGAGGGTAATTCCCTCCCGGAGGGTAGCTGGAGGGTAATTGGAGGGTAGAGGGTAACTCATCACGCCGCCTCCTGTTCCACGGTCACCGCCAAGCCCCATAACCCCAGCCCTTCCTTGCGGATGATTTTGTGCTTCCGCATGGCAGAGAAACGTTTCTCCGCTGTCTTGTGCGCAATCCGTCGGGCCTTCTCTATCTTGTCGATGACGTCCGCGTAGCGCATGCGGTCGCCGGCAAAAACCTCCTCCGCCAATTCGCGGAGCTCGGCAACCTGAGCACCCTCCCGCACCGATCCGAGAGTTTCGATGGATCTGTGCATTCCGGACGCGTTGTCCCAAGCGAACCTCGGCCCGTCCTTTTCGAGGATTGGAGCGTGCCGCTGCCCGTCCTCGCCGTAGAGAATGATCACGTCACCGTCCCGTTTCAGCGTGAGGTTGCTTTCGGCCTTCCGACGCAACTGCTTTCCGAGCCAACCGCGTGCAATGTCGTCGGCCTGGCGGGACTCGTTCGAGTGGATGATGACGACGATCACGCACTGATATTGAATCGCGAGTGCGTGCCAGGCCGTGCACAGCGTCGCCGCCTCCTCAGGTGAATTGACATCATTCGCGAAATCCGCGCCGCCGTCGATGAATACCGCGTGGATTCCATCGTGCCTCACCAGCCCATCGTTGAGAATAGCAGGGAGGACCGCTGATAGTTCCCGAGCCGACCAGCCCGCCAACGGGAATACGTGCAGCCAGTCCGGCTTGGATTCCGGAGGCAGGCCGGCGCGCATAAGGGTGCGGCGGAGTTGTTCCGCGGCATGCGCCGGGCTCTGTTCAGTGTCGATGACAATAACCGCTCTACCGGCCGGGGGCGCGCTCCGAATGCCGAGCGTGTCCACGTCCTCGCCGCCGCCACCATCGGCAACGATGCACGCCGCTTGCATGGCTCCGAGCACCGTAGTTTTGGCGGTTTTCGCTCGTCCTGACACCGCCATGATGTTGCTCGACGTGCCGGCGAGATGGTTATTGATGTAGAAGACGGGTCGGTCAGCCGGTGGCGGAGATGTAGGATCTATCTCGGCTGCCCACGCCCGCGCGAGCAGTGCCGCGGCGTCGACTTGGCTCTTTACGGCCTTTGCGTCGCGCTGGTCCGGCGGTGGCTCAATGCCGGCCGGGTCGCTCACCGCCGGCGCCTTGCTGGGCCGGCTGCTGCCGAACCCCTGCCGCCGTAGTTCCGCGGCTGCCCGGGAGAAATCTCCGCCACACTCGAGGACGGCGAAAACGTGCCATGGCCGGTAAACGTGATTCGGCTCGAGCCCGGCCGCGTCAGAAAAGACGTAGAGCCGGCCGGGGACGACGTTCCAGCTGGCCGAAACACCCCGCTCTTTGCCGGGCCTTGTCCAATACTTCCCAGAGCGCCCTGCCGGTTTCCAGCCATGCTCCATCAGGAAGGCCGGGAAATCAACGTGCTGATCGTAGTCGTCTCCCGGGGTCAACTCGCCGGCTGGGTAGGTTGTCTGTCCCGTCGGCGCGAACTCAACTGGCGCGGCCGGATACGGGAGACACGTCGCATCCTCGGCCGAGAATAGATCCGGATCGTGGGACACGAAGCACAGGCGGGATACGTCCTTGCACGCTTCGTCAATCTCCAATCCGAACCTTTCGAGAAAGAGCAGCTTTGCGGCCTCGAATGATTCGGCATGCGGGCGCAAAGGGTCGCAGCGGAGGATGACTTTCAGTCCGGTTCCCGTCGGGCTGATGAAAGCTGCCAGGACGTGCTCGTCCCCGACGACGAGATCCCGCATGCCTTCGAGCGCATCGCCGAGCCCGTCGAGGTCGACGCAGATGAGCCCCGAATGTTTGACGAGACCCTTGGCTGACCGGTGCGAGAATGTGCCAGACGGCAGGAAGGCGGGCAGCCGCTTCTTCAACCCATCGGCAGCCTCTTTGCCGCCGGCAGCGTATGCGGCCCGCACTGCATGGATCTCGGACTCATACGCACCGCCGACGATCTTCGCCAGCGTTTCGCGGAATCGGCATGGCGTCGTCTCGGTGGACTTCACGCTCGCGACCATCGAGAATTCGAAGTCCATGGGCCCCGCCGGAAGTTCTGCGTTGGCCTCGCTCATGGTAACAGCCGCATCGGGCGGGCCGAACGAGGTAGTGGAAGCATGGTTACGGCAGACCGATAGCGCACAGTGTAAATCCGCGCCCAGAACCAGTCCCGCTTTCGAATTGCTACTCGATAGCCGTAGGCAGCGGACCTCGCATCACGCCAGCAATCACGGTCTGTAAGGAATCGCCACCGGCTCCTGCGTTTGTAACTCACCTGACACCGCCCTTCGCCTCGCCGCGTCCGGAGACGCGAAGCCAATGCCGCAACTGCCGCAACCTGCGTAACTCGCCGGATGCGGATTCGCGCCGAGCGTGCTCGATGATCTTCTCAATGCGCCGCTGACCCGATTTCGAAACGCGCCGGCTCATCGCGGTCCTCCTGCCAGACTCCTGGCGATAAAGTCGGCGAGCCCTACTTCGAAAATCTCGATGCTCCTGCAATTGTATTTTGCTACGGGATACAACCGGCCGGCCCGGACCATCCTCTTGACCCACTCGCCAGAGCGTCGCAAGCGAATGGCCGCTTCGCCTGGGGTCAGGCGCCGGGACGAAAGCAAATCGTGCTCGGTCCCGAGGCTGTCGCGCCAGACGATCCGGGAGTGCGAAACGCTGAGCCCGGGGCATTGAATCGGGGCGGGGCGGGGTTTCCCGGGCATCATGCGGCCCTCCCCGTATCGGTTGCCGATGCGATGAGCTTACGGACTGAGTTCTCCGAGAACCTCAGAACTCGCGAGTTGAGCCTTACCGCGGTTATCAAGCCGCGCCGGGCGTAGGCGCGTGCCGTGTGGGAGGTTTCGCACTTTAGCCCAAGGAACCTATTGACCTCCCTGAAATCAATTAATCGATCAGCTGCAGATTGCAGGCATGGATTGGTTGCCATGCCGCGAATAATAAGGAATTCGTGGGATGCAGATAGGGGGCGGAAACAAATTTATTTCCGCTGCCGGTGCGGTGTCACAGAAACTTAGGTATGGGCCCGCCGTCGAGCCACGCAATTATTCTTCTAGCCTTCGATGCGATGTCCTTCTGTGCATCTGGATTAACCTCGCTAGGCTTCATCAACTCTTTCGCAACGGCCTTCCATGTTCCAAGTGATGGATGTAACCTAAGCGGCGTCAGCCACGAAAGGGCTTTATTGTATTGGGCGGGAAAGCACAGATTGGAACCGGTGAGGCGTGGGCGTCGTTTCGAGTTTGGATAGGCGGGAGGGCGGTTCTTGTTCAGCCACTCTTGGACTGTGTCTATGATGTCGCCGTCGCTCGCCGCCCAGTTCACTGTCATTAAGATTGATTGCCGCGTCGCACCGAGTGCTTTCCGAGATCCTCCCATAATGGGCAGCCTGACATAGTAGACGCCGGATGGTTCGTGCGAAACGTCAGAGGGGCTGGCCATATATATATCCGGTCTGATCCAGGCGGCTTTTGCGGAACCCTCATCGATTGCGCTCATCGCTAGGGCATGTTCCCTCGACGTGAGGGATAGCCAAGGTTTGTCCGGGAATGAAGGGCATACTGCGGCTATTGCAGCAAGCATTGAGATCCCAGTGATATCTCGGATCGGTTCAATTTCCTTCGACAACAACGCGGCACCGGCACGGTATTCTGAGACCGCGCGCTTTACCCGAAGTGATTCGCGGAAGTATTCCCACCAACAAGCCGCCCCTATCTCTGGTTGTGGAATCTGCGAGAACTCAAATTCCTCGTCAGGTGGCATCGCTGGCCGTGGAGCCCGATTCATTGCGCACCACCTTTCCGGCGCTCATCGGCCACGTCATTGATAGGTGCCCCAATCGAGACCGTCACTCTCCGCGTCGTCGCAAGGTAGCTGTCGCTCGTTGTCGTGATGGACGCGTGCCCGAGAAATCCGCGGGCCTGCTCGATGCCATGCGCGGCGAACACGAGCGAGCCGGCGAGCTTGCGCAGGACGTGAATCGGTTTGCCGTCCATAACGCCCTTTCCGGCGAGCCACGCGACTAGCTTTTCCCACGTTCGCCAGGGCGCCGCATCGCAGCGATAAACGGGCGCCGCCTTGGTCTGAGGCTTCGGTTCGGCGCCTTTCAGGACGAACACGGGATCCGGATTGTCGCTCTTCGCCCGGCGCAGGATTTCGACGGCAACGTCATCTATGTCCACGATGCGGGCGCTTTCCTCGCTCTTCGGCTCGAACCATTCGGTGCGCTCAATCGTGATAGTCCGGCCGGTGAGGTCTACCTGCACCCATGTCAGCCGGTCGGCTTCGCTGCGCCGCAGGCCGGCGAGCATGCAAAGGGAAAGCGCGCGGAAAACCTCCGGCTGCTGCACCTCCAGGTCTGCCCGGGCATTCGCGAACAACTGCGCCGCGTCGATTCGCTCGGAAAAACGCTTGGTGCTTGCGCCGACCGTGATGCCAGCGAATGGGAGAGGCGACGGGAGCGCCACCCGGTTCGCAAGGCCGGCAGCGAGAATCCGTTTCGAGAACACAGCCCGGGCCATGCGAATCGTTGAATCAGCTGAGACCGTGGCCGCGCGCTTCTCGATGGGGTTTGACGAACGAGCGGCAATGCGGCGACCCCTCCATCCGCGCACGGCTTCCGCGGTCAACGCGGTGAGCGGCACAGCGTCAACCTTCGCGCGCCACTCGAGGAATGCCGGCGACCTGTAAGCCGTCCGGGCGCTGATGGTCACAGTCTCCTTTCCAATCGTCCGCTCGACCGTCGGCGGCTTGATGCCGGCGATTTCGCTGGCGAGCTGGCGGAGCCGGAGCGCGGCCTGAGCGAACGAATGCTTGCGCGTTGTGCTCAGTTCGCCGGCCGCAGTGATGACCTCGCCCACGGTGCCGGGCTTCACCCTCGGCAGGCTCTCGGGTTTGAACTTCGCAATTGTCGCATCCCAGCCGACCGAAACGAGCGAGGCGTAAATCTGCTGCGCTTTCGCGGTAGCGGCAGCCGCATTTGGCGTGTCCAGGCCGAAGGTGCGGCGCCGGCCGGCATGCGCAATCCGGACGGACCAATCGCCGGATAGGATGCGCTGACCGTCGCGGCTGAATCCGTCATGGAAGAGCCTCCGTTTCCAGTAGTCGGAATGCAGTTTCGAGCGCCGGATCTGGGGCTGCTCCGCCATTTGCTCCGCCATTTCTCCGCCACTTTTTCGCTTCTCAAGTCTCTTTTTCGCTTCGTTCATGTTCGCATCTCCTTTCGGTAAATCACTGATAACTAGCCGGAACGTCCGGTGTTTAGTGAACTGATGCGAAAATAAGCGAAGTGTCGAGACGATAACTGTTAATCACTTGGTCGCTGGTTCGATCCCAGCCCGGGCAGCCATTCGACGCGCGGTGCAATGCACCGCTTGCTCATGGCCTGTGGCCATGGGCCTTGAGCGAAGTGGAAAGGCCGGCGTACACGAACGAGATGCGGAGCCGTTGCGGGTCCAAGTTGCGCTAGCCAACAACGAACGGCCTCAGCCAATCTGGGAGGGGATCGGCGATAAATGCGGTTCGGCTTTCCCGAACACTGAGAACGAGGCGATACAGAACCTGGGAAGAGCTGTTGTCGTAGACGTGAACCTCGGGGACAAACGTCAGTGCCTGCCTGAGGTTCTCGAGCGACTGGCGGAAGCGCCGCTCCAGACGTTCCGGCGGCACGTCATGCCCGCCTGAACGCACCCGCTGCGCCACCCGCGCCGCGGAGAGTTGAGCGCTCGAGATACCAATGAAATATACCGTCACGCGGTAGCCGGCCGCGATTGCGTCGCGCAAGAACTGGAGTTTCGCGCCCGCGGGATCGGAAAAGACCGTTTCCGTGATGAACGAGAGTCCTTCCGCCAGCAGTTGGATTCGTGCTGCATCGGCCGCGGCCGCCGCCTCCGGCTCGGAAATGCCGAGCGCCGCGCCGATACGGTCAGCGTTCACGAACGGCAGCCCGGTGTCTTTGAGGAAGGCCTCAAAAAACGTGGATTTGCCTGCGCCGTTCGAGCCGGCGAGAAAGATCAGCCGCGGTCCCATGCTGCACCCTAAGCGACGGGAACGAACTGGCGGTTCGAAAACCGGCCGCGTCGAGTCGAGCCATCAGCCCGGCGCTCGACGATGAGATCGGGCGTTGACGGATCGGCCTCGTAGACCGGTCCCGCATGTTTCGCGATCAGCGCGAGCGCTTTCTTTCGACCCTTTTCGGACTGCGACAATGCCACCACCTGATCGAGATTCGCGACGTTTCCCCGCTGCTTCACCTTCGCAATACTTTCGCCCACGAGCACGCTGTCGAGCACCCGGCCGAGCTTGGCCCAATGCTCGATCTGTGCGGTCGGAGGGCGGTCGAACAGCGCCCCGGTGGTTCTCGCCTGATTCACCAACTCCGAATCGATGCGCAGGGGAATTGAGCTCATGGCTCCAATTTGTAGCATTTTGCTACATCGTCAACCCTGCCCGCAGATCGGCAAAAGTCACGGCGTGCTGTTGGGCGTGACGACGCCCACGGCGACCCGCCAGGTGCACGTATCCAATACTCCCAAGTGCCCTTGAGGAAATTTATCCCGCAAATGCGGCGGTTCGTCGTCGATCGCCGACGCCGCCTGCCTACGCGACGAAGCCCGCCGCAGCTCATGCAACCAATCGCGGAGATGCCGGCCGAAATCTCCGATCGAATCGGGGCGTTCGGCGTGAACGTGAGCTGCCTTTGCTCGATGCACCCACGCCCTCGAGGAGCATCGACGATCGGTGGTGCTGCAGAAAATGCTTCTGGTCTGGGTTGAAGCCGCCGACCCGTGGCGGATCGCAGCAGCTTTTGCCATTGGATGTGCCGCCGCCCACGCCTCGGGCGGTAGCATTCTTAGGGGAATCCCCGATATCGGCTGCTTCACTCTTTACGGTAAGGTCGCGCCACGTGTCCGACCAACTTCCGAAATCTCCCACGCCGGTTGACGAGTCGAAGCCGCCGTTCCGCGACCTGCGGTTCCTGGTGATCGACGACGATGCCGATGGCCGATTTCTTGTCGCGAAGACACTTTTGCGGAAGTTCCCAAATGCCCGATTGACGGAGTGTCAGTCCGCGGACGCGGCTTTCCGGGTGCTGGCCGAGGAGTCCGTGAGCCTGGTCGTAGCGCACCGAACGTTCGAATGCGACGGCGTGTCTTTGATCAGAGAGCTGCGCCATTTGCGTGAGCTGGCCGGTGCGAAGTTCCCATGCACGAATACGCAACACCGACAACGCCGTCCTCCCGGCTGACCGCCGACGGAATTCGCCACCGGGTCGACACCCAGCCGCTGCCGCGGCGCAGCATCCTGATTGTCGACGACAACCCGGAAAAGACGCTGGCACTGCAGAGTGTCGTGGAGGAACTCGGCTACGGGATTGTCGTCGCACCTTCTGCTGATGCCGCGCTGCGCGAACTGCTGAAGCAGGACTTTGCGCTGGCGCTGCTGGACGTGCATATGCCCGCCATGGATGGTTTCGAACTGGCGGCGCTCATCCGGTCCCGCCCGGCTCACCGGGACCTGGGGATCGTCTTCATGAGCTCGCTCGACCAGACCGACGACCGGCTGGAGAGTGCCTACCGGCTGGGCGCGATCGATTTCATCGGACTTCCCGCCCGGCGGCCGGTCATCAAGGCCAAGCTCGCCTCGCTGCTGGGCCTGCAGGAGCGGACGCATCGGCTGGAACTTTTCGCCGACGAGAGTGCCCGCTTTCTCGAGCATTCGGACGCACGCTTCCGGCTGCTTCTCGACTCCGCCGAGGATGTCGCCATCTTTTTTCTGGATGCGAGAGGCGTCGTCGCCGAGTGGAGCGCGGGCGCCGAATTGTGCACAGGGTGGTCCAAGGCGGAGATTGTGGGCCGCGATCTGTCCGTCTTCTTCGTGCCTGGGGACGTGGCCGATCGGGTGCCTCAGGAACTGCTGAACAGCACGCGTGATGGGCGCCGCGGGATGGCGGAACGCTGGCTCGCCCGGAAGGACGGGACACGCTTCTGGGCGCGCTTCTATGTCGTGGCGCTCGGGGCCAACGCGGAAGCGGGCTTCGGCGTGCTGCTGCGCGACACCACCGGTCAGAAGAATGCGGAACAGGAACTGCAGGTCAAAGCGGAGGTGCTCGAAAGCATGAGCGAAAGCGTGTGTGTCGTGGATGAAGAGCTGCGGGTTGTCTATGCGAACCCGGCTGCGTGTCGAACATGTGGATACGACGTGCGTGAATTGACCGGTGCCGATGTGCGCATCCTCAATGACTATCCGCCCGAAGAGCAGGCCGTGCATGTGGACGCCCTGCTGGCGCATTTCGAACACAGCCGCCACTGGAGCGGGGAATGGCGCAATCGGCGGAAGGATGGATCTTCATTCCTGACCCACACCCGGCTATCGGCCTTCAGCCATCAAGGGGCGAAATACTATGTCTGCGTCCAGGAGGACCTGACGTCGCGCAAGCAGGCCGAAGCCGCGCTACGGAGGAATACGGAGCTCCAGGAGATCGTGAGCGAACTGGAGGCGTTTTCCTATTCGGTCTCCCACGATCTGAAGTCGCCGCTGCGAACGCTGCGCGGTTTTGCCGATGCCGTGATTCAGGACTATGGGCTGGTGCTGAAGGGCCCGGGACTGAATTACATGCAGCGCATTCAACGCGCGACGGAGCGGCTGGAGAGCATGGTGGAGGACATCCTTTCCGTGAGCCGGCTTTCGCGCGACTCGCTTCCGCTGGCGGCGGTGGATCTCAACCAGCTGGTGGCCGCGATTCTCGACGATTCGCCGCCTTTCAGACCGCCGCACGCCGACGTTGCAGTCACATCGCCGCTGCCGGTGGTGTTGGGCCATGAGGCCTCGTTGCGCCAGGTGTTGATCAATCTTCTCGCAAATGCGGTGAAATTCGTGCCGCCCGATCGGAGGCCCTGCGTGATCGTGTGGGCGGACATCGAGGGAACGTACGCCCGGATTTGGGTGGAAGACAACGGCATTGGCGTGAAGCCGGAGGATCAGGAGCGGATTTTTCGCGCATTCGAACGCTCCGAAACGGTGCACCCGTTCGTCGGCAGCGGCGTGGGCCTCGCGATTGTGAGACGAACGCTGGAGCGGCTGGGCGGCACGGTCGGCGTCCGATCCCATCTCGGCGCGGGAAGTCAGTTCTGGATCAGGCTTCCGTTGCTCAAGCCAAACTAGCCCGGTCAAGAGGGGGCGATACAGCGGTTGGGGGCCCGCACGCGCCGCCCACCGCGCCTCAGCCGTTTGGAATCTCGGGCTCCACGAGCGCGGTCAGCTGGTTCAGCGAGTCCTGCCAGCCGACGTAGCATGACTCGGCGGGAATCACGGCTGGCACACCCTCCTGGACGATGCCCACATCCGTGCCGCAGGAGACCTTCTTCAGGGTGACGGTCACCTGGATCTCGCCCGGGAGATTGGGATCATCGAACCGGTCCGTGTAGCGAATCCTTTCGTGCGGGACGAGTTCGAGGTATTTGCCACCGAAGGCATGGCTGGCGCTGGTGGAGAAGTTCGTGAACGACATTCGGAACGTTCCGCCGACCTTTGGATCGGCATGATGGACCTTGCAGGTGAAGCCGTGCGGTGGGAGCCACTTGCTCAGCGCATCGGCATCCAGGAAGGCGCGGTACACTTTTTCAGGGGTCGAACGGATGACGCGGTGGAGACGGATGGTGTGGGTGGACATGGGAAATCGCGTTCCAGACAGGGTGGTGTGGGTGGCGAACCCGGCTGGGACGCTGGGCGGGAAATGAGCATACTTGGGTCCGAAATTGCCATTCCTTTCTTTGCCGGGTCCCGCGATTGGCGGCATCGTCCGCATGCCAGACAGGGTTTCGTGCGGATCCGGGTCCCGAAACTTTTGTTTGCCTTCGCCCTCCTCGACCGTATGACCTGACCCTCTTTTCAACTACGCCTGCCTCCAATTCCGGGGTGACAGGGGGAACGAAACCATGAGCCAAAAATTCGAACTCAACGTCGCTGACCGCACCCAGACGGGGCGCAGCGCCTCACGCCGGCTCCGCCGGTCGAACCGCGTTCCCGCGATCCTTTACGGGAAGCACACGAAGCCCGAGTCGCTCTCGATCGAGGGCGCGGAATTCATCCGGCTGCTCAAGTCCGTCGGCGATCGCGCTGTCCTGGTCGAGCTCAACCGGTCGGGCAAGCCCGAGAAGCCGCTCTCCTTCCTGCAGGAAGTGCAGCGGGATCCGATTACGGACAAGTTTCTCCACGTCGATTTTCAGGAGGTGAAGGCGGACGAGAAGTTCGAGATTCGCGTGCCGGTCCACCTCACGGGTGAGTCGTACGGGGTCAAGAACCAGAGCGGCGTGTTGGAAATCGCGACCCATGCCGTCCGGGTCCGCGTGCTGCCCAAGGATTTGCCGGAGTATGTCACCGTCGACGTCACCGAGCTGAAGGTGGGTGAGACGCTGAAGGTGGGCAGTCTTGTGGCGCTTCCGGGGGTGGAATTTCTCGATCCGAAGGGCCAGCCGGTCGTTTCCTGCGTGGAGCCGGTCGCCGAGGTCGTGCAGGAAACCGCGGCGGCGACGCCGGCCGCGGGCGAAGGCGCCCCGGTGGCCGAGGGAGCCGTTCCGGCCGAAGGTGCAGCCGCTGCCGGTGCAGCAGCGCCGGCTGCCGGTGCAGCTCCGGCAGCCGCAGCGGGTGCCGCGGCGGCCAAGCCCGGAGCCGCTCCTGCCGTGGCCAAACCCGGTGCCGCACCTGCGGGCGCCAAGCCGGCCGCTGCCGCCAAACCGGCGGCCCCCGCCAAGAAGTAAGTAACGCCCTTTTCCGACCGGCTCCGCCGCTTGACCGCGGCGGGGCGGGACGATTGTTCTTTGAGTCATGTTCCTCACGCTCGTTGCCGGTCTCGGCAACCCGGGCCGCGAATACGAAGCCACCCGCCACAACCTGGGCTGGGTGGTGCTCGATGCCCTGGCCAGGAAGCATGGGCTGTCCTGGAAGCACTCAACGCGTTTCAACGCCGCCGTCGCCCGCTGGGATCTCGGCGCCGGCCGAACGCGCTGGCTGGCCAAGCCGCTGACGTTCATGAACGAAAGCGGCCGGGCCGTGGGTGCGCTGGCGCGATTCCACCAGCTCGAGCCTGGGGCGATCGCCGCCGTGTACGACGATCTCACGATCGATCTCGGACGGGTCAAGGTGACCACGACGGGCAGTGCCGGAGGCCACAATGGTGTGGCCAGCCTGCTCGAGCATCTCGGCTCCGGCTTCGTGCGCTACCGGCTTGGAATCGGCCCGAAAGACCCGCCGCAGATGGAACTCACGGACTTCGTCCTCGGAAAATTCACTCCCGAACAACAGACCCTCGTTAATCAGAAACTCGATCACTACGTGCACGGCCTCGAACTGCTGCTTTCCCGCGGCATCGAGCCGGCCATGAACCAGCTTAATCGCAGAGACCCAAAATGAATTCGAACAACCGCACCTACCGCGCGACCTTCATCCTCGACAATCGCGGCAAGGAAGAAACCGTCGATCAAATCGTCGAAGGCGTGAAACAGGTCATCGCCGAAGTGAAGGGTGAAGTCACCAATGTCGAGACGCTCGGCCGAAAGGACTTCGTCCGCGTGACCGACAAGAAGCTCACGGGCGCGTCCTATGTGCAGATCGCATTTTCCGGTCCGCCGGATGCGCCGTCGAACCTGCGCGAGCGGCTCCGGCTGAACAGCAGCGTGTACCGCACGTTCATCCAATCGGCGTAGCAGGGACGGACCTTCGTCCGGGCGCAGCAAGACTGCGCCCTTACGCGTGCACCCGCCATTTTGATGTTTGTCACTCGCCTGGCCCTCGTCGCTGGTCCATCGTCCCTGGTCCTTAGTCCCTTCCCTCGGTCTTAGCCTTCACTTCCTCACCAGCCATGCCTTCGCTGAACAAAGTCTTCCTAATGGGCAATCTCACCCGCGATCCCGAGTTGCGCGTGACACCCAAGGGCACGTCGATCTGCCAGTTCGGGCTGGCGATCAATCGCAAGTTCAAGCTCGAGTCGGGTGAGACCCGCGAGGAAGTGACCTTTGTCGACATCGAGGCCTGGGGCCGGCAGGGCGAGACAATCGCGAAATACGTGACGAAGGGCCGGCCGCTGTTCGTCGAGGGCCGGCTGAAGCTCGACCAATGGGAGGACAAGAACACCAAGGAGAAGCGCAGCCGGATGCGGGTCGTGCTCGAGCAGTTCGAATTTCTGGGCAGTGGCGGGGGAGGCGGGGGCGGGGCCGGCGGTGGTGCCGGTGCCGGCGACGTCGACCAGACCAACTCGCCCGAGCGGCATGCGCCGCCGCCGCGGACCGGCGGGGCAAAACCCGCCTCCACCGAGAATCTCGACGAAGACGTTCCTTTCTGAGTCTTCGTTTTCAACCGCAGATGCGGTGCCAGCGATGGCACCGTCGGCGGCAAGTGCCGTCGTGAAACCCGTCAACCACAACCTCCGCCCCGGCGGACAGCAGTCAAATCCCAACGCTTATGGCCACCAGTGAAGTTCTCCTCGTCAAACCCGTCGAAGGTCTCGGCGGCGAAGGCGATCAAGTCAAAGTCCGCGCCGGCTATGCCCGCAATTATCTCCTACCGCGCAAGATTGCGGTGCCGGTGACCCGGGCGAACCGGAAGCAGATCGACGTGTTGAAGGCACGGCGGGCGGAGCGGGAGCAGACCGAGCTCACGAACGCGCAGGAACTGGGCAAGAAGCTCGAGAAGACCAGCCTGGCCTTCGCGGTGAAGACCGGGGAGGGCGGCCGGATGTTCGGTGCGATCACCGCCAACGACCTGCACGACAAGCTGGCCGCTTCGGGCATCGAACTCGACAAGCGGAAAATCCACCTGTTCACGCCCGTGAAGACGCTCGGGAAGCACACCGTGAAGATCAAGCTGCACCCGGACGTCTCGGTGGAGCTGCCGTTCGATGTGGTGTCAGAAAACCCGATCGAGCCGGCGGCTGAGCCGGCGCCGGCCGAAAAGGGCGGGCATTCCGAGGGCGGTGAACGCCGGAGCGAACGTCGCCCGCGGCGGGAATGACCTGATCCAAGCGATGCGAGGCCGCGCCGGGTTCAATCCCTGCGCGGTGCCTCGGCCGAGTCGGCCCGGCATGATGAAGCCAGCCGGTTGGAGCCACCTCCGGTACCCCTCTGAATAACTTGTTCAAATCCTGTGAGCGCATTGCGCTCGCAATCCGGGATACGCCCTCCTGACTGGTGCGTTCGCGCATGGTTCAAGACTCTTCCAGCCCGCCGTCGCGCTCCGTTTCGAGCCCCGCCGCACCCGTGGTCGGACGCTCGCTGCCGCACAGCCTGGAGGCGGAGGAGTACCTGCTGTCATGCTGCCTCCTGGACGGGGCCGAGGTGATCTCGCGCTGCCTCGAGGCGCGGATCCGCCCTGAGTCGTTTTTCGATGCGAAGCACGGAATGATTTTCGAGCGGCTGCTCGAGCTCTACAACCAGCAGAAGCCGATCGACGTCTCGGTGGTGGCGGAGGAGCTCAAGACCGCGCGCCAGCTCGATGCGGTGGGCGGCTATGCGTTCCTGGCCCAGGTGAGCAGCCGCATTCCGACCACGGCCCAGGCGGGTTACTTCATCGACAAGGTGCGGGAGCAGGCGCTGCTCCGTGAAATCATCCGGACGGCGACGAGCGCAGTCGAGGAGTGCTACGGGTTCTCCGGCGGGATCGACGAGTTTGTCGATCAGGTGGAGACAAAGATTTTCTCGGTGACGCAGAACCGGGTGAACGAGTCGGCAAAGCAGATGCGGGAGCCGACGCGCGAGGCGATGAACGTCATCACGAAGATGATGATGAAGAAGGGGGAGCTGACGGGGATATCGTCGGGCTTCAAGGATCTGGATCAGATGACGTGGGGCTTCCAGAAGACGGAAATGATCGTGCTGGCGGCGCGGCCGTCGATGGGGAAGACGTCGCTGGCGTTGAATTTCGTGGAGGCGGCGGCGTTGAACCGCCGGGGCGCTCCGGTGGGCGTGCTGGTCTTCTCCCTGGAAATGGGGGCGTCGCAGCTGGCGTTGCGGATGCTTTGTTCGCGGGCGCGGGTGAACATGAAGCTGCTGCGGGACGGGCTGCTTTCGAAGAATGGCGACGAGCAGAACCGGCTGCTGGAGGCGGCGGACGAGTTCTCCAAGGCCCCCATCTTCATCGATGATTCGAGCGCGATTTCGATCATGCAGCTGCGGGCAAAGGCGCGCCGGATCCATGCCAGGCACCCGCTGGGCTTCATCGTCGTCGACTACCTGCAATTGCTCAGCCCGACGGATCCCGGGGTGCCGCGCGAGCAGCAGGTGGCGGAGGCCTCGCGCGGATTGAAGGCACTTGCGAAGGAACTCGACGTGCCGGTGCTTGTATTATCCCAGCTCAACCGTTCATCCGAAAAGGACAACCGCGCACCCAAGCTTTCCGATCTCCGGGAGTCAGGATCCATCGAACAAGACGCCGACGTGGTCATGATGCTCGCCCGTCCCAAGGATGCCGATGAGAAGTTCCAGGTTGCCGCCGACTCGGCCGAGTTAATCGTTGCCAAGCAACGAAACGGCCCGGTAGGAGAACTGAGACTCACCTTCCTCCGAGATATCACCCGCTTTGAAAACTTTCACCAGTAACCCTGTGCGCAGGGTTCTCTCCATCATATTCTTGTGCGGTTGTCTGGGGGCGGTGGGTGGTAATCTGGCCGTGGCGCAGCCGGCGCCCCAGGCTTTCCAGCCCAGCGCTTACAAGGTCGGCACCATCGCGATCAAATTCGTCGGCACGGCCAACGTCAACGAGCAGGTGGTCCGGGCCAACATGCAGATCCGGGAGGGGGGCGAGTTTGACGAGCTGATGCTGGATAGGGACATCCGGTCGCTGTACCGGACCGGGTTGTTCGAGTTCATCGAGGTGAAGCATGAGGAGGCGGCGCCGGGGGTATTCAACCTGGTGATCGAGGTGACGCCGAAGTTCCGCGTGTTCGCGGTGCGGTTCGAAGGCAACCAGAAGGTCAAGTCGAGCCGGCTCGAAAAGGAGGCCAAGATGCGTCCGAACCTTGCCCTGGACGAACGGCAGGTGAAGGAGGACGCGGAGAAGCTGCGCGAGTTCTACCAGAAGTCGGGGTACAACCAGGCCTCGGTGAGCTACACGATCGAGCGCGACCGGGTGGGCGGTTTCGGCACGATCATCTACAAGATTCGCGAGGGGGAAAAGGTGAAGATCGCGGGAGTCCGCTTCGTCGGCAACGAGAACGTCTCGGCGCGGCGGCTGCGGAAGGTGATGGAGACGAAGAAATGGTGGATGTTTTCGTGGCTGACCGGCTCCGGGCGGTTCAAGGATGACGAATTCGAGGACGACCTGGACAAGCTGCGCGACTTTTACCGGGAGGAGGGATTCCTGGACGTGGAAATCCCGCAGGACAAGGTGATGTTCGAGTATCCCTCACCCTCGAAGCTGGTCCTGGTGATCAATGTCGAGGAAGGCCGGCAGTACCGGATCGGCGAAGTCACGTTTGCGGGCAACAAGCTGTTCGATTCGCGGCTGCTCGGCCGGGTGGTGCGCCAGAAGCGCGGCGCCGTTTTCCACCCCTCGCTGCTCGACAAGGACGTGGAGCGGCTGGAGGACTTTTACGGAAAGGACGGCTATCTCGACACCCGCGTCCGGCTGCAACGGAAGCCGAACGTGTCGACCGGCGACATCGACATCGAGTACATGGTCGACGAAGGGGACCGGTTCAACGTCGAGTCGATCGTAATCGAGGGCAACACGAAGACCAAGAGCATCGTGATCCTCCGGGAACTCGTGCTCGGCCCGGGCGACGTCTTCAACACCGTGCTGATGAAGATCAGCAAGCTGCGTCTGGACAACACGCGGTTCTTCGAGGACGTGAACGTGACGCCGCAGGAGACGAACATTCCCGGGCGGAAGAACATGCGCATTGCGGTGCGGGAGGGCCGGACGGGCAACCTGACGTTTGGCGCCGGGTTCAGCTCGCTCGAGCGTGCGACCCTGTTTGCGGAAGTCTCGCAGTCGAATTTCGACCTCTTCAACCGGCGGTCTTTCTTCCAAGGCGACGGGCAGAAGTTCCGGCTGCGGCTGCAGCTCGGATCGCTCTCCAGCGAAATCGTGCTCTCGTTCGAGGAACCCTGGCTCTTCGAGCGGCAGCTCGCGCTCGGCTTCAGTGTCTTCCGGCAGAGTTCCGAATACAATTCGACCTTCTACACCCAAGTCTCGACGGGTTTCGAGGTCTACCTGCGCAAGCACCTGTTCGAGCTGGTGAACGGACGGCTGGGCTACACCTACGAGGTGTTCGACATCCAGGACGTCTCCCCGAACGCCTCGCCGATCATCCGGGCGCTGGCCGGAGCGAATGCCTCCTCGAGCGTCACGCTCACGCTCGAGCGCGACACCCGGGACAAGATCATCAACACCACCAATGGCAACCGGGTGGAGGTAAACCTGCGGTTTGCGGGCGGGCCGCTGGGTGGGAGCAAGATCAACAATTTCTACAGCATGGAGTTCCGCGGGTCGCAGTTCTTCCCGGTCTTTGAAACGCAGGCCCAGGTCCTCAGCCTGATCGCCCGGGGCGGCGTGATTCAGAACTTCGGCGACAGCGACGACGTGCCGTATTACAACAAGTGGTACCTGGGTGGCCCGACGACGCTCCGCGGCTTCGAATTTCGCGATGTCAGCCCCCGGGACCAATTCAACGAGCCGATTGGCGGCAAGACCTATGGCTTCTTCAGCGCGGAGTACTCGCTCGATATCGTCAGCCCCATCCGGTTCGCGCTCTTCTACGATGCTGGTTTCGTCAACTCCGGGGCCTACGACTTCAACCCGGCGAGTTACAACGACAACTTCGGCTTCGGATTGCGGCTCTTCGTGGCCGGCGCCCCGCTGAGCCTGGACTTCGGCATCCCGATCACGGGCGATCAAATCAACAAGAAGGGCAACCAGTTCAATTTTTCCTTTGGCACCCGGTTCTGATTCTGTTCCTGTCATCCCTTCCATTTCCACAAGCACCTCATGAAGCATTCCATTCAAACCCTTGCTGCCCTAGCGGCACTCGGCGTGTTCACGGTCGTCGCCCAAGCCCAGCCCGCGCTCAAGATCGTGGTCGTGGACATGGCGAAGATTTACGACAACCACTACAAGACGATCGAGCAGAACGCCAAGATCCAGAGCGACGATGCCAAGGCCCAGGAGGAGGTCGACAAGATGAACAAGGAGGGCAACGTGCTCGTCGAGGAATACAAGAGCCTGACGGAGCAGTCGCAGAATGTGGCGTTGACGGCCGAGGCGAAGACCAAGGCGCAGACGGCCGCCCAGCAGAAGCTCGAGGCGATCCAGCTGAAGCAGCGCGAAGTCCAGACCTTCATCCAGAACACGCGCAATTCGCTCCAGCAACGGTTGCAGACCTTTCGGAGCCTCATGCTGGAGGAGATCAGCAAGATCGCGACCGAGGTCGCGAAGCGGCGCGGCGCGACCCTGATGCTCGACAAGGCGGGTCCGTCGCTGATCGGCATTTCAAACATCGTCTATGCCGATCCCGGCTACGAGATCACCGACGAAGTGATGGCTGAGATCAACAAGACGCGACCGGCTGGCGCGCCGACGGCGCCGCCGGCACCGGCCGCAAGCGCGGCGCCCGCCACCAGCCAGCCCGCGAGCGGATCTCCCGCCGTCACCGTGCCGGGTCTCGGCACCAAGAAGTAATTTTCGTCCCCGCCGACGACGAGACGAACCCTGCTCCACTGGTGCAGGGTTTTTTGCTGAATTGCGCCGCACCGCGAAACGGGCACGCTCGGGCCATGCAGATCTCCTTCACCGCGGCTGAGATCGCCGCGATTGCCGGACCCAGGTCGACCCGTGGCAGCACCAGCGAAACCGTGCGTGGGCTCGCCGGGCTCGATGATGCGGGCCCCGGTGACCTGAGCTTTTTGGGCAATCCCAAATACAAGTCGGCGGTCGCGAGCACCAAGGCATCCGTTGTGCTGCTGCCGGAGGACTTTGCCGGCGTGCCCCAGCCGAACCAGGTTTTCTTCCTGGTGGAGAAACCCTCCGTGGCCCTCGCGCAAATCTGCACCCGGATCGAGCAGTCGCTCTGGCCCCGCCCCGTCCCTGGGATTCATCCCACCGCCAGCGTGGACCCGACGGCCCGGGTTCCCGCGTCGGCGACGGTCGGGCCGCTGTGCGTGGTTGAGGCGGGCGCCGTGCTCGGCGAGCGGGTGCACCTCCAGGCGCAGGTGTTCATCGGCCGTGAGGCGACGGTTGGCGACGATTGCTGGCTGATGCCTGGAGTGGTGGTGGCGACGGCGTGCGAACTCGGGCGCCGGGTGCGGCTGCAGCCGGGCGTCGTGATCGGCGGCGATGGGTTTGGCTACGAATTTGTGCAGGGCCGACACGAGAAAATACCCCAGGTCGGCATCGTCACGATCGGTGACGACGTCGAGATTGGCGCCAACAGCACGGTGGACCGGGCGCGTTTCAGCCGGACGGCCGTGGGCGAGGGGACCAAGATCGACAATCTCGTCATGGTCGCGCACAACGTCGTCGTGGGAAAACACTGCCTGCTCTGTGCACAGGTCGGGATCTCGGGCAGCACGACGCTGGAGGATTACGTGGTGCTCGGCGGACAGGTCGGCACCGGCGGTCACATTCGGATCGGCAAGGGAGCCAAGGCAGGCGGCCAGGCCGGGATCACGACCGACGTGGCGCCCGGCAGCTTTGTCAACGGCACCCCGGCCATTCCCTACCTGCTCGAGCGGAAGGTGGCGGTGCTGCAACAGCGGCTGCCCGACCTTTTCCGCCGCGTCGATCGGCTCGAGGCCCAGCTCCGCGACGCCGAATAGCCCTTCTCCTCAACCGCCAAATCCCGCCCACCATGTCCGACATGAGCGCGTCGCGCCTCAAGATTTTTTCCGGAAACTCGAATCGGCTCCTGGCCGAGGAGATTTGCCGCACGATTGGCGAGCCGCTCGGCGAGGCCACCGTCACGAGTTTCCCGGATGGGGAGACATTCGTGAAGATCAACGAGAACATCCGTGGCCATGATGTCTTCATCATCCAGTCGACGTGTCCTCCGACCAACCACCACCTGGTCGAACTCCTGATCATGATTGACGCGGCCCGGCGCGCCTCGGCCCAGCGGATCACGGCGGTGATGCCATTTTATGGATACGCCAGGCAGGACCGGAAGGACCAGCCGCGCGTCCCGATCACCGCCAAGCTGGTGGCGAACCTGCTGGTGGCCGCAGGCGCGAACCGGATTCTCACGATGGATCTGCACTCCCAGCAGATCCAGGGATTCTTCGATATTCCCGTGGATCACCTGTACGCCTCACCGGTGTTCTTCGAGCACCTGAAGGCGCTCCGCACCGACAAGCTGGTCGTCTGCTCGCCGGATGTCGGGGGGATGAAGATGGCGGCGGCCTATGCCGATGTCCTGGGCGCCGGCCTCGGCCTCGTGGCGAAGAAGCGAACGAGCGCAACCAACGTCGAGGCCATCAACGTGGTCGGCGAAGTGGATGGTTGCGATGTACTGCTGGTCGACGACATCACCGAAACGGCCGGCACCCTCACCGCGGCGGCGAAGATTCTGCGCGAACACGGCGCCCGCAGCGTGCGGGCGGCGGTGAGCCACTGCATTCTCAATGAAGTCGCCGTCGACCGGCTCGGGACCGGGCTGATCGACGAGCTGATCACGACCAATTCCACGCCGGTGAACACCCACGGCATCCCCGTGACGGTCCTGAGCATCGCCGCGCTCCTGGGGCAGGCGATCCAGCGGATCAACAGCAACGAAAGCGTCACGGGATTGTTTCGGGTCAAGGGCTTCTGAACCGGACGGCGCGCTCGTCTGAGCACAGCCGAAGGTCTCAGAGTTCCGAGCCAGTCGAGGGACTGCGCCCCCAGAAAGGTTCAAAGATACAGGAGGGCGCAGCAAGCCACGCCCCTACGGGGATGGAATATTCAATTGTGCGGTCGCGGCGCGGGGCGCGCGGTGTTGCCACCGGAGAGTTCCGGGTTAGAACTTCCAGCCGTGTTTCCCATGAACTTCCGGATTCGAATCGTTCTGCCTGTCCTCCTGCTCGCCTGCGCCGCTGGCGGGACCAGTGGTGCCCGGGAGGCCAGCCGCGCCACGGGGACCGCCAAGCCCGCGCTGCGGGTTGATTCGACGCCCATCGGGTCCGCGTCCGGTCCGGTCCTGAGCTATGCCGATGTGGTTGAACCGGTGCAGAAGGCCGTGGTGTCGATTATTTCCAGCAAGGAGGTGCGGGAGCGGCTGCAGATGAACCCTCTGCTGCGCCACCTTTTCCCGGATATTCCGGATGAACGGCGCAGCCTGGAGGAGGGATTGGGCTCCGGCGTGATCGTGTCGCCCGACGGGTATATCCTGACGAACAACCACGTGATTGAGGGCGCCGATGAGCTGAAGGTCGCGCTTTCCGACGGGCGGGAACTGATCGCCACGGTGATTGGGAGCGATCCGAAAACGGATATCGCCGTGGTTCGAATCGAGGCGAACGATTTGCCCGTCGTGACGCTGGCCGACAGTGACAAGTTGCGGGTGGGCGACATTGTTTTTGCGGTGGGAAATCCGCTTGGGGTGGGGCAGGCCGTCACGATGGGAATCGTTTCGGCCAAGAACCGCAACGTGCGGATCCTGGAGGATGTCGGTGGCTACGAGGATTTCATCCAGACGGATGCCGCGATCAACATGGGCAATTCCGGGGGCGCGTTGGTGGATGCGCGCGGGCGGCTGGTCGGAATCAACAGCGCGATCATCTCGCCGTCGCGGGGCAACATCGGGATTGGGCTGGCGGTGCCAATCAACCTGGCGGCCTGGATCATGAACAGCCTGATCGAGACCGGCACCGTTGCGCGAGGCTACCTGGGCGTGAGCACCGAGGCGGTGACGCCCGACCTTTCGGAACAGCTGGGGCTGCCGCGCGACGCGAAGGGGGTGGTGATCACGGACATTGTGCCAAACCGGGCGGCCGACGTGGCGGGGCTAAAACGGACTGACGTCATCGTTTCGGTGAACGATCAGCCGGTCGCTTCCGTGGAGGAGCTGCGATTGCGGATCGCACAGATGATGCCGGGATCGGTGGCGAACGTGAAGGTGATGCGGGATGGTCGCGAGCGGGTGATCCCGGTGAAGCTCGACCGGTTTGACGAAAGGCCGGACGAATTGTTTGCCGGCATCCGGGTCAAGCCATTGACGCCCGAGGATCGGCGCCGGCTGCAGATTGACCTGCGGGTGACCGGATTGCTCATCACCGCCGTGGCGGACGATTCGCCCTATCGCGATTTGCTGGCGGTAAATGCCGTGATCATGGAAATCGCCAGGCAGCCGGCAACCGACCTCGCGACTGCGCGCTCGTTGGTCAAACCGGGCCGCAACCTGCTCGCGATTTACTATCGCGGCCAGGTCAGGTTCGCGGTCGTGACGCTGCCGTAGTCAGCTGCCAGGCTTCTCGACTGGCAGCCGGGCGAGGGATTCCGGCAGCGCATCTGCGGGGTAGGTGGGGAAGCTCATCTCGAGCAGCGAGACAGCCGGCACATCAAAGCGGGAGGTGCCGGCGCTGCGGTCCACCAGCATGGCGACTCCAACCGGGATGCCGCCGGCGCCGCGGATCAACTGCAGGCATTCAAGCACCCGTCCGCCACGGGTCACCACGTCCTCGACCACAAGGACACGCTCTCCGGGTGAAAGCGTGAAGCCGCGACGCAGGACCAGGAGGTTGTTCTCCTTTTCGGCGAAAAGGTAGCGGGCCCGGGCCTGCCGGGCGAATTCCTGCCCAATGACCAGTCCGCCCATTGCTGGTGCGAGCACGGTCGTGAACTCCAGGCCGGCGGCGCGCACCTTGGCGAGCAGGAGTTCAGCCAACCGTTCCACCGCGTCCATATGCTGGCAGACCTGGGCACATTGGAAGTAATGGCCGCTGTGCAGGCCCGAACGAAGGACGAAATGCCCCTGCAGCAGTGCGCGGGTGCGGGTGAAGATATCGAGGACTTCCTGTTGGCCGGCTTGCATGGCGCGAACTTGGGGAATCGCCTCCCAAAGGAAAATCAATTTTGCCTGGAGCCGGACAAACGGTCTACGCTGCGGCTGTGATCCGAGTGCCGGCAACGCCATTGGAGGACGAGGTTGGCGACGTCATCGAAAAGGCGATGCGACGGCGGAACTTCACGCCGGAGGAAGTGGCGGGAAGGACGGGCGTCCCGGCCGGGAAGCTGCAGGACGCGATCGATTACCGGCCGGCGCTGTCGTGCGACGAGCTCAGTCGGATCGCGCGGGTGCTGGGACTGAACGAAGTGGGCCTGTGTGCGCTGGCAAGCGGGCGGTATCCGCAACCGAGGCTGGGGACGCTGCCCTTCTGCGTCTGGCCATTGCGGATGCCGCATGGAATCGGGGTCGCGAATGCGTACCTGGTCGGCGAATGTGGGGCAGCGCGTGCGATGTTGTTCGATACGGGGCCGAGCTTCGAGGCACTGCAGGCAGTGTGGCCGCGGGCGATCACGGAACTGGACGCGGTTTTCCTCACCCACGTCGAGGCGGAGCATGCGGGTGGGCTGGCGGAGGTGGTCAGGCGGCATGGCGGCCCGGCGGTTTTTGTCCCGGGTGGTGCAACGGTGGCCGGCGGGCGGCCGATGGGGGAGGGGGACACGAGGAGTTTTGGGCGAATCGAAGTCGCGGCAATTTCCACCCCGGGGCATTCCGCCGCCCACAATTGCTACCTGGTGCGCGCCCCAGCGGCCCGGCGCGGAGCGGCGCTGCTCGTTTCCGGGGATCTGCTGTTCGCTGGCTCGGTGGGCGGCGCATTTTTCTCGCCGGAGAAGCTGCAGGCGAGCCTGGCGCGCGTGCTGGGGATGATTCCTGGCAACACCCTGATTGCCCCAGGCCACGGGCCGCTCACTTCCGCGGCAACCGAACGGAGGTACAATCCCTTCATCCTCTGAGGACGTGGAAGCGGCGTCCCGCCGCTTGCAGCCGGCGGAGCCCGGCGGCCCAGGCATTCGCAGGAAATTCAGACGCTGTGTTTGGCGGCAGCTCTGAAAATGGTCGGGGCGGTGAGATTCGAACTCACGACCTCTACGTCCCGAACGTAGCGCTCTACCAGGCTAAGCTACGCCCCGACTTTTCTTTCAGCAACGACTCTCGGTCGAGCCGTCCAAGGAGTCGCAGTGCAGACATCGGCGCAAGCAGAAAAACCCTCCACAAAAAAATCGCCCCGGACGAATGGTCCGGGGCGGATTTGATGAATGCGACTGGGGGTAACGTTCAGCTGCGAGCCGGCGGAGGGGGTGGCGGCGGCGGCGGGTTGGCCATCAGGCTTTGCGCGGCGCGGTGCGAGATCATTTCGACCATCCGCTGGGTCTCGAGTTCGGCATTGCGGCGGGCCACCTTGGCCATTTCCACCTGTTTGGCCAAATCGAAGGTCGCGCGAGTCTGCTGATCGATCTCCTTCCGCGTCCGTTCGAGTTCGGCCTCGAGTGCTTTCGCCTCATTGGCGAAACGCTCGGTCTCAGCCCTGGCCGCGTCCGTGTCCGCCTTGATTTCTGCGTCCACCTTGGCCTGCTTGGCAATGCGCTCGTCCTCCTTTGCCTTCGCTTCGGCGTCACGCTCCTGCTGCTTCCTGGCTGCGTCCTCGCGGGCGAGCCGTTCCGCCTCCTCCTTCGCGCGCTTTTCGTCAGCCTCCTTCTTGGCTTTGGCCTCCATCTGGATGCGGCTGCGTTCCTGCCGCTCCTTGTTGTTGGCGGTGAAGAAAATCAGGAAGATTCCCAGCATGATGCCGGGGAAAACGAGATAGATCCACTTTTTCATCGATGAGTTGGCTGGTGGCTGAAGTTATTTTTTCTTGGCGGCGGCCGCAGCGGCAGCGGCGGCCTTTGCGGCATCATCAATCGCCTTGTCGGAGGCCACGATGCGTTCGATCACCGTGCTGAGGCTCTTGGTGTTCGCCTCCGCCTTCTGGACGAACTGTCGTTGGAACGCGGCTTCATCGACCAGGCGTTTCTTCTCCTCCTCGATTCGCGCGACCTCCTTCTTGGCGTCGGCGACTTCCTTCTTGAGCCGGTTGACCTGATCCTGCATCCGGCGGGCCTCCTCGCGGGCCTTGATCCGGGCTTGCATGGCGATCTCGCGCTGCTCCTTTTCCCGAGCCTCGCGTTCCTCGCGTTCCTTCTTCTCCTGTTTGCGCTTTTCCTGCGCCGCAATGGCGGCCTCGACGGCGGCCTTCTTGTTCAGGTTCTCCTGCCGGATGCGCTCGTTTCTCGCTTCGATTTGCGCCTTCTTGGCGGCTTCGAGCTTGGCCTCATAGCCAGCGGCATAGGTCCAATAGATCCCCGTAAAGATCACAAGACCTACGAGGGGGGCGATGAAATAGACGTAGTTTTTCTTCATTGGAGAGGGGCGTCGGATCAGGCGGACTTGGGCGTACCTTTTTTCTTGGCTTCTTCTTCGGCTTGTTTCTGCAGTTCCTCGCGTTCGGCCAGAGTCGCTTCAATATGCTTCTTCAGGTTGACCATCTGCTGGTCGCTCGCGAACTCGGGGGTCTTGGCAGCCTCGACGATGGCGCGGTGCGCCTCGTTCCAATCATCCAATTCCATCGACGTGTACGCCAGCAGCTGCCAGGCGACAAAGGGCTTGTCCAGTCCGCCCTTTTCGAGGGCGCTGCGGTAGTAGTCCCGGGCTTCCTTCGTCTTTTCCAGCTGCCGGTAGATTTCGCCAATCTGCAAGTCCAGCATGCCGTTGTCGGGGAAAAGCTTCACCGCGTCCTTGAGCGCCGCGATCGCCTGTTCTTCCTTGTTGACCTGTTGATAGTACGAGCCGAGCAGCCGCCAGTTGGCCAGAGTTGATTCGATGGTTCCGTTCTTGAGTCCTTGGTGGAGCAGGTCGGTCGCGATGTGGAACTGGCCCGCCGTGAGGTAAATGGTCACCAGGTTGTAATTGTCCTTCGGCGTGGTCATGAACCCGAGCTTCTGGGCGCGTTCGATCGTATTGATCGCGCGGACATAGTAGTCTTTCCGGCGCAGCTCATCGTTCTCGTTGGAGGCGAGATTCAGGTACGTCGACATCAGCAGCGGCCAGTAATCCTTTTTCTGGGGGAACTTGCTGACCATCAATTCGAGCATGTCGGCGGAGCGGGCGACATCGTTCTGCTGCTGGAGGATGGCGAGGAGCAGCATGTAAAAGCCCTCCGCCGGCTGCAGGGTGGATTGCATGCTCCGTTCGATGACCTCGCGGGCCTGGCTGAGCAGCTTCGTGTCGACATTCGTCGGGTTCACCACCGCCTGCTGGTAGAGCAGCTGGGCGTAGAACATCTGCGTCGCCAGGGTTGGCTTGGTTGCATTCTCCAAATGTCGTTTCAGGTAGGCCGACGCCCGCGAGATGGCTCGCTGCTGGACGGCAGTGTCCTTGTTGTTGGCGGCCTCGGAGAAGATGATCTGGGCGAGATAAAGGACGATCTCGTTGATCTCCCGCGGGTCGAGATACTGGTACTGGTCCGAGAGCTGGACGACCTTTTCCCAGACCGGAATGGCCTCGGCGTAGCGATCCATTCCTAGGAAGAGCTTGGCCTTGATGTTCAGGAGAAAGGCCGCGTCGTAACTGGTCGGTGGAACGGTGGGCAGGACGCCTTCGACGACCTCCAGCATACCCTTGTAATTGGGCGGCGTCGTGGCCTGCAGCGGGGCGAGCTTCTGGAGCGCCTCGCCGGTCTTTTCGGCCAATTGCGGGCGTTCCCGCGGGGGAGTCGACTGTTCGGCCGGGTAAGCGGCTGGGCTGGCAGCCAGAACCAGCGCAAGGATAACTCCCGCGCGGCGGCTAAAAGCGGATTTCTGAGTCACGGCGGGATTACTCCTCGTTAAGGGTGAATACGATCGGAACCTGCATGTGCGTGTTCACATTGCGGCCACCTTTGCGGCCGGGCCGGAACTTCCACTTGCTTACGGCCTGAACGGCGGCGGCCTCGAACTCGCGCTGCGACGAGCGAATGGCGTAGGCGTTCTGAACATCGCCTTTCGAGTCGACGATGAAGTCGACCACGACCTCACCGGCGATGCCGGCGCGGCGCATTTCAAAGGGATACTGCGGCCGGGCCTGGAAGCGGGGAACCGGTTGCTGGTCCAGATTGGCAATATCGAAGACCTCCATGCCCTTGAACCGATTGGTGTCCCGATTCTCGGGAATCGCGATGATGCCCGCTGCGGGCTTCACATTGTCCGGGGGAGGCGGCTGCACCTTCTGGACAAACGAATCGGGGGTCGCGATTTGCGGCAGATCCGTCTGCATGGGCGGGGCGAAATCCGGCACGTCGACCGGCTCGTCCGAAAGATCAACGGGTTCTGGCTCATCAGGTTCGAGCCGGGGCATTTCGATGACCTCGATGGTGGTCACCTCCTCTGCCTTTTTCTTCGGTGGCGGTTCATATTTCAGGAACTTCTCACTGAAGAGAACCCCGCCATGGAGGAGAGCGGAAACCAGCAGGCCGATAATGAGATCGCGAGGCATGGGAATCGTTGGTTACTTTCCGGTCGGTGTGGCGACGGTTTCCAAGGAGACCTGCGCAATGCCGGCCTTGCGAACTTCGTCCAAAACCATGACGGCAGCGCCGTACTTGGCCCGGTTGTCGCCGCGCACCAGGACCCGGGGAGGCGCACTGGCGTAGCGCATCTTGTAGTCCTCCAGCCGCGGGGGAATCTCGCTGGCGGAAATCAGTTCGGGAGCGGCACTCTGCCCGACCCTCCAGTAATAGGTGCCCGAGTCGGACACCTGGATGCTCAGCATGGTCTCGTCCTTGACCGAGCTCGGCGGCGCGTCGACCGCCTTGGGGAGCTGGACGGGCACGGAGGCAATCTTGTCGAGCGAAAGCGTGAAGAGCACGAAGGTGGCGAGGAGAAAGAAGATGACATCGATCAGTGGAATGATTTCGATGCGGGCCTTTTTCTTGCCTTCCTCTCCCCTGGAACTTGTACCAGCCATAAAGGTAGCGTTTGAGAGTTGCGAAGCGCGTGTGCGTTACTGCTGCGAGGCCGCCTTGACGCGGGTCTCGATCAGCACCTTTTCGATCCCGGCTTTACGTGCCTCGTCGAACACATAGATGGCCGCATTGAACAGGGCATCGTGATCCCCGTTGATCAGCAACCGGCCATCCGGATTGGTCATGTGAAACGATTTCAGCCGGGCCAGGAACTCGTCCAGGCTCACGAAATCCTTGTTCCAGGCCAGGGTGCCCTCCTGTGTCACCGTAACCGTGGCCGAGCCCTCCGTGCTCCGCGGCTCACCTGTCGTCGTCACCGGCAGCGAGACGCGGACACCCTCCGTCTTGTTCAGCGAGAGGGTGAACAACACAAACGTGGCGAGGAGGAAGAAAATCACATCGATCAGGGGAATGATCTCGATGCGGGCTTTCTTCTTGGGCCCGCCGCCCGACATGCTGGTTCCGGCCATGGTGAGAGATGCTTGGAGGATGAACGAGGACGAGACGTTGGAGCGGAAGGAAGCGGACGCCTCAGGCGGCGTTCATTTCCGACTTGCGCATGAGGATCTCGAGCGCATGCGACGCATCAGCGACTTCCTGTTTCGCCTGCTCCGAGCGGGCATTCAAATAATTGTAGGGCAGCAGTCCGGTGATGGCGAGGGCCAGACCGCAGGCGGTGGCGATCAGCGCCTCGGCGACACCACCCGTGATGGTGGCTGCGGCACCGGAGACGTCGCCGGTTCCCAACGCGCCGAAGGTCCGCATCATGCCCGTGACCGTGCCCAGCAGTCCGAGCAGCGGGGCAGCCGTGATGCAGGTGTCGAGCGTGGCCATGCCCTGCTGGTAGCGGGCCAGTTCCTGGCCAGTGGCGCGGACAAAGGCATTGGAAAGGGAGGCTTCGCGATTGCTGAGGCTGTAGACCAGAATCTTCGCGAGGTAATCCTTGCTCTTCCGGCCGATCGCGAGGGCGCCTTCGATGTCGCGGCGCTCCACGCTCTCCAGCATCTTCTCGACGACCTCGGGCTCGCGGCTGGCGTTTTCCCGGGCGATGAAGAGGAGGCGCTCGATCACCACGGTGACCAGAATGAGCGACAGCAGCAGCATCGGCCACATGATGAATTCGCCCGCGTGGAAGAGGTCCATGGCGCTCATGGGGCTTCCGTCGGGATTGGTGAGGAGGAACGACAGAACGAGACTATTCGTAATCATAGGAGGAAGGTTGGTGGTATTATGCGAACGTGAGGGGGTGAAAGGAGGGGGAGTCTGGCGCGGAGACTGGGTCGATGCCGGGCGAGGCCTCAGGCGAAAAGCGGGAACCCTGTTGAAACCGCTGAAGCGCCGCCGGCGTCACACCTGAGGTGTCTTGGCGGGCGGGGAATTTGATCCAGGGCAACTGTAAATTTCAGCATGTTCGCTGAGGAAATTTAGGGGGAATCAACTAGGGTGAAACGCGAACTACGTGTCATCAAAACTGGGCTGTCAACCTACTTTGTTACGGGCGGATTGGTTTTAACGAGTGCAGTCAACGACCAGCAAAAAGCGGTTGAAACTGCACTGCCACCTTCAATTGCGGGCGTGAATTGCGAAACTTAGCGCATCGTTTGTCACGTGACGGATTGAGCTTCAGATGGCTGCCCGACTAGGACTCGAACCTAGACAAAGCGAGTCAGAGTCGCTTGTGCTACCATTACACCATCGGGCAGAAATTTGTCCTGAGCACCGTGCGGGCGAAGGCTCGCGCCCCCTGCCGATCGGAACTGCAACTGGAGCCGGCGATGGGATTCGAACCCGCAACCGCCTGTTTACAAAACAGGTGCTCTACCATTGAGCTACGCCGGCCAGGTGGCGTGCTTCGCCAATCTCGACTGGGAAAAAACAGGAAAAAGAGCCGGGAGTTTTCCATTCTTCGCCTGCGAGCAGGTCCAAAATGGTGGCTCCCCGGGGACTCGAACCCCGAACCTACTGATTAAGAGTCAGCTGCTCTACCATTGAGCTAGGAAGCCGAACACCAAGGGGGCGAAAAGCTCATGATGGGGGTCTCGATGTCAACTGTGATTTCGACGCGAAGGAGCACGGGCGGGTTCAGTTATTTTGGTCCGGCGTCGGAGTGGTCCTTCTCCGCGCCAGCCGCGGCAAGCTGCAGCGCATTGAAGAGCAGCTTGAACGTGCCGTGCGTTTGCGCGCGGAAGGCGACTTCGCTTCCGAAAAGGAGCAGCGTTCCGCGTCCATGTCGCGCACTGGCCACGGTGACACTGCCGTTCAAATGGTGCTGACCCCAGGCCCAGCCGCTGCGCAGCGGTGCGTCCTGATCGAACCAGGCAATCGGTTCGATCCCATGCGCGGGTGCATCCGGCGGTAACGTGAAAGCCGGGCTGCGGTGGAAATAGAACGCCGCCCGATCCGGCATGCCCCAGGCGAGCGGATGTTGGGAGTTCACCTGCGCTTCCAGGATGCTGCCCGGGATATAAAACGTCTCGGGTGGCAGTGGTCGCGTGCTCCCATCAGCCGCCTTTTCCGTGGGGGCATTGCGCAGCGGCAGCTGGAGGTGCGATGCCAGGCTGGTCGAGGAGCCAATTGCGGCGATGGTGCCGCCCGACTCGAGAAACGCCTTCAGCTGCGGAATCGACGTCTCCGCGGAAATCGTGCCGAACTGCGCTTCATATTCGGCCGGCAGGTTCCGGGGCCGTGTCACGGCGGGCGGTCGCGCTCCGGGCGCAGGAATCGCGCCGTCGGGCAGAAGGATGACATCGTAACTGTCGCGGAGCCCGCCCGCATCGATCTCCGGTGCGAAGAGCCGCGTATGGGGAAACTCGAACTGCTCGAGCAGCCAGCGGGTCCAACCCGAGGCAATCGATCCGCCATAGCGATCCCAAAGGGCGATGCGCATCGGGGCGAGTTGCAGCCGCGGCCCCGTCGGCGGCTCGCGGGTGCGGCGCACCACCAAGCCGAGTTCCGCTGCCGCGCGCGACACCAGGGCGCCGGCGCCATTCTGAGCCGGCACGTAAAATGCGCCCGGACCAAATTCCGGGGCGGCGGCCGGCGGCTCACGCAGTCGGTGGACGGGGAGGCCGGCCTTCAGCAACCGGTTGGCCAGGATGAAGGTGTCATTCATCCGCGGGCTGATGAGAAAGCCGGTCCCTTCAGCCGGCACGCGGCCGGCCGGCGGCGACTGCAGTGCACCGTAGGGCAGTCGTTCGAACGGTCCGTCGAAGCCATCGAGGATCCGATCGAATGCGATCCCCATCTGGAGAGCCAGCGTCCAGCCGGCCACGTCGTAAGGCCGGATCGGCGGACCGCCCTCATAGCGGAAGTCGTTCGGATGGTCCTGCGGTTCGAACAGATCGAGCACGTGCGGGCGGAACGCCTGATCGGTCTTCACAACGTACGATCCGGCCGGATACCGTTTCCCCGCCACGACGAATCCGGCGGTGGCACGGTGCACCACGACGCCGGTCTTCACCAGGGCGTTGATGAACTTTACCGCCGTGGGGAAGTCGGGCTGGTCCGCCGGAAGGATGAACCCGCGCGGATCGCGCCATTCGGGTTTGCGGAGGAGCGCATGGTATTTCAGCGGCAGCCGCGGATCGGCCCCGCCGGAGGCTTCAGGCTGTTCCGCGGCCCCGGCGGGGGGCGGGGCGTTCCGGCGCTCGGCGGCCGCCAGCCGGGAGATCTCCTCGATCCGGGACGGCCGCGGCGTCCAGTGATCGCGGCGGCCGCGTTCAATCGAGTTCCGGCCCATCCGGTATATATTATAGAGCAGGACGTCGCGGTGGCGGGATGCATGGTCCAGCACGGCCCGGTTGGCGCTGACCGAGTATTCGATCGAGCGGCGAAAGGGCCAGGGTTGCGGCGCGACCGGCGAGGTCAGATCGCCCGAGGGTAGCTGGCGCCGCGCGACCAGGGGAATCTCCATCGGCGTCGGGCTGCCCACGATCTCGGTCAGCAGGCCGATCATGTTGTGGAAATACGCCGTGGTGCGCAGCCCGCCATTCCACCACGTCGAATAATTCGCACCGCTGCGCGAGGTGGCGCCCGGTTTGTCCTCCTGCAGCAGCCGGGCCTGGATCGCCGTCCCCAGCGCCTCGACCCCGACGATGACGAGCGGGTCGTAGACGTAGTTGAACGGATCGCGAAACGGCGGGACAAAGAGAACGGTGCCCGCGGGGCCGGACTGGTGGTGATTGTAGATCACCTGGGGGAACCACTCGATGTAGAGCTGCCGGTTGAGATTCGTGCTTTCCCTCATGGCCGAGAGGTAGAAGTCGCGGTTGTTGTCGTGCCCGATGTATTTCTGATAAAGCCGCGGCAGCCCGGAGAGGGTGCGCTTGGCGGGCTCGGGCTCGCGCAGGTACCAGTTGCTGACGAGTTCTTGGCCATCGGGATTCGCGTGCACGCAAAGCACAATCGTGTCGCGCAGGATCCGCAGCGTCTCGGGATCGGTCGCGCTCGCGAGCTGCCAGGCGGTCTCGATCAGCTGGTGGGTTCCCACCGTCTCGGTGGCGTGGAGTCCGCCATCGATCCATACGACCGCCTTGCCTTCTGCGGCCAGCGCGCGGGCCTCCACATCGGTGAGATCCTCCGCCCGGGCGAGCCGTCGGGCGATGGACTGGTAACGGGGCAACTGGGCGAGATTCTCCGGCGCCGAGAACACCAGCATCCACTGGGTGCGGCCTTCCTCGGTCCGGCCGATGTCGACCAGCCTCGCGCGGTCGCTCAGGGCCGCGAGCTTCTTGAAATACGCCTCGGTCTGGGTGTAGGTGGCGAGCTGATAGTCGTCGCCAATCGCGAAACCAAAGTGCTCCGCAGGCGAGGGGACCGGCCCGGCCGCCGCGGAGGCGAGGCTGATACCGAATGTGAGGACCAGGGCAACCAGACGCAGAGGGATCATGGGGGCGAGGAGGACTCCGGGGAACTTCCCCGGCTGCAACAGGCGACGAACCGTGGCAGATGGGTTCGCGCCCGACGAGCCAGATTGCAGCTGTGCTGGCTTCAAGCCGCGGAACCCCGCCCGGTTGGACCGGACTGGCTGGTCACGGGGAGGTTCTCAGGCTCGTTTCAAATCCTCGATCGGATTCCGCAGCGGCTCAAAGCCATCGATCCGGCATTCCAGGATGTCACCATGGGCAAGCGGAACCGCCTGCGGGGTGCCAGTGGAAAGGATGTCGCCCGGGAGCCAGGGCATCACCCGGGAGTGGAAGGAAACCAGGTTCGGGGGCGGAAAGGTCATGTTCGCGACGACATTTTCGGCATGCACGCGGCCATTGATCACGGTTGCAACCTTGAGCGCCATCACATCAGGCACCTCGTCCGGCGTCAGCATGACGGGTCCGAAGCTGAAGAAGGTGTCGAAGCTCTTCGCGCGGGTCAGGTAGCGCGGGTTCTTCCGCAGGATGTCCTCTGCTGTCATGTCGAGAATCGTCGTGAAACCGGCCACGGCGCCCAGCCAGTCGGATTCGGGCAGGTCTTTCGCCACGCGGCCGAATATGACCCCGAGCTCAGCCTCGCCTGTGGTCTTCTCCGACTGCCGCGGAATCCTGACGGGATCGCCATGCCCGACGATCGTGGTGTCGGGTTTCATGAAGCTGGCCGGCTCCTCATTGGGAGCCTTCTCTGCGAGATCGGCGGCGTGGGCGACGTAGTTCAGCCCGATGCCCCAGATTTTGCGCGGATGACGGTACAACGGCCGGAAGGCCACCGTGGAACGATCGAGCAGGTCGTTCCGGAGCGCGGCGGCCTCGCGGGCGCCGTCGGCGCGGAACCACTGATTCAGGCTCGCAAGTTCGCCGGCAGCGATGAGCCCGAACAGGTCCGTGCACCAGTGATGGTTCAGTCGCTGGTTGAGCACGGCCAGCGGAAGGATCCCGGCGGGGAGAACCAGGGCGGCCTGCTCGGCTGCCTGGTGGAAGATGGTGGCGAGTTTCATGCGCGGTTTGGGTTGGAGCTGAGCCAGTCGCCGGGCAGTCCAATCGGCAGGCTGCGCCGAGTCGAGCCCCGGGTGGGGATCGCGGCGCCCTTCAGCTTGTCAGCCCCCGGATCCGGCTCCAGTTTTCCGCGCGCTGCCGCCGAACCAAGCCATCCCTGCCATGCCCCGCTCACCCCGAATCGCCCTGCACGCCTGCGTCCTGATCCTTTTCGTTGCGACCGGCCTCGGCGCAACGCCCGTTCAGGTTGCACCGGTGACGGGGCGCCATGGCATGGTGGTCGCGGCCCATCCCCAGGCGGCGGAAATCGGCCGGGCGGTGCTGCAGGCGGGCGGCAATGCGATCGACGCGGCTGTGGCGACCTCGCTCGCCAGCGGAGTGGCGGAACCCTACGGATCCGGGCTGGGCGGCAAGCTGATGCTGCTGTATCACGAGGCCCGGACCGGCCGCACGTACGCGGTCGACGCCATGGATGCCGCCGGCTCGGTGGAGGTCGGTGCGTACCTGGCCCGGCCGGCTGATGAACGGGTTTATGGATACGCCGCGGTCGCGGTGCCCGGGCTCGGGGCCGGACTTTGGGCGGCACACCAGCGCTGGGGCCGGCGCGCATGGGCCGACAACGTGCGGCCGGTAATCGAGCTCGCGCGCGCGGGCTTTCGGATCCTGCCGAAGTCGCGCGAACTTTTTGCCGAGCAGGAAAAGAAATTGCGCCGGGGGGATCCGGAAATCGCGCGGCTGTACCTGCCGGGTGGTTCCCTGCCGGAGGTGGGCTCGCTACTGGCGAATCCCGACCTCGCCCGCACGCTGGAACTCGTGGCGGCGAAGGGCCGGGACGGCTTCTATCGCGGCCCGGTCGCCGAGGTCATCGTCCAGGCAGTGCATCGCGGTGGCGGCATGATCACCATGGAGGATCTCGCGGGGTACGAGCCGAGGATTGCGGAGCCGATTGAGATGGAATTTCGCGGTTACACGCTCCAGTGCGGTCCACCGCCGGTCAGTGGCGCCGCCTTGTTCCTGCCGATCATGAAGGTCCTCGAGGAGGCGGATTTCGCGGCCGGCCCGTTGCGGACCGCCGCGAACCTCGATCTGATCGGCCGCGCCTGGCGCGAGGTAGCCCCGCAGGTTGCCGTCACGGTGGGCGATGTTCCGCATTCACGCTTTCTTTTCGAACTCCTGCTGGCGCCCGACTCGATCGAGAAGTTGCGCACGAAGGCGTTGGCCCCTGCACCGGCGGCGACCACACCGAAGGCCGCCGGCTGGTTCGAAGGCCTGGCCGATGACGAGAGCCCTTTGGCCGCCACAACCCATTTCGTCGTTGCCGACGGGCACGGCAACATCGTCTGCGCCACCCAGTCGCAGAGCCAGCATTTCGGGGCGGGGGTCGTGGCGCCGGGCACGGGGGTTGTCCTCAACAACACGATGAGCAACTTCAATTTTTCCGATCCGGCGAACATCAACTACCTCGCACCCGGCAAGCGGCCGCGCAGCACCATTTCTCCGACAATTGTGTTGCGGGACTCCAAACCCATCCTGGCGCTCGGGCTGCCCGGGGCGGGTCGGATTCCGACGGCCATGCTGCAAACGCTCCTCGATCGGCTCGCCTGGGAACGCCCGCTGGGCGAGGCGATCGGCGACACCCGGGTCCATTTTGCACCCGCTCAGGGTGCCGACGGCACGGAAACGATTGAGGCCGAGGACTCGCTGCCGCCGGAGGAGGCCCGGGGGCTCGAGACGCGCGGCTGGAAGGTCGCGTTCCCGGAACCGGCCGGCACCGGGCGTTATTTCGGCGGGATCAACGCCATCGAATTCGGCCCGGACGGAACCATCACCGGCTATGCGGATCCGCGCCGGACCAACGTGGCGGCGGGCTACTGAACGGATCGGGCGGACGCGTTTGCCCGCGCCGGGATGGCGATGGAGGCTGGGCCGGCGATCCGCCGGGCGATTTTCAATCCCACTCGCCGCCTTTTGCTTGGCTCCCGGTCGGATTCCTGATCATTCACACCCTGTACCCCCAGCCCATGCCGACGACGTTTTCCCCATGACGACCCCACCGTGGGCATCCGACGCCGAGCTGTTCGCGCTGCTCAAGCGCGAGCTCTACACGCCCGTCGTTGGTGACCTGCTCGATGCCGCCGGACGCTATCACCAGTTCCTGCCCGCGCCCGTGCAACCGCTGCGCGAGGAGATGAAAGTCGCCGGCCGGGCGATGCCGGTCCTGATGATCGATGTACACGGCCCCCAAGTCCGGCCGTTCGGGCTGCTCACGGAGGCGCTGGATGACCTGCGCCCGGGCGAGGTTTATCTTTGTGGAGGCGGCGGAATGCGCTGTGCCTACTGGGGCGAGTTGCTGACCGCCACGGCGCGCAAACGCGGTGCGGTGGGCGCGGTCATCGATGGATATCATCGGGACACGCCGCAGGTGCTGGAGCAGGACTGGCCCGTCTTCAGCCGCGGCCGCTACGCCCAGGATTCATCGGTGCGAACAGCCGTCACCCAGTTCCGGTGCCCGATTGAGATCGGTGGAGTATGGATTGAGCCGGGGGATCTGGTTTTTGGCGATCTCGACGGCGTGGTGATCGTGCCACAGGCGCTGGAAACCGAGGTGATCGTGCGGGCCTTGGAAAAGGCCCGGGGAGAAAAGGCCGTTCGCAAGGCCATTGAAGGCGGAATGAGCGCGACGGAGGCCTTCCGGAAATTCGGGATCCTGTGAACCGGTGTTTCCAGATCCATCCTGCGGATAATGTCGCCACGCTGCTCGCGGCTGCCGACGCGGGTGTCACGCTGGAGGTGCTGGGGCCCGTTCCGCGTCGCCTCGTGCTACGCGAGTCCGTCGCCTTGGGGCACAAGGTGGCCCTCGAGGACATCGCCACGGGGGAATCAATCGTGAAATTCGGCGCCCGGATTGGCCATGCCACCCAGCCGATCGCCGGCGGCACCTGGGTGCATCTTCACAACCTCGCGAGCGATCTCGATCTCCGTTCAGCGACGCTCGACCACCAATCCGGCGCGCCCACCGACACGTCGTCCGCCTATGTCTGAGCTCACTGCTCCGCGAAGTTGGTCAGGCTTCCTGCGACCGGATGGGCGCAAGGGGGTGCGCAACCTCGTGCTCATCGTGTACACCGTTGAATGTGCGCAGCACGTCGCGCATGCGATCGCAGGAGGCGAGGAACAGGTGCACGTCATCGGCTTTCCCGGCTGCTATGATAATGAGTATGCGATCCGGCTCATGCTGGCGCTCGCGCGTCATCCGAATGTCGGCGCGGTGTTGTCGGTCGGGCTCGGTTGCGAATACACGCAGCCGGGCCGGATTGCCGAGGTGGTCCGGGCCTCGGGCCGGCCGGCGGAGTGGTTTTTCATCCAGCAGTCCGGCGGCACGACGCGGTCGATCGAGCGCGGCAAGGAGATTGTGCGGAGGCTGCGCGCCGCCCTCGAGCAAGGGACCGCGCGCGTGCCGATGACGCTGGCTGATCTCACGGTCGGTGCCGAATGCGGCGGATCGGACGGGACCTCCGGGCTGGCCGGCAATCCCGTGGTCGGTGCGTTTTTCGATCTGCTCGTGGATGCCGGCGGGCGCGCCATCTTCGAGGAAACCGTCGAGATGATCGGGCTGCGGCAGCATCTGCTCGCCCGCGCCGCCTCCGCCGAGGCGGCAACCCAACTGGCGGCCGCCTACGACAAGGCGGTGCGCTATTGCCAGGCGGTGAAGCAATATTCGATTTCGCCGGGCAATTTCGCCGGCGGGCTCACCACCATCGAGGAGAAGAGCCTGGGCGCGTTTGCCAAGAGCGGCGCCCGGCCGATCCAGGGCGTGATTCGCGTGGCGGAAGCGCCACCGGGGCCGGGGTTATGGCTGATGGACAGCGTGCCGGACGAACACTTCATGCAATTCGGCTACACGAATCCGAACGACACGGAGGGGCTGATGGATCTGATCAGCGCGGGCGCGCAGGTTGTGCTCTTCGTGACGGGCCGTGGCAGCGTGATTGGCTCCCCGATTGCGCCGCTCGTGAAGGTCACCGGGAACCAGCAGACCTTCCGGGCGCTCGAGGATGACATGGACTTCGATGCCGGGCGGGTGCTGAGCGGCGAGGCGACTCTCCGGCAAGCCGGCCTCGAGCTGGCCGACTACGTTTTGCGCGTGGCCTCCGGCATGCCAAGCAAGCCAGAGCAACTCGGGCACCGGGAGTACTTTATCATGTACAAACACCAGGAGACGCCCGCGCTCGCTGCCGGCTGCCGCGCATGACGATGCGGTCCATCGATCGCGCGTTCAGCCTGTCCGGCGAGACGGCGCTCATCACCGGTGGCGGCACCGGACTGGGATTCGGCGTAGCCCGTTGCCTGGTGGCCGCGGGCGCCAAAGTCGTGCTGCTCGGCCGACGCAAGGACGCGCTCGCCAGGGCGTGCGCGGCACTGGGTCCCGGCGCCCTTGCGCTGCCCGGCGACCTCACGCGACTGGACCGCGTGCCGGCGATGGCTGCGCGCGCGGAGAAACTGGCCGGCCCGATCAGCCTGCTCGTCAACAATGCGGGCGTGCACCTGAAGAAACCGGCGGTGGAAACGAGTGACGCGGAGTTCGCAGCGATCGTGCAGACCCATGTCTTCGGCGCGTTTGCGCTGACGCGGGAGGTAGGCCGGCGGATGGTGGAGCGACGGCGGGGCAGCGTGGTGTTTACGGCCTCGATGACTGCCTTGATGGGGATGCCGCTTGTGGTCGCTTATTCGGCAGCCAAAAGTGCGTATCGCGGGATGGTGCGATCGCTCGCAGCGGAATGGGGCCCTCACGGGGTGCGAGTCAATGCCATCGCGCCGGGGTGGATTGCCTCGGAAATGCTTGACCAAGCGTTGAAAGGGGATCCAGCGCGGAAGGCGAAGATCCTCGGACGCACCCCGCTCGGGCGCTTTGGCGAACCGGATGACATTGGCTGGGCCGTGGTTTATCTCGCCTCGCCGGCGGCGAGGTTTGTCAGTGGGATACTTCTGCCCGTCGATGGCGGTGCCGCCGAGGCATTCTGAAGCGGATCCACGGCTGCACCATGAGATCAATTGCCGAGCTGACCGGAAACGAGAGCGCCTCGGTCTGAACGGCGACTCCATTTGCCCAACCTGTCATGACGAACCCAGCCGCTGCAGCACGCGCCCGTTTGATGGTCACGCCAACCGCGCGGGTCTTGAAGCGATTCTACTTTATCGAACGCGAGATCATCCTACTTCAGGCTGGCTGGCTTCCCGGGATCGAGCACTGGGAGTCAAAGCTGCTCATCCCGGAAATGATGTGGGAAAGTTCGGTACTCGCGCGGGAGTTGCGAAACCGGGTGCTCGAACTGCGTTTTCCGGAACGCCGCATCACCGTCGATGACGAAGGCCCGCTGCTGGAGCTCGTTCGACGATGTGGCCATTCGCCCAACAGTATCGGCGCCGTGCTGACCCTGGGAGAGGTCATCAAGCCCTGGCTGCTCGAAGCCTATCGGCGCTATTGCTCGATCGCCGACCTGATAGGCGATGGCCCGACCCAGTTCTTTCTTCACCACGGAATTGCCGATCTCGAGTCGCAAGTCGCGCGGCTCGAGGCCACCGCGGCGGCCGGTTTGCAGGCTTTCCCGGCGCAGGCGGAAGCCGCGCAAGCATGGTGCGCCGCCGTAAAGGCGACGTTCGCGGCGCTGTCGCCGGACCTGCTGCTGGCCGAAAGTCCCCCGGCACCCGCGATCCCGGCTGAGCTGCTCGCGCTCGAACGACCGTTCACGATTGCACGCAAAGCGGTGCGTGACCCGCGGTTTCGAGTCCTGGAGTTTGCCTGGCCCGATCGGCATTCACCCGGCAATCCGGGAGAGGGGCCGCAACTGCAGGCGCGCCAGGCGGTGCATCATGTCAACGAAGTGTGGGCCGCTGAAATGGCGGCCGCCTGCCTTTACGACCTCGCCCCCGACGCCCCGCACGAGTTCCTCGATGACGCGGCGCGCTGGTGTTACGACGAGATCCGGCACTGCCGGATGGGTTACGAGCGGCTCAAGGCGTGGGGCTTGAAGGACGACGAGATTCCGCTGGACGCCTTTTCCTATGACGCGGGATCCGAGGCGGACTCCCTGGTGCGCCTCGGAATCATCTTCTATTTCGAAGCGACCTACATCCATACCAAGAGCGAGCGTAAGGAAATCTTTGGTGCCATGGGTGATCGATTGAGTTCGCACGACATGGACTTCGATTGGGCCGACGAACTCATCCACACCCATTATGGCAAGCGCTGGCTCGGGCACTTCCTCGAATCGGCGGGTGCCGGCCGAAGCGTCGCCACGATCAAGGAGGAGGCGCGACAGGCCGTCCTGCGGCAGCAATCGCGCGCAGCCGCCGGTGCGAAGGCGGCGACGGAAGACGCCGCCCGGCGTGTCCTGGCGAGAGTCTTGCTCGCTGTCGGTGGAGAGCCGACAGTCCGATGAGCCATCAGGCCGTGCCGCAGGGGAAATGAAGGCCGCTCCGGCTCGGTTGCTGGATTTTGGGACAAAAGCCTTGCCAACCCGCAGGGGGCTCTCTGTTTTCGACCGCTTCTCATGCAAAAGACCAAGAAGTCCGTTGCCAAGCGGTTCAAACTCACCGCCAAGGGCAAGCTCGTGCGCCGCACGCCTGGCTTCCGTCACCTGCTTGGCTCTAAGAGCACGAAGTCCAAACGCCGTGCCTCCCGTGACAAGCTCGTGGCCGAGGGCCACGCCGCGCCGCTCAAGCGCTGCCTGCCGACCGGTCTGTAATCAGCGAACCGGCCGGAACGCTCCCATCAACTTCGCCGTCGGGTGAAATCCTAAGCCGACCCGCCAGCGACCAACCTACAAAGGAACACCAACATGGCTCGTGCAACCAACTCCCCCGCGTCGCGCAAGCGGCGCAAGAAGGTGCTGAAATACGCCAAGGGCTATTTCGGCAACAAATCCAAGCTCTTCCGCTACGCGAAGGACGCCGTTCAGCATGCGTGGCAGTACGCCTACGCCGCGCGGCGCAAGAAGAAGGGCGATCGCCGCAGTCTCTGGATCGTGCGGCTGAACGCCGCCTGCCGCAACGCCGGCATCAGCTACAGCCGCTTCATGGAAGGGCTGAAGGCCGCCAACATCGGGCTCGACCGGAAGGTCCTGTCCGATCTCGCGATTCGCGACGAGGTGGCGTTCAACGGGCTGGTCAAACAAGCCCAGGACGCGTTGAAGGCCAAGGCTGCCGCCGCCAAGAAGGCCTGATCCGGCAACGCGAGCCCGGGCGGGCTCGCCTTTCTGTTTTCTGTTCGTTTTCAGGAAGGACGGGCCTCGCAAAGGGGTGCCGTCCTTTTTTTTACATGTCCCCGAATCTTTCTCTTTCCTCTTTCTCTTACTCTTTCTCCCGCTGAACCTGAGCAGAGAGAAGGAAGAAAGATAAAGAGTGAGAGAACGGTATCCGCCGCGATTCCCTGCACGCTCCTCTCATGCAAGACCAACTCTCCGCCCTCCTGGCCAAAGCTGCCGCCGAATTGCCGGCCGTGAAAACCCGGCCGGAGTTCGAGGCCGCGAAGGCGCGCTACGTCGGGCCCCACGGGGAACTCACGGCGCTGATGAAGCAGCTGGGCACGGTTCCGAAGGAGCAGCGTCCCGCAGTCGGCCGGCTGATCAACGAGGCGAAGGGCACCCTCCAGTCGCATCTCGACACCGCCCTGGCGCGGATCGGCGAGGCGGAGCTTGCGGCCCAGCTCGGGCCGGCCGTCGATGCCACACTGCCCTCGCCGGATTCCGGCCCGGGCACCATCCATCCGCTGACCCAGGTGCGGGAGGAAATGTGCCGGATCCTCCGCAAGGTCGGCTTCAGCATCGCCGATGGTCCCGAGGTCGAGACGGAATTCTATTGTTTCGATGCCCTGAACACCCCGAGCGATCACCCCGCGCGCGACGAGAAGGACACGTTCTATTTCCCTGTCTCCGCGCGGTTCGGGAACGTCTCGAAGAAAGTCCCCGAGGAGCGCTACCTGCTCCGGACGCACACCTCGTCGGTGCAGATCCGGACGATGCTGAAGGGGCCGCCGCCCATCCGGATCGTCTCGCCAGGGCGGGTGTACCGCCGCGACACCACGGATGCGACCCATAGTGCAAATTTTCACCAGCTCGAGTGCCTGTACGTCGACCGGAAGGTCACGGTCCGGGACCTCAAGGCGCTGCTCGATTACATCTTCGTCGCGCTGCTCGGCAAGGACACCAAGACCCGCTTCCGCCCGCATTATTTCGGCTACACGGAGCCGAGTTTCGAGGTTGATCTGAGTGCAAAGCACCTGCCCAAGGTCCGGAAGGAGTGGATCGAAATCGGCGGCTGCGGCATGGTGGATCCGGCCGTCTTCGACGCGGTCGGCTACGATTCGGAGGTCTGGAGCGGCTATGCCTTCGGCATGGGTCTCGAGCGGCTCGCGATGCTGCTCTACGGGATCGATGACATCCGTTATTTCTACCAGAACGATCTGCGGTTTCTGAGGCAGTTCGGATGAGAAGTAGTAGCGAGTAGCGGGTAGCGAGTAACGAGCTTGGCAGATAAATCACAATCCTTTCCGAGATGTCCTGGTGTGGCAGAAGGCGCACGCCTTCCACCGTGGCTGATTATCGAGACACCTCAGCACGCTACTCGCTACTCGCTACCCGCTACTCGCTACTTTGCTCGCAAATGAAAATTTCCCTCAACTGGCTTAAGGACTACGTGGCGCTCGACGCCTCTGTCGAAGAGATCACGCGGGCGATCACGTTCCTCGGCTTCGAGGTCGAGGGAGTGGCCACGACCGGCGCGCCGCCGCTGGAACATGTTGTCGTCGGCGAGATCCTCACCCGGGCCAGGCATCCGAATGCCGACAAGCTTTCCGTCTGCACCGTCGACGTCGGCCCAGCCGGGGGCGTGAAGACGATCGTGTGCGGCGCGCACAACTGCGATGCCGGCAACCGCGTGCTGGTGGCGCTGCCCGGGGCCGTCCTGCCGGGCAATTTTCAGATCAAGGAGTCGAAAATCCGCGGCCAGTCCTCCGCGGGCATGATGTGTTCGCCGGACGAAATCGGGATGGGCACGGACCACTCCGGCCTGCTATTGCTGCCAGGGCGCCCGGAACTCGGGCTGCCGATCCACCAGGCGCTGCCACCCGGCGACACGGTGTTCGACGTCGAAATCACGCCCAACCGTCCCGACTGCCAGTCGCACCTCGGCATCGCGCGCGAGCTGGCCGCCTGGTTCAAGCTGCCCTTGCTGTATCCGCAGGAGAAGTTCCGCGGCGTGATCGACGAGTCGGCGCCGGGGGGCGCGCGGCCGGATTTGCTCCGCTCCGTCCGGGTGGAGGCGCCCGAGGACTGCCCGCTCTATACGGCGCACGTGATCACGGGGATCAAGATCGGCCCGAGCCCGCAATGGCTCCAGGACCGGCTGGTGGCCGTCGGATTGCGCCCGATCAACAATGTGGTCGACGTGGGCAATTACGTGATGCTCGAGACCGGCCAGCCGTTGCACGCCTTCGATGCGCGGCGGCTGGAAGGGAACGAGATCGTCGTCCGCCGCGCCGTAGATGGCGAGACCATCACCACGCTCGACGGCAAGCCGCGCACGCTCAGCCACCGGATGCTGGTGATCGCCGACGCCAAGGCGCCGGTGGTGATCGCCGGGATCATGGGCGGTGAGAATTCCGGCGTCGGTCCCGACACCACGGACCTCGTGCTCGAGTGTGCCATTTTCAAGCGGCAGTCGATTCGCGCGACCTCGCGCAAGCTGGGGCTCAGTTCCGACTCCTCCTACCGATTCGAGCGCGGCGTGGATCCGCACACCGCGCTCGAGGCCGCGTACCGGGCGATCGACCTCATCCTCGAGACCGCGGGGGGGCGCGTCACCGGCCCGGCGTATCGGATTGGCAGCGACGTTCCGTGGCAGCGCGAGATCGTCGTCACGCACGACTACATCACCGAGCGGCTCGGATTCGACATCCCTGCCGCCGACATGCGGGCCGCCTTCGAGGCGCTGGATCTGACCATCACGCGCGAGGAGGAGACGGTGCATCCGGCCCGCGGGCCCGCCTGGACGGTGAACATCCCGAGCTGGCGGGACGATCTCGATCGGCCAATTGACCTGGTGGAGGAGGTGCTCCGGCTTTACGGGAGCGACCGGATTCCCCCCGCCGTGGTGCAGTCGCCCGGCCTCGAGGCGGATGATGATCCCATCGTGCTGTTCGAACGGCGCTGGCGCGACTACCTCGTGGGTCACGACTGCCATGAGTGCGTCACCACGACGCTCCGTCCGGCGAAGGAGGTGATGACCTGGAGCTCGCATGCGGCGGCGGCCGAGCTCGCGCTGGCGAACCCATTCGTCGAGGACCAGTCGCACCTGCGACCAACGCTGATTCCCGGACTGCTGGAAGCGCTTAAGCTGAACCAGTCGCGGGGCGTCGCGGCGGACCGGCTCTTTGAGACCGGCCGGATTTTCGTGGAGCGCAACGGCCAGATCCTGGAATGCGCCGCGGTGGCCTTTGTGCTGGCCGAGCCCGTCGGGACGCGATCCTGGCTCTCCCGGCCGGCACCGGATTTTTATCAGGCCAAGCACCATGTCATGGCGTTGGCCGCCGCTGCCGGGGCGGAGTTTTCGCGGTCGCCGCTCGGACCGATTTCCGGTGCCAGCGGATGGCAGGAAAACCATTCGGCGGCCGCCGGTGATTTGGCCGGGCCCGGCTGGATTGCGCGGTTCGGCCTGCTGAATCTCGCGCTCGTGCGCGCAGCCGGCCTCGAGGGCCGGATCCACGCGGGAATCTTTGCCATTCGTCCCGAGCGGCTCTCCCGCGAGGCGACCCGCCGCCGCTATGCTGAATTCAGCCTCTTCCCGGCGGCCTTGCGCGACCTCGCGGTGGTGGTCGACCGGTCCGTGCCGGCGGCCGACGTCCAGAAGGCGATCGCCAAGGCGGCTCGGGCCGCCGTTGGGAACTCCTTCGCGGTCGAAAGCGTGAAGGTATTCGATTGTTACGAGGGCAGCGGGCTCCCCGAAGGCAGGAAGAGCCTGGCTTTCAGCCTCGTCTTTCGATCCGCCGAACGGACCCTCACGGACGACGAGGTGAATGCCGCGTTTCAGAAATTGCAGGACGAACTCACCCGCGTGGCCGGGTACCAGGTCCGTAAATAGCGAAGATTTGTCCGTTGCCTAGTCGTCGGCGGATTTTCATAAGCGCTTCCACTCCCCACCGGCCGGCCCGTTCCCCGCTCCGGGATCGCGCGTTCGAGCCGGCCCCATCATGTCGACCTTCAGCCTGAGTGAATTCTACCAGCGCAACCGCCGGGTTGTGATTTGGGTGATCCTTTTCGCGCTGCTGTGGCTGATGCGGGATTTCTTCGGGCTGGTTTTTCTTTCGTTCGTGCTGGCGTTCATTGCCGCGCCGCTGGCCGATTTCGGTCGGCGCCGGCTCCGGCTGCCCCATTGGCTGGCACTCGCGATTGTCTATCTCCTTTTCCTGGTCCTGTTGGGATCCTTCGTGCGGTTTGTCGCCCCCAGCGTCGGTTACGAGATCAACCGGATGATTGGCAACCTGCCCGCGACCGAGCAGCGATTGATCGAGGCGAAGAACCGGCTGGTCGAGCGCTACCCGACGCTGCGGCAACCACTCACCGGTTACCTGCGTAGTGCGCTTCCCGACGACCTGGTGCTGGCAACCGATCGCAAGCTCAGCGAGGTGCGCGAGCGGCTCGAACTAACCGAGGAGCAGGTGGCCGCGGCGGGATCGACGATTCCGAGCGGCCGGCTGGCGGAGTATTTCAACCGCCGGGATCAGCTTTACCTCAACGCGCTCGTCACGGAATTGTTCGAACGGCTCCGCGAATATGCCCCGGCGGTGGTGAACATGCTTTACCGCACCACGGTGACCACGCTCCTGGCCCTGTTGTTCAGTTTTCTGATCCTGATCGATCTGGATCGGATCAAGCGGGGCATCGCGCGGCTGCGCAACTCACGGGTGGGGGATTTTTACGAGGAGGCGGCCCCGCCCGTGGTCCGTTTCGGCGTGCTCGTCGGCCGCGCCATCGAGGCGCAGGCCTGGATTGCCTGCGTGAACACGGTGCTGACGCTGATCGGGCTGCTCGTGCTCGGCATCCCCCTGGTGGCCATGCTGTCGCTAATCGTCTTCGCCTGCAGCTTCATCCCGGTCCTCGGCGTGTTCATTTCCACCACGCCGATCGTGCTGGTGGCGCTGAATGCCGGCGGGCTGTCCCTCTCCATTTCTGCCGTCATCCTGATCATCGTCATCCATGCAATCGAGGCCTACGGGCTCAATCCAATCATCTATGGGCGGCACCTGAAGCTGAATCCCGTCCTGACGCTCGTCATCCTTTATGTCGGTTACCATGGCTTCGGGCTGTGGGGCATGCTGCTCGGGGTGCCGGTGGCGCGGTACTTCATCCATGACGTGCTGGGCGTGCCGTTCCGCGATCGCAGCCGCAGGGAAGTGGTGGTCGAGTCGCCGCCTGGCATGCCGTGAACTCGAACGCTGCTGTCGATCCGATTCCGTGCTCCGTCCCGGCCGCAACGTTCCGAGCTTCGTACATGGAGGGCCGTGCTCCGTCACGGCCAGAGAGTTCCGAACTTCGTGCATGGAGGGCCGTGCTCCGTCACGGCCTATCGATAAGCTGCGCAGGATGAATGTCACATTGGGTTTGTGGACGACACGGAGGTCGTCCCTCCAGGAAGGTCATTCTGAATGAGAAATGAGACAGAAATGGATTCATGGAGGGCCGTGCTCCGTCACGGCCATGGAAACGTTGGGCCGTGCATGACTGGGTGTCCGATTGAAACTGCGGACGATTTTGCCCGTTGCCTTGCCCTGCCGCGTTTCCCATAAACGCGATTTTTCCCACGCCCATGTCCCGGAATCCCGATCTAAACATCGATCACGTCGCACGACTGGCGCGTCTTGCACTCACGCCGGAGGAAAAGGCCACCTTCGCGCAGCAGCTCGGCGACGTCCTGCATCACATCGAGCAGCTGGCAAAGGTGGATGTTTCCGGAGTCGAGCCGTCTGCGCATGCGTTTGCGGTCAACAATGTATGGCAGGAGGACGTCGCGCGGCCGGGGCTGCCAGTCGAGCAGGCGCTGCACAACGCACCGGCCCAGCGGGATCACATGATCGTCGTGCCGAAGGTGGTGGAGTGAGCGCCGAAGTAGTGAGTAGCGGGTAGCGAGTAGTGAGCATGCGTCAGAATCACCTAACATTTTCTCGGGCCTCACGCTTCAATCGAAACGGGGTTCGCCGACCAGCCGCGGTCCTGGGATCAACTGCATCGTGGCTTGGGTCTGCCTACCCGCTACTCGCTACTCGCTACTCGCTACTCCCTACCCGCTAGTCGCTACCCGCTACTCGCTACCCGCTACTCTGATGGCAGGACTATTCTACCAAACCATCGCCCGGCTTTCGGCCGACCTCGCAGCGAAGAAGCTGTCCGCGGTCGAACTGACGCAGGCGGTGATTGCCCGGGCAAAGGCGGTCGAGCCGCGGATCCGCGCGTTCAACTCCTTTGACGAGTCCGATGCGCTGGCGCAGGCCGCCGAATCCGATGCCCGGCGGGCGGCGGGGCGGTCGCGCGGCTCGCTCGAAGGCATTCCGATCGGGTTGAAGGACGTGATCGCTGTGCAGAACCAGCCGCTCACGGCGTCGAGCCGGATGCTCGCAAACTTCGTCTCTCCCTACGACGCCACCGTCACGACGAGGCTGAAGGCGGCGGGCGCCATCCTCTTCGGGCGGCTCAACTGCGACGAATTCGCGATGGGTTCCTCGACCGAGAACTCCGCCTTTCATCCGACGGCGAATCCCTGGGACGTCACGCGCGTGCCGGGCGGATCCTCGGGCGGAAGCGCCGCGGCCCTCGCGGCCGGTGAGGCGATCGCGACGCTTGGCTCGGACACCGGCGGATCGATCCGGCAGCCCGCCGCGTTCTGCGGCGTGGTGGGATTGAAGCCGACCTACGGGCTGGTTTCACGTTACGGGCTGATCGCCTTCGCCTCCTCGCTCGATCAAATCGGCCCGTTCGCGCGCACGGTCGGGGATGCCGCGGTGTTGCTCGGCGCCATCGCCGGGCATGACGAGCGCGACTCCACCTCGTACCGGGTGGAGATTCCGGATTATGCGGCTGCCCTCGAGGGCCGTCGCGGTCCCTGGAAGCTCGGCATCCCGAAGGAGTATTTTGGTGCCGGGCTCGATCCGGAGATCGGCGCCGCGGTGGAGCGGGCGATCGACTTTTATCGCGGCCTGGGCTGCGAGGTGCGGGAGGTGTCGCTGCCCCACACCCAGTACTGCCTCGACACCTATTACATCATCGCGACGGCCGAGGCCTCCTCGAACCTGGCACGCTACGACGGTATCCGCTACGGCCACCGGGCGTCGGGCGCGAAGGACGTCGTCGATCTTTATTTCCAGTCAAGGGCGGAGGGGTTCGGTGCCGAGGTGAAGCGGCGGATCATCCTTGGCACCTACGTGCTCTCGAGCGGGTACTACGACGCCTATTACCTGCGGGCACAGAAGGTGCGGACCCTGATTCGGCGGGATTTTCTGGCGGCGTACCAGCAGGTGGATGCGTTGATCACGCCGACATCGCCCATACCGGCGTTCAAGCTCGGGGAGAAGAGCGACCCGCTGGCGATGTATCTGTGTGATGTCTACACGATCGGCGTGAACCTCGCCGGGCTGCCCGGCATCAGCGTGCCCTGCGGGTTCACGGCGGCCGGGCTGCCGATTGGGCTGCAGCTGATTGGCCAGCCGTTCCAGGAGGCTCAGCTCCTCGCGATCGCCCACGCCTACGAACGGGAGCATGAGTGGTCACAGCGCCATCCGGCACTTGCCAGTAGCGGGTAGCGGGTAGCGAGTAGCGAGCATGGCAGACAAATCACAGTCGTTCAGGGACGTTGTCGTGTGGCAGAAAGCTCACGCATTCACATTGGCGATTTATCGCTGCACCGATGCTTTCCCGAAGCACGAGCTTTTCGGCCTGACTTCGCAGCTCCGCCGCGCCGCCGCGAGCATTCCATCGAATTTCGTCGAGGGTTTCCGCAAGCGGACGAAGCCGGACAAGCTGCGTTTCTACAATATTGCACAGGGATCGGCCGACGAGTGTCTCTACCAGCTTATCCTTGCAAATGATCTCCGGTATGTGGACACGACGGCGCTGCAGGCTCAATTGGAGGAAGTGTCCCGATTGCTCCAGGGCTACATCAATGGCCTCGAACGGGATGGTTCGTGACTACCCGCTACTCGCTACCCGCTACTCGCTACTGTCCATGAACTACGAAGCCGTGATCGGACTGGAAGTCCACGTGCAGGTGAAGACGCGTTCGAAGATCTTCACGCGCGTGGCGACCGGCTACGGGCTGGAGCCCAACACCCTCACCGATCCGGTCGTTCTCGCGCTGCCCGGTGCCCTGCCGGTGATGAACCGGGCCGCGCTCGATGCCATCATCAAGGCCGGGCTGCTCCTCGGGTGCCGGATCGCGCCGGTTTGCAAGTGGGATCGGAAGAACTACTTCTATCCAGACTCGCCGAAGAACTACCAGATTTCCCAGTACGATCAGCCGCTCTGCCTCGGCGGGGAGGTCGAGATTGAGCTGCCCGGCCCGGCGCGCAACCTCATGGGCGAGCACAAGCGGATCCCGCTGACCCGAATCCACCTCGAGGAGGATGTGGGCAAGCTCAACCACGGCGCGGCCGACTCGCTGATCGACTACAACCGCGCTGGCACACCCCTGATGGAAATCGTCTCGGAGCCGGCGCTGCACTCGGCCGAGGAGGCGTTTGCCTACCTGACCTCGCTGCGCGCCACCATGATCTACGGCGGCATCTCCGACTGCGACATGGAGAAGGGCCAGCTGCGCTGCGATGCCAACATCTCGGTCCGGCCGGTGGGCGAGTCGAAACTCGGCACCAAGGTCGAGTTGAAGAACCTGAACTCGATCTCGTTCGTCCGCGACGGGATCGCGCACGAAATCAAGCGGCAGATCGCGGTGCTCGAGCGCGGCGGCACCATCGTGCAGGAAACTCGTGATTATGACGGCATGACGGGCACGTCCCAGTCGCTCCGGACAAAGGAGGAGGCGCACGACTACCGTTACTTTCCGGATCCCGATCTGATGCCGGTGGTGGTGGACGAGGAATGGAAGAACCGGATCCGCGCCGGATGCCCGGAGCTGCCGTTCGACAAGCAGCGGCGGTTCATTGCGCAATACCGGCTGCCATACACGCTGACCTCCGTCCTCGTATGGGACCGGGAGCTGGCCGATTATTTCGAAGCGGCGGTGAAGGCGGCCGGCGAGGATCGGGCGCAGTCGGTGGGCAATTGGATCGCGAACGACCTCCTGCGCGAACTCGGGAAGGCGGCACCGGCTGCCGTGTCCGCCGGGGCGGAGGGCGGGCTGTCGGATCCGCACGGCCGGTTCCGGATTCCGCCGGCCCAGCTGGCAGAACTCGTCCGACTGGTGGAGGCGGGGACGGTGCTGATGAACGCGGCGAAGGAGATTTTCGTGGAGATGTTTGCCACGGGCGAAGCGCCCGGGGTGATCGCGGATCGACGCGGGTTGAAGGTCGCGGCCGGCGATGCGGGCGAACTCGAGCAATGGTGCCGGGATGCGATTGCCGGGAATGCGAAGGCGCTGGCCGAGTTCAAGGCCGGCAAGGACAGCGCGATCAATGCCTTCAAGGGCCCGGTCATGAAGGCCGCGAAAGGCCGGGCGAATCCCAAGCTGGTCGACGAAACCCTGCGCCGGCTGCTCGCGGGAAACTAGTGGATGCAGGCTGAGCCCGGCAGGCCGGCAACACATCCGGGTGCGGCACGCGCGAGATCGGCCGGGGTGTTCAGATTGAGGAGTTGCACCGCTTCGCCCGCGGTCAGGTCAGGGGATTCCAGTAGACCTCTTGCCTTCAGGATGGCACAGGCCTCCTGCAGCGGGCGGCCTTCACCAAGCACGGCCTGCAATACCGGCAGCGCCGAACGATGCCAGGCGGCAGCGAACGGCTCAAACCCGTTTTCATGCAGGGGAACGACGGATACACCCGCCATGCGAGACAGGTCGGCGATGCGCCCGAGCAGATCGGCGGCAATCAGCGGCAGGTCGACCGCCAGTACGGTGAGCACCGGCCGGTTCGCGACGGCCAGCCCATTGACCAATGCACCAACGGCACCAATGGCGGCGCCCGAATCCTCGATTCGCCGGAAACCCGCCGGTGTCCAGGGTTGATCGGGCCGGCATGCGAGCAGCAGCGGCCACGCGCCTGATCGCGCGAGGGTTGTGGCCTGATGTTCCCTTAGGGGACGCCCCTGCCAGGCGAGCGCGGACTTGTCCGTGCCCATCCTTCGCGACCGACCGCCGGCCAGCAGGAGACCGGCCGCACCGGGGCAATCCACTCGCAGGGACCCATCGCTCAGGATTTTCGCCCTCAGCCCCCCGCGACCGCGGAGCCAGGCTTCGGCTCCGGCCGTGACCACCTTGTCCATCCAGTAGCACGGGCTGCACTCCGCCATGCCTTGAAAGCGGACTCCCTGGACGGAGAAACGCCGCCCGATCATTCCGGTGAGGTCGATGCCACGGGTGATGACATTGCGCCGGTAGGCGCCATCCGAATACGGGGCCGGGGACAGCTCCCGCAGGAGCGTCCGGTGCACCTCCTCGGCAAAGAATGTGATCTGGCCGGGATAGTCCGGCCGGTGGTCGAAGAAGCGATCGCCGACAATGCCGCGGCCCGCGACGCATTCGACCCGATCCGGCGATACAACCGGATGGTCACCCTGCGGGCGACCGTGATGACCAAAGAAGTTGTGGCCGCCGGTGATATGGAGCGCCGAAATCCTCATCGATGACTCCCGCTCCCGTGTGGAGACATCGACCCGGTAAGCCGGATCCGAAATGGCAGACGGTGGATTCACTGGCGGGGAGCGGGTTCACGGTAGCGGCTGGCGGAACCGCAGGAACTTCCATTGCCGCCATCCATTTCTCGCGCGAGCCGTTCAATGCCGGTGTAAACGTTCAGTCGCTCCGCCCGCAGAAAGCCAATCAGCGTCTGGCGGCCACGCTCGGCACAGGCGATGGCCAGGCTCGAGGGTGCGCCGATGCCGGCGATCAGCGGAATGCCCGCGGCGAGCGCCTTTTGTACAAGTTCGAAGGAAACGCGGCCGCTGAGGAGCAGTCCGTGCCCGCGCAGAGGCAGACGACGGTCCAGCACGGCACGGCCGAGCACCTTGTCGAGGGCATTGTGCCGCCCCACGTCCTCGCGCACGAGTTCCAACTCGCCTGTGGGCGCGAACAAGGCGCAGGCATGAAGTCCGCCCGTGGTGGCAAAGACGGGTTGCGAGGCGCGCAACCGTGCTGGAAGCTCCACCAGTCGCGCGGGATCGAAGGCGGGACCGTCCAGCGCGGGAGGGAACGCCTGCAGCACCGCGTCGAGCGTGGCCTTGCCGCACACGCCGCAGCTGGAGGAACTGAACACGTGCCGCGTGAGCCGGCCCAGATCCAGCGATGCGGAAGGCGCCAGCAGGGCGTTCACGACATTGCCCGACGCCCCGTCGGCCTGATCGCGGCACAGCACGATGTCGAGGATGTCATCGGCATTGCGAATGACGCCCTCGGTGAGAAGAAAGCCGGCGGCGAGTTCGCGATCATGTCCCGGCGTGCGCATCACCACCGCCACGCTCCGGTCGCCGACGCGGATTTCCAACGGCTCCTCGACTGCGACCACATCGGAGATCGGAGCAGGGTGGGTGGCCGCAAGTGACCAGTCAGCCTGCCACTGGCGGATCAAGACTGTGACCGGATCGGGGTTCATCGGCAGGGCAAGGGATTCCACGAGTCCGATGACGTCAACTGCGGCCGCAGTTTGGGCCGCGTTTCGCTCGCACCCCGCGGCGGGGCGCCGCGGCTCCAACTACAGGCCGATCGAAAGATACCGCATGATTGCGCTGATATCGGTTCGAGTCGTTCACGTTTGCGACGATTTGATGGAGTAGCGGGAACGGTCCATTTCCGACCCATTCATGCTCATTTCTCATTCAGAATGACCTTCCTGGAGGGACGACCTCCGTGTCGTCCACAAACCCAATGTGACATTCATCCTGCGCAGCTTATCGATGGGCCGTGACGGAGCACGGCCCTCCATGTACGAAGTTCGGAACTCTCTGGCCGTGACGGAGCACCATCATGCTCGCTACTCGCTACTCGGTACTCGCTACTGGTTTGGTTGCGGCATCTCCGTCATCTCCGACACGGCCGGATCGCGCACCGATTCCAGCCTGACGCGTGCGTTGTAATCCGGGGTGTCGCTGGACGGCTCACGCGAGTTTCGCGGTAGGAGATGGTTTCCTTCAGGCCAGTGGATCTGCAAATTGCCCGGTGCAATCGGCGCGATAAAAACCCGGCCGCGAAACCGGCCGGACTCGCTGACGAGGTCCACGGGATCGCCCTGCATGAGGTGGAGCGCGGCGGCATCATCGGCATTCATCAGCACCGCGTCGCGGGCGGCGCCATTCAGAGGATCGACGGCCGCGTAGATCAGCGAATTGAACTGCTTGCCGCGGCGCGTGCTGACGTGGAACGAACCATCCGCGGGCGGCGGAACCGGGATGGCCGGAACGGTGAAGACCGCGCGTCCCTCCGGCAGCGGAAATTTGCCGCCGGCGCACAGGTGCCGGCCGCCGTATTGGAACGCATCGCCGGTTTTGCGCAGATGCTGGATGCCGTCGTAGAACGGCACCACCCGGGCAATTTCCTCCCGCAGCGCCCAGCCATCGGCACTGCCCAGTTGCGCGGCGCGCTCGGGCCATGCGGCTGCAGCGAGATCCCGAAGGATTTTCCACTCGGCGCGCGCCTCGCCGACCTGCCGGGGCAGCTCCGGACTGAACATCACGCGGCGTTCGGTGCTGGTTTCTGTCCCGCCATCGTCCTGTTCATAGCGGGTTTTTGCCGGCAGCAGCCAGACCTCCTCGCCGGGATCCACCAGCATCTGATCCGTGACAATGATGTCCTGGTGCACGCGGACCGGCACGCGCTCCAGCGCGGCACGGGCGTAGTCCGGATCGGGCATCGTGCGGAGCAGGTTGCCGCCGGCGCAGTAGAAGACATCGAGGCGGCCGCGATGCGCGGCTTCGATCATCTCCGGTGTGGTGAACCCCGGCCGATCCGGGATCGGGAAACCATACTCGCGTTCCAGCGCGGCCGCGTTTTCGCGGGTGATCGGCAGCCCGCCGGGCAGCGCGGTGGAATAGCAACCCATCTCCGCGCCGCCCTGCACGGACGAGTGGCCGCGGATCGGGACGACGCCGCAGCCATCGCGGCCCACCCAGCCACGCGCCAGCCCGAGGTTCAGGATCATCCGGGCGCCATCGGCACCCGCGGGTTGTTGCGTGATGCCCATGCTCCACACGAGAACGCCATTGCGCGCGGCACCGATCAGCGCCGCAAATTCCTCCATGTCTGCCCGCGACAGTCCGCTCGCCGCTTCCAGTTCGGGCCACCCGGTCTGCGCAACCGTGTCGCGAAGATTCGCGAACCCGGTCGTGTGGGCATCGATGAACTCCTGATCGACCTTTCCGGCGGCGATCAGGGCCTTGAGCGTGCCATGAAGAAACGCGACATCGCCTCCCTGGGCTACGGGAAACCAGTGATCGGCAAAGGATGTCCCGAAAAGCGCGCTGCGGGTGTCCGAGGGCACCCAGTAATGCCGCATCCCCGGCTCGAGGTAGGGATTGACGAGGATGATCCGAGCGCCGCGCCGCTTGGCCTCGAGAAGGTACTTCGTGGTGACGGGTTGATCGTTGGCGGGGTTCGCGCCGAAGAAGACAATCACGTCGGCGGCCATCCAGTCGATGTAGCTGCAGGTCGAAGCTGCAACGCCGATCATCCCCTTCATCGCGGCGGTCGACGGCGCGTGGCAGAGCCGGGCCGCGTTGTCCACATGGTTGGTTCCGAGAAAACGCGCGGCCTTCTGCGCCATGTAATAGACCTCGTTGGTCACGCCGCGGGCGGTGATGAAGAAGGCCAGCCGCTGCGGGTCGGTCGCACGCAGCCGCGCGCCGAGTCGCGCGTGGACTTCGTCCCAGCTGACGCGCGTGAATCCCGGTTCGCCGCGGCGCCGGACAAACGGGAATGGCAGCCGGCCAAGTTCGCGGAGGGCTGCGTTGTCGAGCCCGGCGAGAGCGCCGACATCCGCCAGCCGGCTGGGATCGAGCGGGCCGACGGTATTGAGCCGCAGCAGGTTCAGCCGCGTCATGCAGAGGTGGACGCCCGGGATGGTCCAGTCGTGGAAGCCGGCGACGCCGAGGGCGCAGCCGTCGCAGACGCCCTTGCTCAGAACCTTCCAGGCGTAGGTGGGATTGTCGCGGTTGCGCCAGGCGACCACGAGCATGTCGCGAAAATGCCGGGGCTTCCGCCAGCCGATCCCGAACGGGAGCAGGGGTGCGAGCCGTTCGCGGAATCCGGGGCGAATTCGGCGGGCGGAAAGATGATCGACGGGCATGTGGGTGGGGTGTGGGTGGGGACTGAGCGGAGCATGCAGGCGAAGGACCAAAGACCAAGGACCAAGGAGTGAGGAGCGAGGACGGAGGACGGACGACCGAGGACAGATGACAGAGGGCGGAGGGCGGACGACGGACGGGTGACTACGGCTTGCCCGGCGAAGCCTCGATCTTCGTTAAGCCCTCGGTGGAAAAGTTGGTGAAGGCGGGACGACGGAGGGCTGAGGACGGAGGACCAGGGACCAAGGGACTTTCCAAGAACCGACCTGTTCACATCTTCTCAAGGGGGCGTCATATCCGCTCTGAAATTGGCGTCCATTCGCGTTCATTGGCGGTTGGCCGCTGAATTGATTCCTATGAGCATCGAGCGTTGCCCAATCTTCGCTTCGAACACGCCCCCCTCCTTCGCGGCCATGGGCGTCTATTCGCGGTTGGGCTGCCGGCCTTTGAACGTCAGTTCGGCGATGCCACTCTTGTCGAGATCGCCGAGCCCCAGCGCGACCATCCGTTCGTATTGCTGCTTCGTGGCTGCTGCGAGCGGCAGATCCAGTCCGGCCTGAACCGCGAGTTTCCAGGCAATCGTGGAGTCCTTTGCGGCATGGGCGGCGGAGAAGTAGCAGTCATGGGCGCGGTTCTGCATGTCCTCGCCGTCCGTCTTCAGCACCTGCGAGTTCGCGCCGGTCTGCGAAAAGACCTCGCGCAGCATCGCGAGATCCAGCCCGAGGGCGGCGCCGAGGCCAAGCCCTTCAGCGAGGCCGGCCGTGTTGATATTCATGACCATGTTCACCAGTGCCTTCACCTGCGCCGCCTGCCCGGTGCTCCCGATATAGCGCAGCGCCGAGCTGAGTTTTTCCAGAATCGGCTTCACCCGCTCGAAGGCGGCGCGATCGCCGCCGCACATGAGATAGAGGGTGCCGTTGCGGGCCTGGGGAATCGACGACGCCATGCACCCTTCGAGTGTGACGGCGCCGGCCGCCCGGGCCCGCCGTTCGACCTCGACATGGGTCGACGGCGACAGGGTGGCGCAATTGACGAAAATCTTTCCGGTGGCGCCGACCAGCAGCGAATCGCCGGCTTCAGCGAACACAGCGAGCTGGGCGGCGTCGTCGGTGACGACGGTGAAGATGACCTCGGCCGCGCGTGTCACATCGGAAAGATGTTGCGCGTGAAGGGCGCCGAGTTCCTCGGCGAGCGCTGCTGCCGAGGGCGCATGGGTATCGTGGACGGCGGCGACGCGGTAGCCGCAGTCCTTGAGCCGGCGCGCCATGTTGGCGCCCATCCGGCCGACGCCGACGAATGCAATGGTTTCAGGCATGGGGGTGGGAATTGAACGTGAATGGCACAGCGCCCCGGCAGAAGTCAAAGGGGCACTTTTCGTTCCCGCCGCTCAATGACTCCGGTCGTATTCGGCGATCTTGGCGCGAACGGCGACCTCGGCCTCCTGGTACATTTCCTGGATCATCGGATCCGAGAACTCGTAGGTCCGCTCCGCCAGGGTGCTTCGCGGGATCCGATCGAACAGCCGGGCCTTCGCGTCGGCGATATCCTTCCCGTAGATGTGGTAGGAATCAGCCTGCCAGTTGAGCCGGCCGAGTCTCACCGTCCGGCCTGTGCGCCGCGCGATCTCGGCGGCGATCACGTCGCGATTGAACATCACGAACCCAAAGAGGTTCATGAAGCTCGCGCCCCACGCATCGTTGCTGCGGAACCGGATGTTGCAGTTCAGCCACCAGGCATCCTCGTCCTCCGTCAGCCGATACCAGAGCGACTGGAGGCATGGCGGATCGTAGCAGTCCAGATCGATGTTCGGCATCCAGGTGATCATTTGCGCCTGGCGCGTGAACGGCTGTTTCACGAGCTTCGCGATCACGGCCTCGATTTGGTTGATGTTGAATCCGCCGGCGCGGGTTCGCTGTCCTTCGCGCTGTTCCTGCCAGGTGCCGTAGGCCGCGAGCCGGCCGTGATACGTGTATTCCCAGCGCGTGTCGGCGGGGTCGTTCAGGTTCTTCACCCAGTGATCCTTGGCGCCGCCGACCTCGAGCACATATTCCCGCAGGTCCTCGATCCCGCCGGGAAACGCCTTGTGGATCATCGGCTCGGAAAGCGGATCGAGCACGGTGAGATTCATGGTGCAGTCGAGGCTCGGCGGATCGCCGGGTTTGTCGTACTGCGTTCGGAACGGGGCGCCGTTCTCGTAGAGCGCGACGATCGCGCGTTCATGCGCGGCGGCGAGGCTGTTCTCGCACACGTGCAACACAGGAATGTTCTTCATGCTGGTCTGGACGTTGGCATGTGAGCCCATGCGCTTCCTCACCCGACCGCGAGGCGATTCCGTTCCCCTCCCGATTATCCGGGATCATGCAGTTCAACCGCGAATGGACGCCGATTTCCGCGAATGAAGGTCACGGCGGAACTCCTCCGCAGCTCGCCGGCGGCCTTTCGCGAACGGAATATCTTCACGACGGAGGACGCGCTGCAGCGGGTGTGAACGGTTGGTCAGCGGGATTGCATCCTGCAGTCACTTCGCGGTGTACCCGCCGTCGACCGGAAGGTTGATGCCGGTGATGTAACTGGCCGCATCGCTGAGCAGAAACACGACGGCTCCACCGATCTCGCGGGCCTCCGCCATCCGGCCAAGCATGGTCATCCTGCCGTAGCGCTCGAGGAACGCGGCGGCCTGCGGTTTTTCGGGGTTGTAGATCCCGCCGGGGGAGACGGCGTTCACGCGGACGCCTTTCGGGCCGTAGTGCGATGCCAGGTACCGCGTGAGATTGAGCATGCCACCCTTGTGGAAGAAATAGTCCGGCGGTGGATTGGCGCCGCCGCTGTCCTCGTAGAGCCACGGATTCATGCCCACCATGCCCATCATCGAGGCGATGTTGACGATGCTTCCCCGGCCGGCGGAGGCCATGGCGTCGCCGAATGCGCGCACGCTGGCAAAGAAGCCGGTGGCATTGGTCGCCATCGATTCCTGCCACGCCTTGAGCTCACTGTCGAATCCGCGCATCGGCCGAGTCACGGCATTGAAGACAAGACCGTCGATCTTCCCGTGGCGCGCGAGCATTCGGTCGCGCAGGGCGTGGATTGATGATTCTGAGCCGATATCGACTGCCTCCGCTTCGACACGCTGATTCCTGGCACGAGCCGCGGCGGCAGCCGCCTCCAGGGAATCGCGCCTGCGCGACGCCACAGTCAGGATCGCGCCAGCCCCGCCAATTGCGTCCACCAGCGCCCGACCGAGCAGTCCGCTTCCGCCAATCTGAACGATGACGGAGCCGGCCAGGGAGAACGGTGTCGCCGTTTCAGGCGTAGGGGCCGGAGGCATTGTGTTCATGAGTTGGTTCGGTCGGGCGAATATCCTGCTGAATGAGTTTCAGCCGCGCCTTCAAATAGTCGGAGACGCCGACCACATCGGCACCGATTCCGAACACGCTGTGCCCCTCCTCGACCAACTCGGCGAACGGGGCAATCAAGCCGGCCGTCATGGCGAATTTTCCATGCTTGCAGGCCACCGCCGCCACGCGCTTGCGGGCGGCGACGACGTCGGGGGCGTCGAGCTGGCCCGCCTTGCCGGTGCGATGGCTGAAGTCGCCGGGGCCGAACAGAAACCCATCAAAGCCGGGGACTGCGGCAATCTCCTCGACCTGCTCGAGCCCCTTGGGAGACTCGATTTGAAGGATGACGATCCGCTCGCGGTTCGAGTGTTCGATATAGTCCTCGAGCGGCAGGAGGCAGAAACGGCCGTCCGCGTTGCCCCCATCGAGCGCCCGTTTGCCGAGCGGATGAAAGCGAACGTACTCCACGACCTTGCGGGCCTCCTCGGCGCTCGTGACATGCGGCACGATGATGCCGGTGGCATCGGCCTCGAACGGGCGGATATAGTCGCTGTAACTGCCGCGGGAAACGCGCACGAGGGTGTCGACATCGTGGAGCCGGGCGGCCCGGATCTGGTTCTCGAGCCCGATCCAGTCATTGGGCACGTGCTCGTTGCACAGCCAGACGGCATCGACGCCGCACAAACCCGCGATTTCGAGCACGCGGGGGTCGGAAAGGTTGACCTTCAGAACCGTCGGAAACTGGCGCGAACGGAGACGGCGGAGGATTCGACTGGGTCGCAATTTCATGAGAAGATTTCCTTGATTACCTCGGCCACGGCGACCTGACGGGACTGTTCGCAGCGGCTGCGGATTCCGCCGATCAAGACGGCCATTAGTTCGATCGTTTCGGAAAACGGGTAGGTTGACCGGCCGGTCTGCACGTAGCTGATGAATTCGGCCAGCTGGCGCCGGAACGCCGTATAGGTGTCGGCGAGCCGAAGGGTCTTTTCGCCGGCGGTGCCGCAGATGTGGAGGGTGCCGAAGAGCGCGGCGCCGTCTGCGATCACGGGCAGCGAGATTTGCACCCCGCTGCGGTGCCGGAGATGAGCCACTTCCAGCCCGGGCTGCGTTTCCAGCCGAACGGTCGCGAATCCCGGGCCCAGCAGGCGGGCGATGGGTTCGACGAGGTGGATTCCGTAACGCTCCCAGGTCTTGCAACTCAGCCCGGCAATCCAACGGAGTTCTCCGACGCCGAAGTCGATTGCCAGGGGATCCAGTTCGGGAGAATAGCGAAGCCCGCTCGAGGACTGTATGCGCGCTCCGTGCTGCTGCCAGGAAACGAATGTCTTCAGATCCGAAATTGTCAGGGCAAGCGGCTTGTCGACAAACACGGGCAGGCCCGCCTCGATGAAGGGTCGCGCCCTTTCCAGGTGATCGAAGCCATCATCGGTGGCGATCAGGACGGCATCGACCTCGCCGATGACGCTCTGCGGACTTGCCACCACATTCGGAATTTTTGCTGCCCTGGCGACTTGGGGCGCGTCGGCCGGATCATCCGTCCAGATATGAGTCACCGTGGCATCCGCGATTCCGACGCTGCCGTCGGGCTGGGCATTCAGGTAGCGAGGAATCACTGGGTAGGGGCAGCCATCCATGGCCGCGCGGTCGTAGCCGTTGATGATGGCGGACCAGGAGTAGGGGTGACCGTTGCCCGGAATCATCCCTAGCATGGCGAGACGGGCGGGTGTCCGGGGGACAGCATCACCTGCGGGTTGAGCTTGGAGTGCGGGGGCAGTCACGGGAAAGAGGCTCCTGCTTACACCGCGGCCGGGAAGGTCGCGTCGCGCACTGAGACTCGCCGGGATGTGTCAGCTGAAGCCAGGGCGGCGAGATTGAAGCGGAGTGTCTCCGCCGCGGCTGCGACCGTGCAGAGCCGTGCGGGCTGACCTTCGATTTGGTCCATGAACGCGTTGGCCTGGGCTATAAATAGAGCATCACGTTCGATGGGAGGTGAATCGTGCCAGGTCCACGCCAGGTCCTTTTCCCCAAAAAACCCCCAGCGCGGTGGATTGAATTCTATCCTGACGCTGCCACCAGCGGCGTTGAATTGAATCGTGGTTTCGTTGGGCGATTGAAACTGGTTGAGTGAGTAACTCGCAAGCGTGTCTCCATGGCGGGCGCTGATATGCACCGTGTCCTCTACCGTTACATTGGATAGCACGAGGTGGGCGCAGTCGCAGAGCAGGGAGTCGGCTGGACCGATCACGCTTTCCACCCAGTTCACCACATGGGTGAGCGCATCCTGGATGGCGCCGCCGCCCAGGTTGCGCTCGCGGTAATACGTCGACGCGTATCCCGGCCGCAGCCGGTGAAAAGGTTGCCCGGCGACTGCGACCACCTGATGGATCTTGCCGAGTGCACCGGTCTGGAGGAACGTCCGGGCGTCTGCGAGCACCGGATGAACATGGTACACATACGCAACGGCGCTTTGTCGGGAGGATACTGCGCACGCCTGCAGCAATTCTTCGATGCGATCAAGGGAATGGGACAGCGGTTTTTCGATCAACACATGACAGCCGGCAGCCAGGGCGGCCAAGGCGAGGGGCACATGGGTGGGTGCCGGAGTGCAAATGACGACCATGCGGGGGCGGAACTGCCGGAGGCCCTCCTCCCAGCTTGCGCAGGACGGCAACCCATACGTGGCGGCAACCCTATCCCGCGCTTCGGCTACCGGGTCGCAAACCGATGCCATCGCCCGGCCGGTTTGGAGAAAACAGCGGGCATGGCGTTCCCCAATGCTGCCACAGCCGATGACGAGAACTGTAGGATTGGACATCACAGCGGTATGGTCTGGCAGCAGGGACGACGCGAGAATTCCGTCTTGCCAGCCCGTGTATACGAGGGTATTTCCGTTGCATAATGAAGAATGTCAACTCCGATGTGGCCTACGATTTCATTCGCAAGGGTATACTGGCGGGAGAATTCTCCCCTGGACACCCGCTGATGACGAATGAGTTGGCGAAAGTGATCGGAGTGAGCCGAACGCCGGTCCGGGATGCTTTGCGCCAGTTGGAGGCCGACGGATTGGTGGTTATACGTCCCAGAGTCGGTGCAAGTGTCCGGACGATGGATCTGTCGGAATTTCGCCAAATCTGTGGAGTCAGGTTGGCATTGGAGAGCTATGCGGCCGGGCTGGCCGCAGAAAACCGAAGTGAGGCGGAGCTGGTTGAAATGCGGTTGGCGCTCGAGAACATGCGGCGGCTCACGGAGAAAATTGTCGGGGTGGAGAATGAACAGCCGTTGCTGACCGAACTTGTCCGGGAGGACGTGCGATTTCATGTTGCCCTCATGACAGCGGCCAAGAACGATCTGATGAAGAAGGAGATACTGCGGCTTCATCTGATCAACCGGGTGGTCTCGGCCCCAATGCCAAGCGAGGCGAATGCCCGCCTCGAAAAGTCCGAGCGGGACCAGCGTCGACGGGCGGTCCTTTCCGAGCACCAGGCCATTTTCGACGCGGTCGTCCAAGGGGAATCGCAGCTGGCGAAGGCGGCCATGGAGAGGCATATCCAGGACATCATCGACCACAGCATCCTGATGATGGGGCAGGCGGCGAACGCCATGGTGACTCGGGAGCTGACCGAGGAAGAATTGAGTTACACGGCATAGCCGGAGAACGAGCGGCTGTCCTTTCGAGACGTTGGTTTGTCCCGTGCGATCGGGAGAGCCATTTGGGGATCAACTCCGGGTGAAGTGACGGAGGCGAAGGAAGAAAGGGGTTGACTTCCCGGCCGAGCATGCGCGTGTATACACGTTGTTACGGTCTACCTCCTCCCAACACCCCGCTGAAAAACCCATGAAACCCATCCATCGTTTCCGATCGCTTGCCTTGCCGGTGCAGATTTCCCTGGTATTCGCCCTTGGAGGGGCGGCATCCTCGTTCGGTCAAGTCGCCCCTGCTCCGAGCAGCACCCGGGCGGAGGAGGACGAATCCAAGCCGGCGGAAGTCGTGAAGCTCTCCGCCTTCACCGTCACCGAGCAGTCCGACCGGGGCTATTCGGCGACCCAGGCGATCGGCGCCACCCGCACGGCGCAGGCGATCAAGGACATCGCGCAGACCGTACTCGTCGTGAACCAAGCCTTGTTGGAGGACATCGGCGCTGGCGAACAAATCGAAGCATTGAAATACATCAGTGGTGTATCCCAAGAGAGCAATAGCGGCGACAACTTCACGCTTCGTGGATACTCGCTCGGCTCGGCTTATGCGGACGGGATGCCGGACAACCAGCGGCAACAGAACGTCGGATCTGAGCCGTTCATGTTCGAGCGACTGGAAGTGTTCAAAGGTCCGTCTGCAATTGTGTATGGCTCCCATTCTCCGGGAGGTGTGGTCAATCGGGTGCGCAAGGCGGCGGACCTCAGCCGGCCTTCGGGTGGCACGATTGGCGCGACTCTGGGAAACTACGGCCAGATGAGGGCCGATTTGGACTACATGAGTCGCCTGGGCGATAACTTTGCCTACCGCATTGTTGGCATATGGCGGGATGAGGATCTCTTCAAGGGGACACCGGTGCGGTTCGCGTACGCGAAGCGCTGGAATCTCAATCCCTCGATCGTATGGCGAATCAACGAGCGGGCTCAGCTCAAGATGGTCGGCGAGATCATGTGGGAAGATCATTTCAAACACTGGGGGGATGCATTTGCTCTGCGCCCATTTGGGAAGGATGGACCGACCACCTTCAGTACCGGACTCCTGCCGCGGCAGTGGACCATTTCCGATTCGAGCGGTTACAACCACAATAACAAGCACGGGCTCACGACGTCCTTGGAACTCCAGCCCGCGGACCGCTGGTCATTGCGACTGCTGAACACGGTTTCCAAGTGGGACCACGAGACCAACGACTGGGTGCCCAATGGCATCAACGCGGACAATCGGACGATGCCCCGGCGTCATCGACTGACCATCAACGACGACTTTCTCACTGCCACCGCGATTGACACGGTGTTCGGATTCGACACCGGGCCGGTCAAGCACCAGGTCGTCGCACTCGCTCAATACAATCGCGGACACGACGAGGAGGTTTGGGTTCAGGACACCAATCTGCTGAACATCGACGTCCTGGCGCCGAATTACTACCAATCGGTGACGGGCGGCACAGGCCGGTTCATCAATCCGAACCCGAAGCTGAACGTCGCTCTCGATCCTGCGGTGATCGACACCTTCATCACCCCACGGCTCGATCGCGCCAATACCTCGCGAAGCCACCTCTGGAGCCTTTCGGCGCAGGATCAGATGAAGTTCTTCCAGGACCGGCTGCAGGTGGTCGGCGGCGTCCGCTATGACAACAGTGCGGGACAGACGGACAACCGCCTGACCGAGGTTGAGGGGACAAACAATCGCAGCAGCAATCTCACGTACAAGTTCGGGACGGTGTTCGAAGTGATTTCAGGACTCAACGTTTATTATAATTATAGTGAGACATTCGCCCCCAATTTCGGCACCCAACCCGACGGCACGACTTTCAAGCCCCGCGAGGGCATAATCAACGAGGTTGGTGTCAAGTCGTCACTCTGGAATGGCAAGTTGAGTGGGACGCTGGCAGTCTTTAAGCTCGAACAGACGAATCTGATCCAGAACGACCCCGATCCGCTGCGAGCTGCAGCTGGATGGAGGGTTCAAAGCGCCCTGAATCGGGTTGAGGGCGTGGAGGCAGACATCGTGGTGAACCCCCTGCCCAACTGGGAAATCATGCTCAGTGGCTCATCCATCTCGATTGAACAGCCCAACGGACTGGTGCCGCGTGGCATCCCGGAGAAGACCGCGGCGTTCTGGACTCGTTACGGATTTTCGCAAGGTAGGCTGCAAGGCCTCAATCTTGGCGGCGGTGTGAGCTGGAGCGGTCCCGCTCCGCTCGAGTCCGGCAACAACTACTTTGGCAAGGATGTCGCGACCGGCGACGTGTTTGCCAGTTATCGATGGAAGAAATACCACTTCCAGCTGAATCTCTCCAATGTTACCGACGAGTATTATCTCTTTCTCGGTGTAAATCAGACAATCCTGTATCAAGCGCCAGCCCGGTTGATCAAATTCACGGTTCGCTACAGCTTCTGAGCTCCCGAGCGTCCTCGCAACTCGTGGAGTGACGGTGGCTACCGCCCAGTTACGCGGTGCGAAAGCCCTCCTTCATGAGGCACGATTCCGATCAGATTCTATTGCGGGGATCTCGGCATCCTCGTCAAGGTAACCGAACGACGAAGCGCCACCTGTCCGACAGTTTCAGGCTTCCGAGCCGGTCGGGGCGTGCGGGCGGCAGATCCCCATGAAGTCTCCAAGCGACCGCCATGATCCATCCGACGCATCCCATCACCCGCCGCGGCTTCATCCGCAGTGCCGGAATCACGGCGGTAGCTTCATCGGCGGGAGCGGTAAGCGCGGGCGCGAGCACAGCATCGCAGCCCGTCGTTTCCGCTAGAACCCGTCAGCGCAGTGGCAAGGGCCCGAACGTGCTGGTGGTGATGAGCGATCAGCATCGGGCGGACTACATGGGTTGTGCGGGACATGCGGGTTTGCGTACCCCCGGCTGGGATCGCCTCGCCAGGGAGGGGGTGCGCTTCTCGAACGCGTACTGTGGCTTTCCGCTGTGCTGCCCATCCCGGATGAGTTTTCTGACGGGTCGCCGGCCCTCTGAAATCGACTGCAACGACAACGTCACCCAGCTGGGCAGCGATTTGCCGACGATGGCGCACGGATTCTCCGCCGCCGGCTACGAGACCGTCCTGGCGGGCAGGATGCACATCATCGGCTTCGATCAGCGGCATGGATTTTCCGAGCGAATCCTGCCCGATGTTCCTGGAACCGCATTTTTCAATGCGGGCAGCTGGGGCCAGCGGATCCTGGGCCCGCTCCGCGATGCGACGGGTGCGGGGGTGCAGAGCCTGCTGAAGAGCGGGCCGGGCCATCAGGCATTTCACACCTATGATGCCACGGTCGTCGATCGGGCAATCGCGTGGATGGACAACTGGTCCCGGCAAGCGGCGGACGGCCGCCCCCCATTCTTTATGGTGGCAGGACTGATCCTGCCGCATCCGCCCTTTGTGGCCTTGCCGGAGGACTTCGATGCCGTCCGCAGCACCTATTCGGACAAGGATCTGCCTGACCCACGTGTGAGCACCCTGCACCCGCTTCACCGCGAGATGCGCGAAAAGAAAGGCTATGCGCGCCCGGAGGTCACGAAAGAGGCGCGGCTACGCACCCTGCGGGCATACGCCGCAAACTGCCGGCACACGGATCGCTTGATCGAGCGCCTCCTGGCCTGCCTGGACGAACGCGGGCTGACCGAGAATACCATCGTCGTCTACGTTTCGGATCATGGCGAGCAGATGGGTGCGCATGGGCTATGGGGCAAAAATGCATTTTACGAGGAGTCGATGCGAGTGCCGTTGCTGATGCGGTGGCCGGGCGGGCTGGAGGGAAATCGCGTCATCGCCCCCTGTGTGTCTCTGGTCGACCTCGGCTCGACTGTGCTGCGGCTGGCGGGCCACGATCCGGTGCCGCGCGCCGATCCGGAGGGCTTTGCTCCACTCCTGCGCGAAACCCGCTCGTCCGGGACCGAAACAGCTGTGGTGATCGAAGGCGTGTTCAAGGGAGATATTCCCGCCCGCACCGTTCGCCGCGGAGCCTGGCGTTACTCCTGCTACCACGATCATGGGGAGGAACTCTATGATCTGGCAACGGATCCGGGGGAGTTCCGCAACCTGGCCGGCGATCCGGCCCATCGGCAGGTCAGGGACGAACTCGCGGCCATCGCCGCCGGCGGCTGGGCGCCTGCCGCTTTGCAGGCGCAGATCCGGCTGCGCAACCGGGAACTGCCATTGATCCGGACCTCGATTGAATCCTCGGACCTGATCGAGCCCGATCGTCCCTGGCATCTCGGCCGCGATCTGAACAATTTTGTCAACTCCGGATGAATCTCGTCAACCCAACGACCGTCGCTCCGCTTCCCCCCACCACCAGACGAACCCCGAACCCCGAGGGGCAACCACGGCCATGACCTCGACCAACCTGACCGCATGGGACTGGTTCGTGGTGAGTGCGTATGTCCTCCTCACTTTCGGCACGGCCTTGTGGGCACGCCGGGGGCAGCAGACCGGCGAGGACTACTTTCTGGCGGGTCGCAAGACCGGGTGGCTGCTGGTCGGCGTCAGCATGTATGCCACGCTCTTCAGCACGATCAGTTTCGTGGCGGTACCAGCCGAAGCCTACCGCAACGGCATGCTGCTCAGTCTCAATTCGGTGGGATACTTCCTGTTCACCCCGCTGGCGGTCTGGCTCTTCCTGAGATTTTTCTATCGGGCGGGGACATTCACCGCTTACGAGTACCTCGGGCGGCGCTTCGGACCGTCCACCCGCACCCTCGGGAGCTTGATTTTCATCATCGCCCGCTGCCTGACCGGCGCGATGATTTTCTACGCCTCCGCCAAGGCGTTCGAAACGCTCGTCGGCTGGAGGCCGGAATTCACCGTGCTCGCAGTCGGGACCGTGACCATCGCCTACAGCTACATTGGGGGCATGAGGGCGATCCTGCTCACCAATTTCTTTCAGACCGTGGTCATCCTTTCAGGACTCGCCGTCATTGTATTCAAGCTTTCCGCCGCGGCAGACTTCGACTTTGCGGCCGTGTGGGCTTTTGCCCGGGAGAATGGCCGGACCTACGAATTTGCGGCCACCAAGGAGTTCTTCTCCTTCGATCTCTACATTCGTTACACTTTCTGGTTGTGGCTGCTGTATTCGTTCACGGCTCCGTTGTCCAACTATGGAACGGACCAACTCGTCGTGCAGGGGTTGCTGGCCAGTTCGTCCTACGGCACTGCCAAACGCGCCATCACGTTGAAGACCCTTGGCACGCTGCCGATCATGCTGACGTTCTATTTTTGCGGCCTGCTCTTGTATTATTATTATAACCGGCTGGGCACGCCCCCTGTCGGAGTGGAGGCGGATGGGATTATGGGCTGGTACATCACCACCGTACTTCCGGTTCCGATTCCAGGACTGATTGCCGCCGCGCTGGTTGCCGCACTGATGTCATCCTTTGATTCGACTCTGAACACCCTTTCCACCGTATTCACGATCGACATCCTGAAGCGGAAGGACGGGGCTGAACTGCTGCGGTTGGGCAGGCGGCTGACACTGCTCTGGGGCGGAATTATGATCGGGCTGGCGCTTGGGGTGATCGAAGCCGGCAAGCGCGTGGAAACAACCGTCTTCGAAATCAACCTGGTTTGGGCGAATCTTTGGGGCGTTCTCCTGGTCGTCATGCTGGCTGGCATCCTTTTCCCCCGCTGCACGGCGCGTGGCGCAGTCGTCGGCATCGTCGCGGGCAGCATCATCAATCTCACCCTCCCCTGGTTTCTCTATTTTGGAACGCCGGCAGACGAACGGATCGGTTTTATCTGGCTGGGCGTCCCCGGATGGGTTGCCACGGCGCTTTCGCTGGCTGTCTTCGCCGGTCATCGGGTGAAGAGCGCCGCGGAACTCGACGGGTTGACCTGGGGGACGGTCGTGCGTGAGCCGGACGCCGCCATCAGCGAACCAGCGAAATCTTTATGATGAACCCCAAATCCATACACAAAGTCGGAAATGATGTCGCGGGCAGGGGCGCAGCAAGGCTGCGCCCCGATGGGGGCCTGGCCGGATTTTTTGACGTTGCGTCTGGCATGCCTCGTTGCCCCCGAGGCATCCGCCGGCTGTTCGGATTCTCACTGGCCGCCTGCATCCTGGCGCAGTTGCACGCCGCTCCGAGCGTCGAAATGGAGCACGTCGTCCTGCATCGGGATGACACGATGTACTATCTTGGACCGTCGCTCGCCGTTCTGCGGAACGGCGACATCCTCATGGGCCTGCGCGAGGCTCATGGCCGTCCACCGAGCCTGCGGGGGCACGTCGATCCTACGGCTCGCGGCGTCTTCCTGGTCTCGCGCGACGGCGGCAGGACATTTGGCGAGAAGCAGATCATCGATGATGAAACCCTCCGGTTCTCGTCTTCCCAGGACACGACCCTGACCATGCTTTCCGACGGGAGCATTCTGGCCAGCATCTACAGCTGGGGGATTGCCCCGGTTCCGACTGGCATCGACTTGTCGAAGATCCACTCCGGAAAGAGAGTGGTGGGGCCCACGAAGCCGTTCATCAGCATCTTCGAGGGATTGTGGACGAGGCATTCCAAGGACGGAGGCAAGACATGGACCTCACGGCGCAGTGTGGACGTTCACGGTTTGCCGCCGCTGGCCGCGCGCAGTCCCGTGGTCGAGCTTGCGGATGGGACGCTGCTGATGCAGGTCAACGACCTGAGCCGCTCGGTCGGACAGCCGCGCGACTGGGCGAGGGTGTTCTGTCTGCGCTCCAAGGATCGAGGTGTGACCTGGGGTGACCCGGCGCTGGTGGCGGAGGGATCGAAGCTGACGGTTCATTACCTCGAGCCCAGCCTGGTCAGGCTCAGGAGCGGCCGGCTGATTAGCATGCTGCGGACGCGCGGCGAAGGGCCGGGAGCGGACGAGCGGGTCAAGAACGAGGGGGGCGATATCGGCACCATCTACGCCCATTATGGGCATATCTTCCAATCGGTCTCCGACGACGATGGGCGGACCTGGTCCCCGGCGGAGCAGACGCCGATGTGGGGCTTTCCCGCGCATGTCCTGGAGTTGAAGGACGGCCGGCTGCTCTGTGCCTATGGCTACCGACGCAAACCTTACGGAGTGCGGGCGACCCTCAGTCATGACGGGGGGCGGACTTGGGACATCGCGAACGAGATGATTATCCGGGATGACGGCGGCACATCCGATCTTGGATATCCAGTTTCCATCCAGTTGCCCGACGGCCGGGTTCTGATGGCGTATTATTTCAACCAGGAAAAGCCGGGTGATCCTGAGACAGCCACGCGTTATATTGCCGGCACCTTCCTGAGGCTCTAGCGCAACTGAGCTCAGCCTTTACCGCAGATATCGCAGATGAACGCAGATAACTGAAGAACCGCTTTCATCATCTGCGCCATCTGCGTTATCTGCGGTTGCATGAGCCTGGGAAGGCTCGACCTGTTCACAATGAGTTTCGCCATTCAAGTCGCCTACAATGTTTGCGCGCAGCAGCCAACCCGGCGAGTTGGAGCGGACATATCACCGTCACATGCCACAGCCCAATTTCCGTTCGGAAGTGATCGAGGTAGCGCCGGTTTTCAACCGGCGTCCAGCAGTCGGGAGACACGTACTACCGCCAAGCGCCTGCTTCTGAACATGCGGGGATCCGAGTCACGCCGGAGTCGCCCGGCGGTTTTCTTATGAACGAAAGCAAATCGTCAGAAATTGGCGCCACCCTCCGTGGCTTGCTTGCCCTCACAATGATGGCGGGCGGGACCGTGCTGGCCGCCACCGGATCCAAGGTGCGGATGGAGCACGTCACCCTCCACCGGGACGACACGATGTATTATATCGGGGATCCTTCGCTGGCGGTATTGCCGAACGGCGAGATCCTCCTGGGAATACGTGAAGCGCACGCGCGGCCGCCGGGAGATCGCGGTCACGTGGATCCCACCGCGCGGACGATTCTGCTTCGTTCGCGCGATCAGGGTCGCACGTTCGGGGAGAAGCGCGTCATCGACGACGAGACGTTGCGGTTCTCTTCATCGCAATCCGCTGCGCTCACCGTGTTGTCCGACGGCAGCGTCCTGGCCGGCATCTACACCTGGGGCATCGCACCCGTTCCGATCGGGATCGATCTGGCCAAGATTCATTCCGGAAAGCGGGTGGTCGGGCCGCAGAAGCCGTTCATCGGCATCTTCGAGGGGTTGTGGACCCGACGCTCGACTGATGGGGGCATGACCTGGCAGCCCCGCAATTCGGTGGACATCGCCGGGCTGCCGCCGCTTGCCACCCGAGCGCCCGTGGTCGAACTGCGCGACGGCACGCTCCTGATGCAGGTCAACGACCTGAGCCGAAGCGTTGGCCAGCCACGTGACTGGGCCCGGGTCTTTTGCCTGCGCTCCACCGATCGAGGCGCGACCTGGGGCGAACCCGCCTTGGTGGCCGAAGGCTCGAAGCTGACAGTTCACTACCTCGAGCCGAGCCTGTTGCGGTTACGGAGTGGAAGGCTGATCAGCATGCTGCGGACACGCGGCGAAGGGCCGGGGGCGGACGAGCGAGCGAAGGGCGAGGGCGGTGGCGTCCGGGCGGTGTACGACCATTATGGGCATATCTTCCAGTCCGTCTCCGATGACGACGGGCGGACGTGGACGCAGCCGGAGCAGACGCCGATGTGGGGCTTTCCCGCGCATGTGCTGGAATTGAGCGACGGCCGGCTGCTCTGTGCGTACGGCTACCGGCGCAAGCCCTACGGCGTGCGGGCTACCCTGAGTCATGACGGAGGACGGACCTGGGATATTGCCAACGAAATGATCATCCGTGATGACGGTGGCACATCCGATCTTGGATATCCGGTTTCCATCCAGCTGCCTGATGGCCGGATCCTGATGGCGTACTATTTCAATCAGGAAAGGGCAGCGGATCCTGAATCGGCGACCCGTTATATCGAGGGCACTTTCCTGAAACTCTAATTTGCATCTCTGATGACGAAATACACTGTTCTTACGACTTTTCCCTCCAACCGGAGTTCGGCCAATGTTGGCGACCAGTTGATCGAGGTGGCAGTGAAGCGACTGATCATGCGGGAGCGCGGAAATGTCGAGTTTCTCACCATCTTTCGCGAGGAACCGCTCGAGGAGCGCCTCGACGAGATCAACGCGACCGCCGCCATTCTATTTCCCGGGTTTGGAATCCGGGACGTACCCATGTATCCGGGCTGCTATCGGCTGTTGGAGGATCTCGATCGAATCAAGGTTCCGCTCATTCCGATCGGAGCGAACTGGAATGTCTATCCGGGAGACTCCGAAACCCGCCGTGGCTTGAGGTATTCTGCGGAGACCATGGGATTCCTGGAGCGGGTGGCGCGGGGCGTGGATCGGATCTCCTGTCGCGAGTATACCGTCTGCGAGATCCTGCGACGGCACGGGATTTCCAATACGCTGATGACCGGCGATCCGGCATGGTATGACCCGGATTTCTTCGGGCAGCCACTCCATCGCCCGTCTACGATCGAGCGGGTCGTCTTCAGTCCTCCATTGAGCGCCTTCTATCGGCAGCAGGCTGATGAAGTTCTGTCGATGCTGGCCAAGCTTTTCCCCGAGGCACAGCGTTACTGCGCGATGCACCTGACCGATGCGAGGGCTTCGACGTTTGCCGACAAGCGGCCCACGAACGACGCCTCGATGCGGAGCGATGTGGCGGAGAAGAACGCGTTCGTGCGCCGTCGGGCGCGGGAACTGGGTTTCGAGGTGCTGGAACTGGCCGGCGATGTGACCAAGCTGGACTTCTACCGTGAATGCGATCTGCACGTGGGCTACGAATGTCACGCTCATCTCGGATTCTTCCGGCAGCGCCGTCCGTCCGTTCTCATCGCCGAGGATGCCCGCGGCGTGGGTTTCAATTACACGCTCGGCGCCGGCGGCTTCAACGGCTTCATCCGGAAAGGCCGGGAACCCGCCCGCCCGCCGAAGGAGGGCGGGACCTCGGGATACTGCGTCACCGCCGAGGAATTTGCGGCCGCGCCCGCCCGGGCTGATCTCGTGGCCGACGTCCGCCAGTATCTCGAGGAGGAATGTAACAACGGGTTTCGGCGGTATGGTGCAGTAGCGGGGTTCATTGACGAAACCTACGAGAAGGTGATGGCTCCGTTCCTGCGATCGCTGCCCGGCTGACCGACGGCTCTCCTTTTGGCAGAGAATGAACTTCCGCCATTCCATTTCCATTGCGACCGGTGTCTTCCTTGGAATGACCGCTGCCGGATGGACGGCCGAACCATGGATCGAACTGCCGTCGCTGCCTGGAGGACTCGCTGGGTTTGCGGTTCGGAACCTCGATGGGAGGATCCAGATCGCTGGTGGCACGAATTGGAAGGATGGCAACAAGACATGGTCTGACCGGATTCTGGAGCTTTCCGAACCTGGCAGGCAGTGGCGAATCGTGGGCGATCTCCCCTTTCCGCTGGCGTATGGCGGATCGATGGTTGCCGACGAGGGGTGGTGGCTCCTGGGCGGACACAACGTCCGGGAAGCGAGTGGTGACGCTGTTTGCCTGGACGACGCGGGCAGGGTGGTGCGAAGGCTCAAATTGTCGATGCGATGGCGCTTCGCCCGTGGGACCGCACTGGGGGAGACGGGGTATTTCGTCGTGCGTCAGGAAGCGGCGGGAGGAGAGTGGGAGGGAGTATTCATGGAGGTTTCTCCTGGGACTGGCGCAGCACGTGTACTTGCTCCACTTCCAAATGGAGCCTGGGTGTCACCGGCAATCTCCCCGGCGAATGAACGGATTGTGGTGGCGGGCGGAGCTGCTTTTGACCGGGCATCCGGCACGTTGGACAATCGCAGGGAGATTTTTGTCTACGATCCAAATTATCGGCGCTGGTCCCAATGGGGAGCGCTGCCGAAGGCGGTGCGTGGAATGGCAGCTGTCGCACTCGATTCCCAACGGATCCTCCTGGCGGGTGGTTTTTCCGTGGACGGCCAGTTCGAAGCGGATGCCTATGTACTCGATTTCGCCGCCGGCCGGCTGGCTCGAACGCGTCCGCTGCCCATTGGCTGCATGCCTGAACTCGTTCGAGCGGGCGACTGGATCTATTCGATCGGTGGCGAGGATGACCATCGAAGCCGCAGTCGCAGAGTCTTCAAAATTCCTGTCCGCAGTCTGATCGAGGGGGCTGAAATGAACTCAGCGAACCACGAAACGAAGGATCCACAATGAAGCGAAATGCCATAGCGGGAGCGTTTTACTGCCTTGCCTCCAGTCTCTGCTCTTTGCCGGTTTTCGGTGCTGGGGCTCTTTCCGGTTCGGGGCAGAAGCCCAACGTGCTCATCATCACGATCGACGATCACAGTTCCTACCTGCACAGTGCGCTGCAGCAGGATCGACTGGTCCGCACACCCAACATGGAGAGGCTGGCCAGAGACGGCGTCTGGTTTTCGAAAGCTTACAGCCATCCCTCCTGCGGCCCGTCCCGCACATCCATTCTCACGGGCGTGAATCCCTCGAGTTCGGGCATCTATTATAACAATCAGGCCTACCGCCGGTCCTCAGGCTGGATTGCAAAGGTGACGATCCTTCCCCAGCAATTCCTCCGCCACGGCTACCTCACGGCCGGTTATGGGAAGATAGCCCACAGCACGTTCATGGAGGACGACGTCAACGCATTCACCCCTGGATATTACAGGATGCACAGCCGGGAAGGGGATGTGACCTGGACTGACGGGGATCTCGCAAAACAGGTGCCGCGGCAGGATCTGGTGCAGATTCCCGGGCTGCACTCGGCCCACCGTTATGGAATCCTGCCGGATGAGTGGGACCGGGAGGATCGTTCCAAATGGCAGCAGGACACCGAACAGGCGCAGCGGGCAATCGATGTGATTCAAGGTGAGCATTCGCAGCCATTCTTCTTGTGGGCCGGCTTTTACCGGCCGCATCTGGAGTGGATTGCCGCACGGCGATATTACGAGATGTACCCATTGGATCAGATCGAAGTGGATGATGATTATCTTCCCGGGGATCTGGAGGATGTGCCGCAACCCGGCCGCTGGGCGGCAGCCAACCATCCGAAAGATGGTCATGAGAACGTGACCAAACACGGGCTGTGGCGGCGGTACCTGCAGGCGTACTATGCCTCGATCACGTATGTCGACGAGCAGATTGGCCGCGTGCTCGATGCGCTGGAGGCAAGTCCGGAGGCCAACAACACGATTGTGGTCTTCGCGTCCGACAACGGCTACCACACCGGCCAGAAGGATCACTGGGGCAAGTTTACCCTGTGGGAACGTGCATCGCGGGTTGTTTTTTCCATCAGGGTGCCGGGAGGGGAACCCCGCATTTGCCCCACACCGGTGAGTCTGGTGGACATCTATCCCACCCTGCTTGAGCTTTGCGGGCTGGCTGTTCCGGACACCCATGCCCTGGAGGGACGCAGCCTCGTCCCGATCCTCAACGGTCAAACCGATGACCGCGGCGCCCCGGTTCTGGTAACCCAGGGCATCGGCAACCATGCGATTCGGGACGCACGGTTTCGTTACATCCGGTACCGGAACGGAGATGAGGAACTCTACGATCATGACACGGACCCCCAGGAGTGGCACAACCTGGCTGGAAATCCCCACTACGATTTTGTGAAGCGCCGGCTGGCCAGATACCTGCCTGCCACCGATGCTGCCGAATCCGAGTTTCATCGGGGTGATGCCTCGGTCACCGGCTTTGCCCCGGAAGCATTCGAGGAAAAATGAAGATCACCGATATCAGAATGATGCGCCTCTGGGGTCCCCGCCATCATGGCGTGGGCGGCGGGAGTACGAAAATCGCCAAGGTGGTCGTGCGCGTGGACACCGATGCCGGAATACATGGCTTGGGCGAGGCCGACGACTTCATGGGTGTCCGCCAGGGAATTGCGTACATGGCCGAATACTTCCGCGGGCACGACGCGTTTGCCGCGAACCGGCTGCTTTCGCAGATGCTCTATGGCACCCAGCCGCCACATCCCGGGGGGGCGAAGAGCGGCGTCATGGCGAATGGCAGTGTCGCCTGCAACATGTGTTCGCCCACGGCAACTCCCTGGGGGCCGGTGGTGTGGGCGGCAAGCGCGGTCGAGATTGCGCTCTGCGATCTCATCGGCAAGGCACTGAAGACTCCGGCCTGCAATCTTCTGGGAGGCAGGTTTCGCGAAGGTGCCCGGGTCTACCTGGACCGAAGTTCGCCGGCTGATCCCACCGATCTTGCAGCTTGGGAAAGAATGGCGGGCGAGACGGCGGCATCCGGGTTCACGCAGATGAAGTTCGACATCGATTTCATGGCATCGGAGACCGTGACGGATGTCTGGAACCGTTCACTCTCATTATGTCAGATCAACCGGATCGTGGAGCGACTCGGCGCGGTCCGTCGGGCCGCGGGGCCCGACTTCGAGATCTGCGTGGATTGTCACATGCAATACAATGTGCCCGATGCAATCCGAGTGGCCCGGGCGCTCGAACCGCTGAACCTGCTCTGGCTCGAGGATCCCACCCCGATTACAAATCCGGATTCGTGCGCCGCAGTGCGGGAGAAGAGCCCAATCCCGATTTGCGTGGGCGAAATGTTCATCGCGGAGCAGTTCCGGCTGTTTGTCGATCGGGAGGCCTGTGACATCCTGCATCCGGATGTGCTGTTTTGCGGAGGCATGAGGGAACTGCAGCGGATCGCACAGTTCGCGGAGCTGCATCACCTGCCGGTGGCATTCCATGGCAACGGCGGCGCGATTGCCACCATTGCGGCCGCCCACGTCGGTGCTGCCTGCCGGAATTTTCTCGGGCTCGAGTATCATTTCATCGAGACGCCATGGATTGGTGAATACGTCCGGCGCGACGTCCCGCTGTTTCGCGACGGCCAGGTTGTCGTCGGCGATGCGCCGGGCTTGGGGATTGAACTGGATCGGGAGGTCTGCAAGCGACACCTGGCCGCGGGAGAGGCGCTTTTCGACTGAACCCAGCCGCGTATGACCATGGATGGAGATCTTCGCCGATGAGCACAGCCTCCCCCTTGAGAATTCTGGTCCATCGGCAGTTCGCGCGCGATCTGGCGCGGGAGCTCACCGCGATCCCGCATGTGCTCACGACCATGCCGGATTCCGGCGACTCCGGAATGGCGGACCGACTGGCAGAGACGGATGTTCTTGTCTCGGGCATCTTCAAGGCGGCCTGGCGCGATCCGCGCTGTGCGGTCCGCCTCGTGCATTCCACCGGTGCGGGCATCGATGGGATCGAGTTTTCAGCGCTCCCGGCCGGCTGCACCGTATGCAATGTCTATGGACACGAGCGCGGGGTCGCTGAGCAGGCTTTCTTGCTGATCCTCGCTCTCCAGAAGAGTCTGCTCCGGCTGGATGCGGCACTCCGACGGGGCGACTGGACACCACAGCAACCCTATCTTTCTGAGCTCAGGAATCGGAATCTCCTGATTCTGGGTGCGGGACATATTGGCCGGGAACTGGTCCGTTGGGGCCGGTTTCTCGATATGCACATCACGGTGCTGACGCGCAACGCGTCTCCCGAACGCGCCGCAGCACTGGGACTGTCCACTGTCGGTCGCCTTAATGATCTCGAACGGCATCTGCCGGAGGCCGATTTCGTTATTGTGGCGATTCCTGCCGCTGCCGGCACCGTCGATCTGATCGGGTCGCGGCAGTTGCAGCAGATGAAACCGGGCGCCTTCATCATCAACGTCGGCCGCGGTCCGGTGATCAACGAGGATGCGCTTTTTGAAGCCCTGCAGGCGCGCCAGATCGCCGGCGCGGGACTCGACGTGTGGTGGCAATATCCGGTTGTGGGCCAGGTCCGGATGCCCTCACGCCGGCCGTTCCATGAACTCGAAAACGTCGTGATGAGTCCGCACAAGCCGACGATCGAGACCATGGAATACCGCTGGAAGGAGATCGCCGCCAACATCCGGCGCCTGCGTGACGGTGAGCCTTTGCGCTGTGTTGTCCATCGCTCGGCGGGCTGAGCAGTCTCCGAAGCCATGCCGCTGCACGATTCTGCAGACACTCCAGCCCGGATCCTGGCGACGGCGGTCGTGCCATGGACCAGCCGTCATGAGTTTTCCGCGGACATATTCCGCAGGCAGGTGCGGACAATCGCCAACGGCCTGACCCGGAACATATATGTTTTCGGCACCGCGGGTGAAGGGTACGCCGTCACTGATCGGCAGTTTCAAGAAATTGCCACCGCGTTTTGGAACACCTCGCTGGAATTTGCCGTGGCACCGATGCTGGGGGTGATTTCGCTCTCGCTTGGCACGATTATCGAACGTATCGAACTCGGTCGGCGGCTGGGTTTCCGTGCGTTCCAGCTTTCGCTTCCCTCATGGGGTGCGCTCAACGATCGCGAGTTGGAAAGCTTCTTTTCAGAGACCTGCGGCCGGTTCCCCGACTGTCACTTCCACCATTACAACCTGCTCCGGTCAAAGCGGCTGCTTACATCAGTGGAGTATCGGCGACTTGCAGATGCGCACCCGAACTTCGTGGCGGTGAAGGCCAGCACGAGCGATCCGGCAGTGGTGGCGGACCTCCTCGCAGTTTCGCCGCGGTTGCGGTTCTATTTCACGGAAATGGGCTACGCGATTGCCCGGCGCACCCACGATGTCGGCCTGCTGATTTCAATTGCCTCCGTGAACCATCGTCGGGCCAGGGAATTTGTGTCGGGCGACGATGCCCGGCGAGCGGCGGACGTGGCGGATTTCGAAAAGATGATCGCGTCGCTCAAGGAAATCGCCGGCGGGCGGTATCACATCGACGGGGCGTTCGACAAGATGTTCGTACGATTTGCCGATCCCGATTTTCCGCTTGCGCTCGTGCCGCCGTATGCCGGCCCAACCGAGGAGGACTTTGAACTTTTCCGTTCCCGACTGCCGGTAGGCTGGCGGGGCTGAGTAACCGTTCGCCATGGCATCCATTCTCCCACTTCTGAAACAGCGGTCGCCAAACATTCCATACGCCCGGAGGGCCGGATTCCAGAAAGACGATTACAACATCCCGAAAAGATGCCCACGAAGCACCCGAAGAGACGCGAAAGTCACTTTTCGTGCGACTCGCGGATTTCGTGGGCACACTTTGACCGCACGCATCAGGATTCTGCGGATCGGTCTCGCAGTGATGCTCGGAACGGGCGGAGCGCTCGCCGTGGCCGGCCCGGCGGCGGGGGAGATTCGGGTGCTCGAGCATCGGACGATTTATTCCGATCGCGCGTTTCATTCGGCGTTTCCGTCGATTGTCCGCCGGACGGACGGGGAACTGCTGGTCGCCTTCCGCCGCGCGCCCGATCGGCGCCGGTTTGGCGCGAAGCACTGGACGCATACCGACCCGAACAGTTATCTGGTCCTGACCCGCTCCCGGGATCTGGGCGTATCGTGGACGCAACCGGAGGTGTTTTTCGCGCACGAATTCGGGGGCTCACAGGATCCGTGTCTTCTGCAGCTGGCGGATGAAACGCTCCTCTGTGCGAGCTATGCCTGGGCCTGGATGCCACCCGGGACGACCGGATTGCTCGACAACTCCGTGGCCAAGAACGGGGACTACGCGTTCCTGGGCGGCTTCCTCTTGCGATCGGAGGACGGTGGCAGGTCGTGGGGACGCAGGTTTTCACCGCCGTCGATCCAGGCGGAGGCGCGACGCGACCTGTTCAATGCTCCGCTGTCATCGTATAATCGTGGCGCCATGCTGCAGGGGATGGATGGCCGGATTTTCTGGGTGATCGCCACCAGCCCCGCGGCCGACGGTGTGACCGAAAATCATCTGTTGGTTTCAGCGGATAACGGCTCCAACTGGGAATATGCAAGCCTCGTCGCTCGCGACGAGGTCGTGGCATTCAACGAGACTTCGCTCTACGAAACCCCAGGGGGCGACTTGGTCGCCTTCATGCGCACCGCCAATTTCGACGGGCGGATGGCCGTCGCGCGTTCCCGCGACGGGGGAAGAAGCTTTCAGCCGTGGGCGGACACCGGTTTTCAGGGGCACCCGGCGCATGCGCTCCGATTGCCCGACAATCGCGTACTCCTCGTCTATGGGTATCGGCATGAACCCTACGGAATCCGCGCGCGGATTCTGAACGCAGAGTGTACCGACATCACCACCGCTCCGGAGATCGTCCTGCGCAACGATGGCGGTGGTGTCGACCTTGGCTACCCCTGGAGTGCCCTGATCGATCAGCATCGCGTCATCGTGGTCTACTATTTCAATCAGCACGACGGCCCGCGCGGCATCGAGGCGACCGTCCTTGAAACGGGCGTTGAACCGTGAGCATGGCACGATGGTCCTCTGGACTTGCGCCCAAGCGCTGCTTTCGAGTGTGAGTTCACGGCCGCAATCCGATTTGCCTACCGCGACGACAAGCCGCCGGGCGCGGCCGACTCCTATTTCGCGATGACTGCCACGTTTCGCGGCGTGGCCGGACTCGGCCCGCCGGGGCCGGGGGCAATCGAGGTGACGGCGCACCCGACCGCGACCGTCGTTATGCATCCGATCATCGCGTGCCAGAGGAATGAGATCTCCGTGCCGAAACACACCCAGATCGTGGCCACCAGCCCGGCCGCCCAGCCGATCGTCGCCGCGCGCGCAGTGGTGCGGCGGAAGAGAATGCCGAGGAGGAAAAGGCCGATCAGCGGACCGCCGATCAGGCTGATGACCTTGTTGGTCGCCTCGAGCAGGGTGCCGAGCCGCTCGACGAGAAACGCCAGCAGGATCACGATGGCCCCGTAGGCGAGCGTCAGCCGGCGGGCGAGACTGAGCTGCGTCCGTTCGTTCAGATCCGGGCGGGGCCACAAGCGCTGATAGAAGTCCACGAGGCTCGCTGAGGTCAGCGAATTGATGCCGGAAGAGATCGTCGACATGCTCGCGGCATAGATGGCGGCAATGAAAAGCCCCGGCAACCCGCGGGGCAGCTCGTGGACGACGAAGTACGGCAGGATTTGATCCGGTTTGCTGATGTGTCCTGCCGCCATCGGATCGCCGTGCACCTGATAATAGGCGTAGAGCACGAGTCCGGTGCCGTAGAAGACTGCCGTGACCGGCAGGGTCATGAATAGTTTCAGCCAGAGTCCGCGGCGCGCGACCGCCATGCTCCGGGCCGAGAGGTAACGCTGCACCGAGACCTGATCCGTCGCCATCTGCACCAAGTGCATGAACGCGGCGCCAATCAGGAGGCCCCACAGCGTCAGCCGGACCGTCGGATCGAAGCTGAGGCTCAGGTCGAGCCTGCCGCCGGCCTGGCCGAGTTCGATCACCTGGCCGAGTCCGCCCGGCACGCGGGAGATCGCGATCAGTGCAATCGCCAGCTGTCCGCCGAAAAGAACGACGAGTTGCATCACGTCGGTCCAGATCACCGCTCGCATGCCGCCGAAGGTGGTGTAAAGGGTGGTGAGAATGCCCGTGCATAGAATCGTGAACCAGAGGGGCATTCCCGTCGCCTGTTCCAATGCGAGGGCGGGAGCGTAAGTGGCGGCCGCGAGCCAGAGCAGGACCCGGGCGATGAAGGAGGCCGAGGCGATCGTCCGCAAGGGGCTGGAGAATCTCTCCTCCAGATACTGGTACGCCGTGTAGAAGCGGACCTGGCAGTACGCTGGTAGAAACACCATGGCCGTGATCGGCGTGGCAACGAAGAACGCGAGATTGACCAGGAAGAAGACCGGCCCATTGGCATAACCCTCACCCGGTGCGGCCAGGAAGCTGATTCCGGAAAACAGCGAGGCGAGGATCGTCATCGCCACGAGCACGCTGCCCATGCTGCGCCCGGCAAGAAAGTATTCCTTCAAGTCGCGCTGGCCCTTGAAGAAGAGCGTGCCCACCGCGACGGTCGCAATCAGGTAGCCGGCGAAAATGGCATAGTCGAGGAAGGAGAAGGCTCCTGGGAGTTGGGGCATGAAAATTGGAGCGGGACTTTTCGCTCTGCGGACTAACAGGAGGGAACAGAGGAAACGGAGAAGTCGGGGCTGTGTCTCTGTTCCCTCCGTTTCCTCCTGTAAACTGGATTGGGGAGCAGCGGGTTCGTGGCTGCGCTATGACAAAGATCGGAAGGGTTGCATCATCGAGGCGGTCCGGCGAAGTCTTGTTCAATATCCTTTGTCCCAACGCGGCTCGATGTTCTCGGCGATGGCTTCGGAGACCCAGACGTCGGTCCGGAGGGTCTGGAGGATCGACTCGGGGACGCGGGGCGTCACCGGGCCGTGAAGCACCAGCCGGGTGGTCAGTCGCTGCCAGGAGGCGAAGGAGCCGTCGATCGTGATCGCGTGCATGTCGATCCGGTGCTTCGCGGCGATGACTTCGGCCGGGCCGATGGTCGCGGCTTTCGGCGGGACCGCGCAGAGATCACCGCTCATCCCAAAGCTTCCGTGCAGCGAATTCTGCGCGATCGTGAAGGGGCTCAGCGTGCAGACGCGCGGCCCCATCTGTTTCCATTCCTCGAGCGAGCCGGCAAATTCCGGCGCGTCCGGCTCGATGAAGGCGAGATGGCCCGTCCAACCCGGCCCGCTGTAACAAATGTCGGCGCCGCCGAGGTCCGCGATCATCTTTCCGTAGACGCCGATGTTCCTGTCGGTCGGGCCCTGGATGTTCCTTTCCGACGGGCGGAGCTTCGGATCGAGTTCGGACCAGAAGTATTTCTTGAAGGCGTGCATGAACCCGAGTTCCCAGGTCTCCGGCGCAATCTCACCGTGCTCGTTCGCATACTCGTCCATGTTGAACGTATGCAGCCGGCGGCAATTCACCCGCGCCCGGTTCAGCATCGCGGCCAGCTTCGCGTAGCCCGGCCACGGATTCGGCATGATCATCACATAGGGTCGATCGGCCGCCATCGCGGTCTGGATCCGGAAGAACATGTCCGTGATCCACAGGTGCTCGAGATCGGCGCCGGGCACGACGGTAATCCGGAAGTCCGGATTGCGATGCTTCGTGATGTCCTCTTTCTTGATCCGACGCACGCGGTCGAGGACTTTGCGATCGCGGAAGGGAATGAACCCGGCGGGAGAGAAGCTGAAGCTGGAGCGGGAGGATTTCATTATAGATTTATGATCAAAGGGTCCGATTTGAACGTGGTGCGTCGTGGCGCGCATTCTTACCCATCCAGCCCAATCCTTTGACCGCAGATTACGCGGATTTCGCGGATGGATATATCCGCGTCATCTGCGTCATCCGCGGTTGCCATGTCTGGGCTCCGAGTCTCGGCCATTGCCTCGGAGGATGTAATCATTGCTGCCTTTCGGTTGACTGCGTTCGCGTTCTTCGCGGTTCAATTGCATGGTCCCGGCTAAGCTCGATTGTAGGTGCTACGTCCTTTCACCCAGGTGCGGGCCGGTTCGAGATTTTCCCCCCACAAGACGAGATCCGCATCGGCGCCGGGCTCGAGCCGGCCTTTGCGTTCGAGTCCGAGCAGCCGCGCTGGATTCAGCGTGCCCATCGCCCACACCTGTTCCGACGGAAGCTTTAGCCAGCGGAGGAGATTCGCCATCCCGCGATTCATCGTGAGCGAACTCCCGGCCAGGAAGTTCTTCGTCGCATGCCGCGCCGCATCGTCCGGAGACACACGGACGGGGTATCCCCAGGGCGTTTCATAGACCCCGGCGGGAAGCCCGGCGCCAATGTTCGAATCGGTAATCAGCACGACACCGGCCCACGATTTCGCGGCGACGGCTGCACGAATCGCGGTCGGATGTACGTGCACGCCATCGGCAATGAAATCGACCGTCGCCCGGGGATCCGCCAGGAGCGCCTCCACCGCACCGACGGGGCGCACCCCGGGATCGGTCTCGGCCGGCGGATAGAAGACGTCGTAGAAATGTGTCGCGTGCGTCGCGCCGGCATCGAGCGCGGCCTCCGTCTGCTCGACGCTGGCGCGGGTGTGGGTCAGGAAGACGCGGATGTGTTTCTCCCGGAGCCTTCGAATCACCGGAATGATATTCGGCGCGTCGGGGCTCAACGACATGATCGCGAGCCGGTCGCCGCAGGCTTCGAGAATCTTCTCCAACAACTCGAGATCTGCAGGGAGGGTGGGGCAGGCCGCGCCGCCCACGGCCATGAACGGACCCTCGAGATGCAGACCCGGGATACTGACCTCGGATACGGCTGGGATGGCGGCGGCAATCTCGGCAAGACGATCGAGCCACCCGTCGCGAATCTGCGGGACAATCGTCGGCAGGACGGTCGTCACGCCGAAGCGACTCAGCTCGCGGGCCGTCTTCTTCAGCCCTTCCGGACCGGATTCGTAGAGGCTGTGCGTCACGCCGTGCGTGTGGACATCGATCAGACCTGGCGTGAGCAAGCGTCCGGATCCTTCGACGACAGCGACCTCTCCATCGGCGGCGCGAGCATCGGCAGCGGCCGCCGGAGGGATCTCGCCCACGGCCACAATCCTGCCGCCGCGTACCAACACATCGCCCGTGATTGTGTCCCGGCCGGGATTCAGGATGCGAACATTGCGAATGAGGAGCGCGGGCATGGTTGGCGGAGAAAAGCTGAAAGCTGAAAACTGAAACGCTGAAAGAGGATCCAAATGGTATCGGTTATCAGTTATCCGTTCTCAGTTATCAGTACTTCGTCGTCTGCGTTCCGGCCACCAGGGCGCAACCGATCACGAATAACCGATACACATAACTGTTCAGTTTAACCGCGAATGGACATGAATGGACGCGAATTTCGGTGAGGGCCATGCATCTCCCTTCCCCGTAGGGGCGCAGACTTGCTGCGCCCGCAAGTGCGATCGAACGGTCCTGAGGGCGCAGCAAGACTGCGCCCCTACGTTGGCAATGATTTCTTACGGTGGGTATAGAATTCTTGAGGTCCGAGATACGATCTGAACAGGTCAAGGATTCAAAATGTCCCTTGGTCCCTGGTCCTTGGTCCCTGGTCCGAGGCTCCGCCTCGCTGGGGATGGTCGGATGATGCATGTGGGAAATCAGTTCAGTCACACAGTTTCCGTGCTCGAACCGGCCTGCGAACGCAGTGCAGCCGTGAAGAGCCGGTGACTCAGCGCCGTTTCCTCCGGCGTGACGCAGCCGGCCGAGGGACGCAGCGGCCTGCCGTGGACGATTTCATAGAAAAACGCCGACGTCATCTGCAGGATCGAGTCGGAGAAGCCGAATTCGAAGATCTCACCGGTGAGCGTCTTGAAGGCGCTCGTATAACCGACGTCGATTTCCTGCCAGGCCTGCTCGCCGCCGGTATAATTCAGGAATTCGAGTCGCTTGGGGTTCTTCGTGGAAAAGCGCACAGAGGCCTTCGTCCCGCAGATCTCGAGATACCAGGTGTTCTTCTGGCCCGGCGCGATCCGCTGGGTCTTGAGCGTCCAGGGGAATCGCGTCCCCTGCCGATCCTCGGCATCGCAAAGGAGCGTGGCATTGTCCCAGGTTTCGCAGGGCGCCATCCCGCCTTTTCCATCTGGTCGTTCCGTGACGATGTTCGAGAGAATGGCGCGGACATTGAGTGGGTTCCAGCCGGCGCGAAACGGGAAATGGCAGCCATGCAATCCGAGGTCGCCCATGACACCGTATTCGCCATTGAGCTTGAGCGTGCGTTTCCAGTTGATCGGCTTGGCGGGGTCGAGATCGCTGGAATGAAGGAATCCGGTGCCGGCCTCGATGATCCGGCCGAACGCACCTTCCTCCGCCATCCGAAAGATCCGCTGTACTCCGGGAAAGAACGGAAACTCCGAGGAGCACCGGACGACGAGGCCGGGACGGGCGCGGAGTTCCGCCAGGATCGCCGCGTTTGCTGGCTGATCGATCCCAAACGGCTTTTCGCCGAGCAGATGCTTACCACCGCGAATGATGGCCGAATAGAGTTCAGCATGCAGGTGATGCGGTACCGCACAATAGATTGCATCCACCTCGGGGTTCGCGATCAGTTCGCGGTAATCCGTGGTGACCTGCCGAAGGGTCGGGAAATTATTCTTGAACCAGTCCGCGCGTCCGGGTGGCAGGGTGCGGGAGCAGATGGCGGCAAGCTCCGGGCGGAAATCAAGGTCCTCCAGGTGACACCACCGCGCGACCGCGCTGGCGATCTCCCGGCCCATCAATCCAAGCCCGATGATGCCGAAGCGAATGGTTTTCATGTATTGAGAAAGGTTTTCGGCGAGTGGCCCGGAGATTGGTTCGACATCAAGGATTGTATATTCATTTTCCAGCGAAGCGGTGTCTCAGACCAAGGGACCAAGGGACATCCAATCCTTGGGTCACAGAGCACACAGAGACCGGACGGGAGGACACAAAGTGGGACACCTGCAGCGCGGTTGGCAGCCGTTCGCCACCAGTCTTTCGGTGATTCAGGAAGGACCAATTGAGTTGGTGAGGCTGTGAACCATGGATTTTGAACCCTTGAACCTCTGAACCCTTGTGCCTTGAATCGGTCCTGCTCGTCTCTGTGGCCTCCAATTTCCCTCCGTGACCTCTGTGTCTCAGGTGCATCTTTGATTGCGGTTGCCGCGGTCGGAAATGTGCGGGCCCCGGACGTCTGTCGCTGGTCATGCTCGCTACTCGCTACTCGATTCTCGCTACTGGAACCTCAGTACGCCAGTTCCTTTGCCGTTTCACCGATGGCCTCGTCGATGATGTCGAGCCCCTTCAGCAACGTGGCCTCATCCATCACGATTGGCGGACTCATCCGCAGGATGTGGCCGGCGGGAATCCAGGCCAGGCCCTTCCGGAATGCCTTTTGGTATACGAGCGTGCCGGCCCGGTCGAAGGGCTCCTTGCTCCGCCGATCCTTGACGAGTTCGATGCCCATCAGGCAGCCCTTCGCACGCACATCGCCGATGATTTTGTGCTGTTCCTTCATCCGCCGCATCCGCTTCAGCGCGACCTCCCCGAGGTGTGTGGCGTGTTCAAGCAGGTTCTCCTGCTCGATGACCTGAGTCGAGATTAAGGCGGCGGCGCAGGCCATCGGGTTGCCCCCGTAGCTGCTGGAGGCGGAGATGCTCTCGAAGCTCTCCTTGAACGGCTCGCGCACGGCCACACAGGTCACCGGAAACCCATTGCCGAACCCCTTGCCGATGGTGACGACATCGGGAACGACGCCCCAGTGCTCCGTGCACAACCACTTGCCGGTCCGGCCCCAGCTGGTGAGCACCTCGTCGGCCATCAACAGGATTTTTCGATCGTCGCAGAATTTCCGTAGCTTGGGAAAGAAGTCATCGGGCGGCATGACCGAGCCGCCCCAGCCCTGGATCGGCTCGAGCACGAATCCGGCGACGGCGCCGACGGTCGCCTTGTCGAGATACTCGGCGTAGAACTCGAGATACTTGTCGGTATCGATGCTGCCATCGATTTTGGCCCAGACCGGACGGTAGCAGTCCGGTCGCGGCACCATGTGCGACCCAGGGGCGCGGACTGCGCCGTAGACGTGAGAGCGGATGTGTCCGAGCGAGACGGCGCCGTAGGTTTTGCCGTGAAAGTCGTAGAAGCAGCTGACGGTCTCATGCTTTCCGGTCGCGGCGCGAAGGACCCGGATGCCGGCCTCGACCGCGGCCGTGCCGCAATCGTAGAGTTGGAAACCGTCGAGGTCGCCCGGCAGCACGGCGGCCAGCTTCTCCATCAACTCGGTCTTGAGCGGAGTCGTGAAATCGTGGGCGTTCATCAGCTGCGAGGCCGCCTTCGCGATCCCCTCGCTGATCTTCGGGTGGCAGTGACCGAGGGTCGTGACGTAGATGCCGGAGGAAAAATCGATATACCGGTTGCCATCGACATCCCGCAGCACGCAGCCCTGGCCCGATTCGAAGGAGACCGGAAAGAGCTTCACCTGGCTGCTCAGGCCCTTGAAGTGCTTCGTGCAGCGGTCGTGGTACCGCTTTGACTCCGGCCCCGGAGGCGGCACCGGGAGGTGTGGGATGCGCGCCAAATCGACGCGGCCCCAGTCGAGGGTGGAGAAGGATTCGGTGGTGGCAGTGCTCATTACGGAACGGGAGGGTTGACGACAGAAGACGGACGACGGAGGACGGAGGGCGGAAGACGGAGGACGGAGGGCGGAGGACTGAGGACGGACGACAGAGGGCGGAGTTTGGTGTTAGTTCGAATCCCTGGATTTCCTTCGCGTATCTTCGCGTGCTTCGCGGTTGCAATGAATTGTCAGGGATTTTGCGTGAGCAGAGTGGTTGAAATCCTCGACTTCCGACCTCCGACTTCGGACCTCTGACCTCTTACCTCTGACTGAGCGGAGCGCTCTGCGGATGCGGTGATGATCTTCACTCCCATCCTGGCGAATCGTTTAAGGGCATCCGCTGGCGCGGCCCTGTCGGTGATGAAATAATCGACATCGGCGAGCGAGCCGGAGCGCGCGAGGGCCGTGGTGCCGATCTTGGTGTGGTCGGCGAGCACGCAGGATGCGCGCGCAACCTTGCGCATCAGCTTGTCGACCCGGGCGAGCCGGAGATCGATGTTGTAGATGGACCCATCAGCGCCGATGCCCTCCGCTCCCTGGAAGGCGATGTCGGCCGAGAAGAGTTCCAGGCAATGCTCGGTCACGGGTCCGGTGAGGTCCGGGCTGCCGCGATGGATGACGCCACCGAGCAGAATCACTTCGACGCCGGCGGCGTGCTGCAATTCGGATGCCACCGCGAGGCTGGGGGTGATGATGGTGAGGTTCTCACCATCGCGGAGCAGGCAGGCGAGTTCGAGAGTGGTTGTGCCGGTATCGAGGATGAGCCGCATTCCCGGCCGGACGAGCTTCCGGGCCTCGACGGCGATTGCCTGCTTGGCGCGGCGGTTCCTCTCGCGGCGTTCGCGGTAGTCGAACTCCAGGATCATCCGCTCGGTGAGCACGGCGCCGCCGTGGGTGCGCTGGATGTGGGACTTGGCCTCGAGCGCCGCGAGATCGCGCCGGATCGTCATCCCGCTCACGCCAAACTCCCGGGCCAGCCGGGAAATCGACACGCCCGGCTGCTCGGCGAAGCGCTCGCGGATGCGGGCCTGGCGGGCGGCGGAAGGGAGATGCTTCATCGCGGGTGCGAATCTCGGCCCGGTGGTAGGCTGTGTCAATATGGTATTGAAATGAACACAAAGTAACATTTGACTGTGAAAGGAGAATCACCCGTGAACACGAAACCGAGCCGACCGCGTGGAGTTCGAATGCGACAGACCGCAGCCGCCGTTTCGGCAGGTTCAAGGCCCCGAGCGGAGTCGAGGGCAGCCAAGTTCCAGCCACCAAATTTCTGGCCGCAAGAAGGCGCAAAAGGCGCAAGAAAAGTCCGCATCGGAAGTTTTCGACACAGAGGTCACAGAGGAGACAAAGAGGCCACGGAGCAGGATAGATCCTCTGTGAACTCCGGCTCGATCTCTGTGCGCTCCGTGACGAGTCTTGGTCCGATGCTCCGCCTCGCCCTGTAGTCCCGTTCGTCCTGAATCTGATGCCAACCCTTTCCTCTGACCACGGTGCCCCTTTGCTCGCCGGCGCGGCGACCGCCGACGTCACGCCGGCGGGCCCGGTCTTCCTTTTTGGTTATCCGCACGTGCCGCGGCTGAGCACGGGGATCCACGATCCGCTGGAATGTGCCGCCCTTTACCTGCGGCACCGCGATACCCACGCGCTCTTTCTCGCGCATGATGTGATCTTTGTTTCGAAGGCGCACGCGGCCGAGATCCGGTGTCGGATTCGGGAGGCAACCGGAATTCCGGAGGCGGCCGTGATGATCACGGCGACTCACACGCACTCGGGGCCGGTCATGGTGGATTATGTGAGCAACGCATCGGATCCCGTGGTGCCAAAGGCGGATCCCGCCTACCTCGCGTTCTTTACCGAACGGGTGGTGGCAACCGCCGCCGCGGCGGTGCGCGATGCGGTGCCGGCCGAGATCGGGATGAGTGTGGCCCGCTGCGAGGGGATCGGCACGAACCGGCACGATCCGGCCGGGCCGGCCGATCCCGACGTGCCGGTCCTCCTGGCCCGATCACTCGCGACCGGCGAGCCGATTGGATGCATGCTGGTGTGTGCCATGCATCCAACCGTCCTGCACGAGGACTCCACCCTGATGAGTGCGGATTTCCCGTATTTTACCCGCCGGTGCATCCGGCAGCAGCCGGGATACGAGGCCTGTCCGGTATTGTTTCACCAGGGCGCATCGGGCAACCAGAGCCCGCGGCACGTCACGCGGACGAACACCTTCGCGGAGGCCGAGCGACTGGGAGAAATCCTGGGACGCGCGGTGGCGGGAGTCCTGCCTTCCATCAGTTATCGGCGCGATGTCGAGCTGACTGTACGCCGGAAAGAACTCGCCCTGATGCCGCGCCGGTTTCCTGCTCCCGAGGCCGCAGCGGAGCAGGTAGCCACGGCGAAGACACGTTTTGAGCAGCTGAAGGCCAAAGGCGCGCCGCGGCAGGCAGTCCGGACTGCTGAGTGCGACGTGTTTGGCGCGGAGGAGACGGCGGAGCTGGCGCAGGCGGCGGTAGACGGCCGGCTGGAGGTAGCGATCGCGGGCTGCATGCCGGCCGAGATCCAGGCGATCACGATTGGTCCGTGGACCTTTGTCGGCTGGCCGGGCGAGTTCTTTGTGGAGTATGCACTCGAATTGCGCCAGCGGGTGCCGAATGCATTCGTGATCACCATGGCGAATGGCGAACTCCAGGGCTACATCGTCACGGAGGAAGCGGCGGCACGTGGCGTTTATGAAGCAACCAACGCAGTCTTTGCGCCGGAAAACGGCCGGCGTTTTGTAGAAGCGACCCTGGCGCTGCTGGAGGGTGGGAAATGAACCACTTCATTCTGGGCTTCTGCGAGGCTTCTCATGATCGAACTTCATTCTCGTTCATTCGCATGGGTTATTCGTTATTGGATACTCGTTATTGGTTATTCCTGATCGTGGCCGGAGCGCGGAACGGATAATCAATAGCCAATAACTGATAACTGATAACCGATACCACTGCTTTCAGCTTTTCCCCGCCAACCATGGCTTTCCTCCTCGGCATCGATCTCGGCACGTCGTATTTCAAGGCCGGGTTGTTTGATTCCACGGGCGCGCTGAAAGGGCTCGGACGGGTCGCGGTCCAACCCGATCATCCCGCGCCTGCTCGCAGCGAGCTCCCGGTGGCCACGTTTTGGGCACTGCTCCGGCGTGCGGTGGCTGAAGCGCTGGGGCAGGCGAAGGCGAAGCCCGAGGCGATCGTGGCGATGTCGTATTCGTCGCAGGCGAATAGTTTCGTCCTGCTCGATGCCGCCGATCAGCCGCTGACGCCGATCGTGTCGTGGACAGACGCACGCGCCGAGCCGATTCTGCCGGAGCTGGCGGAGTTTTCTCGCAGCGAGGCATTCGTCCGCACGGTAGGATTCGGGGGTTGGTCGGCTGGATTCGCGGTTCCGAAGTGGGGGTGGTTTCAAAAGCATGAGCGCGGATGCTGGGCGCGGGCGCACGCCGTGATGACGCTTTCAGACTACGTCACGTTTGCGCTGACGGGCGAGCGGGTGGGCGATGCGAGCACGGCGGCATTGCTGGGGCTGTATGATCTGGAGAAACGCGATTGGTGGCCGGGGGCGTTGGCCGTGGCTGGCATCGAGGCAGCGCAACTTTCGCGGCCGCTCACGCCCGGGACGGTCGTGGGGAAGACGGCTTCGCGAGCGGTCGACTTGCTCGGACTGCGGGCGGGCGTGGCCTTTGCGGTGGGCGGATTGGACCATCATGTGGCCGCACTCGGTGCCGGGTTGGGAACGAGTGCGGATGTCAGCATTTCGACGGGCACGGTGCTGGCGGCGATGACGCGGGTGCCGGCCGCGCTGCCGTGCGAAGGCTGTTTTCACGGGCTGGATTTTGATGGCACCAGCTATTTCCGACTGGCCTTCAATCCCGCCGGGGCGGGGCAGCTCGAGGCGTATCAGCGGGAGTTTGCGGCCGGCATGGCATTGCCCGAACTGCTGACGCTGGCCGCAGCGGCGCCGGCGGGTGGGGCGGCTCCGCGGGATCTCGGCGCCGCCGGGCATGGGGTGGCGATCCGGTATTTGCTGGAGAAGATTGCCGCGACGCATCGCGAACTGATCGGTCGGGTGACGGGAGGCGCGAGGATTTCGCGCGTGGTGGCTACGGGGGGCGGGGCGCGGAGCGAACTGTGGCTGCAGATCAAGGCGGACATGTTTGGGGTTCCGGTGATAACGCCGTCGATGCCCGAGCGGGCGTGTTTTGGCGCGGCGATGCTGGCGAGTGTCGCCGCCAGCTGGCATCGCGATGCGGCCTCAGCGATGCAGGTGATGTTCACGTCCGGCCGCGTGTTCGAACCGGAGCCGGTGGGAGTTGACCGATATCTAAACTGGGTTTCGTGACGCGGCTTTCAAGTCTTAGGGATTGAGTCTTCGCCTCAAATTGAGGCTGAGGGCTTATAATGCCAGACGTGTGCCGATCCGGCCGGGCCGCGGGCTCCCATGATGAGCGCGTCCTGAAACGTCGCCATCGAGTACACGTAGTGGTCCTTCCGCCAGAGATCCGCGTCTCTGGGCCGGACAAACCGCTCCATTCCCGGTTCGCCGAGACACCGCCACTGGCTGCCGTCGTCGGCCAGCTCCCAGACCGCGAGCTTCCCGGCATTGACGCCATGTCCGCCGCCGACAACCAGACGGCCCTGAAAGACGAGCAACTCATTGAACGAGCCCTGTTCGGCGGGCAGCGAAGGATCCTGGCATGCCACCGGCAACTGAAGTTGTTCCCACCTCAGGCCATCCCAGGTCCAGACATTTCCGAACCGGTTGACATTTGGCGGGCACTCCTGGCAATTATAGCCGATAAATAGCTTTCCTTTGTAGACAATCATGCTGGTGACAATGTGCGTTGTGGGAATGCGCCAGCTGGCATTCACGCCTTCCCCGCCAATGCGTTCCCAGCGCTCACCGTTCAGACGCCAGACCTCGCCGGTAAAGCGCGTCTGGGCTCCGTGTCGGACAATCGAGGCGTGGAGCCGCCCTTCAAAAGAAACGAGCTTGTAGATCCAATGGGTGAACGGAGGGAAATCCTCGATCCCTGCGAGTTTTCTCCAGCGCGTTCCATCGAAACTGTATATTTCCCCCTTGTTGTATTGCGCGTCCGGAGTTCCATTCCTCGTGCGTGAATCCTGGACATTCATCCCGGGGGGGAGGTGACCCTGGAGTCCCACGCACAGGTTTCCCTGATGCCAGGCGAGGGTATAGACGTGGCTGTAGTCGGGGCCGTTCCAGTCGCCTTGTCCCCCCATTCCCCCGATCCACTCCCAGGTGGAGCCATCGAACCGCCAGAGCTGCGCTTGGCCGCCCAGCGTCTGTTTTACGCCGGCGTACAGGTGGCGGCCCTGCGGGTCGGGAAGCAGGACGTTGACCCATGGGGGGCGGGATCCGCGTGGCATTTGCCGCGTCAGATCTGCCTGCGTTGGCCATGACCCCATGATGCTTCGCCCTCCGACCTGCACCCAGCGGCGGCCATCAAACCGCCACACTTCGGGCTCCCCGGTCCCGATTCCGACGTAGAGCTTTCCCTGGAACTCAGCCAACGCACGTGCCCGGTCGTGACGGGCCTCCGTCGACCAGCTTTCATTGCGGCCTGCACCGCCAATCAGTTCCCAAGTCCCCGAAGGCAGAGAGGAAAGGGACGCTGAAGAGGGGCTTGAGCCCGCTTTAGACTGTCCGGTCGATGCGGCAAGTGCGGTCTTGTTCAGGAAGGCGGAGGTCGCCAAGGCGCCAATGGAAGCTCGCAGAAAGGCTTTTCGGTTCATGGATGGAAAAATTCAGCTTTGAAATATGAAACGGCGGAGCGCACGTTTTCTGGCGAGGAGCCTTGCCTGGCCGTGAGGGCCACTTGGAAACTGGAAAGCGTGGATTTGGCGGATCGCAGGTCATGCTCCGGTGCCATTTCGGAAGCTCAAGGCTGGGGGTCTGGTAAGGTCTATTGTCCACCCCAGGCATGTTGCGAGAGCCGGCAGGTTTCAAATGGTCACGCCAGATGACCTGTTTTTGATGATTGTTTCGACGGAATCGGATGCATAACGGAAGCGTATCTTGAGGCGGAATCACGCAGGCCCCATGCTTCAATAAGCCCACTCACCAGGTCTTCGCAGGCGGAGGCCCGGCCGACAGCGGGTGCGCCCGCCTCACGTGAATGCGCCTGCAAAATCAATTTCAATGAAGCTCAACCCGCTTCCCATCATTCTGTTCGCCGGCCTCGCCGGTTCAATCGCTCTTGCTGCGCGCCAAGCGGATCGCCCGAACATCGTTTTTTTCCTGGCAGACGACCTGGGCTACATGGACATCGGCGCAAATAATCGGAACACGTTTTACGAAACCCCGAACATTGACGGGTTGGCGCGGAGGGGAATGCGCTTCACGCAGGGTTACGCCGCGAGCCCGGTGTGTTCACCGACCCGCGCGAGCATCATGACCGGCAAATATCCCGTGCGCACTGGCGTCACGGATTACATCGGCGAGAACCGGCCCGGGAGGCTGTTGCCCGCGCCAAATGCGGACCATCTGCCGTTGGAGGAGATCACCCTCGCGGAGCGTTTGCGCGACGCCGGCTATGCGACGTTCTTTGCCGGCAAATGGCATCTCGGTGGCGGTGACTATTCCCCCAACGCGCAGGGATTTGGTCCCGGACTCACTTCCGGCGCGGGCCCGAAGGGGAGTGTTCAATTCTGGTTTCCCCAATCGGATGTTCCCGCGCCCGCACCGCCGGACGATCCCAAGACCACCGACCGCATCGCCAACGAAGCCGTGCGTTTCATCGCAGCGCATGCGGACAAGCCTTTTTTCGCCTACCTCCCGTTTCTAGCGGTGCACACGCCGATTCAGGCGCGGCGCGACCTGGTGGAAAAATACGAACGCAAGAAAGCCTCGGCACCGCCGGCTGCTTGGGGAAGGGAGCGCCAACGCGAGGTGCGACTTGTGCAGAACCACGCGACCTATGCCGCAATGGTTGAGCAGCTCGACACCGCCATCGGCCGGGTGCTGGCGGCGCTCGATCGTACCGGTCTCACCGGGCGAACGATCGTGGTATTCACCTCCGACAACGGCGGGCTTTCCACGTCCGAAGGCCATCCGACTTCCAATTCCCCATTGCGCGCCGGCAAGGGCTGGCCCTACGAAGGTGGGATCCGCGAGCCCTGGATCATTCTCGCGCCGGGGCTGACGGAGCCCGGCAGTGTTTGCGACACACCTGTCGTTAGCACGGATTTTTATCCCACCTTGCTCGCGCTCGCCGGTCTGCCGTTGTTTCCGGAACAACATAGCGACGGCGTGAGCCTCGTGCCGTTGCTCAAGGGCGACAGGCTCCAGCGTGGCGCGCCGCTGTTCTGGCACTATCCTCACTACGGCAATCAAGGTGGCGCTCCGTCCGGTGCAATTCGCGACGGCGACTGGAAACTCATCGAGTGGTATGAAGATGGCAGTCTCGAAATCTTCAACGTTCGGGATGACCCGGGTGAAACGAGGAATCTGGCCGTCGAACAACCCGCCCTGGCGAAAAGGCTTCATACGACGCTGGTGGCGTGGCGCAAGTCGGTGAACGCGGTCATGCCAACGCCCAATCCGGATTTCGGCCGATAAGGGGAGGCTCCACGCTCAAAGTGCAACCACTGCCCAAAGGCCTTTGAAAGCGTTCGGGCAGAGTACTGCGACGATGCTTCCACCCCTGGATTGTAAATCGGAGCTTTCGCGCCCTGGCGATGTGGTCAGATCAATTTTCCAGCGGCCCGGGTTTGTCGGGCGTGACTTAAAGCCAACTATTGCGCCATGATCCTCAGCGAGGTTACCTGATGCATTCAATTATCATCGTAGGTTGCGGCAGCATAGGAGAGCGCCATCTTCGCTGCTTTCTCAAAACCGGCCGCGTTCGAGTCACTGCCTGCGATACCGATCCGGAACTGTTGCAGCGAGTGGCGGCGGAGTATCAGGTGCCCGTGAATTCCAACTGGGAGGAAGCGCTGGTACAGGGTGGATTTGATGCCGCGGTCGTCTGCACGCCGGCCCACCTGCATGTGCCGATGGCGTTGCGGGCGATGGAGTGCGGTTTGCACACCCTGATCGAAAAGCCGCTCTCGCAGTCGTATCAGGGGGTCAATGACTTGATCGGGCTCCGAAACCGAACAGGCCTGCAGGCAGCCGTCGCGTATGTGCTGCACGTCCATCCTCTCCTGGCTGGGGCGCGGATATTCTTGCGCAGCGGGGAGCTGGGCCCGGTTCGCCATGTCACGGCCAATTCCGGACAGTATTTCCCGGGAGGACGCCCCGCCCATGCGGTGCATTATTCGCAAACCTATTATCGGGACAGGCGAACCGGAGGCGGGGCCGTCCAGGATGTGCTGACTCACACCGTGAACTGGGTCGAGAGTGTGGTGGGTCCCGCCGACAGCGTGCTCTGCGACTGCGCGCACCAGGTGCTCGAGGGTGTTACGGTGGAGGATACGGTCAATGTGTGCGCCCGCCATGGGGAGGTCCTGGCCGCATACGCATTGAACCAGTTTCAGGCGCCCAACGAATCGACGCTGCAGTTCCACACGGCGACGGGCAGCGTGAAGATCGAGCTGCATCGTGCACGCTGGGGCATCCACCGGCTCGGCGACCGGCAGTGGACATGGCGGGAGTTGCCCCCGGTGGAGCGTGACGCGCATTTTCTCGCCCAAGCGAATCACTTCCTGGATCAGATCGAAGGGCGGTCGTCTCCCCTCTGCTCACTGGAAGCGGCCGCGCAGACGCTGCGTTTCAATCTGGCGGCGCTGGCCTCCGCCGAAACCGGTTCCCGCATCCGGTGTGCCGACATTGGGCGCGAAACGCCCGGTGCCAGCCCGGGGGGCGATGTCGCCTCTCATTCCCCTTCCCATGACTGACTCCAATCTTTTTTCACTGCAGGGCAAGGTTGTGCTGCAAGTCGGCGGTACCGGCCTGCTCGGCCGGGCGCTCGCGTCCGCGCTGACCACGGCCGGCGGCACATTGGTGGTCGCGTCGCGCAACCGGCACTCGCTGGTGGCATTCGCCGATGCCGAGTGCTCCGCCGGTCGCAGATTTTCGATCGAGGAGACAGACATCCGTTCGGAGACGTCGTTGAGCGAGCTTCGCGACAGAATCCTCGGAAAGTACGGCGGAATCGACGGCGTAGTTTTCAACGCAGTCAGCAGGCCGATGCTGGCGATGGATGACAATATCGGGCTCTGGCGGGAGTCCATGGAGGTCAACTCGACCGGGCTCTTTGCCACCATGCGCATCTTTGGGGACGCCATGGCTGCCCGGCGCAAAGGCAGTATCGTCAATATTTCCTCGATCTATGGCATGGTGGGAATGAACCCTTGGCTCTACGAGGGAACGGCGATGACGAGTCCACCCGACTATTACTTTCACAAGGGCGGCATGGTCAACCTGACCCGCTACCTGGCATCCCACTACGGCCCGAGCGGGGTGCGTGTGAATGTCATCTCCCCCGGTGGAATCTTCGATCCCGGGAAGCCGGCGCCGCCGGAATTTGTCGGGCGTTATGGCCGGATGACGATGCTGGGGCGGATGGCAAACGCCGCCGAGGTGGGTGGAGCGGTCGTATTTCTCTTGAGCGATGCTTCGAGCTACATCACGGGGGTGAACCTCCCGGTGGACGGAGGCCTGACCGCCAAGTGAGCGAGCAATTGCATCGCCGGGGATCCCGTCATTCTCATCGTAGCTCCCGCGGCGCGGGGTTCCACTCTTCGGAGTCCTGGGCGCGGCACCACCAGCCAGACAGGCCAGCTTCTCGAATCCAGCGATGACTACAGATTCAACCTCCCGACCCGAAACGCCGGGCCAGCACGACGGCGGTCGTACCTATCGCGAAGACTTCGAGCACGGTCCCGGCGGCTGGTGGGGCTGGGCGGGCAACCACGAGGGATTCCGGCGCTTCGAGCTGGCACCCAGCGCAATCCTCTCCCGCAGCCCCTGGTGGGTCGACTACAACCACGCCCCGCCGGGCGCCGGTTACCTGCACATGATCTTCTGTCTGAATACCAAGGGGCCGCTGGGCGAGAGCATGACGGACCTGTTCCAACGCAACAAATTCGTTGACGGGAAGTATCCCCAGAATTTCCTGCATGCCTCGCTGACGTTCCGCCTGAAGGGAGAAGTCCGTCTGCGCGGCGCCCAGCTCTGCCTGCTCCTTCAGGCCTCCGACAGCACCCTGACCTCCGGCTGGGTCCTCCACGGCCAGCCATTGAACATCACCGCCGACTGGTCGGAACAGACCATCCAGGTGATGCCTTACCTGGACCAGTGGACGTGCCTCGGCGGCCGGCAAAGCCGGCTGGACTACTATGGTCACCTTCCGCTCCAGCAGGTGCTGGCGAACGTCAACATCAACCTCATGCTGATACTATTCCCGCTGCAGATATCCCCGATGGGGCCGATCGAGGGCGACCGTCACCTGCTGCGCGCCGGGCGGGATTATCCGCTCTGGGCCTCCGACCTTCCCGAAGGCTATATCGTCATGGATCGCGCCGAGATTCATTTTCCGGAGACCAGCCTCGTCAAATGAAGCTCGCCACTCGGCTTTCCCCTCTGGACGAACGCCTGGTGCGCGAATATGCCGCCTTCGTTCCGCACCGAGTCTTCGATATCCACGCCCACCTCGTGACTCCCGCGGCGAATCTGGGATCGCACCTGCAAACCCAGACGCTCGGACTGGACCGCTATCTCCAGGATATGCAGCGGTTGATGCCCGCCACCAATATCGACGCCCTGCTCTTCGGTTTCCCGTCCCGGGACAACGACCGGACGCACATCAACTCGTGGCTCACCGCCCAGCTCCAGTCCGGAGCCAGCAAGGGAACGTTCCGCGGCCTAGTCCTCACCGCGCCACAGGATGACCGCGAACAAGTCGACCGGCGACTCGCCAGCGGCGCATTTGTCGGCATCAAGCCGTACCATGTCTACGCGCCCGGCCAGGACACCAGCCAGGCGGAGATCGAGAGCTTCGCCCCGGAATGGATGTGGGCGTTATGCGATGCGCACGAAGGGCTTCTGATGCTGCACATCATGCGGGACCGCGCTCTCGCCGACCCCGGCAATCTTGCGACGATCCGCCGACTGTCGCTCAAGTATCCGCGCTGTCGGTTGATGCTTGCCCATATCGGACGCTCGTTCAGTTACCGGGCCGCACGGGATGGGCTGCGGCAGATCGCCGACCTCGGGAACGTGTTTGTAGACACCTCGGCGGTGACGGAAACGGACACGATTCGGAAGGCGATTGAAGTTCTGGGATTCGAACGCGTGCTGTTTGGATCGGACTATCCCATCACCGACCTGCGCGGCCGCTGCGTCGCGACCGGCGAGAGCTTCACGTGGTTATATCCCGAGCCCGAAAGCGATTCGCCGGCGGCCCAATCGCCGACGAAGATGACCTTGATCGGGATCGAATCCCTGCTTTGCCTGCGGGAGGCGTGCGAGGATTGTGGCTTGGGCGAACCAGAAATCCAGGCCATCTTCCGTGGCAACGCTTGCCGGCTGCTCGCCTCCCATCTCGAGCCGCAAGCCGCGGCACCGACCGTGTCGGGCCCGCAGCTCTGGTCGGAAGCCAAAGGCGTCATATCGTGCGGTGCCGGGCTGCGCTCGAAGTGGGCGGAGCTTTTCGACCCGGAGTCATGGCCGTCCTATTACACGAAGTGCGAGGGCAGCACGATCTGGGATTTCTCGGGGCGGAAACTTACCGATTTCTGCGCCGGCGCTGGTGCCGTAGTCCTCGGATACTCCGACCCGGACGTGAATCGCGCCGTCCAGCGGCGCGTGGCGACCGGATCCTACTGCCAGCTGCTCTCTCCAGACGATCGATCGCTGGCCGAGCTGCTGCTGGAACTCCACCCGTGGGCAGGCAAGGTGCGTTACGCCCGCGGCGGCGGTGACGCCATGGGAGTCGCGGTCCGGATCGCCCGCGCGGCCACGGGCAGGAGCGGCATCGCATTCTGCGGCTACCATGGCTGGCAGGACTGGTATCTCGCGGCAAACCTCGGCAACGAGGCCGCGCTCGACGGCCATCTCCTGCCGGGGCTGACGCCCTTGGGTGTCCCGCGTGAACTGCGAGGCACCGCGGTTCCATTTCGCTACAACGATGTGGCGAGTTTCGAGGCTGCCCTCGATCAACTCGACGGTCGGCTTGCCGCCGTGGTGATGGAGCCGATGCGAACGCAGTTTCCGCTGGATGGCTTCCTCGAACGGGTCAGGCGCCGCTGCCACGAGCAAGAGGCAGTCTTTGTCTTCGACGAGATCACGAGTGGCTGGCGCTTCGGCTTCCCTGGTGCGCACGCACGGCTTGGAGTGGAGCCCGACATCGCGGTCTATGCCAAGGCCATCAGCAACGGCTTCCCCTTCGCTGCGATCATCGGCCGCAATCAGGTGATGGACGCCGCCAACCCCAGCTTCATTTCGAGCAGCTATTGGACGGACGGCGTCGGCCCGGCGGCGGCGCTCGCATCAGTGCGAAAGATGCAAGCGCTAAAGGTCCAACCCGCCATCTGGGCCCGTGGTGAGGAAATGCAGCACGGGCTCAGGCTCCTCGCGGCCCGGCACCCGGCCTGCAAAATGAAAGTGTGGGGTATGCCGAGTAATCCGTACATGAGCTTCGATCTTGGAGCCGACACTCCGCACATGAAGACGCTCGTTGTTCGGAAAATGCTGGCACGCGGGTTCCTGACCACCGGTGTCGCCCTGTTCATCATGCACACGCACACCTCGGCGATGGTACAAACGTATTTATCAGCGCTGGATGATTCGCTCGTGGAGCTCGATGCCCTGGTCACCTCCGGAAGACTCAAGGACGAGGCCGGCAACATGCCCACGATCGGCAACTTTTCCCGTCTCACTTGAGACCTTTTCCGCCATGGGCGTCGAAAAGACCGGTGATTCAACGACTGACGCGAACTTCTCCCTGATCGGCGAAGTGCCCCGACCGTGAATGCCGATGTATCGAGGGAACCTTCGAAACGCGCTTATTAAATGGCCCGGCTAAGTCCGATCGGCTGCACAGCCGCGAAATCCGCGCAGCGTGAACATCCCAGCCCTCGTTTGTTCTTCGGGCGATAGCGGGCGGATGATCGATTCGGCCCAGCCCCAGCCAATCGTCAGCAACATGCCGGCAGTCGCCAGCCAGAAGACGTTCAGCGGGGTCCAGAAGCCCATGATGAAGGTTGCCACGACACCGAGGAGGCATGCCCGATAGGCCCCACCGGCCCCGAGTCGGCTGCTGTAAAGCCCGAGCAGGTAGACCCCCAGCATCCCGCCCATGAAGAGGCTCGCGCCCTTGACCGCCGCCAGCGTGACTTTCGAGTCGAGATGTCCGGCAAGCAGTGCCGTCCCGATGGCAAACACGCCCCAAGCGACAGTAATCCAGCGCGCGAGCCGCATCTGCGCCGCATCTGAAATGGGTCGGGTGACGCCCGGGCGAATAAAATCGGTGATGGTGATCGTCGTCAGCGAGTTGAGCACCGAACTCAGGGTGCTCATCGCCGCCGCATAGATCGCCGCAATCATCAGACCCGGCAATCCACGGGGGAGGAAATTGACAATGAAATACGGCAGGTACTGGTCGGTCTCGAGATGGCCGGGAAAACGTCCTGAGTGTTCCTGGATGAACAGGTAGAGCAGCGTCCCCATGAGAAAAAGGACGAGGATCACGGGAATGGCGTAGAGGGCATTCAGCGCCAGGGAGCGCCGCGCCGCTTGTGCCGAACTGGAAGCCAAGTACCGTTGTACCAAAACCTGGTCGACGCCGTAAAACGCGACGTTGTAGACGAGACCTCCCAATGCGGAGCTCCAGAAGGTGATCTCCGTCGCCGAGAAACGAAAATCGAGCACGTTGAACTTGTTGGCGGCACTCGCGCGTTCGTACCACTCGATCGGTCCTCCATCGAGCACCACCCCGAAGTAGCCCACGATGAAGAGAGCGCCACCAAACAGCACGACCACCTGCAACAGTTCCGTCCACACCACCGCACTCATCCCGCCGACAGTCGTGTAGACAATCGTCAGAGTTGCGCTCAGGACGATGCACAGCGTTAAGTCCCATCCGGTCACCACCGAGAGCGCCAGGGACGGCGCGAAGATCGCCACGCCGGCAAGCGTTCCCCGCATCAACAGGAACAGCGCGCTGTTCAGCACGGCCACCCGGCGATCGAATCTGCGCTCCAGGTACTCATAGACAGAGGTCAGCCGCAGGGCGTAGAATACCGGCACAAACAGCGAGGCCACCAGCAGCGCGGCCGGGGCCCCGACAAGGGAGGACGCGATGATCGACCAGTCCTGGGCGACGACGAAGCCCGGCACGCCGAGAAAACTGATGGCGCTGGTGGCGGTGCCCAGGACGGAGATGCTCATGACGAGTGCGCCAAACCTCCGCTTGCCAAGAAAGTATTCGTCCAGGGAATTCTGCCCCTTGGCAAAATAGAGCCCGATCGCCAGCAGCGTCACGAAATACACGCCGATGGCGAACCAGTCGATCAGGTTGAGCGTCATGATGGATATTGCCGGTTCCTAAGCAGCAAGGACCAGGGACCAAGGACGAAGGACCAAGGGACTTTGCTCTTTGCAAGGTGGGCCGGCAGGTCCCGCTGCCGGCCAGCGGGGACACGGACGTGCCCACCCATCCGGTGCGTGCCCCGCAATGAAATTGGCGCAAACATGAGTGATCGGGACCGATATTATCGTCTCTTTGTCGAAACTGGCCGAAAGGAAGGTGCTGGGCACACGAGGCAATCGAAAATCGAAGGGCGCCAGAGGTGAAGGGGGAGATGTGAAGAAAGGAACTGCGAAGGTACCCTCTCCGGCCGGAACGGAGGATTCCAGTGTGATCGGACGGCACAAGCCGGTTCCGCTGGTAAGCTTTCCTGCCCAGAATGCGATAACAGCAGCTGGTCTTCTGGCAGCTGGTTTGCAGGTACTCTGTGGCACTTACCAAGCCATCGCAGCGGGCATTCCAGGCGTTGCATCTGTCGATGCTGCACGCAAAGAAATGATCCGTGAAAATGCCGGAGGCATTTTCGCTCCTGGCAGCGTGCCGGTGCAGTCGCCCAAGTGCTCGTTCGACAGCAATCGAGCACTCCTTGGCCGGCACGCTGCTTGGACAAGCAATCATACCAGTTGAACAGCTTTGTGCTCGCCATGCATGAGCTCATTGTGCCCGGCGATCTTCTTCTTTTCCCTTCGTGCCTTCATCCGAACTCCATTCGCTGGTCTGTGATTTTTCCCGGTCGTTCATTCGTTGGCGCCACGACACGACGAAGAAGCCGATGCTGACGGCATCCCAGCCTCCGCCAACCACGCTCAACAACGTCCGCATGCCGCTGGAATGCCTGGTCACCCTGTCGTGGGAGGGGAAGCGAATCGAGTTTGGGCTCAGCGCCTCATGCAAGACGGAACAGGTATTCGTGGAGCGCGACGTGTGGATGCAGCCTAATGCAGATATGTGCGCGGTGAGCAGCGCAGACCAGTTCATGGTGATCAAGCGTTGGGATAAAACCGACAAAGGGGTGATGCTTTACCCGCCCAGCCTGGGTGCCCAGCCCGAGCGGCAGTATGTGAATCCAGCGCTCGCCTTCGACACCCATGCGCTGGTGCTGCGTCGACGGCCCGCCCGGCGACTCGAGGCGATGGAGGAGATCCTCGAAGTCCTCTCGTCGGACGAGGAGGTTGTCTCTCGCACGCTCTATGGCTGCGAAATCGGGGAGGTGTTGCTGGAATATCCGGTGAAGACCGTGAACTTCAGCGAGCGGCACCGCTATTATCAGGTCGACACCGGTCCGGTCCTGTTTTTCGGAGAACCTTCGGGCCCCGCGCTCATCGAGCATCTTCATCTCGCCTACGTGGCCCACTTGGGCGGATCCTGGGCCGAGTTCCTGGTCAACCGCCCCACGCCGCTGGAGGGGACGCCGGTTTCGGTGCACCACTACAGCGAGGTGCGCCGCGTGGAGGCTCGTAACTCACTTTGGGCCGTAGTTTCAGCCTGAGGAAGCGTTCATGTTCCGGATGCTCCTGACCCACTTCATATTGATCACCGAGAAGCCAGTTGGCAGGCCCAACCATGAAACCATCCGCTGACGAAAGCTTGAATCCGAAACGATCACGGGGATGGTCCTGCGCATACACCCTCGACCGAGAGCGGCGTCCCGTGGCGGGGAGCGCGGAGGCACTGGCGGACGCGATCCGTGGGGGCGCCGATTTGAGAATCTACACGGAGTTTCGACACAACGAGCATATCGACACCGCATCGTCCAACGCGGAGGTGATCAAGGAAGTGGCTGATTTTCGAATCACCTATCTGGTCGAAGGCCATTGGGTGGCGGGAATCATCAATCTTCGGCAGCCGATTGCCCTGCCCGACGGATTTGGGCCGCGGCCGTCCATGTCCCTCTTTCTCTATAATCAGGATGGTTCACAGGCGATCGCCCGGCCCTATCTGGATGGCCTCCCCACACGGGATCGCCCGGCGGGCGATGACCATCGCGATATGCCGAAGTACCATCTGATTGACGCCTGGGATCAGGACACGAACGCGCCGAGCAGCAACTTCATCTATGATTTCGAGACCTACCGCTTCCTGGTCCGCGACGATTGGGCGGAGGTTTTCGCCCATACCGGGGAAAACGAGGTGCTTTCCGGTTCCATCGATGCGCTGGTCGAGGCCTTCGCGAACGGCTGCGAAGTGAAGGTGGGCATTCGCAACCTGAACGCCGATCTGACGGATGAACCCGCGCAAGCCGTGCCGCACGAGGTCTTCGTTCAGTGCGGTTCCTGCTACTATTACACCGGGCAACGATTGTTCATGGCGGCATCACAGCCGGTCGTGCGTGTCCGGCCGACGGTTCCGATGAGGTATAAAAGCAGGAATTGGGACTTCGGCTGGCTCCTGCCACGGTCCGACGGCCATGTGGCCCGCCTGCTAGTGGACCCCGTTACCCTAAAGTTCCACCGAGGCCAGTCCCGGCATGCAATCCGCTGGTTCGTCCGCTGAGGTGGTGCCGGGCTTTCGGCAAGGCGTGAACCACGGGTCGGCGTCCCAGGTGGGAAAGGAATCTGACCAGATATCGGAGTTTGCGGCGGCTGTCGCGCGCCCAGATATCCCGTGTCCGCGGCCGGCTCACTCCCTCCTGCCAACCGGCCCCGGCGTCGGATCCCAAGCTGGCGCGGCTCGACATTTTGCTCACCAGAAACATCAAGCTCTTCCTCGGAATGAAACCCTTGGCAAATCCCCTTCACCCCCTTAATCGCGGCATGACGCTTGCGCTGATCCTGGTTGGCCTGCAGTACCCGGCGGTGCTGCTGGGTTCATTGGACGTGGGTTCCAGGAAGCAGTTGTTCATCGATCACAAGTTCATCGAGTCGACCGAGGGCGTGGTTCTGACCATGAATCCGCCGGTGCGCTCCGGCCAGTTGCTTATCACTGCAGATGCTCCGTGGGAAAAAGATCTGCGTGTGGCGAGTTACTGCACGGTGATCGCGGAAGGCGGTCTTATCCGGGTCTGGTACAACATCGTCGGCAAGCAGTTCATCCCGCGCCAGAATCCCGATTTCATGGGGCTGGCCTACGCGGAATCCCGGGATGGAATCCACTTTACCAAGCCGATTCTCAATCTCGTCGAACACCAGGGATCCAAGGCAAACAATCTCGTGCTCCCTGGCGACCCCACGAAGTTCTCAATTGGCGGCGGTTCGGTCCAGCGCGATGACAATCCTGATTGTCCTCCAGAAGAGCGTTACAAGACCTGGATGAAGATCTATCCGAAGCCGGGAGTCCAGATGCACGGGCCCTCTCGGATCTGGGTTTCCCCTGACGGGATTCATTGGACCCTCTCCGAGAAGAAGGTGACCGGACTGAGGGCGACCGACACTCAGTTGACGTGGTTCTGGGAGCCGCGCATCGGCCGCTATGTGGTCTACAGCCGCGAGTGGGTCCAGTTTGACGGGGAGCGGCAGATTCGAATGGCCAGCTACAACGAGTCGGATGACCTGTTCAACTGGGAGAAGACCCGGATTATCCTGGAACCGGATGCAAAGGACTTCTCCGCGGTGGTGCGCCCGCTGGTGGTGATGGACAAGATGTTCGTGGAGCGGGAGCGCCTGAAGAATCTTCCGGCAAAGGCTCTTGATCGCTCCGGCGAGGAGAACCCGGCCTCCACCGATCAGTTTGCCGACAATGTGCCCCCGCCCGGAGCCCCCGTCGATGTCTATGGGCCGGGCGTGATGCGCTATCAGGAAGCCGACAGCATCTACGTCTCCCTGGCGGCCATGTTCCACCACTCCTGGCAGGAGCGCGGCACGCCGACGCCCGATCGCCCCGACACGGGTGACGTCGCGCTGGCGCTGAGCCGTGATGGAAAGAACTTCAATCGCGTGGGCAACCGGAGGCCCTTCCTTGGCGTGGGGCCTGCCGGAGCGTTCGATTCCAGGTGGCTGTGGCCCATGCCGGGCCTGGTGCGGCAAGGGGATGAGATTTGGGTCTATTACTACGGAATGAATATTGATCACTCGTGGCGGGTGGATCCCGAGTCCCCGTCGGTGCTGACGGGCATTTCCCGGGCGATCCTCCGGCTGGACGGCTTCATGTCGGCTGATTTCGACTATACGGGAGGCACGATCCTGACGCCGGCGATCCGCTTCGAGGGTTCCCGGCTGGAACTGAATCTCGACACCGGTGCAGGCGGGCTGGGCCGGATTGAGATTCAAGACGAACAGGGGAGGCCGATTCCCGGATTCACGCTCGCCGACGCCGATTTCCTCAATGGGAACCACGTGCGCATGACGGCCTCATGGAAGGGTAACCGGGATGTCTCTTCTCTCGCCGGCAGGCCCGTCCGGCTTCTGATGAAGATGCGCAGTGCCAAGCTTTACGCGTTTCAGTTCAAGGCCGAGTGAGCCGTTCCGGCCTGCCAAGGGGTGCGCTGTCCGGATCATGGCGATTTGTGCCACGCAATAAGATCCAGCAATGTGGAGGTTGATTATGACTCTTGGCATCTGCCCCGCCTTGCCTTTGCCCGCCAGGGGCGAGCTGGCCACCAGACAGCGTCTCGCGAGAGGAGACGAGGTCAGGATCGTCTGTTTCGGTGACAGCATCACCGGAGTGTATTACCATACCGGGGGATTGCGGGCGTGGAGCCACCTGCTGGAGCATGCGCTGCGCACCGCTTATCCCCATGCACGACTCGAGGTCATCAACGCCGGGGTAAGTGGCAACACGACGGCCGAGGCCCTGGCGCGGATGGAGGCCGATGTCCTCGGTCGGAAGCCACACCTGGTGGCGGTGATGTTCGGAATGAACGACGTGGCCAGGCGTTCCCCGGTCGAGTTCAGGGACAACCTCAAGGCGATCGTCACCCGCGCAACTGCGCAAGGAATCGAGGTTGTCCTGATGACACCGAACACGACGCATCCCGACGATCCCAGCCGCTCCGTCGAGCGCCTCGCCGCGTATGCCGAGATCGTGCGCCAGGTGGGGAGTGAACTGGGCATACCCGTGGCGGATTGCTTCCGGCGTTTCCAGCAGGTGGCGACCGAGGATCGCCTGGCCTGGGTTCGGCTCATGAGCGATGCGTTTCATCCCAATCTGCACGGCCACAGGCTCTTTGCCCGGGAGGTGGCCGGGATCATTTTGGGAAATGGCGTGGCGCCGGCCGATCCGCCGGCGGCACGTGCGGATTTTCCTCATACGCGCGGCCGGTTGCAGGCCGGGCAGGAAGTGCGGGTGGTTGCGATGCCGCCCTATGATGCCCTGGTCGGTCCGGCTTTGCAGGCGATCTGGCCGCACGCGAAAGTGCGGATCACGCCTTGGCCGATCGAGGGAGAATCGTTTGCCACCCTCATCGAGGAAGCGAAGGGGAGAGGCTGGTCGGCGTTCCGACAGAATCCCGCCCTGGAGCGTCCGGATCTCGTAATTCTTGCCGTGCCGGCGGCGCTTCAAGCCCGGACGGAGGAAGAATACTTCAGGCACTACTCCGCGGTGTTGAACGGGGCGTTGAGCTTCGGGCGCCCGGAATGGGACATGCTCGTTGTCCTGCCGTCCGTGGCGGACAGGGAACTGGCCGCGGCCGATCAAAGCGCCGAAACCGTGGCCATCGACGTGATCAGCGGAGCGGATCAGGCCTACCTTCGACGCGCGCCGGGCGATGACGCTCCCGCGCACGAGCTGCTCCGGCTGCACTTGAAGAAAGGGATGAGATAGTCATGCGGACCAGAGTTCTGGTTTCCCGCTCCAGACTTCCGGCGTTCGGATTCCGGCCCTGATTTCGCCGGAGACAAACCACCACTCCCCGCCCATCTGGACTGCCGGAACAGTCACCACTGGTGCAGGCCAACGTTCAGCCGCAATGCTCCAGGATTCGGTTTTTAGATCGAAGACCAGAATGTCGTCCGGCACCCGCTTTCCCCGCGACTGATCGCTGGGGGGCCGGCCGTCGACTCCGCCAAGTATAAAGATGCGGGCCGGATCCCGGGTGGCCGGCGCCGGGGTCGGTGCCGCCACCGCGGGCCGGGGTGGCGGCGGCAGGTTCGTCCATCCACGGTCGGGACGATAGCGATAGGCATCCTGAAGATAGTTCGTGCGGGGTGTGCCGTCCGGGCCCCCCGTCACCTCCAGCCCGCTGATGAGATACAGCGCCCCGCCTGCTGCGGTCAAGACGGCTTGGCCCCGCGATGGGCCTGGCCACGTCGGCAGCGCCTGCCAACCTGTGGAGGGATTGCCGAGCGCCAGGCGCCAGAAATCGACCTGGCTTTGCCGAACGTCGCCCGGACCAAACCCACCAGCCAGATAAACCATCCCGTCCAGGACGGCCGCTGCCAGGCTGGTGCGTGGCGCGGGCAAGGGCGGCATGGCGGCAAAGTGCAGTCGCGCTCCATCCCAACTCATCAGGAACGCGTCCTGACGGATTCCAGCGCCGTTCTCACCGCCCGCGACGAGGACGCCGCCAGGAACCGAAATGGCTGCAGCGTAGGCGCGCGGTTCGGGCAGGCGTCCCGCCGGGAACCAATTCTGTCCGGCGGGAGGCAGCACGAACACCTCCGCATGCGTCGACTTCCCCCCCCCCGCGCTCAAGGGCAGATCGGGAAAATTGGTTCCGCCGCCCGCGATCAGGACTCCGTCCTGCTGTCCGGCGATGACACCGCCCAGTCCCAGTTCGATCGGAAATGGCGGGCCTTGCTGCCATCCATGGGAAACGGACGCCGCGGGGAAACCTGAAGTGGGGCAGGGCGGGGCGGAACTGACGGGTTTGCCCGCAGTCGCGCCGCCCGCCAGCTTGTCGTCCGGGCCGGTCGCTTGGTCGAAGCGATCGAGCCGGGCACCGGCCGCCTGCCAATTCGGCCGCCGGCGCACATCGTCATTTCCGGAAACTCCGCCGACGCCGGTATGTCCGGGCGGTGTGCCCGCCGGTCGCATTTCCCACCAGCACTGGCCGCAGTGGTTGTGCTCGTGGTCGATCACAAAGCCGGCGTCACGCATCATGGGTCCAATCCAGCCGATGCAATGGTCGCAGTAGTCGTGATGTTGATTCAGCCCGTTGCGGAGAAGAAACCCCTTGGAGGGGCAGTCGTGGATATCGATCCGAAAGACGTCCTGACCGCGCGTGATCGAGAAACCCAGCTGCGGCGATTCCTCGGCGAGCGTGTGGCCCCAGTATTTCTCCATCCCGGCGATGCCCTCCTGGACGATGAGGGCCCGGGCATGTCGCTGGCTGTCCTGGCCAATCGCCTCGGTCCAGTATGCCTTCAGCGCGTCGCGGCCCGCGGTGCGCTCCAGCCAGGCGAACGTCCACTCGTAGTGTCCGCAGAAATCGTAGCATCCCATCATGGGCGTACCTCCTCGATTTGCGCCAGGTCCTGCTCGGGCAAATTGGCGGTCGGCAACGCATAGGTGTGCCGGCAGCTGCCATTGCCGCCTGCCAGTCGCATCGTGAGCCCGGCTGCTTCAGCCCGGGCAGACCCCAGGTGAAAGCAGTGCTGGCAGTATTCGGTCACGATCTCCCGGCCGCCGGCACGGAGATGGCTGATGGCAGGACACACGTGCACGAATATCTCAACCCGATCCGCATGCTCGGTGACCTCCACCCTTGCGCCGGGCTCCGCGGCGAAGAAGGCCCGCCAGTAACGCGCCACGGCACCCAATCCGCCGATTCGCCACTGTCGGTTGACGGGCGCGAAATAGTCCCGTCCCATTTCTGCCAGATACAACCTCCATCTTTCTCCACCGAACCGATCCAGGATGAATCGAAACGTGGCGTTGATGGCGTAATAAAAATCCGGAGCTCCTTGCGGCTTCGAATCGTTGTAGGGGAGCTCAGACATGCGCCATGATGCAACGGGCCCTGAAGATGTTTCGGTGGATCGGAACGGCCGCGACCGCAGGACCGAGCCTGCCGCGCGGCTTATTTTGCGGCGTTCGTGCTGCCGACTGTCGCCGGGGTCTCAGTCGCGGCGCCCCTGGCATATTCCTCGATGAAGGCTCGGCATGCATCGGTGAGTGGATAGCCGAAATAGCTCGCAGTGGACGAGAAGAGTCCGCGGCGCACCATGTAATACTTGAGCCCGGTGAGCCAGCACGGGATTTTCTCCCCGCCATATATCCCAAAAAGGACCTTTCGCATCTCGGCTTCGAGCGCAACGGCCTCATCCATCCGTCCGGCGGCAAAGCTGGCGGCAATCCGATTGAGCTGGGGCATCACGGCGGCGGTGCCGCCAAAAATGACCCCGTCATAACCGGCCTGCAGGTATTCGACACAGCGAAACTCGTCGCCATTGAAGAGCTGCAGGGACGGCTTCGCCTCGCGGGCGGCGAGCGCGGCTTGGCGGCGCGTCGGAATCCCCGAGCTGTCCTTCACGAGGTGAACGTTGGGCCGCAGATAGACCTCCTGCAACCGGTCTTCGGGAATCATCACCGAGCGGTGCCGACCAAGGTCATAGATGCCCACCGGCAGCGGACTCGCGTCGGCTGCCTCCATAAACAGCGCCGTGATCCGCTCCGGGGTCGCGTTCATGAACGTGCCCGGCGCGGCGATGATGGCGTAGTCCGCGCCCGCATCGGCGGCCTGACGGATGTTCTCCAGGATCCGTGGGACGGAGTTGTCCGTGGCTTGGACCGCAATCTTCAACCGCCCCTTGCCCTCCTCCGCCACGGTGCGCACGAGCTTCGCTCGCTCGGCGTCGGGAAGCCACGGGCCCTCGCCGCATGTGCCGGCCAGGAAGACGCCATGAATGCCCCCGTTGATCGCGTCGCGAATCATTTCTTTGACCGACGGCACGTCGATCTTCAGTTTGGCAGTCAGGGGCGTCGGGGCCGCTGACCAGATTCGGATCGGTAAAACTTGTCTCACCGGGCAAGCAATGCCACGCCTCGCACCCGCCACCCAATCATTTTCACTGGTAAGCCCGTGTGATCAGCTCCGAGCCGCCTTTGCGGCTTCCCGAGCACCTGTTCGCCGGCCAGATTCCGGAAAGCAACCGTCGGGCTATCACGGACGGCATGACTTGATATGAAAATTCCCCAACTAATGTTGTTGCTTGTGGCCGTTTGTCCTGCGCTGGCGGCGGCGCCCAACCATGCCGGAGGTTCCTGCTGCGATTGGGAGTACCGAGTTTCGGCGGCGAAGGGACCCTATTTTCTCTGCGACACGCGCGTGCTGGAGGATCGATGGTTGCTGGACCGGGTTTCGCCGCCCTTTCAAAAGTATCCGGGCAATCCCGTCATGGTCAGAGCCTTTCCCTGGGAGGGAACGGGTTTATGGCCGATGACGGTGCGCTACGACAGTGAACGCGGGCTGCATATGATGTGGTATGGAGTGTGGAACAAGGAGCGTTACTACAGCAAATCGCCCTTTTCCTACAATGTGGCCTATGCGGAATCGAAGGATGGGCTGGAGTGGAGCCGCCCGGCCCTTGGCGTCTTCGACCGGCTCCCGGAGGATCCACGAAACAACCTGATCCGACTGGGCCGGGACAAGACCCAGGGCATCGACGTGGAGTTCAATCCGGAGCCCCGCGTGATTCCGGGCCGTTTGGTGGCGCTGCACAACGAGGCGGGCGGGCTGAGGGTTTCGACCTCGGAGGATGGCAGGGTGTTTTCCTGGCTGCAGGAGGAGCCGACGATCCCCTATCACAGCGATACCATGAATAACCTGGTTTACGACGAAGTCAGGGATCGCTGGCTGATTTACTGCCGTCCGCGCGATTATGCAGGCGACCACAAGCGCCGGATATCGGTGCAGCTGAGCCGGGATCTGAAGGACTGGACGCATGAGCGCACGATCCTGATTCCGGATGAGGACGAGGTTCCGGAGTACTATGGGATGGGCGTCTTTCGCCGCGGTGACTTGTTCTTCGGCATGTTGAACGTCTTTGATCGGAAGACCGGCTTCATGCATGCGGAGTTGGCCTGGAGTGGCGACGGCCTGGAATGGAACCAGATCGGCACCCATCCGGCGGTGCTGGGCATGGGGTCGGCGGGAGCATGGGACAGCGGCCAGGTGATGCCAGCGGAAGGACCGGTCGTGGTGGGTGATGAAATGCGTTTCTATTATGCGGGAGCCAAGGAACCGCATCTCCCGCACCTCGGGCAGAAGGGCGAGCCAGAGGTCCCGGCGGTTGGCCTGGCGATGGCAGGTCGTGATCGGCTGGTGGGACTGCGCCCCGAACGGGATCAGACGGGCTTTGCCTTGACCCGGCCCATGCCCAAACAGGAAACCGGTGAACTCGTCCTTAATGCCACAATCGACGATGAATCCGGTTCGATCCGCGTCGAGGTCCGAGACGACTTCGGCAAGCCTATTCCCGGATTTACGATGGCGGAGTGCGATCCCGTGACTCAGTCCGACTACGAAGCCCCGGTGCGCTGGCAAGGGCGTTCGCTCAGCGAAGTGCCAGCAGGGGAGTTTCGGCTCCGATTTGCAGTCTGTGGCGCCACCCTTTTTACGTACGACTTCTCACCTTGATGGAGCACCCGGGTTGCTTGGCACCGTGACCTATTCGCGCGGGGCTGAACGTTCGATGAACTGCAGCGCGTAGAGCTTCGCGTCACGCATCACAAATCGCAGTCGAACGGGTCGCCCGACGAGGTCGGAAAACTTCGCGCTGCTCTTCCAGGATGGTACGTGGCGGAGCGAGTTGCCCCGGATCCGTTCGGACTCCGCCAGGGTGAATCCACGAATCGGAAGGCCATCCTGATCGAGGATCTCGAGGCGGATGAATCCGCCGCCACCGGTCCGTGCATTGAGTTCGAGGGCCGGGGCCCCAAACGCGACCAGCGGAGTCGTGAATTCGCCTCCCGCGTAGGGCGCGTCGACCGAGGTGAGCCCGTCCTTGCGCCAGATTGCCCGCGCAACGAAATTGTCCACCGGCGTTTTCAGGTCTCCCGTGAGGTGCGCCGTCGGTATCGTGGCATAATATACAAAGATCTGGTCGTCATGGTGCACCATCCCGGCAACATAGATCTGCGCCTCGGCCCCGGAGCCAGGCAGACCCACGGGGATGACGGGTTCCCGCCAGGGGCGCTGCCAGTCCACGCCATCGCGCGATACCGCGAACTGCACATCGCACCAGTCGGATGCCTCGGGATCGATTTGGTCTCCGAACCATTTCTGGCGCGAGTGCCAGACGGTGGGAAAGGCGACGTAGGCATCTGCGCCGTATCGCGAGGCGCACAGCGTGTAGATCTGCAATCCAACCGGATCGCGGCTGTCGGCTTCGAATACCACCGGAATCTCATCGTAGAGCTGCCGATAACCCCCGCTCTCCTTCGGCTGGCGGTCCAGCACCGGCCGGTACGGATAGGTTGAGCTGAGTTCGTCCCACTTCACGGTTAGGCGAGTGAAAAGGCGGCCGCCCCCCCGCCGGGAGTACCCCCGGGGGTAAATGACCCATCGATCGATGGTCTCGTCCCAGACGACCGAGGTCGGCGCGCCGACGTAGAAGGGAAGCACCGGCGCCGGATCCCGGCCCCAGCGAACGCCGTCGGGCGAGTGCAGGAGGTACAGATGATCCATGTCCATGCCCACCGACGGCGGCCAGCGAGGATCGTTCACGCCGCCGCGCGAAATCATCTTGTAACGACGGCTGTCGGCGTCGAAAGGGTCGAGGAAGACCATGCCCAGAGTCGACGATGCCACGATATTGTTCTGCTTTGAGCCCTGATACTCGACGACACCGCAGTCTGGCTTGGTCCATGTGACGCCATCCTGCGACACGGCTAGGCAAATGAAGCGGTTTCGGTACGTGGCGTCATCATGTGCCTCGTAGTAGAACTTGTAGCCCTCGGCGTCCTGGAGGACGGACGAGTAGACTCCCAGCCGCTGGTGCTCCCACGGTCGATCCTTTGGAATGAGATTCTCGCGGGGCAACTCCGGCGGATTGAACCGCACGGCCACGTTGGCGGCAGACTCGAGGTAACGCCCATCGATGAAGGTGTGCGTGCCCGGGCCCAGCAGCCTGGCTGGCTCCGCCGCGAGGAGGAAAAGAGGTCCCGTGGCGGCTGCCATTGCGAGCCACCGGCGGGAAAGCCTGGCGGCACTGCCCGGCGAAATCCCTCGTGAGTCCGCGGGCAGGATTCGGACCGGTTGCGCTTGTTTCATGGGGCAAGGGATGCCACGCCTTGTGCCCGACCGCCAAACCTATCCACTGGTAAGCCCGTATGCTCAGCTCCCACCCCGCTTTCAACCTCCCCACGCGACTCTCCCTTTCGTCCCAGGCGGCGGACACGATCCGCCAGGCGATCGCTGACGGCACCTGGAAGGAATTCCTGCCAAGTGAACGCCGCCTCTGCGAAATGTTTCAGGTCAGCCGGCCCACGATTCGCACGGCACTTCACCTCCTCGCGAAGGATGGGCTGATCGAAATCCAGCAAGGCCGTCGGAATCGGCTGCTCTCCAATTCCGGACGCCGTACTCGAAACCCCAGTCGGCTGGTCGTTTTGATCACGTCCCAGCCGATTTCCCATCTGTCGTTCATGACTTACCAGGGAATCAGCGAAATGCGCACCCACCTGGCAGAGCAGGGATTCACGACGGAGGTTCTGGTGTGTACCGGAAGTGCGCGCGTTCAGCAGCGAAAACTGGAGGAGTTCGTCCGGCAGAATCGCGTCTTCTGCTGCGTGCTGCTGTCAGTCGGCAAGGAATTGCAGAAATGGTTTCCCGCCCATGCCGTGCCCGCGCTGGTGCTCGGATCATGTCACCCGGAGGTCAAGCTGCCCTCGCTCGATGTCGACTATCGTTCGGTCTGCCGGCATGCCGTCGGAACCTTGCTCGGCAAGGGACACCGCCGTCTCGCCTTCATCGTGCCGGATTCGGGTGTGGCGGGTGACCTGGCGAGCGAGGAGGGTTTCCAGGAGGGAGTACGCCTGCGGCCCGATGCCGACGCGATTCATGCCACCATCGTTCGCCACAACGGAACGGCCCAAGGCATCACCCACAAGCTGGATCTCCTGTTCAAGACCACGCCGCCGACCGCCCTGTTGGTCGCCAAGCCGCTGCACGTCTTCAGCGTGCTGGTCTACCTTTTGAGGCGCGGGCTGACCGTGCCGAGCACCGTATCGTTCATTGCGCGCGACCATGATCATGTATTCGAATCCGTGTTTCCGCCGATCGCGCACTATTCGATGCAGACCGAGGCCTACGCCCAGCGGCTTTCCCGGCTGATCCTGCAAATGGTGAACCAGGGCAGTCTCCCGGCAGAGCCCAACCTCGTCTTTCCCAAGTACGTTGCCGGCGGGACAGTGAAACAGCTATAGCCCGTTCCTCGTTAGCTCGGCCGGCGAAAACGAGGAACCTTTCGCGAACTGCATTGCGCCGGTCGGAGACGCGGCGCCACCATGCGGTCGCACATGCCCGGAGCGATTTCGGAATCCCCGGTGTGCTCGGATGCCTGGAGCCGTCTCCGTGCTTCTGAGTTGAGGCCTAGCTGAGGTCCGCGACCCGGGAGCAAACTGGGCAACAACTCTTACCAGAGTATTAGCCTTTGTTGTCAGCAACGAGAGGCAGAAGCTGCGAGCACAAACCAAGCAGGTTTGAGTCAACCCCGCAAACACCTCCTCCGATGAGACTCCATCAGTTGCCACATTCGCCCACCCGTACGCCAGATATGATTGCTCACCACATGAATTCACCGCGCATCCCCATCGAGGCGCCAGGTCGGCGTCGCCCACTTGGAACCAACGGACTGCTTACTTTTGCCGGTCGGCAATCGATTGCCGCGCTATTTTCGGGCATCATGACGCTGGCTGTGCTCATGGCGGGAACCCCGTTGTCCGCACAGTCGGGGGCCACGGGGATCGTGGAGGGGCGGGTCCTGAATACGGTCAACGGGTCCTATCTTGAGAACGTACGGATCAGCATCGAGGGTTCAGCCCTGGCGACAACCACCGATGCGAATGGCGCCTACCGGCTGGCGGGCGTGCCCGCAGGTGAAGCGCGGGTTCGGGCTGCCTATGTCGGACTGGAACCGAAGATTGAGGTAGTGGACGTCCGGCCGGGACAAACCACGATGCGTGATATCGGACTCAGCCAAACGGGAGAAATTCTGGTCATGAGCGAGCTGAGTGTCATCGCAAGTCGCGAGATGAACGCGCAGACGCTGGCGCTGAACGAGCAGCGCAACGCGCCCAACATCAAGAATGTCGTGGCATTCGATGAGTACAATTACAACGGCCAGGGCAATGTGGGCGATGTTATCAAGTTCATCCCCGGCATGTCGGTCGTCTATTCCGGAAATGTGGCTTCCAGCCTCGCGGTCCGGGGAATGCCGGCGTATACGACGAACATGTTGATGGACGGAGCGCCGCTCGGGTCCGGCAAGATCAGTCCCAGCCGGACCGCCCTGGCCTATGGGGTTCCCATGTCCAATGTTTCACGCGTCGAGGTGAACAAGGTGCCCACGCCCGACATGCCGGCCAGCGGCATGGGCAGCAGCATCAATATCATCACCAAGAGCGGGTTCGAACGGACGCGGCCACTCTTCACCTATAATGTGTACAGTCTGCTGCGGACAGACCTGCCGGTGACGCTGGAGGAGGTCGACGTGGGGACGCCATCGGCGCAGGTTTCCACCATCAGGCGGATCATGCCATCGTTTGACATAGCCTATATGCACCCGATCAACAACAAGCTGGCCATCTCGGTTTCCGCTTCGAACATCCTGAACTACAGCCAGGGTGATGTGGTTTACCCCAGGTGGAACGAGGACAGCCTGATTCAGACCTCGAGTGGAGTGCGGGCTTCGCCCGGGGTGCAGGCCACCAAGGACGGTCGGGTGGGCGTGGAATGGAAGCTGGACGACAGGAACGAATTCAGCGCCAGCCTCCTCTATCGCAGGAGGGGCAGCGCGGACGGAGTGTCCACCATCAGCGCAAATTATGGTGCCGGGGCCACGGGGGATCGAACCTCCACCCAGGGCGCCAGCACCGGAGTGGGCTCGTTGTCGCAGGCTTTCAGTTGGAACCAATTCGACATGGACACCACGCATGGGGTGTTCAAGTATAGGCATCGCGGCGACCGGTGGAAGATCGATGGGCAGCTGAGCAACTCCCGCTCGAGAACCCAATACGGCAGCGAAGGCTACCCGTATTTCTCCGGAGTAAGCGCCTCCATTTCGAATCTCATCATCAAGGGTTCCGGAATCGGGTACGGTGATGAGAAATACGATCTGGTGCCTTCCGCCTTCACGATCACGGACCGGTCCGGAACCCCCGTGGATGGCAACAATGGCAACAATTACACCATCACGGGTGCAACCACTGCCAGCATTGAGACCGAGGAGACGAGGAGTGAGGCTAGATTCGATCTCGAGCGCAGTTTTTCCGGGCGCATTCCGATCTCCATCAAGTTTGGCGGTTCGCTATTGGTGGATACTTTCGAGATTGCCAACAACGCCAGGACGTTCGCCTTCCGGCCCACAGGGACCGCCGCCGATCGTCTGGCCGGCAACAATGGCCTGGTGAATCCGGCACTCCACTTGGATCAGGGAACGCTGTTCGGCGGCAGGCCCGTGCAGTGGGTGAGCCCAATCAAGGTCTATGATCTTTTCATGACCTCTCCGGACTATTTCGTGCTCAACGACCTGACGACCTACCGGAACCGGGTGAACAATTCCAAGGAGCTGACCGAGACGATCACCGCCGGATACCTGCGCGGCGATGTGAAACTGCTGGAGAACCGGCTGTGGCTCATCGGCGGCGTGCGGTTCGAAAAAACGTCAGACGACGGCATGGGGCCGCTGAGTGATGCGACCGCGAAATACGTCCGGGATGGCTCTGGGAATCTGGTGGTGGATGGGGCGGGCAAACCCGTGCCGATCACCACGGACCCGTTGCAGGCGGAGAGGCTGGTCCTGCGGGAACGGGAAGCCCGGACCAAGCGCAGCTACGATGACCTTTTCCCGAGCCTGAATGCCACGTACGAAATATCCGAGCGGCTGCTGGCGCGATTCGGTTTTGCCAGCACCATCGGTCGTCCCGATCTGGGACTGGTCATCCCAGGCATCACGGTCTCGGAACCAGGCACCACCTCGCAAGGGACCGTCACGGTGGTCAACACGGGGTTGAAGCCATGGACGGCCAACAACTACGATCTCTCGCTGGAATCGTACTTCCTCAAGGGTGGCTTCGGCACCATTTCCGTGTTCCAGAAGGACATTAAGGACTTCTTCACCGTGGTGCGCACGGCGGCCACGCCGGAGCTCCTGGCGCTTTACGGAGTGCCGTCGGGCGAATCCTATCTCAACTATGACATCGTGACCCGGGGCAATGGGGGAGACGCACGCGTCAAGGGATTCGAATTCTCCTACAAGCAGGCCCTCACCTTCCTTCCCGCTTGGGCCAGCGGCGTGCAGGTGTTTCTCAACTATACGAAGAATTCGCTGAGTGGATCCACCACCGCGGACTTCGCCCAGTTCAACCCGGAGGTGATGAGCTGGGGCGCCAGTCTGGTCCGGCCCCGTTTCATCCTGAAGTTCACGATGGTCCAGCAGCGTGAGACCCGGCGCTCGGCCACGTCAGTGGTCGGGAGGTCCAACTTCCAGGGCGCCATCGACCGCGACACCATCGCCGGCGAGTTCCAGGTTACCAAGCATCTATCCGTGTATGCGCAGATCAACGATCTGCTCGCCGGCGGGTACAAGGACAAGTTCCTGATTTACGACCCGAACAAGAACGCGCCCGACCATGTCAGGCTGGATCGAATGATCGATCATGGCATCGCGCTGACCGTCGGTATCAAGGGAGAGTTCTAAAGCTCGGACCTTCGCTCGTGGGCAAATTTGTGCCTGTCACCGGGTGCGGTTTTGCCCGCGGGCTTCAGTCTTCCCTGGTGTCGCCGGCGGGAAAAGTCGGATGCTTCTCCCGTGCCGTGGCACAGGGCGTGGTGGCATTGGCGGCGGCGGGGCTTGCAGGGGCGTCCAACCTGCCTTCCCCCGGAGCGATCGATGTGGGCTCCCGGCGTGAACTGTTTGTCGACGGAGCCTTGGTGGAGCGGCTGACCGGCGGGGCGAGGTTGCGGCTGCACCACCCGGTTCCGCGGGAGATTGCCATCGTTCACGACGCACCGTGGGAGGGGAGTGGCAGCGGGTATCACTCGATCTTCCAGGACGGCAGCCTTTACCGGATGTATTACAAGGCCTACGACCTACGGCCCACGATCGAGGCGAGCCCGGGAACGGAAGACGGGGCGCGATCTCACCTGCTGTGCGCGTACGCGGAAAGCGATGACGGGATCCACTGGCGCAAGCCAGAGCTGGGCCTCCATGAGTTCAACGGCTCGAAGGAGAACAACATCGTCATGATCAGCGGCCGGGTCGGATCGGTCGAAGTCGATGCCGCCCACCCGGCCGTCTTCCGGGACGGCAATCCTGCGGCGGAGTCCGACGCCCGTTACAAGGCGATCCTGCGTTCCAGGAATCCACGGGGCCTGCTGGCCTTCAAATCGTCCGACGGCCTGCGCTGGTTTCCCATGCTGGACCGGCCCATCATCACGGATGGGGCGTTTGATTCGCAGAATCTGGCGTTTTGGGACGCGCTGCGAGGAGAGTACCGGGCCTATTGGCGCTATTTCGATGAGGGCACACCGGCGGTGCCGAGTGCCGGCGTGCGTTCGATCCGGACTGCAACTTCGAAGGACTTCATCCATTGGGAGAACCAGGCGGATCTCGGGTATGAGGACTCTCCCCGGGAACATCTTTATACGAATCAAATCCTGCCGTATTACCGCGCCCCGCACCTTTTCATCGGGTTTCCCGCCCGCTATCGCGAGCGCGGTCACGAGGACCGGCCGGACACGGTCCACGGTCCCACGAGCGAATCGCCCGAAGGAAACCAGGAGCGAATCCGGCAGTGGTCACAATCCCTGCGGGCCTTGCCTGAGCTCGCGGCGCGGGAGACGCGTGCTGCGGCGCGCGAGCGTTACGGAAGCGCGCTCACGGAGGGGCTCCTGATGGCGAGCCGGGACGGAGTGAGATTCAAGCGCTGGAACGAGGCTTTCCTGCCTCCCGGCATCGAGCGTCCAGGCACCTGGAATTACGGGCAGCAGTACATTGCCTGGCATGTGGTCGAGACCTGGTCCGCGCTGGAGGGTGCGCCCAACGAACTCTCGCTCTACGCTACGGAGAGCTACTGGGGTGACCGAGGCAGTGCGCTGCGGCGCTATACTCTCAGGCTGGATGGATTTGTGTCGGTGGAAGCGCCGATGAGCGGCGGGGAAGTCGTGACCCGGCCAATTCGTTTCGGCGGGCAGCAGCTTGCCCTCAACTTTTCGACGTCGGCCGCGGGGAGTGTCCGGGTGGAACTGCAGGATCGTCAGGGCAAGGCGCTGCCTGGATTCGCACTCAAGGATTGTGCGCTGATGTTCGGCGATACGATCGAGCGCGAGGTGACCTGGACCGGTGGCGTAGGGCTGGACACGGTGGAGGGACAGGTTATCCGGCTGCGCTTTGTGCTCAACGATGCGAACCTATTTGCCTTTCAATTCAAGGATGCCGGGCGGTGAAGCGGATCCGCCCTCGGGTTCCTCCAAACCATGCACCAGGCCGAGGCGGATTGAACCATCGGTTTCTCGTCGTCCCCACCGGGGCTTGGTGCTGGGATCCAGGCGCATGAAGCCATTCCACGCCTGTCTTCGCGGGATTCGATGCTTTGGACTGACCGGTGTCCTTTGCGCGCTGGTTGTTCGCGCGGAGGTGATTGATATTCGATCGCATGGCGCCGTCGGAGACGGGCGGACGCCCAACACCGCCGCGATTCAGGCGGCGATCGATGCCGCCAGCCGGGCGGGAGGGGGCGTCGTGGTTGTCCCGCCGGGCGTCTTCCTCACGGGCTCGATTGAGTTGCGCTCCCAGGTGACGCTGCGGATCGAGGAGGGCGCGCTGCTGCAGGGGCTGGGGCCGGTGGAAGGGGCGTATCCGGTTCAACCGGTGACGCCGAGCCCCCGGCTCGAACTCGCGGCGGCCTTCGCAGCGGGTGCCTCCCCGCCGCAGGTTGCCGCACTGATCTTTGCGCGCGGCCAGCGGAACATTGCGGTGGAGGGCTCCGGCGTCGTTGACGGGAACGGGGCGGCGTTTCCTGTTTCTGGAATCCGACCCAGCATAATTTGTTTCATCCAGTGTGAAAATGTCAGAGTCGAGGGCGTCACCACGCGATCCAGCGCATTCTGGACGCAGCACTATGTGCAATGCACGCGGGTGCGGATTGATCGGGTCAGGGTGCATTCTCATCTGCCGGATCGGAATAACGATGGAATCGATCTGGTCGAGTGCCACCAGGTCCGGCTGACGGATTCGGTCATCATCGCTGACGACGATGCGATCTGCCTCAAGAGCAACCTGAGCCCACGCCATGGCACGCGCGACATCCTAGTCGAGAACTGCACGGTTTATGGCCGGAAATCCGCCTTCAAGATTGGCACCGAGAGTTTGGGGCCGTTCGAGAACATCACTGTGCGTAACCTGACGGCGTACGGCACGCGTGGTGTGAACCTTTACAGCGTCGATGGGGCACAGATCAGAAACGTGCTCATCGAGAATGTCGTGATTCGCGACGGCTATGCGGCACTTCTGGTCCACGTCGGCGATCGGCTGCTTTTTGGACGGGATGAGATCTCCGGCCCCAAGGCTCCCGGTGGGATCAGCAATGTGACCATTCGCAACGTCGATGTGACCATGGCGGCGAAGTCGTTCCGCGAGATTCTTGTCGCTCATGGCGTCACGCTCTTCGGCCCGGTGCATGATCAGGTCATGCCGGTTGCGGATAACTTTATCAGCGGATTGAAGGATCACCAGGTTTCAAATGTGACTCTGGAAAACATCACCCTGCGGGGATTGCCGGGGGGAGGAGCGCGGACCGACATCATTGACCGGGTGCCTGAGAACAGCAGCCGTTATCCGCTGCATGGGATGTTTGGGCGGTTGCCGGCCTGGGCCTTGTATATTCGAAACGCCAACAATGTCTGGATTGACAATCTGGTCGTCGACGCGGTCACGCCCGACGCACGTCCGGCCCTGTTGAGCGACGGCGTCGAAAGGCTTCGATTGGGCTTCACGGCGAACGCCGGCGGAGAGTTCACCGTGATCGAGCGAAAGAGCTCTCCGCGGCAGGCACCCTGAAGGGCAGGCGTCATGACCGCCAAATTCGACTACACCAAGCAGGACGCCATGGCGATGCCGGTGACTCCGGTGGCGCCTGCGGACTTTGACCTCGCCCGCTACGAGGCATTCGCCGCCGGGGCCGACCGCAGCTACGCCGAGTTCGTCGGGAAGAGTGAAGGCGTGGCCGTCTGGCAGCGCGTCCGGGTGGGGGAGGTGTTTCGCGACGCCTGCCGCGACATGAAGCAATCGTTGCGCTGGCAGCTGGGAGGTTTGACCCGGGCCATGGATTATCTGACCGACGCCCCGGCGTATTTGGAGCCGTGGTACGGCATCGGCACGGCGGCAGCGGCGTTCGGCGCCGAGTATGAATGGTTTCCCGGCCAGGCGCCGGCGGTGAAGCCCGCCTTTGGGTCCATGGCCGAGATTGGAGAACTTCAACCGCGTGCGGTCGCCGACGTGCCCATTCTCCGCCAGACGCTGGAGACCATCGAGTACTTCCTGCACGAGACCAGGGGCCGCGTGCCGATGTCGTGGTGCGACATCCAGTCGCCGATCAACGTCGCCGGTGGACTGGTGGACATCACCCAGTTCCTGCTGGCTTTTCACGACGAACCGGAGCGCACAAAAGCCATCCTCTCCATTCTGGCGGATGAGGTGATTCGCTTCACCAGGATTCAGAGCGAACTCATCGGCAGCGCGCTGGCGCGGCCCGGTCATGGCTTCGCCAGCGCGCGCACCGGCACAGGAATCGGCTTGAGCACGGACAATCTGATCATGGTTTCACCCCCGACCTATGCTGAGTTCTGCGCGGGGCACACCGCGCGGGTCGGCGCGGAGTTTGGCGGCACGGCCCTGCATTCGTGCGGCAACTGGGGGCTCTGGCTGCCGGCGGTGAAAATGATTTCGAATCTGATCATGGTAGACGGCGCCTTCAGTCCGCAGACCGATCCGGCCTACAACAAGTGCGAGGAATTCCGCGATGCGCTGGCCGGCACCGGCGTGATCCTGCATGCGCGCATCGTGGGCGACCCGGACGAAGTGCTGGCCAGGGTCAAACGGCTTTGGAAGCCCCGCGTGAAACTGATCGTTGGAATTCACGTCCAGGACGCAAAGGCCCAGCGGCAGCTTTACCATGATATCCACGCAGCGTGCTCGTGAAGAACGGGGTCTGCCTGAGCGGACATCGAATCCTGTTTCCACCCGGGCTGGCTGGTTCCGCTGGTGGATCTGTGCGCTGCTGTTTTTCGGCACCACAATCAATTATATCGATCGGCAGGTCATCGGCATCCTGAAGCCCGAGCTTTCACGCGAACTGGGTTGGTCGGAAATTGATTACGGCAACATTGTGTTCTGGTTCCAGGTCGCCTACGCCGCCGGGTACCTGGTCGCGGGCCGGATGATGGACGTGGTCGGGGTACGACTGGGCTATTCAATCGCCGTGACGCTTTGGAGCATCGCCGCCATGGCGCACGCTGCGGTACGGACGGTGGGCGGCTTCAGCCTGGTCCGCTTCGGACTGGGTCTTACCGAGGGCGGCAATTTCCCGGCGGCGATCAAGACCGTGAGCGAGTGGTTTCCGCGGCGGGAGCGGGCACTCGCCACCGGCATCTTCAACTCGGGCAGCAATGTCGGCGCCCTGATCACGCCGCTGCTGGCGCCGTGGATCGCGGTGCGCTTTGGCTGGTCGATGGCCTTCATCGTCACCGGCTCGCTCGGTTTCGTCTGGCTCGCCGTCTGGTGGTTTTCCTATTCCGATCCCGCGAAGAATCCGCGCGTCTCCCCGGCTGAACTGGCATTCATTCGCAGTGATCCCCCCGATCCGGCAGGCAAGGTCGGCTGGCTCGAACTGCTCCGCCACCGCCAGACCTGGGCGTTTGTCAGCGGGATGTTCTTCGTCGCGCCGATCTGGTGGTTCTGGCTCTTCTGGATTCCGGACTTTCTCCACAAGCAGCACGGGCTGAACCTGCTTCAACTCGGCCCGCCGCTCGTCGTCATTTACCTGATGACGGACGTGGGCAGCATTGGTGGCGGTTGGCTTTCCTCGCGGCTGATCGGGCGCGGCTGGTCGGTCAACGCTGCGCGGAAAACTGCGATGCTGGTCTGCGCGCTGTTTGTCGTGCCGGTGTTCACCGCTTCCACTCAATCCAATTTATGGGTCGCGACGCTGCTGATCGGGCTCGCCGCCTCAGCCCACCAGGGCTTCTCCGCCAACCTCTACACGCTTGTCTCGGACACCGCCCCCCGCCATGCCGTCAGTTCGATCGTCGGAATCGGCGGGATGGCCGGTTCAATCGGCGGCATGCTCGTCGCGCAGGCGGCCGGCTACATCCTGGAATGGACCGGTGAATACCGGCTGCTGTTTGCCATGGCCTCGAGCGCCTATATAGTCGGACTGCTTATCATCCATGTCCTGAACCCGCGGCTCGAACCGATGAAGCTTTCCGGATGAGCGCCCTCTGAAACTCCGACCCTCGTTCTCGTGGAGGCGGTGCTTTTTTGCCTCGAAGCGCCTGGCCATTTCTGCCCCGCGCCACTCGAGAAATTCCTTCTCCGCGCGATCGCGCTCGGCGATGTCTGCGGGCCTTGGCGGTGGAATCGTGATTTCGGCGAAGGTGATTCCGTCGTCGGCGCGATTGAGGCCCTCCACCCGCCCGTCGCTGACGATCAGCATTACGCCGACGTTGGCCTCCACGATCGGCAGGCCGGTTTCGCGGGCGCGGCCCAGCACGGTTTCATCCTGCGACTTGCCCTTGCTGCCGAACGCGGGAATTACGAGAAATTGAGCACCATCGAGCGCGGGAATTTTCGCCAGCGGCGGATTCCAGCGATCGTTGCATATCATGACTCCGCAGCGGCCGAACGGCGTGTCGAAGGCGCGGCTCCGGGACCCGACACGGTTGAACCACCAGTCGCCATGGTAGCCCTCGGCCAGGATCATCTTGTGGTATTTTCCGCGAATCGAGCCTTCGTCGTCGATGAAGATGGCGGAGTTGAAGACATCGCGCCCGATCTTTTCGGCGAAGCCGAAAACGAGACAGAGATCCAGTTCCTGCGCCAAGCCTTGGAAGCGCCGGATCTGCGAATGGTCGATGGAAATCGCGACCTCCTGCATCCGCGCGGGCGGGATTTCGCAGGAGAGGATCTGGTTCACCACGTACCCCTCCAACACGCCTTCGGGCGCAACCGCCAGCTTCGCGCCGCCCGCAGCGGCCTGGCGGAATTTTTGCTCAAGCCGGTCGGCGTTGCCGGCGAGGTCGAGTTTCACGGGCACAAACGAAACGGCGGCGACGCGAACCCGCAGTCCCGGGGGAGGCTTCGAATCCGCCGCCGGCGCGGCGCCGGCCGGAAGGAGACTCGTCAAAAACAGCGGCACCATCGCTTGCCGCCATGAAGCGCGCAGGGTCATGTTCATGAGATGAGCAAGTGGAAAAATCTTCTAAACGCTAACCGGCATTCATCATACGTGGACTGAACTTTCGAGAAGCTTACTTGAAACGGCCTCACCGGCGGCCAAATTTGTCAGTGGCGTGTTCCTGGCCGTTGATGGCGGTGCCGCCGAGGCGTTCTGAACCGACAGTGATGCCGGCTCAAGGACCCGAAATATTCATGCGGGCGGGGGTCCAGCCTGCCTGACTGGCCATTTGCTCCCACTCGCCTACCAATGCGGTCAGGCGCTCAGGGTGGAGATGGGCGAGGTCAACGGTCTCGGCACGATCGCTCGCCAGGTCGAAGAGTTCCCATCTGCGCGCGCTGGCCCCCCATACAATCTTCCAATCGCCCTTTCGAAGCGCCCGGTTTCCCCAGACCTCCCAATAGAAGGGAACCTCCCGCGGCACGGCGGATCCTCCGCGCAGGACGGGTCCCAGATCCTCTCCTTCCATGGGCGGGACGATCAGGCCATTCCTGCGTCTGGGGTAATTGACCCCAGCGGCCTTGAGCAGGGTGGGCATGAAATCAACCACGTGTCCTGCCTGGTCGGTGATGGTTCCGGGCTGGGTCACGCCCGGCCAGCGAACAATCAGCGGCGTGCTGATGCCGCCTTCATAGGTCCACACCTTGAAACGACGGAACGGCGTATTCTGAGCCCATCCCCAGCCCGGTCCGACAAATTCATAAACCCGCGGATCACTCACCGGACGATTTTCGTTATAGGCGCTCAGTTCTTCCACCTGATCTGGAAACCAGCTGGCACAACCTCCATTGTCCGATAGAAACAGGACGATGGTATTCCTGGCTGCCCCGGTGGCCTCCAGAGTCCCCAGCACCCGGCCGATGCCTTGATCCAGCCGGTCGACCATCGCCGCATAGACCTCCATGCGTTGCTCCTCGCGGTCGCGAGCCTCCGCCGTGAGCGCTTCCCAAACCGGGATATCGTAGTCGTAGGCGAAATCCCCGCTCCTGCGATCCGCGGCCGACAGCTTCGTGATGGCGGGATTGATCACGCTCAACTCGATTTGTCGCTGAAACCGCTCTTCCCGCAAACGCGTGTATCCCGAGCCGTATCGGCCCTGGTACTTCCGGACATTCTCCATCGGCGCCTGGATGGGAAAGTGCGGCGCAGTATAGCTCAGATATATGAAGAAGGGCCTGTCTTTGCCCCCAAACTCCCGGATCGTTTCTATGGCCCGGTTCGAATAGGCATCGGTGGAGTAAAAATCATCCGGGAAATCCATCACCAGCTTGTCGTTGTCGAAGAAATCCTCGCGCCGTTTCGGCTCGGATTGCCTGCTCATGAACATGGGAACCGGTTTGCCGGGATCAAAATGATCCGAAGAACCGCCGAGAATGCCGTAATGCTCGTCAAAGCCCCGCGCCAACGGTCGGTTGCGAGCGTCGCTGCCAAGGTGCCACTTGCCGATTGCCGCGGTCGCGTAACCGGCACGTTGCAAGACCTCCGCGAGGGTGGTCATGTTGTCCTTTAGAAAACCGCCCGACGTTCGACGATTGTACAACCCGGTCATGAGGGAAACTCTCGATGTCGCACACACGGCCGCGTTGTAAAATTGGGTAAAGCGCATCCCGTCCCGCGCGAGTTGATCCAGGTTCGGAGTGCGAATCTCCCCGCCATAGGAACCGAGGTCCGAGAATCCCAGGTCGTCCGCTAGGATGAACAGAATGTTCGGGCGTGGCGTCTCCGAGCCTCGTGACTCACCCATCCCAATAGCGGCAGCGATGGCGATCAGGGTGACAGCGCAAAACGACTGGAGCGGGCTGAGGGGAGATTTCACCACGGCTGATGCCACAAATTCATCGGATTGCCGCAAGAGGCAAGGCGTGGTCACATGCGGTGACCATCTCAGCAGCGGGTAAGATACTGTCAGACGCCCAAGCTGGTCGACGAAACGCTGCGCCGGCTGCTGCCGGGGAACTGAATCCGGTGGCTGCAGTTGCGGCGATTCCACGGTGGGCCACCTCCCGCCAGAGCGCCGCCGTGAACCGTGCGGCGGGGCTGTGGCTCACGCCGTCAGGCGCATGACCGGTTCGTGGGAAAGGCAGATCAGTCGGGCGGATGCCAGGCTGCCCTGCAAACGTTCACGAATGACACGGACCGCCTCGGCCACCATCGCGCCCCATGGGATCCCGATGGTCGTGAGCCGGAGCCGCTCGGCGATGGGAGCGTTGTCAAATCCCACCAGGGGCGGCGGTGGAAGCCGCCGGGCGGAGCAGACGGCAAGCACGGCTTCGGCCAGACGATCATTGCACGCGAAGATTCCCACGGGATTCGCGGCCAGGATTTCGGCGGCCTTCGCCCGGCCTCCCTCCACGAACCAGGATTTCGCATGCCGGGTAATCCTGATGCCAGCATGCTCGCGAAATCCGGCAATGCGCTGCACGCTGCGGGCGTCGTCGACCGGCCCGCCCAGCACGGCGAACCCTGTCTCATGGCCGGTGCGCTGCTTCAAGAGTTCCGCCGCACACGCTCCGCCGGAAAAATCGTCCGCCGTGACCGCGTCGATGTAGGCGCCGCCAAGCCCGACCGGGGGGCGATTGTTGAGGAGCATGGCAAACCGGCGCGCCCGCACGGCGGCCTCGACGGCAGATGGCTCCTCCCAGATTACCGGATAGTGATCCTCACGGAGCCGCAGCGATGCCCCGCGGCGAATCCAGCTGTGCTCAACCGGCACCCGCTGCTGGACGAGCGCATCCTCGAGCCGCTGCAGCAGGTGCGCGCCGAAGCTCTCCCTGCGCCGCGCCCGGGCATGAAAGATCAGCTGGACGCCCCGCAAAGCCGGCCGCAGACCGGGCACATAAGAACCGGAGGCGGGAACCCGGCGCAGCATCCCTTCGTCATGGAGTTCCGCCAGCAGCCTGTGTGCAGTCTGATAACTGACCCCAAAGCGTTCGGCCACCGAACGGGTGGACAGGAACCGGCCGCCGGGATGGACAATCGCGTTGTTCAGACGCGCGGCGAGCGCTGCCTTCACTTCGAGAACGTGACGGGAACGGGGGCGGGCCATGAGGCCGCAGTCATTATCATATCAGTTAGATCGCGGATAGGTTTATTAATGATTGTATCAGCCGGCGTCTGGGTTTCACTCCGGCCGCATGTCCGCCGCAGCCCTCGAGGGAAAGATCGTCGTCGTCATCGGCGGCACCACCGGGCTGGGGCTTTCGGCCGCGCAGGCGATGATCACGGCTGGCGCCCGCGTGGTCGTGACTGGCCGTCATGACGAGACGGTTCACGAGGCGGGACGATTGCTCGGGCCCAAGGCGGTTGCGCTTCGGTGCGATGCCACGGATCCGAATTCGGCCGGAGCGGCAATCGCGGCCGCGCGCGAGCACTTCGGTGGATTCCACGGATTGTATCACGTTGCCGGGGGCAGCGGACGCAGCGCCGGTGACGGGCCGCTGCACGAACTCACAGACGAGGGATGGGAGGCCACGATCAGCCTCAATCTCACTTCGCTGGTGTGGTCGAACCGCGCGGCGGTGCGTCAGTTTCTTGCCCAGGGCGGAGGAGGCTCGATTCTCAACATGGGTTCGGTCCTCGGCTGGGATCCCTCGCCGCAGCACTTCGCGACCCACGCCTATGCGGCGGCGAAGTCCGCGGTCATCGGGTTCACGAAATCGATCGCGGCCTATTATGCACCCCGCGGGATCCGCGTGAATGTCCTCGCCCCGGCCCTGGTCGCGACGCCGATGGCGCAGCGTGCGGCGGGTGATGAGCGGATCCGCAAGTTCATTGCCACGAAGCAGCCGCTCGACGGCGGCCGGATCGGCCGGCCGGAGGATCTCGATGCTGCCGTGGTGTATTTCATGGGCGATGGTGCGCGGTTCACGACCGGCCAGGTGCTCGCCATCGATGGCGGGTGGTGCGTGAGCGAGGGCCAGTTGGCGACGAGTGCTTCCCAATGAATGCCGTGCTCGGAATCGATCTGGGGGGAACGAATGTGAAGGGGCTTGCGCTTTCGCCAGCCAGCGAGCCGCTGGCCGAGGTGGATGAGCCCACCGGCGACGCGGGCGGCACCACGTGGCGTGATTCCGTCCGGCGGGCTGTCGCGCGGCTTGAACACGAGCTTGGCGGGCGAGCCTCGGCACTGGGGCTGGCAGCGCCGGGACTTCCCGCGCGCGATGGCTGCAGCATTGCCCACATGCCGGGCCGGCTAGCAGGCATCGAGGGCCTGGTCTGGCGGGATTTTCTTGGGCGCGATCATCCCGTTCCGGTGCTGAATGACGCGCAGGCGGCGCTGCTCGGCGAGACCTGGCGCGGAGCGGCGGCCGGCGCACGCGACGCGCTGCTGCTCACCCTGGGAACGGGAGTCGGCGGCGCGGCGATGGTCGATGGACGGATCCTGCAGGGACACCTGCGAAGGGCCGGGCATCTGGGGCACGTGTCGCTGGATTCGCGCGGACGGCCAGACATTGTTGGCACTCCCGGGAGCCTCGAGGATGCAATAGGCGAGTGCTCGCTCGGGCGGCGGGGAGGCGGCCGGTTTGCGAGCACGCGACAACTGGTCGAGGCGTATCGTGGCGGGGACGCCGAAGCGGCCCGCGTCTGGCTTGGCTCGATTGATGCGCTCGCCGCGGCACTGGTGTCGCTCACCAATGTGCTCGATCCTGCCATCATAGTCATCGGCGGCGGAATGATCGAAGCGGGTGACGCGCTGTTCGGTCCGCTCGAGGAGCGGTTTCGGCGACACGAATGGCAGCCGGGCGGCAATTGCGTGCAAATCGTGCGGGCGCAGCTCGGAGCGCGGGCGGGTGCATTCGGCGCGGCGCGCCACGCGATGGATCTGGCAAAGACAGCGGCCCCATGACCTCGCGCGAACGCATAATCGCCGCACTGGCACACGCACCGGTCGATCGCGTTCCGATCGATCTTGGCGGCACCCGGCAGAGCGGCATCTCGGCTTTCGCTTATGCGCGGCTGCGCAAGCATCTGGTCGAAACGCGCGTGCTGCCCGCCTTCGACCAGCCGCTGCGAGTTTTCGATGTTTACCAGATGCTCGCCGAGATCGAGCCGGAGGTTGCGGCGCGTCTGGGCAGCGACAGCGTGCTCGTCAATCGCCGCGCCGTCGCGTTTGGAATCAATAACGAGGGATGGCGGCCATGGGTGCTGCATGATGGGACAAACGTGGAGGTGCCGGGTGGATTTGCGCCCGCGCAATTGCCCGACGGCGATCTGGTCCTGCGGCGGGGCAGCGAGACAATCGCTCAGATGCCGGCCCACGGATTCTATTTCGACCGGACGGAGAAATATCCGGGCGCACTGCATGTCGAACTCGATGCATGGGAGCCCCCACGACTGTCCGCGGCGGATATCGAGCATTTACGGGCCGAGGCGGAGCGGGTTTATCGCACGACGGACAAGGCCGTGATTGTCGCGCTCGGGCCGCCCTACGAGCTGTTTTTCGGACTTGGGACGGGTGGATTCGAGGACTGGATGATCACCTTTGCCACCGAACCGGACTACGTTGCGGCGCTCTATCGCAAGCTCACCGATGCGTGGATTGAGAATCTCGAGGCGCTGCACGCGGCGGTTGGCGAGCGCATGCAGGTACTGCAAGTCTGCGATGATTTCGGCACACAGGCGGCGCCGTTCCTCTCGCCGGGCGCATTTCGGCAACTCGTGATGCCGGCGTACAAGCGCGGTCTCGACTGGGTGCATCAGCACACCTCATGGAAGGTGCTGCTGCATTCGGACGGCGCGCTCATGCCGCTGCTGCCGTCGATTATCGAGATGGGGGTCGATATCCTGAACCCAATCCAGACAACCGCGGCCGGCATGGATCCGCGGCGGCTGAAGGCGGAGTTCGGCGACCAGCTGGTATTCTGGGGCGGCAGCTGCGACTGCCAGGGCACGCTGACGCGCGGCACGCCCGAGCAGGTCGCAGCGGAGGCACGTGCACACCTGGAGGCGCTCCAGCCCGGCAGCGGCCATGTATTTGCCCCGGTCCACAACATCCAGGCCAATGTGCCCCCGGCCAACATCGTCGCACTCTTCGACACCGCCCTTAATTTCCAATTGAATGACTCCCACTGAGGAATATCTGGCCAGGGCTCGCGGCCTGGTTGACATCGTCGCGGCGCAAAAGGCTGCAATCGAGACAGCCGCGGACTGGTTTGCACGCACGATTCTCGCCGGCCGGATGGTCCATGTCTTCGGTTCGGGACATTCGCGGATCATGGTCGAGGAGATGTGGCCGCGTTACGGCTCGTTTCCGGGATTCAACCCGATTGTCGAGTTGTCGCTGTCATTTCATAATCTGGTGGTGGGTGCCAATGGCCAGCGGCAGGCCATGTTCTTGGAAAACGTGCTCGGGCTCGCCGGCCGGATCCTGCGCAACTTCGCGCTCAGTGCTGAGGACACGGCGTTGGTGATATCCTCGAGCGGCTGCAATATCGTGCCGACCGAGATGGCGGAGGGTTTTCAGGCGCGTGGAGTGCGGGTGGTTTCGATCGTCAGCCGCCAGCACTCCGAAGCCAGCCAGTCGCGCCGCGGTGATCGGAGGAAGTTGCAGGATTTTTCGGATCTCGTCCTGGACACGGGTGCGCCGGTCGGTGATGCGATGGTTCACGTGCCGAATCTCGACACGCCTGTTGCGCCGGGCTCGACGGTGGGCGGGTGCCTCCTCATCAACGCAATCAAGGCTGAAGTCGCGGCACGGCTCACGGCGGCGGGGCAGCCGCCAACGGTCCTCAGCGGGGCCGCGGTGGTCGGGCAGGAACGGGCCTCGAGCCTGTTCGAGTCGGCCTATGACGAACACGCGCACCGACTGGCGCGGCTTTACGCGACCGTGGGAAAGGATGAGCCGAAGGTGCCATGACTTCGCCGCTCCTCATCGAACGCGTGCCCCTGCTCGCCGACGTCGACGTGCTGGTCGTCGGGGCGGGAACTGCCGGCTGTTGCGCGGCGCTGGCGGCCCGGGAAGGCCGGCGGCACCGGGTGATGCTCGTTGAACGCAGCGGTTTTCCAGGGGGGACATCGACCCAGATGCTCGACACGTTCTATGGGTTCTTTACTCCGGGCGAATCGCCGCGGAAAGTCGTCGGCGGAGTTCCCGATCGCGTCGTCGACCGGCTCGACGCCGCCGGCGCGGTGTTCCTGCGTCCCAACACCTATGGCGCCGGCACGGGCATCAATTACAATCCGGAGCGGCTGAAGCTGGTATGGGACGAGCTGCTGGAGGAAGCCGGGGTGACGGTGCTGCTGCACGCCATGCTGGTCGGTGCCGACACCGATGCGGCCGGCCGGATCGCCGATGCGGTCTTCTTTGCGAAACGCGGGTTTTTCCGTGTGCGCGCCAGGCGGTTCATCGATGCCTCGGGCGATGCCGACCTGTGCCACTGGGCCGGAGTACCCTACGAAATGGCCGGTGAGCGGGAGCCAGCGCAAACCCTCACGACGACGTTTCGAATGAGCAACGTCGACCTTCCGGCCTACACCGCCGCCGGCGGAAAGAGGCTGCTTGGCTCATTGATGTCCGAGGCGGTCGAGCGTGGCACGCATCCGTTGCCGCGCAAGAGTGGGAGCCTGCATGAGATGAACGCCCGCGGTTGCATCTCGACGGTCGCGGTGCGTGTGGCGGACATCGACGCGACGGATTGCGAGCAGCTGACGTGGGCCGAGCAGGAGGGGCGCCGGCAGGCGTTCGCCTACGAGCGTTTTTTCCGCGAATGCGTGCCTGGCTTCGCGGAATCGAACATCATTGGGCTTTCCCATCAAATCGGCGTGCGTGAGACCCGGCGGGTTTACGGCGAGTACCGGCTGACCGGTGAGGACTGCCTGGGCGTGGCGCGGTTTGAAGATCGAATCCTGATGTGTGGAGCTCCGATCGAAGACCATCGGGCGGCGAAGGGCGGCAGCGAGGAGACGGTGTGGAAGTATATTCCTGGCGGGCAGGCGTATGATGTTCCCTACCGCACCCTGGTGCCGCGCGGTCGTGACGAGCTCTGGGTGGCCGGCCGGTGCTTCAGCGCAACGCACGATGCGCACGCCTCCTGCCGCTCGATGGCGCAGACGATGGCCATGGGCCAGGCGGCCGGCACCGCCGCCGTACTTTCGCTTGAACGGGGATGTGGCGCCCGTGACGTTCCGATCGACCTCCTGCAGGCGCGGCTGCGTGAGGCTGGCGCGATCCTGGAAACGCCGGCTGCCATGGCAGCCACCGGCCGAGACGACTGGCTCAAGAATTTCCAGCCATGCTGAGCGTTGACGGACCAAAAGACCAAAAGACCAAGGGACCAAGGGACCAAGGGACCAAGAGAGCTTTACCGATTCACCATGAGTTTAGCCAATCAACGACTCTATACACAACGTCAGAAATGATTACGCACGTAGGGGCGCAGTCTTGCTGCGCCCTGAGGAGGATTTCGACTACTAATGAGGGCGCAGCAAGACTGCGCCCCTACGAGGATATGGCGCGACTTATGTCGCTTCGTGTAGACTCCCCCACAGGCGGGCCGCCTGTCTTTTCCAAACCCCGATAACCATGAATTCGTCACCTCGATCCGAATACACCCGCCGCCGGTTTCTTGCCCAAGCTGGCATCGGCATTGCCGCAGTCTCCACCCTCAGCCGCGCCACCGCGCAAGGCTCAGCCGCCAACAGCCGCGTTCGAGTTGGCATGATCGGCTGTGGCGGCCGGGGCATGAGTGTGCTCAAGTTCATCCAGGAACACGGCGGTTACGAGATTGCCGGCGCCGCCGACTATTTTGCGGACCGCGTGCAGCTCGCCGCGGAGGCATTCCACCTCTCCCCTGCGCAAATTTTCACTGGATTGCAGTGTGGCGAAAAGATGATTGCCCGCGGCGGACTCGATGCCGTGTTCATCATCAGCCCGCCGTATTTCCACCCCACGCAGGCACGGGCGGCCGTCGAGGCCGGACTCAGCGTCTACCTCGCAAAGCCCGCCGCAGTCGATGTTCCCGGCTGCCACTCGATCAGCGAGAGCGCGGCGATTGCCCGACGGAAGGGACGCGTCTTCCTGGTGGATTTCCAAACCCGCGCCCAGGAATTCTACATCGAGGCCGTGCGCCGCGTTCACGCGGGCGCGATTGGCGATATCTGCCTGGGCGAGGCGTATTATCATGCCGATCGGCTGAACGCCAAGGCGCTCGCCAGTGATTCTCCCCAGCAGGCCCGGCTGCGCAACTGGGTGTTCGACCAGGCGCTTTCTGGTGACATCATCGTCGAGCAAAACATCCATACGCTCGATGTGATGAGCTGGACCATGCGGGAGACGCCGCCCGTTCGCTGCAGCGGCACCGGCGGCCGTCGGGTGCGAATCGACGTGGGGGATGCCTGGGACCACTACGCGCTGGTATATGAGTACGCCAACAACGTGGGCGTGACCTTCAACTCGCGCCAGTTCGACGCCCACGGCATGCCCGGCGGGATCATCAACCACATGTTCGGACCGAAGGGGGCCTTTTTTGGAAAATACGGCGGCGACGTGCTGATTCGCGGCGGCAAGGACACGTTTTACCGCGGTGGCGCGACAACCGGGATCTACAATGAAGGCATTCACAACAATCTTCAGACGTTCCACACGTCGATCATGAATCGGGATGCGAGCAACCCGACGGTCGCGCCGAGCGTGACCAGCAACCTGGTGGCAATCATGGGCCGAATGGCCGCGCACGAAAAACGCACGGTGACGTGGAACGAGGTCATCAAGTCGAAGAAGAGGCTGCAGCCCGATTTCTCGGGTCTCGACGCGTGAGAATTCCCCTCCGATGAACATTCCATCGTCGCCTCCCCGCCGCACCTTCATCAAGAGCTCGCTTGCCGCGGTGGGCGCGGCCGCGCTTGCGCGCACGGCCTCCTCCCTCGCCGCGAAGCCGGAAGCCGGCTTCAGGATCTTCGCCTGCGATTGGACCCTGCGGCAAACCTCGAAGCCCGAGGCTTTCGAGCTTGCCGCCCGGATCGGCCTCGATGGCGTTCAGACCGACTTTGGCCGTCCGGAGGACAGCTCCAGTCGGCCGCCGCTCCTCGATCCGGCCCATCAAGACCGCATCCTGGCAGCGGCGGAGCAACACAAGGTCGCCATTGCCTCGCTCGCGATGGGCGGGCTCAACCACTTTCCCTACAAGAGCGATCCGGCCACCGAACAATGGGTGCTCGACAGCGTGGCGGTCGCACAACGCATGCGCCAGCATGTGGTCCTGCTCGCGTTCTTCGCCAACGGGGACCTCGTCGACGACCCAGCCGGCGTGCCCGAGGTCATTCGCCGGCTGCGCAAGCTGGCGCCACGGGCGGAGGCCGCTGGGATCGTCTACGGGATTGAATCCTGGCTGAAAGCGCCGGAACTCGAGCGGATCCTCGATGCCGTCGATTCGCCGTCGGTCAAAGTGTACTATGATGTCGGCAACATGCAGAAGGTCGGCGAGGACGTTGGTGCCGCAATCCGCCGGCTGGGCCGCGAACGAATCTGCGAGGTTCATTTCAAGGACTACGACGATCTTTATGGCAAGGGATCGATGGATTTCCCGAACGTCCGCCGTGCGCTCGATGCCATTGGCTATCGTGGCTGGGTGGGAATCGAGGGCGTCAAGGTGCCCCTGGGGGTGGAGGAGAGCATCCGTTACGATCTCGACTACCTGCGACCGATCTTTCCGAAGCGGTAGCCGCGGATGGCATGAAGGAAGACAACCGCCAATGAACGCGAATGTACGCCAATTTCAGCGAGAGGAGGAAGGGTTCTCCCAAGTTACCCCCGGGTCACTGTTCAGTTCGTCGTTTCATGCTTCAATACACAGGCACTTCGTCCGCGAGAATTGGCGTTCATTTGCGGTTGAACTTCCGGGCAACAGCGCAGCTACATTTCGGCTGGAATGATCGAGCCTCCAGTGTGCCGATTACCGTGTCCTCATGAGCTTTGTACGCACCGTGCTTGGGGACATTCCGGCCGACGAACTCGGCGTGTGCTATGCGCACGAGCACATCGTGATCGGACCGGGTTTCACGACGCACGAAAATCCGGAATTCCTGCTCGACGACGTGGCGCGTGGCATCGAGGAACTGCGGGAGTTCCATGCCGCGGGGGGCCGCGCCATGATCGACTCGATGCCATGCGACGCTGGACGCGACGTGCGGAAGCTCGCCGCAATCTCGCGCGGCAGCGGCGTGCAGATCGTCTGCCCAACGGGACTGCACCTCGCAAAGTACTACCCGCCCGGCCACTGGGGCGGCCGGTATTCCGAGACGCAGCTCACCAGGCTTTTCGTCGCCGAAATCAACGACGGGGTCGACGGCGACGACTATGGCGGTCCGCTGGTCACGCGCACCACCCATCGCGCCGGAGTCATCAAGATCGCCTCGGGGCTGGATCGCGTGGCGGACCACGAACGGCGGATTTTTGCCGCTGCGGCCGCCGCGCACCGCGAGACCGGCTGCCCGATGCTCACGCACACCGAGCAGGGAACCGCCGGGCTCGAACAGATCGAACTCCTGAGCGCCGGAGGCGTGAACTTGCGGCATGTCTGCCTCTCCCACACCGATCGCAAGCCCGACATCGGCTACCATCGCGAACTGCTCGCGAGTGGCGTGAGCCTCGAATACGACAGCGGCTTCCGCTGGCCGACGGGCCAGGGAAACCCCACCCTCGACCTCGTCGTCCGCTTGCTGCCCGAGTTTCCCGATCAGATCATGCTCGGCATGGATGCAGCTCGGCGGGGCTACTGGAGGAGCTACGGGGGCGGGCCCGGTCACACCTTCCTGCTCACCGATTTCAGTGCGCGGCTTCGCGCGGCCGGCGTCGATGACGCGGCGCTGAAGCGAATTTTCGTGCGCACACCGGCGGCGGTCTTCTCATTTTCAGAACGCGACTATTCAGCGCAATTGGGTCGCGGATGACGTGACGGTGCTTCAACACAGAGGGCACAGAGAACACAGAGCAACAATCCATGAACTCGTCGCTGTGATCTCTGCGGCCTCTGTGTTTGAGGAGAATCGCTTAACTTTGATCAGCAATGAAACCTCCGCAGCCGAAGATCCGGGTGGCCGGGATCAATTTCGACCACATGCACATGGGCGACCTGCTTCGGCAGGCCTTCGAACATCCGGAGGTGGAAATCGTGGGCGTCTGTGACGAGCAGCCTGCGCGTATGCAGCCCGCTATCCGGAATTTTGCGATTCCACCGGAGCGCGTCTTCACCGACTGGCGCGCCTGCCTCGAACAGGCGAAGCCCGATTTCGTCATCCTCTGCCCGGCGACCGCAAGGCATGCCGACTACGTCGAGCGCTGCGCGCCCTACAAGGTGCACCTGTTCGTGGAAAAGCCGTTTGCCGCCAGTCTGGCGCAGGCCGATCGGATGCTCGCGGCGGCGAAGAAGCATCGAGTGCGACTCGCAATCAACTGGCCCCTGCGCTGGGTGCCCGCGCACCTGACCGCGCATCGGCTGCTCATGGAGGGCCGCATCGGCCAGCTGCAGGAGGTGCATTTCTACGACGGAAACCGTGGGCCGCTCTGGCACACGGCGGACAAGATCGAGACCCGGCCCACGCCCGCAATGAAGCGTCAGAGCTGGTTCTACCGGAAAGCCGACGGCGGTGGTTCGCTGCTCGATTACCTGGGCTACGGGGCGGTGCTCGGCACGTGGTATCACGGCGGCCGGAAGCCGATCGAGATCACCACCGTGACCGACCAGCCGCGAGGACTCGAGGTCGACGAGCACAGCATCACGATCGCACGCTATGCGACGGGCCTTTCGAAGCTGGAAACGCGCTGGGGAACCTTCACCGATCCCTGGATCCACCAGCCACAGCCGAAATGCGGATTCGTGCTGAAGGGCACGCGCGGCACGATTGCGAGCTACGACTACGAGCCTAAGGTGCGGGTGCAGAGCGAGGAGCATCCCGAAGGGGTCGATGTTCCCGCCGACCAGCCGCGGCCGCCGCTGCAGAACCCGATCCAGTACTTTGTCCACTGCCTGCAGCACGGCCTGCCTTTGGAGGGGCCGCTTTCGCCGGCGATCAACCGCATCGGGCAGCAGATCGTCGACTCGGCGGTGTTGAGTGCGAGACGCCGCCGGACGGTGCGGCTTGTCGATTGACATGAAAGAGAATAATTCCGGCGGAAGCTACGGGCTCAGCCCGGTCGAGGCGGGTGGTGCGATTGCGGTGCCGGAACTGCCGTACCGGCCGCCGTCGCCGAGGCGGTATCGGCCGAAGATCGCCCTCATCGGCTGCGGTGGGATTTCGGAATATCACCTGCGGGCCTATGTTGCGATGGGACTCGACGTCGTCGTGCTTTGCGATCGGGACGTGGCGCGGGCGGAGAAACGTCGCGCCGAGTTTTATCCCTCGGCGCGCGTTTGTTCGGACTATCGTGAAGTGCTCGCTCGCGATGAGGTCCAGGTGGTGGACATTGCCCTGCACCCGATCGATCGAATTCCGGTGATCGAAGCTGCGCTCCGGGCCGGCAGGCATGTCCTCAGCCAGAAACCTTTTGTGCTCGATCTCGCCGAGGGCGAGCGGCTGGCCGGCCTGGCTGAGTCGCAGGGGGTCAGATTGGCGGTGAACCAGAACGGCCGTTGGGCCCCGCACTTCAGCTTCCTCACGGCGGCCATTGATGCGGGGTTGATTGGCGAGGTTGCGAGCATCGATTGCACGCTGCAGTGGGACCACACGTGGACGACCGGAACGGCCTATGAGGACATTCCTCATCTCGTGCTTTTCGATTTCGGCATTCACTGGTTCGACATCGTGGTGCGGATGCTGCGCGGCCGGACCGCCCGCCGGGTTTGGGCGAGTGTGGTGCGGACCTCGACGCAGCGGATGAAGCCGCCGATGCTTGCCCAGGTGGCGGCCGACTTCGACGGCGCGCAGGCCAGGCTCAATTTCAACGGTCATGTGCGGGCTGGACAGGAGGATCGCACGGTCGTCTGCGGCAGCCGGGGAACTTTGCGCAGTTTCGGTCCCAGCCTCTCCGAGCAGACCGTCGTGCTCCACACGGATGCCGGACGGGGCGAGGTTCGGCTCGACGGAACCTGGTTTTCCTCCGGGTTCCAGGGCGCAATGGGGGAGCTGCTTTGCGCGATCGAGGAAGGCCGGCCGCCCTCGCACAATGCGAGGGACAACCTCGGAAGCCTCGCGCTGTGCTTTGCCGCCATGGCCAGCGCCAACTCGGGTGCGCCGCAGGTTCCGGGCAAGGTCGTCCGCATTTGAACCGTTATCCGCGGCTGACTCGAACGGCGCGTGCAGGATCAACGCGCGGCTTCGAGTTGCGGACGACGCCCTTGTTCGTCCGATAGACCCTCGGGGTAACGCCGAAACGCCGTTTGAATTGATGGGCGAAATACTGGCTCGACTGAAAACCGCAATCGAAGGCAATCGCCGTCACGCGGCGGCCGGGATCCGACAGGAGCATCCGGGCGGCGGCGTCGAGTCGGGCCAGATTGAGGAATCGCAGCGGGCTCGCGTTCGTCAGCCGTCGGCAGAGCCGGCTGAAGAGGGTCGTGCCAATCCCGCAGGCCGCAGCCATGCCGGGAAGCGTCCAGTTTCTCTCCAGGCTGATGAGGTTCTGCCGAAGATCGGCGAGGAACAGTTCGACGGAGTGCTCCCGGCTCGCCAGCCGGGGACGCTCGATCCGGTTTTCCGCGCGGAGCATCTCGAGGACTCCCAGCAGGAGATCGTTCACGCCAATCGCCACGCGCGACAGCCGGCGCGCGCCCGACTCCCGGGCCAATGCCGCCGCAATCTGCCGGAAGCTGCGCACCACGTCCGGCGTGGCATGCCAGACCGGCGACTCCGTCAATCGCAGCCGGCGGGTCAGTTCGTCCCGATCCTCGGGAGCGAGCAACACCCAGGCTGGCCACTGCCATGCCTGATCCGGCCGCTGGGCCCGGACGGCGATGGTCAGCCAATGGAGCCGGCCGGCGGCAATGTGCGGGTTGCCCTGGCGGTGAAGCTGCCAGGGCCGGGTAATCGTGAGCGAGCCCGGCCCCAGCGGGTGGGTGTCTGCGTCGACGGCGAGAACCATCGATCCGGTTTCGAGCAGGCAGATCTCCACGCCTTCGTTGCGATGAAACTCCATGCCCCAGTCCTGTGCGCCGCGTGCATCCCAGAAGCCGAGGCTCAGCAGGCCCGGCAACTCGGAACGGGCGAGCCGGGCGCCGGGATAATGGCCGCGACCAAGGGCGTGAAACTCGATTTTCCCCTCGCGAATCGACTTCAGGAGCGGACGATGGGCATCCAGTGCGCTCCCCGGGCGCGGATCGCGGAAGAGGGTTGGCCGCCGATTCACGCCCGACCGAATGTGCAAAATCCTACGCGGTCAAATTCGAACGACGCATCCGCTATCATGGCCGGGTTTCGTGAAGGTCCCTTTCCCCAATTCCGCGGACATTCAAACCGTCGGTGCCCACTCATCTGCATGACTTCATTTCCCTGCCGCAACGTCGTTTCACTCTTCCTGCTGATCGGATGCTGGCCCGTGTTTGGCGCAGAGGCGCCGCGGGACGCAGCTTTGGAGGCGTGGCGCGCCGCCCGGTTCGGGCTCTTCATCCACTGGGGGCCAGTGTCGCTCAAGGGAACCGAAATCAGTTTTTCCCGGGCCGCTGAGCGCCGCGGGTGGGGTGGTGCGCCTGACACTGGATGGCCGCCGGAGATCTACGATAACCTGTACAAGGAATTCAACCCCGTGAGATTCGACGCTGCCGAATGGGTCGCCATCGCCCGGGCAGCCGGCGTGAAGTATATGGTCTTCGGTGCGCGGCACCATGACGGGTTCGCCATGTTCGACACGCAAGCGAGCGATTACAAGATCACGAGTCCGCTGAGCCCATTTGGGCGCGATGTGCTCAGGGAACTGGCTGACGCCAGCCATGCGGCCGACCTCGACTTCGGCATCTACTATTCCCAACCCGACTGGCATCATCCCGACGCATTCGTGCCCGGCCGGCATCACCGTTACCTGGATTACCTCAAGGTGCAGGTCCGGGAACTACTCACCAATTACGGCCGGGTGAATGTCCTTTGGTTTGACGGGCTCCGGAAGACAGCCGCCGATTATGACGGTGAGGCCCTGAACCGGATGGCCCGCCAGCTTCAACCGCAAATCCTGATCAACAACCGGAATGGGTTGCCCGGCGATTTCGAAACTCCGGAGCAACGCGTCGGCAGGTATCGCGACGACCGGCCGTGGGAGAGCTGTATCACGATTTGCCGGCAGTGGGCGTGGAAACCCGATGACGAGATGAAGTCGCTGAAGGAGTGCCTGCAGACCCTGATCCTCTGTGCCGGCGGCGATGGGAATCTCCTGCTGAATGTCGGCCCGATGCCGGACGGGCGCATCGAGCCGCGGCAGGTCGACCGGCTCCGCGAAATCGGCGACTGGCTCGGGGACCATGGGCCCAGCATTTACGGGACCCGGGGCGGCCCTTGGAAACCCAGCAAGGGCGTGGCGAGCACGCGACGGGGCAACCTCGTCTTCGTCCATCTCCTGCGCAGAGCAACGGGGGCCGTTGAACTGCCCGCCCTGCCGCGGAAAATCCGGTCAGCGAAGCTGCCCGGAGGCGATCCCGTGACGTTCGCCCAGGACGCGGAGACCCTCACCCTGAGGCTCTCCGAAGACGACTGGGATCCCATTGACACGATCGTCCGCCTGGAACTCGACGGCTCGGCCATGGATCTGCCGGTCATGGAGGGGGCGTTGGAGTTCACCGCGAGCAGTTCCAATGCGTTGGCGCCGCAACAACAGGCGGACAATGAGCCGGCTCGGGTTTTCGATCAGGAACCAGCCACCTGGTGGAGCCCGGATGGCCCGGACGAGCCCATCTGGATTGCCGCTCGGTATCACCAGCCGATCACCATCCAGCGGGTCAGGATCGAGGAGGCACTCGGGGAGCGCGTCACTCGTTTCGAACTCGAATGCCGCGTCGCCGGGGGATGGAAGACCGTCATTGCCGGGACCAAGATAGGGCGGTGGTTTCAGCAGTCATTCGAGCCGATCACCACGACCGAGGTCCGGCTACGGATTCTGGCATCGACGGACACTCCCGCGATCGCGGACATGGAGTTCTTCGAGAAGTGACAGCGTTGCGTCCATTTCCCGGCATTGTGGTGCGTGATCGGCTCCCATGACGCGACTCGACTGGGTCATTGTCGCAATTTATTTGGCCGCCGTGGTGGCGCTCGGCGTCATGGCGAGCGTTCTCCGGCCGCGGCGAGGCCGCGGCGGTGAGGGGGCGGGGTACTTCCTGGCCGGCAACACCCTGTCCTGGCCGATGATCGGGCTCGCGATGTTCGCCGCCAACATCTCCACCGTACATTTGGTGAGCCTCGCCGAGGCGGCCTACAAGTACGGCCTGGTTTTTGGCAATTTCGAGTGGCTCGCCGGCTTCACGCTCGTGCTGCTGTCATGGTTCTTCGCGCCGATTTACCTTCGCTCCCGCGTCGCAACCCTGCCGGACTTCCTCGAGAATCGCTTCAACCGGCCCTGTCGTGACGCGTTGACGGTGGTGTCGCTGTTTTCCGCCATCGTGATTCACATGGGGGTGGCGCTCTACACGGCGGCCTGGGTGCTGCGAGGCGTGCTCGGGATTGGGCCGGGAGCGGAGATCATGGGCATCGATGCATTGCTGTTCTTCATTATCGCCCTGGGCGTTCTCACCGGTGTCTATACCATGCTTGGCGGTCTGCTGGCCGTGGTCTGGACCGAAAGCGTGCAGACGGTGCTCCTGCTCGTCGGGGCGGTGGTGGTCACAATCGTTGGCTATGTGAAGATCGGCGGTTGGTCCGCGCTGGCCCACACGCTCGCCACCCAGCCGCACCCGCTGTCCGGCGTGCCCGGGAGCAATGTCACCTGGGGAACGGCGAACTTCCTGCACATGATCCGAGGCCCGGACGATCCGGCGGGTCTTCCCTGGTACTCGATTGCGCTCGGCTATCCCGTCCTGGGCATCTGGTACTGGTGCTGTGATCAAACCATCGTGCAGCGTGTCCTCGCGGCCCGGGATGAGCGCCATGCCCGGCTCGGGCCATTGTTCTGCGCCTTCCTGAAAATCTTTCCCGTATTTTGCTTCGTCCTTCCCGGGGTCATCTGCGTGGCGCTCGTCCAGCAGGGGGCCTTTGGCGGGGCGGCGCCCGGCGCGGCCGCGGATGCGTACACGTTCATGGTGACGCACCTGCTCCCCGCCGGGCTCAAGGGAGTGGTGGTGGCCGCCCTCCTAGCTGCCGCCATGCAGACGTGCTCCGCAGCGCTCAATTCCACGGCGACGCTGGTGGCTTATGATCTCTTCAAGCGGCACAACCCGGCGATCGCCGACCGGAGCCTCGTGCGGATCGGCAAGATCACGACTGTGGTTGCGACCGTCCTCGCGATCATTGCGTCGCCCCTCTTCGGCCGCTACATGACGATCTTCGAGGGGATCAATAAACTGATTTCCTATGTGGCGCCGCCGATTACGGCGGTCTTCCTCCTGGGTGTATTCTGGAAGGGGGCGACCGGCAGATCCGCCTTCATCACGCTGGTTGTGGGAATGATTCTGGGTTTTGTCGTGTTCCTGCTGGATTGGAACGGCATCTATACCGGCGATTTCATGCTCAATGCGTTCGGTCTCCTGGTCGCATGCGTCGTGATCATGATCACCACGTCGTTGTTGTCTCCCGAACCGCTGCCAGCGGAGGCAAGGCTCCTCGTCTGGGACGACTGGCGCGAGCCGCTGCGAACCTCGGGCCGGCTGGCGGGTGGTAGCGGCTTTGGTGTGCTCACGGCAGGACTCTTGGTCACATTTGGGCTGCTCTATGTGATTTTCCGTTAACCCCCACTGCGCGATGAAACCACGATTTGCCCTGGCTCTCGGGCTGATGTCCCTGCTTTCGGCCTGCGTTAAGCCGGAACCCGCGCAACGATATGCCTGGGTCACCGGCCTGAAGGCCGGGAAGGCGGATTATTACCGCCAACTGCACGCCAACCCCTGGCCGGGGGTCAACCGGATGCTGAAGGAATGCAACATCCGGAATTTTTCGATTCACGAGCGCGAGATCGAGGGGAAGCTCTATCTGTTTGCCTACCTTGAATACACCGGGAGCGACTTCGCCGCGGACATGCGGAAGCTGGCGGAAGATCCGGAGACCGTGCGCTGGTGGAAGGAAACGGATCCCTGCCAGGCGCCGCTTCCGGACGCGGCGGCGGCAGGCAAAATCTGGGCCGATACGAGGGAACTCTACTACCTGCCGTGAACGGCCAGTCCCTCAGCGACAGGGTGATTTTCCTCACCGGCGGATCGACTGGGATTGGTCTGGCCTGCGCAAAGGCGTATGCGGCGGCGGGCGCCCGAATCGCGCTCGTCGCCCGCGGAGAACCCTGCGTCAAGGCGGCCGCCACGGCGCTGGGGCCGGAGCACCTCGGCATCACTTGCGATATCTCGCGTGGTGACGAGGTCCGTGCCGCCGTCGATTGCGCCCTGGCGCATTTCGGCCGAATTGACGCCGTCCACAACAACGCGGGAATAGCCTCCCCATCGAAAACGCTCCACGAGACGACGGACCTGGAGTGGGACGAGTTGTTCGACGTCAATCTGAAGGGCGTGCTGCACACGACCCGCCATGCCTTGGAGGCACTGAAGTCGCGCAACGGCTGTATCCTGAACACGTCGTCCCTGGTGGGCGTGATCGGCCAGGAAAATCATGCCGCCTACACCGCGACCAAAGGTGGCTTGAATGCCCTCACGAAATCGATGGCGCTGGACTATGCCCCGCATGGGATTCGCGTGAATGCCGTCTGTCCGGCCGGCACCTGGACGCCGATGCTGCGCAAGTGGTGCACGGAGCAGCCCGATCCGGCGGCGATGGCGGGCTACCTGGACGAAATCCATCCGTTGGGCTACTGCCCTGAAGCGGACGTGATCGCTGATGCCTGTGTGTTCCTCCTGTCCGATCAGGCCCGCTTCATCACCGGGCACATCCTGCATGTCAGCGGCGGTGCGGAACTGGGCTACCGACGTCGGGGAGCGGTTTCATGATCACGGCGGTCACGACGCGGGACGTCCGTTTCCCCATCGGGGGCGGGCAGGGCAGCGATGCCGTCCACCGGAACCCGGTCTATTCCTATGCCGTGACGCTGCTCCACGACGATCGCGGTCATACCGGAACGGGGCTGGCGTTTACGCTGGGCGAGGGGACGGAACTCGTGTGTGCAGCGGCGCAATTCTATGGCCGGCAGCTCGTGAATCATGACATCGAGGAATTGATGTCGAACTTTGGAGCGCGGCAGAAGGCCCTGGCCGATGAACAACAGTTCCGGTGGCTCGGGCCGCACAAGGGCGTCGTGCAGCTCGCGCTTGCATCCGTGACCAACGCCTGCTGGGACCTTTGGGCCAAGGCGCGCGGCGTGCCCCTCTGGCGGCTGCTCCTCGATCTTACCCCTGCCCAGGTTGTGGCGGCCCTCGATCTATCCTATCTGGAGGACGAAATTTCGGCGGCCGAGGCCGTGTCGCTCATCCATGACGCATCCTCGACTCGCGTGCAGCGCGAGGGCGTATTGCAGTCTGGATATCCGGGCTACGACACTTCAGTGGGATGGTTCAACTACTCCGACCAGCAGATCGCGGAAAATTGCCGGCGGGCGATCGACGCGGGCTTCACCGCCATGAAGCTCAAGGTGGGCTCGCCCGATCCGGAGCGCGACATCCGGCGTGCCGGCCTGGTGCGCGATGCGGCCGGCGCCACTGCCCGCATCATGCTCGATGCCAACCAGCAATGGACACTGCCGCAGTCCCTCGCGATCTGCCGCCAGCTGAAGCAAATGAATCCGTTCTGGATCGAAGAACCGACCCACCCGGATGATGTCCTCGGCCACCGGACCCTGGCGGCGGCAATCGCACCGGTGAAACTCGCCCTGGGGGAGCACATTCCAAACCGGGTCATCTTCAAGAATGTGCTCCAGGCTGGTTGCGCCGGTTTCATTCAGGTGGATGCCGTCCGGGTGGCGGGGGTCAGCGAATTTCTCGCGGTCAGCTTGCTCTGCCGGAAATTCGGCGTTCCCGTCGTCCCCCATGTTGGGGACATGGGCCAGCTGCACCAGCATCTCGTGCTCTTCAATCGGATCGCCCTGAATCACGACGTCGTGTTTCTCGAATACATTCCCCACCTGCGCTCCCAATTCCTGCATCCCTGCCGGGTCGAGGGGGGCGTCTATGTGACACCCGCGGCAGCGGGTGCCAGCTGCGACTTGCGATGATTTCGTTGCAACCTGCCCGCACCGCCGCCGCCGATCGGCTTAAACTCGCTCTCGCTACCCTGGCCGGTGCGCGGTTTCGTCCCGCCAGCCTTGTGGCGACAAGGCGCCAGTTTCTCGTGCGGCTGCTTTGCGTCCTGGCACTCTGGTGCTCGTGGTTCAGCGCCGAAACGCTCCATGCCGCGCGGGACCCCGGGGGGACCGGGCATACGGCCGTGCCGGATGTCCAATCGGGGAGCGATGGCCTCTCGGAATCCGCCGCACCGGTCGCCGTGAACCCGACGCCCGGGTCCATAGTGCTGGTTGATCGGACGTCGGCAGCAGCGGGTGGCACGGGCGGGGCCCACCGGCGGGCGAAACTTGGCTGGATCAACACGCTGGTGATGGCCGGATACCTCGCCGGCATGGTCGGCATCGGCCTCTACTGTTCGCGGCGCGGCGGGAGTACGGATGCCTTCTTTCGCGGTGGCCAGCGCATACCCTCATGGGCCGCCGGACTGAGCATCTATGCGACCATGGTCAGCTCGATTAGCTACATGGCACTCCCGGCCAAGGCGTATGCGACGGACTGGAGCTACCTCTTCAACACGGTGGCAATCGTTGCCGTCACCCCCGTGGTGATTGCCTTCTACCTGCCGTTCTTCCGCCGGCTGAACGTAACCTCCGCCTACGAATACCTCGAAAAGCGCTTCAATGTGGTGGTTTCGCTCTTCGGGAGCGCTTCATTCATTCTCATGCAGTTCGGCCGCATGGCCATCGTCCTGTACCTGCCCGCGATCGCGCTTTCGACCGTGAGTTCGCTCGACGTCTACCTCTGCATCGTGCTCGTTGGGCTGCTTTGCATCCTCTACACCATGATTGGCGGAATCGAGGCGGTGGTGTGGACCGATGTCGCCCAGGCGACCATCCTGCTCGGCGGCGCCGTCCTGTCGCTGGGCTTTGCCATCCTGAAGACCGATGGCGGACTGGCCGGTTTCTGGTCCCTCGCCCACCAGGAGGGAAAATTCTTCGAAAATGCCGTGTGGTGGAGCAGCGATCTGACCGTGGCCTCGATCACCGTTATCTTTGTCGGCAGTCTTTTCAACAACCTGTCGACGTACACGACCAGCCAGGATGTGGTGCAGCGGTACATGATCACCTCCGACCCGAAGGCGGCGAGGCGTTCGATCTGGCTGAACGCGCGCCTTTCGCTCGTGGGCAGCGCCCTCTTCTTCCTCGTCGGGACCGCCCTGTTCACGTTCTTCCGGACCCATGCCGATCGGATGGATCCCCTTGTGTCCGACGATCAGATCCTCCCGCTGTTCATCGTCCAGGAAATGCCGGTGGGCGTGGTCGGCCTGCTGGTGGCGGCCATCTTCGCCGCGGCGCAGTCCACCGTGTCGAGCAGCCTGAACAGCATCGCGAGCGCCTGGATCACGGACTTTCACCGGCTGATCTGGCCGGACTCGACCGATCGGGGGAGGCTGCGGGTCGCCCAGGGGATCGTGCTTTTCGCCGGACTGGTCGCGACGGGCGTGGCGTGCGTGATGGCGGGGCGCAATATAAAGTCGCTCTGGGACAGTTTCATCACGGTCCTCGGCCTGACCGGCGGCGCGGTCTGCGGTCTCTTTATATTGGGAATATTCACGCGCCGGGCCCACGGGAGTGGAGCGTTCATCGGCGCACTGGCAAGCATCGCCGCCTTGATATTGGTCCAGTCCTTCACCGCGGTGAGCTTCTTTCTTTATGGGGCGATTGGCACGTCCGTGTGCGTGGTGGTGGGTTATGCCGCCAGCATGATCATCCCGTCGGGATCGAAGCCGCTTGCTGGCCTGACCCTGCATGCCATCGATCGGTTGTGAGGCCCGGGCGCCCGCCAGTAAACGGGCTTACCGCATGAGCGTCTCCCCTGCACGGATCCCCACTGGCTGGTTGTTGGGGAGCAGTCCTGGCGTCGAGCGGCAGGCTCTCGCCGCAGGCATGCACGGAGGATCGGAACGCAGGTTCCAGCCACTTTGGCCGGCGCAACGACCAAGCGGAGAGTGGCAACAAGTTTTTACCAGTTCTTGGTCGTTGAAACGATTTCACACGGCTTTCCATATTCCCCGCCAGAGCCCCCGCTTTTTACCCTGGCTCACACCGGGACAAACTCCATCGCCCACCACACATGAAATCCAACCCTATCCCCACGTGGCCGTCGCCGCACGCGTCCGTCGGCGTGGACGCCAATGTCAATTCCCACCAAAACCCGGCCGCGGCTGCAAACGGATGCGACCGTGATCAATCCTTCTCCTCACGCGGAGCCGGCACGGGGCCGCTGTTCCGGTGGCTTCACCGCGGGCTGCTGGCCGTGATGGCCATATTGGCGCTCCCCCTTCCGGCGCAGTCGCCGGGCACCGGGATCATCGAGGGCCGCGTTTCCATCGGTGCGCAGGGGGAGTACGTCGGCAACGTCCGGGTCGCCGTCCAGGGAACCGCGCGCGAAGCGGTGACGGAGGCCGACGGTTCGTTCCGGATCACCGGAGTGCCGGCGGGGACCGCCACCGTCGTCGCCTCGTATGTCGGTTCCGATGCGCGGGCCGAGTCGGTGGCCGTCGAGGCCGGCAAGGTGGCGCAGATCGATTTCGTCCTGCAGCGTTCCGGTGTGATCGCGATGGAGGCATTCGAGGTCCTCGAGAAGCGTGAACAGGATGCCCAGGCGCTCGCCATGAACCAGCAGCGCCAGTCGCCGAACATCAAGAATGTCGTCGCCTTCAATGAATTTCCCACCGGGGTTGACGGTGACATCGGCGAGTTCCTCCGTTTCATCCCCGGGCTGTCGGTCCTCTATTCCGGCCGCACCGGCGAATTTGCGTCGTATCGCGGCATGCCGGCCAGCACCTCCGGAATCACCCTCGACGGGGTGGAACTGTCCGGCACCTTCACTGACAGCACGCGGGCGGTGAACCTCGTCGCGGTGCCGACCAACAATATCGCCACCATCGAGGTGACCAAGGTGCCCACGCCCGACATGTCGGCCCACGGGCTGGGAGGGGCGCTCAACGTCACGACCCGCAGTGGATTCGAGCGGTCGAAGCCGCTCTTCGAATACAACGTCTTCACGTCGTTTGATCCGCAATATGGATTGAGCCTCAGCGAACGCCCCGGGGTTTATAGTGACCAGGACGCAAGGCACATCCGCCCCTCGTTCGAGCTGAACTACATCCGGCCGGTGAACAAGTCGCTCTCAATCACGCTCTCCGCTGCCTACAAGCTGAATTACAACACCAACCCCGACGATGCCGCGGTCACCTGGGACCTGATCAAGGGCTTTCAGGGCACCGCGACGGCCAACCATTTCACCCAGGTCGTGACCATCCGCTCGGGACTCCTGGGCGTGGATTGGAAGCTGAATGACAAGAATATCTTCAAGGCCAGCATCAACTATCGCGGCCGGGACCAATATCAAGGGACGGCCGGGCTCGCGATCAATTATGGATCCGGTGCGACGGGCACACCCAGCCGCACGGTGGGTGCGCCCACGGGAACGGGAGCCATGAGCCAGTCCAACGCCAACCGCTATTTTCTTGGCGCGACCACCCATGCACTCCTGAAGTACACGCACCTCGGCGATGTCTGGAGGGTCGATGCGAGCGGCAGCTACTCCAACTCCTGGCTGGATCAAAACCCGGACTATGAACGGGAGGGAGTCTTCTCCGCCGCCGGCGTCGTGATGCGGAACCTCATCATCGAGGGCGAGGGGCAGAACGGCGCGGCCGACCGTGCCGCCGGTCTCCTTCCCTCGCGGCTCTCGGTTCGTGACCTGGCCGGCAATGCGGTCTCGCCGTTCGACGGCCGGCTCTTCTCGATTGAGAACGCCTCGGTCGTCGATGCGGGCAACAGCATGGACAAATACCAGGCCCGCGTGGACCTGCGGCGGGAGATGGCGATTCCGATTCCATTCACCCTGCAGGTCGGCGGCGCGGTGCTGCAGTCGGTCCAGGAAGTGTGGAACCGCGGGAAATCCTATACTTTCCGCCCGGGTACCTCGGCGGCCGAGCGCATGGCCGGAAATTACGATCTGATGAACACCTCCTACAACCAGGTCGCCCCGGAGAAGATGGGCGGCCGGCTGCAGATGGTGAGTGCCGACCGGCTCTTCGAACTCTTCCGCGAGCGTCCGGACTATTTCGTGCTCAACGAGACCGCAGCGCACCGCACGGTGGTCAATTCATCGAAGAAATTGGATGAAACCATCTCGGCCGCCTACATTCGGACGGACACGCGGCTGCTCAACAACCGTCTTTGGGTGGTGGCGGGCGTCCGGTACGAGCACACCAACGACAAGGGCTGGGGACCGCTGGTCGATCCGACCGCCCAATACGTGAAGAACGCCGATGGCAGCCTGGCCAAGGATGCTGCCGGCAAGTTCATCCCACTCAGCAGCGATCCGGTCGTGCGGGAACGGTTCATCTACACGGAGCGCGGCTCCTATGACAAGACGACCTACGACGGGTTCTTCCCCAGCCTGAATGCCACGTACAACATCACCGACGACCTGCTGTTGCGCATCGGCGCGGCCCGCACCATCGGCCGCCCGGAGCTGGAGTACATCATTCCGGGCGTGAGCTACTCCGCGATCACCGAGACGAGTCTGCAGCAGACCATCACCGTGGTGAACACCGCCCTGAAGCCATGGATGGCCAATAACTACGACCTGTCGCTGGAGTCGTACCTCTTCAAGGGCGGCTTTGGCTCCATTGGTGTCTTCCAGAAGGACCTCTCGAACTTTTTCACCACCACGAGCATCACCGGCACAGCCGAACTGCTCGAGCAGTACGGGTTGGTGGCCGGAGCCGGGCAGGATGCCCTCTACGAGATACGCACCCAGGGCAATGGCGGCGACGCCCGGGTTCGCGGCCTGGAGTTCACGTATCGTCAATCGCTGGGTTTCCTGCCGAACTGGGCACGCGGCATCCAGGTGTTTGCCAACTATACCCGTTCGGATCTCTCCGGTTCCTCCACTGCCGACTTCACCGGTTTCGCTCCGGAAACCCTCAGCTGGGGTGTCAATTTGATCCGTCCGAGATACACGATCAAGTTCTCCAGTGCCGAGTCGGAGGAGACCAAGCGGCGCTCCGTGGGTGCCAGCGCGAGCATCCCGCCAAACACCTGGCAGTACCAGGGTGCCCTGAAGCGATGGACCTTGAGCGCCGAGTATAATATCACTCCGCACGTCGGGATTTACGCCTCCTTGAACGATTTTCGGGAGAAGGGTGGCTATACCATCGTCCAGAAGCGGTATGTGGAATCCACTCCCGCCGAGCTGAGAACCAACCGGATCACGGAATGGGGGATGGGCCTCATCGTGGGCATCAAGGGGAGTTTTTGATCGTTCGGCTTGACCAGGCGACAGGGCTGCCGGCATGTGAAACGCATGCCGGCAGCCTCGTCTGAGCCGAGTCCAGACATCTCCCTGCGCCGGCATCCTCTGAGAGTTTTCAACATCATCCTGATCTGAATCTGATGCATTATGGTCCCACGGACGAAAACGCACGTTCACAAGTGCCTCGTGATGAGGCGAGGCACGGGCGATTAACGGACGTTGTCGATTGAGGATTTGGGCGATGTTTTCGAAGGTTCACTCTATCAAATC
>WYBX01000042.1 GCA_011525695.1 Verrucomicrobiia bacterium
CGGCTCCTGTGCCTATGGTTAGTCTCGCTGAGAAACCACTGACTGGAGAGCCGGATGCGGGAAATCCGCCCGTCCGGTTCGGAGGGAGGGGTGGCGCTAACCCCGCCACTCCTACCCCTATCAGGAAAGTCATCTGGACCGAGCAATCGGAATCATGGAATCAGAAATGGATTCATGGAGGGCCGGGCTCCGTCCCGGCCGGACGGATAATCCATCCGCCTCAGCGGGCCAGCCAGCCGCCATCGACGGCAAGGGTGTAGCCGTTGACGTAATCGGAAGCCGGTGACGCGAGAAACACGGCCGCACCCTGCAGATCCTCGGGCAGGCCCCAGCGACCGGCGGGAATCCGCCCAAGAATCGCCGCGCTCCGTTCGGCATCGGCCCGCAGCGGAGCGGTGTTGTCCGTCGCCATGTAACCGGGGGCGATCGCATTCACATTGATGGAATGGCTTGCGAGTTCGCAGGCCATCAACCGCGTCAGCCCCTGGACCGCGCTTTTCGACGCGGTGTACGACGGCACGCGGACACCGCCCTGGAACGAGAGCATCGAGGCGATGTTGATGATTTTACCGGGCGCCTTGCGCGCAATCAAGTCGCGGACGAACAGCTGGCTGAGAAAGAACACCGCATCGATGTTGATGCCCATCACCTCGTCCCAGTCCTTCTCGGTGAACTTGGTGAAATCCTCGCGCCGGATGATGCCCGCGCAATTCACGAGGATATCAAGCGCGGGAAACCGGTTCTTCGCCTCGGCGAGGATGCCAGGCAGCGAGGCGCGGTCGGCCAGATTGGCCTGAATCGTGAGGCATTGCCGTCCGATGCTCGTGACGCGCGACTCCGTCTCGGCCGACGGGAGCAGGTCGACGGCGACGATATTGGCGCCGGCCTCCGCGAGCCCGAGGGCCATGCCCTGGCCAAGTCCCCGCGAGGCGCCGGTGACGATGGCAGTTTTCCCATCCAGTTTGAAGCGGTCGATGATCATAGGAGGATTGATTTCGGCACGGGGGAGCGCATGCCGGGACCCTGGCGTCGGGTTGGTACATGCGGGTCGGCACGCGCCCGCCGGCTGCGACAAGGTTCGTTATTGCAGGGTTGCAAGTGACACGGCGTCCATGTCGGAAAACACCTGGTTGTCGCCGCCCATGGCCCAGACGAACCGGTAGGCACCGGTACCTGCACCGCAGTGAATCGACCACGCGGGCGAAAGGATCACCTCGCGGTCACGGACCACCAGGTGGCGGGTCGCGGCGGGTTCGCCCATGAAGTGGAAGACGACGTTATCGGCGACGTCGAAGTAGAGATAGATTTCAGTCCGGCGGCTGTGGGTGTGCGGCGGCATCGTGTTCCAGACGCTGCCGGGTTCGAACTCGGTGAAGCCCATCACGAGCTGGCAGCTCTTCACGCCGTCGGGATGAATGAGTTTGTTGATCCGGCGGCGGTTGGCCTTTGCGGGATCGCCGATTGGATCCGTGCGCACGTCGGCGCGGCGGACCACGGCGGTCGGATGTTTGGTGTGCGCCGGTGTGCTGATGAAGAAGAACTGGGCCTGGCCGCCGGCGGCAGTCTCGAAGCTCACGTCCTTTTCGCCGCGTCCGATGTAAAGGCAGTCCAGCGTGCCCAGCTCATGGAGCGTGCCGCCGACCCGGATTTTGCCCGGTCCGCCGACATTGAGGATGCCGATTTCACGACGCTCGAGGAAGTAGGCGGTGCCCGTTTCCTTCGCATCGGGGAGCGCGAGGGGGGCGCCGGTCGGCACGGCGGCGCCGGTGATCATGCGATCCAGATCCGTGTAGTGAGCCGTGATTGCGCCGGGCTGGAACAGCCCGCTGATCAGGAACCGGGAGCGAAGCTCGGCGGTGGACAGCGTGTTGGTCGCCTCGGGCGACGGAAAGTAATGAAGTTTCATGCCGGTATTCGCATCCAGCGTGGGGCAGCGAGGGCCCGACGACAAGCTGGGATGCTAAGGTTGGTCTCCTGGGCAACGAGTTTTCGATTCAGGACAGTACTCCATGCCTCAGCAGCCGGAGCGCGGCGGCTTCCACTTCTGCGACGGTAATGTCGGTCAGGCTCGAGCCGCGGCGAATGACCTGCACGTTCGGCGCCGGTGGCGCCCAGATCGCTGGATCCGTCGGGCCAAACAGGAGGATGCAGGGAACTCCGGTGGCTGCCGCCAGGTGGCTGATGCCGGAATCGTGACCGATGAACAGCCGGGCGTCGGAAAATGCGGAGATCAGCGCTTCGAGCGGCCAGAGATGCGCCTGCAGGCCCGTATCCGCCAAGCTTTGCGTCGCCGCGACGTCGGCCTCGCCGGTCACAATCAGCAACTCACGGTTGGGCACAACGCCGCCGAGTGCGGTGCACAGCGCCTGCCAGCTCTCGAGCGGCCAGTTCTTCCGGGCAGAACCGCTGCCCGGATGAATCGCGACCGCGCCAGGTCGAAGTCCGGAGTGCGAAGTCGATTCGATTGGGAGCGGGAGTGATGCCGTGCTGTGGGATAGCGGCTCGAGCGGATGGATGAAGGTATTCACCTTGATTCCGAGTTCCTCGAGCGGTGCAGCGTAATGTGAGGCCGCGAGTCCCTGCCCGGGCAGTGCCGTCGTGCTGAGAAACAACTGGCTGGCGCGCAGCGGGAATCGCCGTCGCAGCTCACCGTCCGGATCCGGCCAGTAGTTCAGGATGAGATCGAAGTGCTCGAGCCATTCTGCCAGTGCCGCGGGCAGCGGTGTCGCGCCGAAGAGCGGGTGCCAGCGCGCTTCGTGCTGCGAATGCACGGCATCAATGATCCCGCGCCGGCTCGCCAGCGCGGCAGCCGTGGCGTTGCCGATCAGTTCAATGCATGCCTTTGGCCATCGCCGGCGCAGCGCGGCCAGCGCTGGCAGCGTCACCAGGAAATCACCCAGCGCACCGCCTCTAAGGACGAGAATTCGCTGCATCCGATGCTCCCGGGCCCGCCGGGTGAGCTTGCTCCACGGCGGCCGCCGGCGGCTGGTAGGCCTCGAGCGTCGCGGTGCCGGTGCCGATCTTGAACTCGACCTCGAACTTCACGGGCAGCCGGTGGCTGTCCTGCGCGATCCAGACCCGCACGGTGCTGCCCCGGCGGAACATCCCCTTGGGTGGCGTCTTCTCCATCCGCGGTTCGAGCACCAGCGTCTTGAAGGTTCCCACCGGAGTGCGGACGTCCTCGTAATGCAGGGCGTGGAGCGTCAGTTCATAAAAATCATCATCGAACAGCACCAGCGCGTCGCGCTTTTCTCCGGGTTTCAGATCCCAAGTCCGCGTCTGCAGCAATCCCATCATCAGATCGGTTGGGTTCCCCGGCGGGATCTCGAGCGACCGCGGCGGCTGCGCAGGAACGATGCTGCTGTAGACGGCCTCGCGGGTGGCATGGTCAAACGTGACGGTGTGGTCCGCCTCCTTCTTTCGCGTCCGGGACTTCTCGTGGAGCGAGACGATCCGGCCGGTCGCGACATCGAAGAGCGAGTCCGATTGCGCCTGGAAGGGCAGCAGCAGTCGCGCCAGACCGCGGGTGTTCGTGCTGGCGGTGACGAGCAGCTGGCCCGGGTTTCCCGGCGGAGTCACGCCGTCGATCTTGATTTCGCCGGCGCCGGGAAGGACCGCCCATGCCACCCGATACGTAAGGTGCTCTCCCGGCTGGAGTGGCAGCGACCAGGCCGCCTCAGCCGGCGGCAGGAGGGCGGCCAGCAGCAGGCCGGGAATTAGCCAGCGGGCGCGGTGGCACGATGGCTGGCAGGAACGGAAGGAGGGCAATGGCATGTCCGGTTCGAAGGTGTCGTGATGCTGTCGGGCATCAAATCCAAGTTCGATTTCTTTTGCGGTGAGGCCATCGCGGTCCTCCTCGGCTGGCCTACGGCGGGCAGCCCGCCAGGCGACCAGGTTGCGCGCATACCGAACGTCAGAAGCCATTAAGCAATGCGTCGAACGGGCAAGACTGCGCCGCTACGGATGCTTGGTTGCGCAAGGGGAGCCGCAGCGATTTCGGGCGCAGGCAAGACTGCGTCCCTGCGGCTCCACATCAGATTTCTGAACGCCCTCATGGCGATGGGATGCATTCTGAAACGAAATGGACGCGGCGAACGCGCCGGATCCGCATCTCGCTGGAAACGCACTCCTCCGGGCATCGTGAAATCGGTCAGCGTGAAAGCGTTCATCGTGAAATTGGGAACGCCGACTCGGATTGCAGATTCTCAGATGACCGATTTTCAGATTTCACGATTCAAGTTTCGAATACTCCTCCTGGAGAGACGACCTCCGCGTCGTCCGAAATGCGAAACGGCATTGAACGCGGCGCGGGCGCCGCATCCCCAACGAACGGGTAATGCACGGATTCATGGAGGGCCGAAGGCCCGCTTCATCCCAGCCTGGGCCAACGGCCCAGGATTCCGCATCGAAAGAATCTCAGGGCTGAAGGCCCGATTCATCGATCCGAGCATCCGGATGGATCTGGCTTTCAGCCCTCGATGACGTTCGACTCGCTCACCTGGCGAGGCAGGCCAGCTCAACCTCGGGCCCTCCGTAACTTTGCTGCGTTGGCCAAGCCGGCGCTCACAACCGGCGCAGCTGGATGTTCCGGATCGCCGCGCGCGTCAGATACGTGGCGACGCCGAGCGGGAGCGACTTGTGGATCTCGCCTGGCCGCAGCCCGAAGGTGCGGCCGGCGCGGGTCACGTCGACCTGCTGCCGGTTGTCGATCCAGGCCTCGATCTTCTCCTCCGTCACTCGGACCCGGATACGGTACCAGCGTTCGTCCTCCAGATGGAGCCCGTCGGTCGTCTCGTTTTCCGAGGCATCGAGCCCATCGATGCTCGACAGTCCGACGACCATTCCTCCCCAGCCGCCGACGATGAACGTGCACGCGGCCTCGCCGACCGGAAAGGTCAGTCCGCAGAAGAAGTCGCCGCCTTCCAGCCGCATGGCCTCGAGGCTGAGCTCGTAATTGGTGCGGGGCGGCGGTTCGTCGCGCGCCCAGCGAAATCCGGAGAGGGTCGTGCCGGACTCGATGATGATGGCGCCGGGGCCCTCGCGAAACGACGGAACAACGCGGACCCTGCCGTCGCCTTCGAACCGCGACTGCGCCCATCCAGCCAGCGAACGGTCATCGAAAAGGGTCTCCGTCCCAGTGGCCGGGGCGGCGATCGCCGGGCCGGCGCCCAGCAGCAGCAAGAGCGCGAACACCGGCAGCGCGGATGAAATGGAGCCGCGCTGCGACCCCATTCTCGGTCGGACGAGTAACCGCGAAGCACGCCAAGGAACGCGAAGGTCGTATGTTCTGGGTCTCACGTCTGAAACGGCGCTTCGGTTACACCTTCCAGCCGCCACGATAACGGTCGCGCGTGAGCCACTTTGAGCTGCCGCCGCGGGCGAAGCGGTGGCGCACGGGATCCCAGCGGGCGTTGGCACCGTAATGGTATGCAAAATTCATCACGTGGCAGGCGATGACCGAGCTGGCGCCGATCTCGACGTCGCAAATCGGGCGCTGCCGCGTGCGCACGCAATCGAGGAAGTCCTGGAAGTGGTTTTTGCTGTGGTAGAGCTTGACCTTGGCATCGGCCAGGAACTCGCGCTCGGTCAGCGTGACCTCGCGTTCCATCGAAGTGCCGGTGTCGACCTCCTTGTCCCAGAACCGGTGCACGGTCTTTCCCGCCTGAATCAATTCGAACTTGCCGCGGTTCACATGGCACTCGCCCTCGGTGCCATAGAAGGACACCCCGCGGCCGCGAACGTGGGTGAGCAGGGTGCCGTCGGGATAGACCAGCTGCGCGCCGCGCTTCGCGTTAGCCCAGTCCTGCGGGGCGCGCACTTCCACCGGTCCCCGGCCATCCTGTCCGAGCGCCCACTGGGCAATGTCGATATGATGCGCCCCCCAATCCGTGATCCGGCCGCCGCCAAACTCCCAGGTCTGCCGCCACTCGGGAAAGTGGGTATGGATGCCGCGGGGGCTGAGCACCGGGCTGTAACCAACCAGCGGTCCCGGTCCGCACCACCGATCCCAATCGAGCCCCGGCTCCAGCTCCTCGGTGGGCTCGGCATAGGGCCGGGCGGGATCACCGAAGGACACATGGACTGAATTGATGCGGCCGAGCACCCCATTGCGGACGAGTTCGGCTGCGACCCGGAATTCGCTGGAGGAGCGCTGCTGTGAACCGACTTGGAAGACGCGGTCGGTCCGGCGAACCGCCTTCACGAGTTCGACCGCCTCGTGGACGTTGTAGGTCAGCGGCTTTTCGCAGTAGACGTCCTTGCCGGCCTTCACGGCAGCGCTTGCGACGAAGGCGTGCCAGTGATCCGGCGTGGCGATGATGACCGCGTCGATGTCGGACCGGGCGAGCAGTTCGCGGAAGTCATTGTAGGCCTCGCAAGCGCGGTAGCCGGCGCCGGCCTGCTCCGAGTAGGCCTCGTCGACCTTCTTCCTGGCGTCCTCGCGGCGGGTCGTGTCGACATCGCAGACGGCGAGGACCTGCACATCATCGCGGGCAAGACAGTTGCGAAGATGAGAGCGCATCTGCCGGCCCATCCCGATGCAGCCGATCGTGAGCCGCTGGCTGGGGGCGGCGGTCTGCGACCGGAGTCTTGGAAGGATCAACGGGCCGGCCACAAGGAGCGCAGAGGTTTTAAGGAACTGTCGGCGGCGCAGAGACGCGTGAGGCAGCGGGGAGGGAAACATGAGGGCATCGGTAAAACCGGAACCTCGCATCCTGGGCAATCGCGAAGCGGCGCGAAGATTTCGGCCGCCCTGAGTGGCAACAGGCTGTAGAGCCTGGATCGCAATCGATGGCGACGAAGCAGGTGGCCATGCGGCAGCGCACAGCAACTTCCCGGCTACTTGCCATCGCAATCCACCCCGCCACAAGAAAAAATGCCGAAGGCAAAATAGCAGCGTGTTGCCACCTTCCTTCCTCCCGACCCGTACAGTCGGAAGCCAAGTCCTGCACGCTGCTAAGCCCGGAACGGCCAGAATTTGAAGAAGGAGAGGAAGAAGATCAGCGCCATCAGGTATCCTGTCAGGCTCAGCCGCCGGCGCTGGCGGAGCGCCAGCGCCAGCAAGGCCGCGGCGATGAGTCCGAGCCCGATTCCCTCGGCGATGCTGAATGTCAGCGGTATCGCGAGGATCGTCAGGACCGCGGGCGCCGCCACGCTGAAGTCGCGCAGATCGAACTCCGTGATCGACTGCATCATGAACACGCCGACCACGACCAGCGCGGGAGCGGTCGCGGCGGCGGGGATCGCCAGAATCAACGGCGTGAAGAACAAGGCGATCAGCATCAGCGCAGCCGTGGTCATGGTGGTCAGCCCGGTGCGTCCACCCGCTTCCACGCCCGCGGTCGATTCAATGTAGCTGACCACGGTCGAGGTCCCCGCGAGCGCGCTCAGGATGGTGGCGATTGAATCGGCCAGCAGCGCCCGGCCGGCCTTCGGCAGCGAGCCGTCCGGCCGCAGGAAACCCGCCCGTTTCGTCACACCGATGAGCGTGCCGAGGTTGTCGAACATGTCCACGAGCAGGAGCGTGAGAATCAACGGCAGCGCCAGCATGATGGCATTCGAGGTGGTCATGAACCGGAACGTGAGTTCGAGAAAGACCGGTGCGGGGGAGGCGGGCAGCGAGACCAGGACCTCCGGCAGCTGGGTGACGGTCTGGTTGCCTCCCACCGGCACGAAGATCCCGGCCAGGGTGGTGAGCAGGATGCCGGCGATGATTGCGCCGGGCAGCCGGCGCGCGATCAGGACGATGGTGAGTGCGAGCCCGCCCAGGCAGAGCGCGACCCGGGGCGAGGAAAAATCGCCCGGCGCCACGAATGTGTCCGGGTGTGCGACGATGATTCCGCCGTTCTTCAGCCCGATGAACGCAATGAACAGCCCGATCCCGCACGTGACGGCGATTTTCAAATCGGGTGGAATCGCGGCGATGATCTTTTCCCGGATCCCGGTGATGGTGAGGAGCAGGAAGAGGATGCCATTGACGAAGACCATGCCGAGCGCCTCCTCCCACGGCACGCCGCGACCCAGGCAAATCGTGAAGGTGAAGAAGGCGTTGATCCCCATGCCTGGGGCGAGCGCGATCGGATAATTGGTGAGCGCCGCCATGAGGGCGGTGGAAATCGCGGCGGTGAGCGCGGTGACGGTGACGAGTGCGGGTTTGTCCATCCCCGTCTGCGCGAGGATGTCGGGGTTCACGGCGAGGATGTACGCCATCGCGGCGAAGGTCGTGAGCCCAGCCTGCAACTCTCGGCCGATGGTGGTCTGGTGCTCGGCCAGCCGGAAGATGCGGTTCAGCATGGAAAATCGTCTCGTTCTCGGAGGGGTTCTGGTTCTCCTTGAAACGCCGCCGACGAGAAAGCCATCTGCCGGCGGGAACGAGCCATAAATGCGCCTGATCGACGCCCATGTGCACCTTTACCCGGCGGAGGTGGACTGCGATCCCGCGGCGTGGGCGGAGGCGCGGGGTGAGCGGCACTGGGCGGTGCTCTGCACGCGCAAGCGCCGCGACGGCCGGCCGGTGCAGACGCTGCCGACGCTGCCAACGCTGCTCGCCGCGATGGACATCGCGGGAATCGAGCGCGCCGTCCTGCTCGGCTGGTATTGGGAGAATCCGGACACTTGCTTCGCGCAGAACCGGTTTTATGCCGACTGCGTCCGGGCACACCCGGATCGGCTTTCGGCCTTTGCGACCCTGCACCCGCGGGCGGGCGCCGAGGCGATGCGTGCCGAGCTGCGGCGCGCGCAGGCGGAAGGGCTGATTGGAGTGGGGGAACTGTCGCCGCATTCACAGCGGCATGCCATCGACGACCCGGTGTTTCGGGAGATGCTCGGGCTGGCGGGTGAACTGGGCCTGCCCGTCAACCTCCACGTGACGGATCCGGACAGTCGCCCGTTCCCCGGGCGGATCGAAACCCCGGCAGACGATTTCATCCAGCTGGCGCGGGCGTTCCCCGGGACCACCTTCATCCTGGCCCACTGGGGCGGATTGCATCCGCTGCGGGACGCGAGGTTCGCGACGCTGAACAATGTGTACTATGACACGGCGGCGTCACCGCTCCTTTATGATGCGAGCGTGTGGACCCGCGGCACGACGGCGCTGGGCGCGTCGCGGGTGCTGTTTGGCTCGGACTATCCGCTAAACCTTTATCCGAAGCTGGACGAGGTGCCGGGGCTGGTCCGGCTGGCGAACGAGGTGCGGGCCTCCGGAGTGTCCGCCGCGGTGCTGGGCGAGAATGCCGCGAGGTTGCTCGGGATCTGAAGCAAACCGCGCCGGACCCATTCATGGAGGGACGCCCTCCGTGGCGTCCGCATTTCGGTCGGAATGACCTTCATGGAGGGACGCCCTCCGTGGCGTCCACAAACCCAATGTGGCATTCGTCCTGCGCAGCGCATCGATCATCATGGCCGTGACGGAGCACGGCCCTCCATGAACCCAATCCTCGTATCAGGATTCAAAGGCTTCGCTTGACTTGTCCGGGCTATGCCCGCTCGAGGGCCCAGGGGATGACGGGGCTTTGCGCGCCCGGCACGATGATCTGCAGCCCGGTGGTCAGTCCCGACGGCAGCGGCACCGGGATCGTGAGTACGGGCAGCCCGGCGATGCTTGCCGGCGCAGTGAGGACCAGGATCCGATTGCGATTTTCCAGCGTGCACTCCTGCTTGGTGAAGGCGGGCGCGGGTGAAGCCGGCAGGATCAGGAAATCGTAACGCGCAAAGAAGTTCGTCCATAACTCCCGCAGGCGACCGCGGGCCTCGTGGGCGCTCTGGAGTTGCGCCGCCGTGACCAGCTGCGCGCGGTTCAGCCGCTGCCAGACCGACGGATCGTAGCGTTCGCGGTACCGCTCCGCCCAGGATTGGTGCACCGCCCAGGCTTCATGGGCTACGATGATATTGTACATGTCCAAGAGCGGGGCGAATCCGGAGCGCAGCGCGTTGCCGGTGTCCTCATCGGTCACGGCATCGAAGCGCCGCGCGGCTTCCCGGCAGGCGCGGGCGACCTCGACGTGCAGGCCGGGCATCTCCAGATAGCAGCCGCGAGCGCTGGCCGCAGCCGGAGCCAATCCCAGCAGCGCCGCGATGGCCGCCCGCATGTCCCCAGCCGTGCGCGTGAACCAGCCGGCCGTATCCATGCTTGGGGAAAGGGCGATGGCATCGGTGATCCAGGGATGGCCGGGCAGATGCCGAAAACCGTGGAGACCGCAGAAGGCGGCGGGCAGCCGCACGGAGCCGCCGGTGTCCGATCCGAAGGCCAGCGGCACGACGCCGGCCGCGACGAGGGCGGCCGAGCCGCTGCTGGAACCGCCGGTGGTCCGGCCCGGAAAATGCGGGTGCTCGGCATCACCATAATGCGCATTCTCGCCGGTGATTCCGTAGGCGAACTCGTGCATCTGCGACTTCCCCGCCATGACGGCCCCCGCCTGACGGGCGGTGGCGACAAGCGCGGAATCCGAGCGGGGAGTGGGCCGGACTTCCGGCAGGAAGGTCGAGCCGGCGAAGGTCGGCCGGCCAGCGACGTCGAACAGATCCTTGACGAAGCAGGGGACCCGGCCGAGCGGGGCGGAGACCGCGGCGCGCTCGAAGGCCGCTGTCAGTTCGCTCTCGGGTTCCAGCTGGGCAATGGTGGCTCGCTGTTGGGCGGGGGAAAGCCGGGCACGGGCGCGGGCGTGGACTTCACGGGCGGCGGCGGTGGGGGACAGTTGCTGCCAGTCGGCAAAGGTCATGCCGGCACTGTGGCGTGCAGCCGGTCGGAGGCAATGCCCGGTATTTCCCGGCATGGACGTCAGGACTTGCCCCATCGCCCGGGCGGCACCGGAGGTTCCGACGTGGGACATGATCCCACGCGAACCACTCATATACCATGATCATGGTGGATCTGTGGTGATTCACCCGTGGAGCGGATGCGTCCCTGGATCGCTTTCCCCGCCGCCGTTCTCGCTTCCTCCTCGAACGAGCGAACCACTCATATACCATGATCATGGTCGATCTGTGGTTGTTCACCCGCGGAGGCGCTGGCCAAAATAATTGCTTTCCGCGCAGCCTTCACCGGCTCAGCGTTCCTTGGCATGAATCCAGAAGCGAAACTCGCCGAACTCGGATTGACTCTTCCGCCGCCGCCCTCAGCTGCCGGCAGCTACGTGCCCACGGTCCGCACCGGGAACCTGCTCTACTGCGCCGGCACGATTTGCTTCCTCGATGGGAAGCTCACCCATAGCGGGCAGGTTGGGAAGGAGCAGACGGTGCAGACCGGTTACAAGTCCGCGGAAGTCTGCGCCCTGAACACGCTGGCCAACATCAAGGCCGCCACCGGCTCGCTGGATCGGGTCGCGCGCATCGTCTTCGTCAGCGGGTTCGTCAACGCGGTGGACGGGTTTGTCGAGAGTCCCGCGGTCATCAACGGGGCGAGCGATCTTTTCGTGAAGGTGTTTGGCGAGGCCGGAAAGCACGCGCGAGCGGCGGTGGCGGTCAACGGGCTGCCGCGCGGATCGACGACCGAAGTACAGGTGATCGTGGAGTTGAAGGCCTGAGCCGACCGCATATTTGATCCGATCGCTGGTTCCTGGGCGCCGGTAAAATATCGGCGAACTGAAATCTAGTGCTTGTATCCCTGCCGGCGACGAATTCTCGTGCGTGAACATGCCCGCCCACTTCCCCTCGCTTCCGGGTAGCATGATGCTTGCGGCCGGACTGGCTGGATTCATCGTGCCGTCCGCATCCGCCCAAAGCAGCGTCCCGGCGCCGATTGTGCCCCCGGGAGCGATCGGTCTCGAGGAGTACATGACCCGGGTGGTGGAGCACAACGAGTCGGTGCAGGCCCGGCTGCTGGCGTTTCACGCCGCGCGCAGCCAGCGGCGGGCGGAGAATGGCGGATTCGAGCCCGCGCTCGTCACGACGGGCGGTTACATCGACACGGAACAGCCGAACACGATCGAGATCGAGCGGAGCCTCCGCAGCGGCGGGATTTTCACGGAGCGCAACCAGAATTACAGTTCCGCGATCGAGATGCAGACGCCGCTCGGCACCCGGCTCCGGCTCGGTGCCTCGGCGGGCGAACTGATCAACAACATCCAGCGCACGGTGATCGTCGACCTGGAGGCGGAGTACGAGACCCAGGTGGGCCTGACCATCGAGCAGCCGCTGCTGCGCGGCGGCGGCCGGGCGGCGAACCTGGCGGCGCTCCGGCTGGCGGCGCGCGGTTCCGAGATTGCCTACCAGGAATACCGGCGGCAGCTGATGAATGTCGTCGCGGAAGCGGAGCTGGCGTACTGGCAGCTGTATTATGCCCAGCAGGAGGAGCGGCTGGGCGCGGAATCGGTCGCGCTGGCCCGGACGCTGGTGCAGGACACCACCGCCGCGCTCGAGGCCGGTCGTGGCTCGAGGCTCGATGTCCTCGAGGCCGAGGCGGGGCTGGCGCTGCGGCGTTCGCGTGAAAGCCTGGCACGGCAGCGGCGGCTCGAGGCGGCCAACCGGCTGGCGGCATTCTTCGGCGGCGGCGGACGGCAGTCCGGGCCGGAACTGACGGCGGCCGAAGCGCCGCTGCTGCGCCGTGTCACGGTGGTGGCGGAGGAGGGCGAGCGGGTGGCCCAGGCCATGAACCCGGATTTCCTCCGCGCGATGTCGCAGGTCGGCCAGGAGATGATCCGGGTTGGCTATGCCCGGAACCAGCGGCTGCCGCAGCTCGATTTGAAGACGAGTTTTGCAGCGAGCGGGCTGGGGTTCGACTGGACCAGTTCCTGGCGCGACGTCGAGAAGCAGAATTTCCCCACCTGGACGGTCGGGTTGGAATTGCGGGTGCCGCTTTTCGGGAATCTGCGCGGGCGCAACGAGCACCGGGCGGCGCAGCTGCGCTTGCTGCAGGCGCAGCGGATCGCGGCCGATGTGACGACCCAGCTGCGCACGGGAATGGATTCGGTGACGCAGCGCGTCGATGCCGCCTTCACGGCGGCGCAGAGTTACCAGGCGGTGGTCGAGTTCCGGTCGAGCCTGCTCCAGACCCGGCTGCAAGGCCGCGAGGTCGGCCGGCTCGACAGTCGCAGCGTGCTGGAGGCGGAACAGGAGCTGTTCGCGGCGCGACTCGAGGAATTGCAGAGCGCGATCGAGTACCAGCGGGCGCTGCTCGATCTGCAGTTGATGTCCGGCAGCCTGCTGCAGGCGCGCGGGATTGAACTGGGTTTTGCGGAACTCGAGGAGCGGACCCAGCAATGGATCAAGGACCCGCTCCAGTCGATGCCGGCGCTGCGGTATACGACCGCATCCTTCACCCGCTGGCCAACCCAGCCGCCCGAGGCCTTCGTGGGCGAACCTGATCCGAGCTATCCCTGGCGGCTGCGGTTGACGCAGCCATGGCCGTGGCAGGGGGCGAAGGACTGAGGACGAAGGACCAGGGACCAGGGACGAAGGACCAAGGACGAAGGACCAGGGACCAGGGATTAAGGACCAGGGATTAAGGAATGCAGAAAGGCCGGCAGCCGGAAACAAAAAGACTGGGTTCGGACGAATCCTGCCCCAAGAATGCGCACACCCTTTTGGCCGCAGTAGGCGACACCACCCACATGCATAGCGATCGTCGGAAATCAGAATTCAACCATTCTTGGCGGGGCGTCATCGCCGCTGGCAGGGCGGCGGCGGTTTCCGCCGGGCTCTGGCTGGCGGGAACTGCGGCGGCATCCACGACTGTCCAATGCCTGACCGAGCCGATCGGCGACGTGGAGATGACGGCGCCGGTGGCGGGAACCGTTGCCATCATTCATCATGGGGAGGGCACGTTCGTCGAAGCCGGGACGGTGGTGCTGGAACTCGAGTCGCGGGTGGAGCAACTGGACCTCGAGCGGCGGACGGTGCAGGTCGAAACCCTCGAAGCCGAGCTGGCCCGTTCCGAGACGCTGTTGAAGAACACCAGTTCGATTTCACGGGAGGAAGTCGACCGGAAACGGGGCGAGGTGCGGGTGGCGGCCGTGGAAATGGCGCTGGCGCGGGAAGCCCTGGCGAAACGCCGGATCACGGCCCCGTTTGCCGGGGTGGTGACGCTGCTGCCGGTCGAGGTGGGGGAGTATTGCCAGCCGCCGCGGATCCTGCTGCGGCTGGTCGATTCCCGGCAGTTTTACGCCGTGGCAAACATCGATCCTGCCGCAGCCAACACGCTGAAGCTTGGCACCCCGGTCCGGCTCGATGTGGGCGTCGGCCGGCCGGAGTGGTTTGAGGGGAAGATCGTGTTCATCTCCCCGGTCGTCGACCAGGCCAGCGGGTTGCTGCGGATCAAGGCGCTGTTCGCGAATCCCGACGGCCGGTTGCGTCCAGGGATCGCGGGGCAACTCAATCTTCCCTAAATCACCTCCCGATGGCCAACGACTTCGAGGCGGCGGATCCGTTCAGTGATGCCTTGGGCAAGCTCTCCGCGCTGAGGCGGTTTTCCGGCCCGCCTGGCGTCTTCTGGCAGTCGTACGTGGATGCGCTGGTCGCGGTGACGGGGGCGCGGTTCGGGCTTGTGGCACGGCGGCGTGAAGGCGAGGCGCCGGGTTGGCGGAAGGTCGTCTCCTCGCCGGCCAACCTGGGAGGCGATGGGTTCAAGATCTTCTTCGCCGGGGTGGAAGGGCTGTGCGATGGTGCGCTGGAGAAGGGCGACGCGACGCGCGAGTTCGGTGGTACGAAGGATGACAGCGGGTCCGAGGTGGGGATCGCCGTGCGGCTCGAGACCGGCCGGCCGAACGAGCGCTGGGTCGCAGTGTTTCTCCTCTCGGGCGCTTCGGTGCCGGGTCCGGCCGAAGCCCTGAAGCGGCTGCGGCTGGCAAATTGCCTGCCAGGGGATGTCCAGCATTTCCAGTCGTCGAACCGCGCGCCGGGCGCGGCGGCGCAGGCGGCCTCCGTGCTGGATTTCATTGTCCTGCTCGATACGCAAAAGCGGTTTGTCGCCATGGCGATGACGCTGGTGAACGAGCTGGCCGGCCGGCATCATTGCGAGCGGGTCAGCCTGGGCTGGGAGGAACGCGGTTACGTGCGACTGGTGGCGATCAGCCACACGGACAAATTCGAGCGGAAGATGGAGGCGGTGAAGGCGCTCGAGCTCGCGATGGAGGAGTCCTTCGACCAGGACGAGGAGATTTACTGGCCGCCGCTGGACGGGGAGACGCTGATCACGCGGGATCATGGCCGGTTTGCCGAGGCGCAGGCGGCCCGGCACCTGTGCTCGATCCCACTGCGGGTCGATGCGCGTCCGGTCGGGGTGGTGACCCTGGAGCGGAATGCCGACGCCTTTCTCGAGGATGAAATCCGGCTGCTGCGGCTGGCGGCCGATCTGGCAACCCCGCGGCTGGCCGACCTGAAGCTGCGCGACCGTTGGTTCGGCGCGCGCTGGGCGCACGATGCGCGGGAGCGGGCCGCGCAGTTCCTCGGCCCGGATCACACGTGGTCCAAGATTATGGCGATCGGCGGCGCGATTGCACTGGCGGTGCTCTTCTTCGGGCGAATCCAGTACCGGGTGGAGGCGCCCTTCATCCTGCGCACGGAGAACGTGGCTTATCTTTCGGCGCCCTTCAACGGGTTCATCGCCGAGGTCGACGTCGAGATCGGCGACACCGTGAAGCGGGAGCAGCGGCTGCTCGGGCTCGACCAGCGGGATCTGCTGCTCGAGGAGGGGGGAGCGGCGGCGGATCTGGCGCGGTACCGTCGCGAGGAGGAAAAGGCCCGTGCGGCAAACGAGCTCGCCGAGATGCGGATCAGCCAGGCGCAGGCGGAACAGGCGCGCGTCCGGCTCGAACTCGTGCGCTATCAACTTTCCCAGGCGGAGATCAAGAGCCCCTTCGATGCGATCGTGGTCGAGGGCGATTTGAAGAAGCGGCTGGGGGCGCCGGTCCAGCAGGGCGACATCCTGTTCAAGGTGGCGCGGCTCGACCGGCTTTATGTGGAGGGCAGGGTGCACGAGCGGGACATCCACGAGGTGGAGGCCGGTGCCGCGGTCGATATCGCGTTTGCGAGCCAGCCCAAGGACACCTTTCACGCGAAGGTGATCCTGATCGAGCCGGTTGCGGTCACGCAGGACCAGGAAAACCAGTTTGTGGTCCGCTGTGAACTGGCGGGGGCTCCGGCCGACTGGTGGCGGCCGGGGATGACGGGAGTGGCGAAAGTGGAGGCGGGCCGGCGGACCTTTGCGTGGATTCTCTTCCACCGGACGATCGATTTCCTGAGGCTGCTCCTATGGTGGTAGGCAGCACTTGGCAGCCGGCATGGCCATTTCCACCCTGAATCAACCGTCGCGATTTTCCCATGGCTGACGCGCCGCTGACCTTCAGTGAATCCTGGTACCGGATTGCCCAGCAGCGGGTGTCGCTGCGCGCGCACGTGAGGGTCCGGCGGCAGCTTTTCCGGGGGGAGCGCTGGTACGTCCTGCACGATCCCTTCAACAACCAGTTCTACCGGCTGCGGCCGGCGGCCTACGATTTTGTGGTGCGGCTGAGTTCGGACCGGACGGTGGATGCGGTCTGGAACGAGTGCTTCGAGGCGGATCCCGAGAATGCACCGGGGCAGGAGGAGGCGATCAACCTGCTGGCGCAGCTCTACGCGGCCAACCTGCTCCATTCGGCGCTGGCGCCGGACAGCGCCCAGTTGTTCGAGCGCTACAAGAAACGGCGGCAGCGGGAAAAGCGGGCGATGCTGCTGAACATCATGTTTGCGCGGGTGCCGTTGCTCGACCCGGATGAGTTCCTGCAGCGCTGCCAGGGGTTTTCGAAGATCGCATTCGGGCGGGTCGGACTGGTTGTCTGGTGCGTGGTGATGCTGGCCGGGATCAAGACGGCGATCGATCACTGGCCGGAGCTGATGGACCAGGGAGAGGGGATACTGGCGCCGGGGAATCTCGTCTGGCTGTACCTCGGGCTGGTGGTGGTGAAGACCGTCCATGAATTCGGCCATGCCTTCGCCTGCCGGCGGTATGGCGGCGAGGTGCACACGATGGGCATCATGTTCCTGCTCTTCACGCCGGTGCCGTATATGGATGCGACCGCTTCCTGGTCCTTCCGCAGTCGGCGGCAACGGGCGCTGGTGGGGGCGGCGGGGATGATCGTCGAGATGTTCGTGGCGGCGCTGGCCTTGTTTGTCTGGGCGGCGACGGGGCCGGGGATCATCCACAGCGTCGCGTACAACATGATTTTCGTGGCTTCCGTCTCCACGTTCCTGTTCAACGCGAATCCGCTGCTGCGGTTCGACGGGTACTACATCCTCTCGGACTTGCTGGACGTGCCCAACCTCCACCAGCGTTCCACCGGACTCCTGCGGCATGGCGTGGAGAAGTTCGCCTTCGGCTATCGCAAATCGAGATCGCCGGCGCGTTCCCGGCGGGAGGCGGTCTGGCTGACGGTGTTCGCGATCAGCAGCGGATGCTACAAGGTGGTCGTTTTCTCCGCGATTCTGTTCTTTCTCGCGGACCGGTTCCTGATTCTGGGGATGCTCATGGCGGTGGTCTGTGCCATTGCCTGGGTATGCGTGCCGGTTTGGCGGCTCATCACGTACCTGGCCGGCAGCCCGCGGCTCGAGCGCACGCGCGCGCGGGCGGTGGGCGTGGTGCTGGGAGCCGTCGCGGTGCTGGTCCTGGTTCTGCAGGTGATGCCCTTTCCGAATCGGTTTCGGGCGCCCGGAGTGCTGCAGGCAAAGTCGTATTCCGTGGTGGTCACCCAGGCGTCGGGTGAGCTCGAAGCGGTGCTGGCCCCGGATGGGGCGATGGTCGAGGCCGGTGAGCCGCTGTTACGGATGAGCAGCAGGGAGATCGATCTGCGGCTCGCTGCGGCCCGGGCCCAGCTGGAGGAGACGGAGGCGATGCAGCGGCGCGCCTTGCGCCAGGCCACGGCGGATCTGAGTCCGCTGGCGACGCGCGCCGAGGCCGTCCGCCGGCTGATCGGCAGGCTCGAGGCGGAAAAGGCGGCGCTGATCGTGCTCGCCCCGCACCGCGGCCGCTGGGTCGCGCCGACCGTCCGGGACATGATCGGTGCGCGAATGGAGCGCGGGACCTCCGTGGGACAACTGATCGACGAGTCGCAGTTCTATTTTTCCGCCATCGTGTCCCAGAATGAGGCGTCGCGACTCTTCGCGGACGAGATCCGGGGCTCGGAAATCAAGCTGGCGGGGCAGGCGGACACGACGCTGCCGGTCCGGGATCGGGTTGTGATTCCGGTGGATCGGCAGAATCTGCCTTCGGCGGCGCTGGGATGGGCGGGTGGCGGCGATCTGGCGGTGAACACGGCGGATCGCAGTGGGACGCAGGCGGCCGAGCCGTTTTTCGAGGTGCGCGCCACGGTGGAGCCAGCCGCAGCGGCCCATTTGCTGCATGGACGCGGAGGGCGAATCCGCTTCGAACTCGAGGCCGAGCCATTGTTGACCCAATGGGTCCGGCGGTTCCGGCAGTTGTTGCAGGCGCGTTACGGGATATGAACGCGATCACGATTGAGCACCGGCAATGCGCGGTGCCGCGGCGGCCTGAACCGCGGACCGGGATTGATGGCGTGGTGGACCATTGGATTGGCCGGCGCCGGCGCAGGAAAGGAGTGGTCGAGGAGCTCCGCCGGGAGGCCGAGGCGATTGATGCGAAGGCCGAGGACTGGAAATTTCTCTCGGAGCCCGCGTTGCGCCGGCATTTGCTCGAGTTTCGCGAGAAATTCCGGCGGCAGGGCCGTGGCGTGGAGAGCCTCGTTCCGGATGCCCTGGCGGCAATCCGGGAGGCGGCAGACCGGACGATGCGGATGCGGCCCTTCACCGTGCAAATCATGGGAGCGCTGGCGCTGCATCGCGGATGCCTCGCGGAGATGGCCACGGGTGAAGGGAAGACGCTGACCGCAGCCGTCGCCGCGGTCCTTGCCGGATGGACGGGCGGGCCCTGCCACATTGTCACAGTCAACGACTACCTCGCACAGCGTGATGCGGACTGGCTGCGGCCGCTCTACGAGTTTTGCGGGGTATCGGTCGGGTGCGTGACCAGCGTCATGCCGCAGCAGGATCGGCTGCGGGGCTATGGCCGGGATGTGACGTACACGACCAGCAAGGAAGTGGTGGCGGATTTCCTGCGGGACCGGCTGCGGCTGGGAGAGCGGCACCAGTTTGCCCGCCGATTGCTGCGGCGGCACCTGGCGCCGCACGAGGCTCCGCCCGGGCTCGTGATGCGCGGGCTCGATACGGCGATCATCGACGAGGCGGACAGCGTCCTGATCGACGAGGCGGTGACGCCGCTCATCATTTCCTCGCCCCGGGACAGCGCCGCCATGCGGGAGCTCTATGAAGGCGTGTGGCGGATTGCGCGGCGGCTGCATGCGGGAACGGACTACGCGATCGACCTGCGTTATCGGGAGATTGTGATGCTGCCAGCCGGACGCCGGCGGGTGGAGGAATCTGCCGGCGAGCTGCCCGAAGCCTGGCGGGGTTCAGGGAGGCCGCTGGAACTGGTCGAGCAGGCGTTGAACGCCCGGGAATTCTTCCGGAAGGGGAAGCAGTACGTCGTGGAGGGTGGGCAGGTGGTCATTGTGGATGAATTCACGGGGCGAATGATGCCGATGCGCAAATGGCGGCACGGGTTGCATCAGGCCATCGAAGCCAAGGAGGGGCTGCCAATCTCCTCGGTGGACCAGACCCTGGCACGGATCAGCTTCCAGCGCTATTTCAGGCTGTATCTAAAACTGGCCGGGATGACGGGCACGGCGCGGGAGGCCGCGGGTGAACTGTGGCAGAGCTATCAGCTGCCGGTTATTCCGATCCCAACGAATCGACCGGTGAGGCGGCAGGAGGCCCCGGATCGGATCTTTTCGAGTATCGAGGACAAGTTGCAGGCGGTCGTGGAAGAGGTCGCACGCTGTCATGGCACCGGCCGGCCCGTCCTGGTGGGAACACGCAATGTGGTGACGAGCCAGGAGGTGGCCGGACGACTCGAAGCCCGCGGGCTGCCCTTCCATCTCCTGAATGCCCTCAATGACAAGGAGGAGGCGGATATCGTGGCCCGGGCGGGTCAGCCGGGTGCGATCACAATTGCGACCAACATGGCAGGGAGGGGAACCGACATCGTGCTCGGGCCGGGAGTGGCCGCCCAGGGCGGGCTGCATGTCATCGCGACCGAGCGTCACGAGTCGCACCGGATCGACCGGCAACTGTTCGGGCGGGCGGCCCGGCAGGGCGATCCCGGCAGTGCCGTTGCGTTCATCAGTGCCGAAGATGAGCTGCTCCGGCGTTTCACGCCCGGTCCATTACTCCGGCTTTTCGGCTGGTCCGTGCGCCGGGGGCTGCCACTGGCCCGGAATCTCGGACGCGTGACCAACCGGCTCGTCCAGGGAAGGGCGCAGGCCCAGGCCTCCCGTTCGCGACAGAGCGTGATGAAATTGGATGTGTGGCTGGAAGAGGCCACGTCGTATTCCGGACCGATCCGCCACTAGTGGCAGCGTGTCGGACTTTGGAACGGGACTGCGCCGCCGGATAGGAAGGAGGGAAGCAACACGCTGCCCGATTGCCTTCGGCATTTTTTTTCGCGCGAAAGGGACCATGGCTGTGGCGGGCAATCTGCATTTCGGATGAGGCATTTTTTAGGATATCACATTGACATGCGTGCTGAGTGGTTCAGGTAATTCGGGCTTCCCACACAGGATTTCGGTCCTGCCACTCCCACTTCAATCTGCCCCGCTCGTTCTGCTGACGCCGCGTGTCCCGCGATCGCTCCAGTCTTCGTACCTTTGATCTGGAGGGCCTCGAGCCGAGGCTCCTGCTGTCGGCCGATGGACTGGGCGTTGGCGAATTGAGGCCGCTCCAGCGCGCGGAGTCGCTTCAGGTCATCTCAGTTTCTGATTCCGCGCACGTGATCGAACGTGACGCGGCGGCTGAGTCGGACCTGTTTTCCGGCGTTGAAGACGAGCCCTTGGTTGCTCCCGCAGCGGCGGATTCAAGTGGCCAGGAAGTGCTGGAAGATGCCGCAAACGACGTGGCGGAACCGGCGCCGGTGGCGTCCTATTCCGTGGTTCCGACGGCGGCCACGACACTCAATGCGACGTCCCTGACGGGGCAGTCCGATCTTCTTTCCGAGCAGCTCACGACGACGCTGACGGCGGCGAACGGGCCTCCCGGTGGCGCGAATACGCAGGATCTCTCGAGTTTTGCCTTCGATAACGCCGATTCCTCGACGCCGATTCGTGTTGCGTCGACATCGCTCTCCGATCTTTCCGCCTTTTCCGATGATTCTCCCGATCGCGCAGCCGACCTTCCAGCCAACACGGTTGAACTTGGTGCGCTGAGAATCACAACCCTTTCGGTCTCGCTCCCGACGCTCGAGTCATTGTTCGACGGTTCGGGGACCTCGGTGTCGATCACCGGGTCGATTTCGATCGACGGGTTCTTCTACCTTTCCGGCACGTTCACAATTTCGGCGCCGACGTCGGCCTCGGTCACGGTCCTCACCGGGGACATCGCCAACCCGACGATTTCGAACGTCGAGGTTTGGGCCCTGTCGATCAGCGCCGTTGACGTCTACGCCTTTGTCGGCGCGGGCGGGCCGCAGAAGATCGACGCGAACAACAACGGCGTGCTGGAGGAGGCCGAACCGGACAACCCGGAGGCCGTGGGTCTGGCCATCAGCGGCCTGGACATCGGCTTGGTCATAATGAAGACCAAGACCACGATCACCCACCCGAGCGGGGGTGTGCCAGAAGTGCACAGCTTCTATGCTCTCCGCGCGACCGCGGATTATGCCGGGCTGATCGGTGTGGGTTCGGCCTTCCAACTCGATGCCTATGACATCGAGGTCAACGTCAACACCGGCAATCCCTGGGTCGGAACGTTGATTACTCCGGTGGTCGACTTCTCCGGTGCGGGCGAGTTCAGCATCCCGACCGGTGGCGATCCCATTGTGATCGATTATGACGGGCGGATTCTGGCGGCCTCGGCGGACCGGGTGCTGCTGCGGATCAGCGATTTTGTCTATATCAGCGGCGGGTTCAGCATCCGGGCGGGCGGCGTCCAGTATGTGGATGTCCAGACCAACCTGACCCCGACGCAGGCGACCACGGTGCTGGGCTCGCTGAAGGGGACCAACGCGGACAACACCGACACCACGCTTGGCGCGACCGCCGACGGGGACATGATCTTCAACCTGCCGGTCCAGACGCTGGAGATCGGGTTGTCGGACGTGGATGTGTTCGTCGGATATACCGATCCGGACAGCAACGTCCTCGAAACCGCGGCGGAGGCCACTGGCGAGTTGACCGAGGATGACTTGCTGGCCGCCCAGGCAATCGGCGTGTTTCTCGATGAGGCCGATTTGGGGATTCTGCTGAGCACAGCGCTGCAGGTGCCGCAGCTGGCGCTGGGAACCGGGACGTTGAACACCGCGTTCCTGAAGTTCTTCAGCCTGCGGGCGAGCGCGAACACCGTGGCGCTCATCGGAGTCCCGGCGCTGGATTTGCGCGCCGACGAGTTGGAAGTGCGGGTCAACCAGGGTTCGTTCGTGCCGGCGGTGTGGCCGGTGGCCCCCGGACTGTTCCCACCGCCGGTCATCGACTTCCTGACCAGTTTTCCGACGGGCACCCATTCAGTCGGCGATCCGGACAACGGTGACCGGACCGACGGTTTCCGGGTCCGCACCGGGACGTCGGCCAGTGCCTACCAGGGTCTATACTATAATGATCCCGTGGTTGGGGCCTCCGCCGACCGGGTGCTGCTCCGGATCAGTGACTTCGTCTATGTCAGCGGCGGGTTCAGCTTCAACAAGGGCGGGGTGGAGCATGTCGATGTCAGGACGAACCTGAATTCCACCCAGTCGAACTCCGTGCTCGGGCCGTTGAAGGGCACGAATCCCGAAAATACGGGGACGACGCTAGGGGCGGCCGCGGACGGCAGCATGATCTTCAACCTGCCAGTCCAGACGATCGAGGTGGGCCTGTCGAATGTGGACGTGTTCGTGGGTTACACGGATCCGGACAGCAATGTCCTCGAAACGGCGGCAAAGGATACGGGCGAGTTGACCAAGGATGATTTGCTGGATGCCCAGGCTATCGGACTCTTCCTGGATGAAGCGGATCTCGGGATGATGCTGAGCAGCGCGCTTCCGGTGACGGGGGCCGGCACCCTGAACACGGCGTTCCTGAAGTTCTTCAGCCTGCGGGCGGGTACCGACCTGGTGGAACTGATCGGGGTCCCGGGATTAAACCTGAGCGTCGAGGAATTGGAGGTGCGGGTGAACCAGGGTTCGTTCGTGCCGGCGGCGTGGCCGGTGGCGCCGGGACTTTTCCCGCCCCCGGTCATTGACTATCTGACGAGTTACCCGGACGGTACGCATTCGGTCGGGGATCCGGACAATGACGATCGGACCGATGGGTACCGCGTCCAGACCGGAACGTCGGCGACGGTCTTCCAGGGGCTGTACTACGACAATTCCGTGGTGGGCGCCTCGGCGGACCGGGTGCTGTTGCGGATCAGCGACTTTGTCTATGTCAGCGGCGCGTTCAGCTTCAACAAGGGCCAGGTCGAATACCTCGACATCAGGACCAACCTGAACGAGACGCAGGCGACCCCGGTGCTGGGCCTGCTGAAGGGCTCGAATGCCGACAATACCGGCACGACGCTGGGGGCGGCTGCTGATGGCAGCATGATCTTCAACCTGCCGGTCCAGACGATCGAGGTGGGGCTGTCGAATGTAGACGTGTTCGTTGGCTACACGGATCCGGACAGCGATGTCCTGGAGACGGCCGCCACGACGACGGGCGAGTTGACCCGGCAGAATCTGCTGGATGCCCAATCGATTGGGTTGTTCCTGGACGAAGCCGATCTCGGTTTGCTCCTGGGCAGCGCGCTGCCGGTAGTGGGTGCCGGGACGCTGAATACCGCGTTCCTGAAATTCACCAGCCTGCGGGCAAGCGCCGCGACTGTGGAATTGCTGGGAGTGCCTGGGCTTGACCTGAGGGTGGACGAGTTGGAGGTGCGGGTGAACCAGGGTTCCTATGTGCCGGCAACATGGCCGGTGGCACCGGGACTCTTCCCGCCGCCGGTGATTGACTTCCTGACCAGTTACCCAAACGGCACGCATTCGGTCGGGGATCCGGACAATGACGATCGGACCGATGGGTACCGCGTTCAGACGGGGACTTCTGCCACGTTCTACCAGGGGTTGTACTACAATAACTCCGTGGTAGGCGCCTCGGCGGACCGGGTACTGCTGCGGATTAGCGACTTTGTCTATGTCAGCGGCGCCTTCAGCTTCAACAAGGGCCAGGTCGAGTATCTCGATATCAAGACCAACCTGAACGAGACCCAGGCGACGCCGGTGCTCGGCTTGTTGAAGGGTGCGAATGCCGACAATACCGGCACGACGCTGGGGGCGGCTGCGGACGGCAGCATGATCTTCAACCTGCCGGTCCAGACGATCGAAGTGGGGCTGTCGAATGTCGACGTGTTCGTGGGCTACACGGATCCGGACAGCAACGTGCTGGAAACGGCGGCCAAGGACACCGGTGAGTTGACGAAGGCGGATTTGCTGGCGGCGAACTCGATTGGGTTGTTCCTGGATGAAGCTGCCCTTGGGTTGCTCTTCGGCAGTGCGATGCCGGTAGCGCAATCCGCGCTGGGCACGGGCACGTTGAATGCAGCGTTCCTCAAGTTCACGAGCCTTCGTGCAAGCGCCGATTTGGTGGAACTGATCGGGGTGCCCGGCCTAAACCTCAGCGTCGAGGAACTGGAAGTGCGGGTAAACCAGGGTTCCTACGTGCCGGCGGCGTGGCCGGTGGCGCCGGGGCTGTTCCCGCCGCCGGTGATCGACTTCCCGACCAGCTACCCGGACGGCACGCATTCGGTCGGGGATCCGGACAACGATGATCGGACCGACGGGTACCGCGTCCAGACCGGGACTTCTGCCACGTTCTACCAGGGGTTGTACTACGACAACTCGGTGGTGGGCGCCTCGGCGGACCGCGTGCTGCTGCGGATCAGCGACTTCGTTTATATCAGCGGTGCGTTCAGCTTCAACAAGGGCCAGGTCGAGTATCTCGATATCAAGACCAATTTGAACGAGACCCAGGCGACGCCGGTGCTGGGGCTGCTGAAGGGTGCGAACGCCGACAACACGGGGACGACTCTGGGGGCAAGCGCCGACGGCAGCATGATCTTCAACCTGCCGGTCCAGACGATCGAAGTGGGGCTGTCGAACGTGGATGTGTTCGTGGGTTATACCGACCCGGACAGCGATGTGCTGGAGACCGCTGCGGTGGACACCGGTGAGTTGACGAAGGCGGATTTGCTGGCGGCGAATTCGATCGGATTGTTCCTGGACGAAGCTGCCCTTGGCTTGCTCTTTGGCAGTGCAATGCCGGTGGCGCAAACCGCGCTGGGGGTGGGGACGCTGAACACCGCGTTTCTCAAATTCACGAGCCTGCGGGCAAGCGCCGACCTGGTGGAACTGATCGGGGTGCCCGGGCTCAATTTGAGCGTCGAGGAACTGGAAGTGCGGGTAAACCAAGGTTCCTACGTGCCGGCGGCGTGGCCGGTGGCGCCGGGGCTGTTCCCGCCGCCGGTGATCGACTTCCCGACCAGCTACCCGGACGGCACGCATTCGGTCGGGGATCCGGACAATGACGATCGGACCGACGGGTACCGCGTCCAGACCGGAACCTCGGAGACGTTCTACCAGGGGTTGTACTACGACAACTCGGTGGTGGGCGCCTCGGCGGACCGCGTGCTGCTGCGGATCAGCGATTTCGTCTACATCAGCGGCGCTTTCAGCTTCAACAAGGGCCAGGTCGAATACGTCGACGTAAAAACCAACCTGAACGAGCTCCAGGCGACGCCGGTGCTGGGCCTGCTGAAAGGTGCGAACGCCGACAACACGGGGACGACGCTGGGGGCCAGCGCTGATGGCAGCATGATCTTCAACCTGCCGGTCCAGACGATCGAGGTGGGGATGTCGAACGTGGATGTGTTCGTGGGTTACACCGACCCGGACAGCGACGTGCTGGAAACCGCTGCGGTGGACACGGGCGAACTGACCGAGACCGATCTGCTGGCGGCGGACGCGATCGGCGTGTTCCTGGACGAAGCCGACCTCGGGCTGCTGCTGAGCAGCGCGCTGCCGGTGGCGCAAACCGCGCTTGGCACGGGCACGTTGAATGCGGCGTTCCTGAAATTCACCAGCCTGCGGGCGAGCGCGGATACGGTGAAGCTCATCGGGGTGCCGGGACTGGATCTCGAAGCCGATATGCTCGAGGTGCGGGTGAACCAGGGTTCGTTTGCTCCAGGAGCCTGGCCGGTCGCGCCGAACCTGTTCCCGCCGCCCGTCATCGACTTCCTCGCCAGCTATCCGACGGGCACACATGCGGCGGGCGATCCGGACAATGGTGATCGCACGGACGGCTATCGGGTGCAGACCGGCACCTCAGCCACGTTCTTCCAGGGATTGTATTATGATAACGTCGCGCTGGGCGCCTCCGCTGATCGCGTGCTGCTGCGGGTCAGCGATTTTGTCTATGTCAGTGGCGGATTCAGCTTCAACAAGGGCCGGGTCGAGCATGTCGACGTCAAGACCAACCTGAGCGAGCTGGAGGCGACGGCTGTCCTCGGCTCGCTGAAGGGCGCCAACGCGGACAACACCGGGACGACGCTGGGCGCAAGCGCCGATGGCTCGATGATCTACAACCTGCCGATCCAGACCATTGAGGTCGGGCTGAGCAATGTGGACGTCTTCGTAGGCTACACCGACCCCGGCAGCAACGTGCTCGAGAACGCGGCCAAGAGTACGGGCGAGCTGACGGAAGCGGATCTGCTCGCGGCCAAGGCAGTGGGCCTGCTCGTGGACGAGGCAAATCTCGGCATGGTGATCGGCAGCGCGATGCTGGTATCACAGGTCGCGCTGGGCACGGGTACGCTCAATGCCGCGGCCTTGAAGTTCTTCAGCTTGATCGCAAACGCCGACCTGGTGGGGCTCGTTGGCGTTCCGGGAATCGAAGTCTCGGGCCGGGGCATCCGGGTCGAGGTCAACAGCGGATCGAAGTTCCCGATCGCACCCACGGCGGTGGTCGGTCCCGCGGTGGATTGGGCACTTTCCTTCCCCGACACGGATGGCGGCGGTACGGACGACGTGGAGGGCTACGAGGTGGCAACCGGAACCACCACCGATCCGGTCGTCCTGGCGATGTCGCAGTTCATCATCGGCGGCGGGGTCGAGAACATCCACATCGAACTCGGCGACTTCGTCTACATCGATGGCGCGATCTATTTCGAGATGGGCACGGCCCACACCGTGCAGCTGGCGGATTCATTGCTGCCCGCCGGTGACCTCGTGAGCCAACTCGGGCTCGACCCGACGGTCGAGAGCCTGGTGGGGGCAACCGAGAAGGATGTCGTGTTCCTTTCGATTGGCGGCAAGGATTTGCAGGCCTTCTTCGGGGTCGATGGCCCGTACTGGGTCGATTTCGACAACGATGGCGAGATCGACCGCGATCCGGTCACCCACCAGATTGTCGACGCCGAGACCAACGACGAGGCAGTGGGGCTGGTGATCGACAACCTGACGTTTGGGCTGACCTTCGCCACCCCGACGAACAGCCTCGATCCGAGCCGCTACGTCGCCCTGAAGGGCAGCGCGAACCTCATCGGCCTGGTGGGAATGGAGGACTACATTACGATGCGGGCGGAGGACATCACGGTGGAGCTGAACATCTCGACGCCGCTCCTGGGCGGCTTTCCGCTGCTGCCGGTGATTGACTGGGTGGACAGCTTCGGTCCCGAGGGCTACGGCGTGAAGACGGGGGCCCGCAACCTGGATTTGTCCGAGATCACCGTCGATCTCGACATGGACGAACTGCTCATCAAGGCCGGGATCGGATTCATGACGATGGACGTCCTCGGCATAGTTTCGCTGAGCGGCAGCATCGGGGTGGAAATCGGGCCGAGCGCCGATGTCACGCTGGCGAGTGGCGGGGAGAAAGAGGTCAAGACGCTCTCGTTTGGCGCCGCGAATGTGTATGGTTTCATCGGCTACAACGGCCCGTACGTGCACGACTCCAACGGCAACGGTTACGTGGACCGGCTCGACTTTGCGACCAACCTCGACGGCTCGATCGGCGCTCCGCTGGCGGTGAAGGACGGACTTGCCGGGCGGCCGAAGGCGGTTGGCTTTGCCATCAACGATCTCGACATCGGCATCCTGCTGATGGTGGCCACCGATCCCCTCGATGCCGGCGTTTACCTTGCCGCCAAGCTCGACGTCGAAAGCTTCGGGCTGGTGGGCATCGATGGGCTGACGGCAACCGGCGGCTTCGACGTGGAGTTGAATGTCGGATTCGGATTGTCGGGCCTCGATCCGGACATCAGCCCGGTTGACCTGGGCGCCAGCTTCAGCGAGGCGCCGGCGCTGTTCGCGCTGATGGACACGAACACGGATCACGTGCTCGATCAGGCCGAGCAGAACGCGGCGCTTGCGAGCGGCTATGTTGGCGAATCCATCACGACGGCGGCGCAACTGGTCTCCATCCTGAATGCCGCGAACGGCCCGCCGGACGATTATCTCACGATCACCGAAGTTGAGACGAAGCTGAAGGACAGCTTTGAGGCCAGTCATCAGGCGGCAATCGACGCGCTGGATGCGGATGACAACGGCAGGCTCAACACGGGATACGAGGTCTTCACCGGCAATGCGGCGACGCCAATCGTCCTGGATGCCGATAATTTCCTGATCAGCATCCAGCTTGGCGGGGAGATCAAACTGGACGGGGTATTCCGGATGTACGGGGTGTTCCTGTTCGAGGCCGACACCAGCGGACTGAAGGCTTTCGTGGCGGCGGGAATCGAGATTGGGCCGGACATCGGCGCTGCCGCGAACAACAAGATTTTCACCATGAACGCGCTCGGCGCCCTGGTGATCAACGGGGCCGGGCTCGCGGCGGACATCCAGGTTTCGGCTTCCGTCGGCGGCGCATTGCAGAGTGTGCTGTCGCTCAACGCCAGCGCGCGGCTCCTCTTCAACACGACCGGAGTCGACCAGACCATCACCATACCGGAGCGTTATGCCGGATTCCTCACCGGGGACGTGCCCATAGCCGGCGCGCTGCCGGCATCCCCGACCTTCGATCCTGCGCAGTCGGCCGCGCTCGCCGTGACGCTGGGCGACCGGCTCACGCCGAACGCCGACGGTTCACTGACGTTCACCATCGACCGCCGGGCACTGCGGCTGGATGGCACTTACGATGCGCCGGGTTCCTACTTCCTCGTTGCGCTTCATGGCGACCTGACCATCGCCCGGACTTTTGTCATCAGCGCCGACTTCCAGCTCAAGATCAGCACCCAAGGGCTGGAACTGGGCTATAACGGCACGATCGATCTCGGTGGCTTTATCACCGTGGATGTCGAGGGCGGGGCCGTGATTGAGAACGGCGTATTCGCCGCCTATGCCAGGCTGGAAATCGATATCGATGTGGCGGGGATCAATATCTCCGGCGGGGCCGACTTCGAAATCAATTCCGGCACCGCCACGAAGTCCGTCTACGACGCGCTGGGCAACGAGCACGTGATTCTCGGCACGACCTACATGGTCTCGGTGGACGCGACCATCGACTTGTTCGGCGTCCTGACGGCGACCGGCGATGTCAGGATCGGCATCGAGGACGGCAATTTCCTGATCGATGTGGATGCGACGCTGAGCTTCTTCGGGATCCTCGACGTCGAGATTTCGGGATACTTCAACACCAACGGCACGTTCAGCTTTACGGGCAGCCTCGATCTCGATCTCACGGTGGGCAGTGGCGCCGGCGAGTTCGGCATCACCGGCGGGCTCAGCGTCACGCTCAGCAACTCGGGCTTCTCCGGGCATGGCGAGGTGGGGCTGGTCGTCCTCGGCGAGGACATCAACATCGCCTCCGCCACCGTGACGGTGAACTGGGACACCGGAGCCTGGCTGATCCGGGCCGAAGGACCGCTCAGCGTCTGGCTCGAGGTCAGCACCGATGGCGCTGGCGGCTACGAGATCGACGGTGGACTGGGTTTCTTCGACGACGTGCTCGAGGTGTTGGGCGACGTGGCGGATGCCATCGCCGAGGGCGTCGTCGCAGCCGCGAATGCCGTGGCCGACGCGATTGTCGACTTGGGCGAGGCGATTCTCGAATTTGGCGAGGACGTCGTGGAATTCTTCGAGGACGTGGGCGAGGCCATCGCCGATGCCGCCGAGGCGGTCTGGGATGCGATTTCGGGCTACTTCGAGGACGAGCGGACCATCATCACGCAGACCCCAGTCAACCCGCGCGACCACTACCAGTATTCCACCAGCCTGGTCGCCGGGACGCTCACGATCAACAACGGGACGAGTTCCGGTTACGCGCAGCAACTGACCGTGTGGGTTGTCGACGGCAACGTGATCGTCGATGCCCCTGACTACACCAAGAACGTTGAAATTTCCAGAAGCCAGAAACAGGAACGTGACTACGAATGGGACGGGCTGCCGCCTTGGGGACAATGGAGCGACTGGTACAACGTGGGTTCGCCGCAAATCCAGACGACGAACATCAACATCACCAATGCGAGCGCCTTCGCCCTCGGGTCCGTCACCAAGATCGTCATCAACGGGACGGACAATTCCGAGACCATCATCCTGGACCGGAACACCATCAGCATCAACGCGGACGTCGATGCCAAGGGTGGCAACGACGTCATCGCGACCGGCAAGGGGAACGACCGGGTCTGGGCTCGCGGCGGCAACGACATCATCTTCACCTACGAAGGGAACGACGAACTGTATGGCGAGGACGGCAACGACAAGCTCTTCGGCGGCACGGGCAACGATCTCCTCAATGGCGGCGCCGGGGACGACCTGCTGGATGAAAACAAGGACCGGCTGGATCCGAGCGTGCTGCTGGCTGAAACCAACACGCTCATCGGTGGTTCAGGCAAGGACACGATCCTCGGATCGCCGGGCAAGGACACGATCCATGGCGACAGCGACAACGATATCCTGCTGGGCCTCTCCCACGACGACACCTATGTCTTCAACAATGGCTACGGCACGGATCAGTTCGTGGACTACAGCGGCAAGGAGACCCTGGATTTCAGCGGCACGACGAATGTCCTGACCGTCACGATGGCCGCGGATGGGCTGACCGCAACCGACGGTACCGGGAGTTCGCTGGCAGTCGACGAACTGGTGTGGATCACCCAGCTCAACCTCGGCTCGGGCAGCGATGGCTTGACCATTACCGAACTGCCCAACCGGCTGTTCACGATTACGGATGCCGGCGGAACGGATCGCGTCACGGTGGATGACAGCGCGGACACGGCGAACAACACCGGCGTACTCACCAGTTCGCGCCTCACCGGCCTGGGGATGGGGAATGCCGACCAGTCCGTCGTGGAGTCCGATCTCGGCATCGCTTACAGCAATATCGAGGACCTGAGGATTTCGCTGGGCAGCGGAGATGACACCTTCACGATCAGCAGCACGCACAGTGGCGCGGGCAAGACGACCCTCTTGAACACCGGGGCCGGCGCCGACACGGTCCACATCAACGGCGCCAGCAGCGGGCTGACCATCAACAGCCAGGGCCAGGCCGACACCATCAATGTCAATGGCACCAGCGCCGGCAGCGTCGTCGTGGTGAACACCGGCGATGACAACGACGTCATCAACATCAACGCCACCAGCGGGACGACGACGGCCAATGGTGGCAACGGTTCAGACACCTTTAATGTCAACGGCACGGGCGCGGGCAGCACGAGCACCCTGAACGGGGAAGGCGGCACCGACATCTTCAACCTCAAGGCGATCGGCGGTGGCACGACCGTCAATGGCGGGAACGATGCCGACACCTTCAACGTCGGCAGCAGTGCGGCGGGCGTGGTTGGAAATGCCGGCAACAACAGCGGCGGCATGGTGGACAGCATCGCGGCCCTGCTGACCATCAACGGCGACGCCAGCGCCAGCGATGTGCTGAATGTGGACGAGTCAGGAGACGGCAATGCGAACATCGGCACGCTGACTTCGGACACCATTACCGGCCTGGATATGGCCGGCAGCATCACCTATCACGCCGTCGAGTTGCTGAACCTCAACCTTGGCTCGTTGGGTGACATCATCACCGTGGCCAGCACGCATGTCTCCCCGACGCGAATCGAGGGGCGGAACGGCAATGACCAGTTCACCATCAAGAGCATCGCCGGCACGACGGAGATCGCGGGCCAGGGCGGCGCGGACACCTTCACGGTTGGCAACAACGTTTCCGGAGTCAGCACCGTCAATGGCATCCAGGCGCTGCTCGACATCTCCGGCGGCAGCGATGCCAGCACTGACGTGCTGGTGGTTTCCGAAGTGAACGAGGACGCCGGCTCCAGCGTCGCCGGGACGCTGACCTCCACGCGGCTGACCGGCCTGGGGATGGCCGCCGCCGGCGGGGTCGATTACACTGAAATCGAGACGCTCGGCATCACGCTCGGGCAGGGCGGAGACACCTTCAATATCCAGAGCACTTTCGCGGCCACGGTCACGACGTTGAATACGGGCGCCGGCGCCAACACGGTCAACGTCGGCAGCCTGGCTCCCGCCATCAACGGCAATGTCAACGCCATCGCCGGCCGGCTGGTCGTCAACGGCCAGGGCTCCGCCGACACGCTCAATGTCGATGACCGCGGTGACACTCTCGCCAATACGGGGCTCCTCACGGCGAACCGGCTGACGGGCCTTGGAATGGCCGCCGACGACGCCAGCAAGGGAATCGAGTATGCGGCGGTTGAAACGCTGAACATCTATCTCGGCAGCGGCGGCGACAATTTCACGATCCAGACGACGCACGCGGGCGTCACCGTCCTGAACACGTTCAATGGCGCCGATCGGGTGGCGATCAACGCGACCAGCGGCAACACAACGGTCAATGCCGGCGCCGATGCGGATACGATCAATGTCGGCAGCGCCGCCAGCGTGACGACGAATGCCGGCGGCAACCTGAACGCCATCCAGGGTGCGTTGACGATCAACGGGGAGGATGGCTCGAGCGATACCATCAACCTCGACGATACCGCCGACAGTTCGCCCAACGCCGGCACGCTGTCCTCGAACCAGCTGACCGGTCTCGGGATGATCGCGGCCGGCATCACCTACAACGGGTTCGAGACGCTCAACTTGAACCTCGGATCCGCCGGTGACACCCTGATCGTGGCGAGCACGCACGCTGCGCTGACGCACATCGAAGCGCGCGCCGGGCCCGATCAGATTTTCATCCGCTCGATCGCGGGCCGCACCGAAATTGCCGGTCAGGACGGCGCGGACACGATCACCGTGGGCAACGGCACGCTCGGCGCCTTCCACACCGTCGATGGCATCCAGGCCCTGCTTGTCCTGACTGGCGGTACCAGTGGCGATACCGATACCCTGTTCGTCACCGAGGTCGACGAGGCGGCCGCAGCCACCGCGCTGGGCACGCTCACGGCGACGACCATCACCGGTCTCGGCATGTCCGCCTCCGGTGGCGTTACCTATACGGAATTCGAGATCCTCGACATCACCCTCGGCCAGGGCGGCGACACCTTTGTCATCGCGTCCACGCACACCGCGCTCACCACGCTGAAGTCCGGCGCCGGCAATGACCAGGTGAACATCGCCACGCTCAGCGGTGAAACCCGGATCCGCGGCGAGGCGGGCGACGACACGGTCAGGGTCAATGTCAATGCCGACGGCACCGAGCGGATCGTCGGCGGCGCCACGGTGAATGGGGTGGGGGCGTACCTTGATATCGACGGCCAGCTCGGTTCCGACACCACCATCATCTATCTCGCGGGCGTCGCGCATTCGGCCGGTCATCCGGTCTCGCTCATCAATGTCCATGACACCGGCGGCAGCGGCAGCGATTTCATGGACGTCTACGGGACCGACCAAGAGTTGGTTTCCGACAGCTTCCTGATCCGGAGGAACTTCATCGCGCTGCTGCCGGATGTGCCGACCGGTGGCACCGCCACGGCGGAGCGGATCAATTACGACGGTTCGATCGATGCCGGCGTCGCGATCCATGGCCGGGCGGGCGCGGACGAGTTCGTCTTCGACGACAACAGCACCACGATGACCGTCGACGGCGGCGACGGCAACGACTCGTTCCAGCTTGGGCAGATGTTCCAGTCGGAGCGGGTCTCGACCCCGGCCGCAATCGCGGCGGTGGCGGCGGGCGACGAGGTGAGCACGGTGCACACCACCCAGGGATTCCTCACGCCGGGCATCAGCTTCGAGACCACGATCCACGGGGGCGACGGCAACGACCAGTTCCTGATCCTGAGCAACCGCGGGCCGCTCTCTCTGCTCGGCGAGGATGGCAACGACAAGTTCATCGTCCGCGCCTTCGCCCTGTATGGATCGGAAGTCGGCGATCCCCTCCGTGCCGGCACGAACATCAACACGGGGCTCGGGACCGACGAGGTCGAATACAACATCAACGCCCCGGTTGATATCGATGGCGGCGACGGCTTCGACACGATCGTCGTGCTGGGCACGGAGTTCAGCGACTTGTTTGTCATCACCAAGGATGGCGTGACGGGTGCAGGGCTCTTCGTGAGCTTCGCGAACATCGAGCGGGTGGACATCGACGGGCTCGAAGGGAACGACTACTTCCACATCCTGAGCACGGACGCCGCCGTGGTGACGCGCGTCTTCGGGAGCCTCGGCAGCGATACGTTCGTGGTCGGCGGTGACGCCTCGACTCCCGGAAGCGTGAACGAAATCCAGGGACCGCTCATCGTCGAGGGCGGCCGGAATCCGGAAACGCTGACCGATCTTCCCGAACCGCTGCTCTACCTGGGCGAAATCGACCTGCCCCTCCATGTTCCAGTCCCGAATTCGAACTTCGACGCGATCGAGGCCGACCAGATCGACTCGCTGTGGGTCTATGACAACGCCGACGCGACGGACAATATCGGAACGCTCACCGGCTCCCTCCTCAGCGGTCTGGGCATGGGTTCCGGCCTGACCCAGGGCCCGGATACTTACGCCGGCGGCATCTCGTATGCGAATCTCGAAATGGTGTCGGTCTTCCTCGGCGGCGGCGCGGACACGTTCGAACTGCTCGGAACCCACTCCGGAGAGACCCTGGTGGATGGCGGGCCGGGCGCTGACCACATTTCCGTCCGCACGGTGCTCGGCCATGCGACGGTCCTGGGTGGCGCGGGCGACGACGCCATCGCACTCGGCGCGAGCGTCTCCGGCGGTTCGACCATCGATGCCCTGCGCGCCCTCGTGACCATTGACGGCGGAGCGGGGAACGACACCACGAGCATCGCTGACACAGCCGACACGAATGCCAACAACGGCACGCTGGATTCAACGACGCTGATCGGCCTGGATCTGCTCGAAGCCCAGGTCTCCACATTCGAAATCGACAACGTCTTTGCCGGTACCTTCGTCCTGACGGTGGCGGGCCTCTCCACGCCCGCCCTGCCGGTTGCGGTGACGGCAGCCCAGATTCGCGACGCGCTCGTCGCGCTGGGCCTCCCCGGTGTCAGTGACATCGCCGTGAACCGGGCCGACGACGTCGTCGTGGTCGGTTTCCTGGGCGACGAGACCCTGGCCGCGGGCAGCCTCGCCGTGACGGCGACGGGCTCGGTGCTTGCATCCGATCCTTGGATGCTGAACCGGATTCAGACGATTTCGCTTTCGGCATCTTCAGGGACGTTTGCCGTCACGATCGGGTCAGCCGGGCCGGTGTTCAGCATCACGGTGGGCGACAGCGCGAACACCGTGCGTGACGCGATCATCGCCGCCCTCAACACGGTTTATCCGGCCAACGGCATCGGCATCAAGGACGTGGTCGTGTCGCGGTTCGGTTCGAACTACGAGGTCCTGTTCCAGGGCCTGCTGTCAGGCCCGCGCGGCGCGCCGCACACCTTCTCGGTCGTGCCGGTTGGCGCACCGGGCGATCTCAACTTTGTCGAGCCGATCGCCGTGGCCCAGCGCACGTCGGGGGTCGACTACTACGGTGTCGACACGCTCAACCTGGACCTGGGCTCCGGATCGGATGTCCTGAACATCCGGGGCACTTCGGCATTCACGAACGTGACGGCTCACGACGGCGACGAACGCATCTATGTCTCCTCGCATGCAGACGAGACCCTGGGCTCGGCGCCGACGACCGACTTCCTTGCCGGCCATCTCGACCGGATCCGGGGAACGCTGAATCTCGACCTCGGCACCGGCCGGCACCTCCTGATGATCAGCGACGAATCCTCGCTGAATGGAGACGGCACGGCGGCCTCGCCGGTCCTGATCACGGATCAGCCGGTCAGCGGTTTGGGCCTGCCCGCCACGGATATCACGATCACGGGCCTGAGCCAGGCCCCCGCAATCACCTACCGCGCGGCGCCGGCCGGAACGTTTGCCGAAGGCATCACGATATGGACGGGCTGGGGAGCCGACACGATTCGGATCGACGGCACGCACCAGCGCGGCGACGGAGCGATCGGTTCGCTGCGGACGGTGACCACGCTGAACACGGGATTGGGCAACGATTCCGTGACGGTCGATCTCGCTGCTTCCGACGGGTTCTTCGTCCTCAATACCCAGGGCCCGGTGAACAGCTCCCCCGGCGTGGCCGACAACGACTCGGTCGATGGTTCCACTTCCACCCGGCCGCTCGTCATCTTCGGTGGCCAGGGCAACGACTCCATCACCGGTGGCCACGCGGCGGACATCATCTTCGGCGATCGGGGAACCGTCACCTACAGCGAAGGAATCAATGGGGTCGGCGTGCTCGGCAACGGCGGGCCCGGCGATCGGACCGACGGTGTCGAGCGGCTGCGGAGCCTCATTGCCACGACCTTCCCTGGAATCGGCGGAAACGACACGATCCATGCGGGCGATGGCAACAACGTGGTTCTGGGCGGCCACGGCGCCGACACCATCGTTGCCGGCTCGGGCGATGACGCGGTGCTCGGAGACCACGGCTACCTCGATTACATCCTCCGCGACAACCAGCCGGCGGATCTCGATCAGATGGTCTCCACCGATGTCACGCACGGAGGTGCGGACAGCATCACGACGGGTGCCGGCGCCGACCTCGTGATTGGCGGTCCGGACGGCGACACCATTTTGGCCGGGAACGGCAGGAACCTTGTGATCGGCGACCAGGGCCGGATTACTTCGGCCGCCGAAGATGCCAACCGGCTCGGCACGCATCCAATCACCATCGGCCTGGTCGAGACCATCGACTTCGGGTTCGGCGGCGCGGATACCATCACGAGCGGCTCGGACAACGATGTCATCCTCGGTGGCCACGCCGGTGACAGCATTGATGCGGGCGACGGCGACAACGTGGTGGCCGGCGACGACGCCGTGGTGGACTATGTTCGCCAGGAGCGCGACGGCGCGGTCACGGGAGCCGACTCCAGCGCTGCCGATGTCGACCGGTTCGAGAGCATTTCGACGACGACTGCTGGTGGGGCAGACACCATCACGACGGGCACCGGCAACGACCTCGTCCTCGGCGGACGGTTCGGCGACACGATCACCGACCATGGCGGCAATGATGTGATTCTCGGCGACAGCGGTGCCATCATCGCCGCGGATGCCAACACGCCGCGCAACGGCAGCCAGGCCATCACGATTGGCCAGGTGACCGTGCTGACGCCCGCCGACGGTGGAGCCGACCTGATTCATGGCGGTGCCGGCAATGACGCCATCCTCGGTGGCGCCGGGATGGATGAAATCCACGGCCAGGCGGGCGATGACCTCATCTTTGGCGACACAGCGAAGCTTGGCTTCGCCGATGGCTTGCTGGTCCGCGTGGAAACGATGGACAACGAGATTGGCGGAGCCGACACGATCTTGGGCGGGGATGGTAACGACATGATCGTGGGTGGCGCCTATGGCGATCGGCTCGACGGCGGTGCGGGCGAGGATCTCGTCGTCGGCGACAATGCGATCCTCGATCGCACCGGCCGCGTGGGCGTCCGCACCAGCCTGCTGCACCAGGCCCTGACCGGGACGCTGATCTACGACATCTTCGGGAGTGTGCTCGTCAATGGCGTGCCCGCGAACGAGCCCGGCGGCTCACCGGTCTGGGCAGACTTCACGCTGGCCTTGCTCGATCATTCCTTCGCGGAGCAGGCCGCCGGCACGACCCGGTTCGGCAACGATTACCTGGCCGGTGGGGCGGGTGACGATCGGCTCTTTGGCGGCTTGGGCGACGATACGATCCAGGGCGACGGTTCGATTGCGCTCGAGGTCTCGGCCCGCCGGCTTGCTGACGGCACGCTCGAGGTCCTTGGCTCGGTGGAAGCGGCCACCGACGGCGACGATTATATCGAGGGCAATGGCGGCAACGACCTCGTCTTCGGCGGGCTCGGTCAGGACGATATCATTGGTGGCAGTTCGAGCTTCTTCGGGCTGAACTCCCGGCTGCTGCGGCCGGATGGCGCTGACATGATCTTCGGTGGTGCCGGCACGGACCTTGCCCGGAACAACGAGGGCGATACGTCGGCCACGGGCCGGGCGCGCGATGCCGATGCGATCGCGGGCGACAATGCCAACATCGTGCGGGTTGTCGGGCTCAACGGCGTCGCGGGCGGCTATCAGACCTTTGGGTACGACAATTACGGTGCCCTGAAACTCATCCCGCGCGCCGTGCAACTGCTCGATTACACGCCGGGCGGGGCGGATCTCGATGCCGCGGCAGCGGCACTGGACATCGGTGCCGCGGACGAAATTCACGGTGAGAGCGGCAACGACTCGATCTATGGGCAGCTCGGCAATGACGTGCTCTTCGGCGAGGGACAGGACGACGATCTCATCGGTGGCACCGGCGCCGACTGGATTTCCGGCGGTGCGGGTGACGACGGCGCGCTCGGCGACGACGGCCGGATCCATACCAGCCGGAACGGAACGGCAGAGCCGCTCTATGGCATCGCTGCCATTCCGCCGGGCGGATTGAACGACACGATTTCCACACCCGGCAACATGCAGAGTGCGACGATCAATGTCGCCGGCGCGCTCAAGAAGACCGCCATCCTCGAGCCGTTCATGCTCGCCGAGCTGGCAACCCTTCCCGGATCGACCCCGGCCAACGACATCGTCTTTGGCGGGCTGGGCAACGACGCGATCCATGGCGGCGCGGGCGACGACGCCCTTTCCGGTGCCGAGGCGCTGCCGCACTACTATGCCCGGCCCGCAAACCCGGGCGACATCCTGCGCTGGAACCAGACGGATCGGGCGGGTGAGTTCGCAGCCTACGACGAGTATAATCCGCTCACGAAGATCTTCGTTGATCCGGTCACTTTCGAGTTCACGAGCTCGACCACTCCGGGTGCCGTCGAGTTCATCCTGAACTTCGTCGCCACCGAACAGGACGGCAGCGACGTCATCTTCGGCGACGTAGGCAACGACTGGGCCGTCGGCGGCATGGGCCGCGACCATCTCTACGGTGGATACGGCGACGACCTGCTCAATGCCGACGACAATCACGATACGGCCGGCGGACTGAACAATGTGGCGGACGGGCCCGATGCCAACCAGGAGGATCTCGCCTACGGTGGTGCCGGTCGCGATATCCTGATTGGGAACACGGGCGGCGACCGGCTGATTGACTGGGCGGGCGAGTTCAACAGCTACATCGTCCCGTTTGCCCCGTTTGGCGCGGCGGCCATCAGCCGCGCGCTCCAGCCGCTATTGATGGAATTCCTCTACGCCCTCTCCGCGAGCGATGGGGCGGATCCGACGCGTGCGACCAAGACCGGCAGCTCCGCCGCCCGGAATGGTGAGCCCGAGGGCGAACTCGGCCTCGTGCGCCAGCAGGATTTCGATTGGGGCGACCAGACTGGCGCCCCCGATGACCCGCAGCCGGGGAATATCCCCGGTGGGGCGCGCGATGTGCTGCGCTCGGCGAATTTCAACAACGGCACGGCCGACGGGTTCTCGGCGGACAGTGGCAATTGGGAAGTGACCAGCGGCCGCTTCCAGGTAACCCCGAGCACCATAGGCGGCGACGCGGTGAGCGTCTTCTATGTCGATGACCAGATTGCCCGCTATTACGAGGTCCAGGCGACCGTCAACGCGGTCAAGCCAACGGCGGGTTTCAAGGCCAACGGCTACCTGATCTTCGATTATCAGAGCGCCACCGACTTCAAGTTCGCCGGCATCGATGTCTCGACCAACAAGCTGGTCATGGGGCACCGTGATGCCTCCGGTTGGAAGATCGACGTGCAGAAGAACATGCAGCTGAAGGCCGGCCAGGACTATAACATGCTGCTCTCGGTCAACGGCGTCACCGCCACGCTCGTGATCGACAACAGCAGCAAGAATGTCCTGTCGTTTGCCTTCTCGCCGCGCGTGATTGACGGCTACAGCTTCGATCTCAACACGGGCATGGTCGGAATCGGGGGCAACAACTCCAGGGCCCAGATCGACAACGTCACGGTGCAGGTGCTGCCGCCGACCATCACATTGACCGAAGTCGAGGACTTCTCCGACGGCGCGGCGAACCTGCTCACCGCTGCGACGAAGGGGCTGTGGTCGGCCGCCGGAGGCCGGTATGCGGGTGCCACCGATAGTGCCCTTGGGATGGGCGTCTCGAATTTCGACCTGGGGCTGGGGGCGGCTTCCCTGCTGACCTTTGACATCACGGGACAGGCCGGCGCGAACGGGACCACGACGGGCATCGTCTTCGATTATTACGATGCGACCAACTTCAAGTTCGCCGGGATGGTGGCCGGCAGCAACCAGATCGTGATCGGTCATCACACCAAGAGCGGCTGGACGATCGACGCGACGATGAGCCGCACCATCGCCGCCGGCACGGACTACACGATGTCGGTTTCGTTGAAGGGAACGACTGTCAGCGTCTCGGTCGACGGGCAGGCGGCGGTCGGGTTCGTCTTCAATGCGGTGGTGACGGATGCGCAGGCCGGGCTCTTCACCCGGGGCGGTGGCAGCCTGTTCAGCGGCTTCTCGATCGAGACCGACGATCCGCAGTTCAGTCCGGGCGGGTAGGCTGAATCACGGGGATGCGGCGCCCTCGCCGCGTCTTGCTGGCACCCCGCGTCGGGAGCGCCGCGGTTCCACGCTGCAGTCTGTTGCCTCGGTGTTTCGCTGCCTCGGATGGCACTTCCCAATGTCTTGCCCGGATCGGGCCACTTGTTTTCGTGGACCGGAATGCCCCATCGCTTCAAGAGCATTGCACGCAGGATGCCCGAGGGTCGCGGGCTTCGTCGGGGTGCCCGAATCGGCGCCCGGCTGATCCTGGTGTCCATTCTCGTGCTGCCGTGGAGTGCGGGGTGCTCGGCCGGAGAACCGGCGCCACGCCCGCTGCGGATCGCCACGTTCAACGTTTCGCTCAACCGGGAGACACGGGGCCGATTGATCGCGGACCTTGCTGGCGGCGCTGATCGCCAGGCGCGGCAGATTGCCGCGATTCTCCAGCGGGTGCGGCCGGATGTCGTCCTGCTCAACGAATTCGATTATGACGAACGGGGGGAGGCCGTGCGGCTCTTCCATGACCTTTACCTCGCAGTGGCCCAGGACGGACAGGAGCCGCTCGACTATCCGTACCGTTATGCGCCGCCCGTGAATACCGGCGTGGCCGCGAACCGGGCTGGAAGCCATTTCGACTTTGACAACGACGGGCGGGCGATCGCCACGCCACCAACCGCCGGCGATCGCGCCGCGGCCCAGGCCTATGGCAACGATTGCTACGGCTTCGGCGCTTTTCCCGGCCAGTACGGCTTCGTGATCTTCTCGCGCTTACCAATCCGAGGGGAGGAGGCCCGGACGTTCCAGCATTTCAAATGGCGGGACATGCCGGGTGCGGTCCTGCCTCCGGGATGGTATTCCGCCGCGGAACTGGAGGTCTTCCGGCTGTCGTCGAAAACCCACGCCGACGTGCCGATCGAGGTCGCGCCAGGTGAGGTGTTTCACCTGCTGGCGAGTCATCCGACCCCGCCATCGTTTGACGGTCCAGAGGATCGCAACGGCCGGCGGAACCACGACGAAATCCGGCTTTGGGCGGACTACATCGATCATGCGGCCTATATTTACGACGACCAGGGCCGGCGGGGCGGATTCGATGGCCGGCGTTTCGTGCTGCTGGGCGATCTGAATGCCGATCCGTCGGATGGCGGTTCCTATGACGGCGCGATTCGGCAGTTGCTTGGGAATAGCCGGGTCCAGGCCGGGGTCATTCCCATGAGCCCGGGCGGGTTGGAGCAGGCGGGCGCCCAGGGTGGAGCCAACGCAACCCAGCGTGGCGATCCGCGGCACGACACTGCTGATTTTCCGGATGGCCCCAATGGGCCGGGCAACCTGAGGGTGGATTATGTCCTGCCATCCCGCGAGGGTTGGCGGGTTGTCGGCGGCGCCGTGTACTGGCCGGCCTCGGATGATCCGTCATTCGCCCTGGTCGGTGCGTCGGACCACCGGCTGGTGTATCTCGATCTGGTCACCGCGACGCCATAGGCGGTTTCCGATGAATCGGGCCGTCCGTTCCAAAGTGCGGAATGCGGGCGCAGGCAAGACTGCGCCCCTGCGGAAACGCGGAAACGCGTAATGACTGACTTTACGTGGGATCGGACGAGCTCGCGAATGTGAATCACCCATCGTGATCTGAAGCGCCAACGGCGCGACCACATCCCAGCCGCGACGAGATCACACTTCCGCGGCGACGGACGCTGCGTGAAGGTTGCGCCAGCGGGTCAGCACCCGGCGGTGAATGTCTTCGGAGCTGAGCCCGTAGGCCGCGCGCAGGACCTCCACGTTGGTGCCGTGCTCGACGAACTTGTCCGGCCATCCAATCCGCTCGACGGCGGCGGGGCAGCCGCCGTCCTGCAACGCCTCGAGCACGGCGCTGCCAAACCCGCCGGAAAGGACATGATCCTCCATCGTCACCAGGAGCGGAATACACGCGGCGTGGCTGAGGAGCAGCGCGCGATCGAGCGGTTTCACGAACCGGGCATTGACCACCCCGACCGAGAGGTTCCCCTCCGCCGACAGCCGTTGGGCCAGGTGGAGTGCGTCCCCGACCATGTTGCCCAGGGCCCAGATCATGATGTTCGAACCTTCGCGCAGGACCTCGGCGTGGCCGACGGCGAGCGCGGCCGGCTGGTCCTTGATCCGGACCCCGAGCCCCGCGCCGCGAGGATAGCGGATGAAGCCAGGGCCGTCCAGCTGGAGGCTCGTGTGCAGCATGTCGGCGAGTTCGTCCTCGTCCTTCGGCTGCATCACCACGGCATTCGGCACGCAGCGGAGGTAGGCCAGGTCGAACAATCCATGGTGGGTCGGCCCGTCGTTGGGTGAGAGGCCCGCGCGATCCAGGCAGAAGGTGACGGGCAGGTTCTGCAGCGCGACGTCATGGATGACCTGATCGTAGGCGCGCTGCAGGAAGGTGGAGTAGATCGCGCACACGGGCCGGAAGCCCTTGGTGGCCATCCCGGCGGCGAAGAGCACCGCGTGCTCCTCGGCGATGCCAACATCGAAAAACTGGGCGGGCACGCCCGCCGCCAGGTGCGCCAAACCGGTGCCGCTCGGCATTGCGGCGGTGATCCCGACGACCTTCGGATTCGCCCGGGCAATCCGGGTGAGGGCGAGCCCCAGGACATCCTGGTAATTGGGCGGCGCGCCGATCGGCGCGCTCTTGCTCTCGCCGGTGACCGGGTCGAACGGGCCCGCACCATGGAACTTCTCGGGGTGTTCCAAAGCCGCCTCCAGTCCGCGACCCTTCTTGGTCAGCACATGGATCAGGACCGGCACGTCGCAGTGCTTCGCAAATTCGAGATTCTTCAGCAGGGCGTCGAAATTATGGCCGTCGACCGGCCCGAGGTAACGCAGTCCAAACTTTTCGAAGAGCGAGGACTCGACGATGAAGTCCTTCGTCTCGCGCTTCCACTTGTGATAGACGCGGTTCATCTCCGCACCCACCGGGAAGCTCTTGAAGAACGCCTCGAGATCGTGGTGGAGCTTGTTGTAGGTGCGGCTCGTGCTGATCCGGTTCAGGTAGCGGGAGATCGCGCCGACGTTCTTCGCAATCGACCACTCGTTGTCGTTGAGAATGACAATGAGCCGCTGGGTGGAGCTCACGACATTGTTCAGCGCCTCCAGCGTGATCCCGCAGGTGAACGCGGCATCGCCGCACACGGCGACGACATGCTCGGTTGAGCCCCGGAGATCGCGGGCGGTCGCCATGCCCAGCGCGGCCGACAAGGCGGTGCCGGCATGCCCCGCGCCGAAGGGATCGTGCGGGCTTTCGGCCCGGTAGAGAAATCCGCTCGCCCCACCGCTCCGGCGCAGCTGGCGGAAGAACTCCCCGCCGCGTCCCGTGAGGAGCTTGTGCACATAACCCTGGTGGGCGACGTCGAACACAAACTGATCATTGGGCGAGTCGAACACCCGGTGCAGCGCCAGCGTGAGCTCGACCACGCCGAGATTGGGCCCGATGTGCCCGCCATTCCGGGCCGTGACGGCAATCAGCTCCGTCCGGATCTCCTCTGCCAGTTGCGTCAGCTGGGGCACCGTCAGCGCCTTGACGTCGGCCGGGCCGTGGATCGAGCCGAGCAGGGGCACAGCCGCAGGCGGGTGGGAGGGCTGGTTCATCGGGGAGGGTGGGAGCGGAAGGTGGGGCTGGCTCACGTGTCCGATTCGGTCTCGAACTGCTCGAACGTCACGGAGCCATCCTTCTGCCTTTTCAGCTGCTCGATCTTGAGTTCGGCATCCTTTAGCCGTGCCTCGCAGATCTTTAGCAACTTGGTGCCTTCCTCGAATTTTGCCAGCAGTTCGGCCAGTGGAACCTCGCCCGATTCCATGGTCTCGACAATGGATTCGAGCTGGCTGAGCGCGGTTTCAAAGGTGACGGGATCGTCTTTGGGTTCCACAGGTGGCAAACGATGGCCCGCAGTCTTGGCATTTCAAACCATCTTTGGCCGGGGCGGGCGCGACGTTTTCATTGGCGCACGCGCAAATTCCGCTTCCACTCGCAAGATGGTCTCCGTCCTTTGGATCGTCGCGGCCCTCCTGGCCCTGCGACTGGTCGCGCAAATTGCACTGGCGGCGCTGAACCGCGCCGAGGTGCGCCGCCATCGGGATGCCCCGCCGCCCGCCGTCGCAGCCATCATGGATCGCTCGACCTACGCCCGGGCGGCGGCCTACACGCTGGAGAAGTCCCGTTTCGAGATGTTCACGGGCATTTTCGACACGCTCGTGCTCGTGCTGGTGCTCTTCGGGGGCATCCTCCCGGTCCTCTTCGCCGAAACGCTGGAATGGGCCGGGCCCGGTTCCACCTGGAACCATGCGCTGTTCATCCTGCTGGCGGGGGTCCTGCTGTCCATCCCCGGACTGCCGTTCGAATGGTGGGAGCAGTTTCGGATCGAGGAAAAATATGGCTTCAACCAGAGCACCCCGGGGCTCTGGGTCTCGGACAAGCTGAAGGGGCTTGCGCTGGTCTTCGCGCTGGGCTTCCCGCTCCTCTGGGCGCTGCTTTCCCTCGTGCAATGGGCCGGCGCCACGTGGTGGATCTGGGGCTTCGCCCTCGTATTCGGATTCCAACTCCTGATGCTCGTGCTCTATCCGAAGCTCATCCTGCCGCTCTTCAACAAGCTGACCCCGCTGCCCGAGGGCGACCTGCGCAGCCGGTTGCTGGCCCTGGGCGATCGCACCGGGTTCCGGGCCAGCACCATCGAGGTCATCGACGGCTCGAAACGATCGGGGCACTCCAACGCCTACTTCACCGGGTTTGGCCGGTTTCGCCGCATCGTGCTTTTCGATACGCTGATCGCCCAGCTCACGCCCGAGGAACTGGAGGCGGTGCTGGCCCACGAAATCGGGCATTACCGCCGCGGCCATATCCCGAAGATGATTGCGATGTCGGCGGTCACGATGTTTGCCGGCTTTGCCGCGATCGCGTGGCTGGCGCGCAGCCTTTGGTTCAATCCGACCTTCGGGTTTCCCGCCGGAGAGCTGGCGCCGTCCTTCCTGCTTTTCGGCCTGCTGAGCGGCGCGGTGACGTTCTGGTTTTCGCCGCTCCTGAACCTGCTTTCCCGCACCTACGAGTACGAGGCGGATGCCTTTGCCCGCGAAGCGATTGGCGGTCCGGCCGCGATGGTGGGTGCGCTGCGCAAGCTCGCGCAGAAGAACCTGACCAATCTCACCCCGCATCCCTGGTTCAGCCGCTTCTATTACTCCCACCCGACGCTGGTCGAAAGGGAGGCGGCGCTCGTCCAGGATTGATTCCCGTGCCGGCCCGGGCTTCCAGCATGACTGCGCCGAGGCTGCGTCTGCCTTCGCTCGGCCTCCTGCTGGGGCTTCTGCTGGCACTCATCGCGGCCCGGGCCGAGACACTCACGATCGCCACGTACAACATCGAGAATTATGTCCCGGCCAATCGGCTGACGGAGGCGGGGTATCGCCAGGATTACCCCAAGCCCGAGGCTGAAAAGCAGGCGCTGCGCACCGTCATCCGCGGTCTCGATGCCGATGTCCTGGTCCTCCAGGAAATGGGCCCGGCCCCGTTTCTCGAGGAATTGCAACGGGACCTCCGCGGGGAAGGGATCGATTATCCGGTGGCCAGGCTGGCCGAGGCCGCGGATCCCGATCGACACCTGGCGGTCCTGTCGCGCCGGCCACTGCAGAGCGTGACTACCCATGCGGAACTCGAGATTTCCTATTTCGGCACCAGGGAGACGGTGAAGCGCGGGCTGCTCGAGGCGGTCATTCCCACTGCGGCCGGCGAGGTGACGCTGTTCGCGATCCATCTCAAGAGCCGGTTCACCGATCGGCCTGATGATCCCGGCTCGGCCATTCGCCGCGGCGCCGAAGCCACCGCCATTCGGAACTTCGTCCTGCAGCGCTTTCCACAGCCGGCCCGCGCGCGGTTCATCATCCTGGGGGATTGCAACGACGGGCGAACCAGCCGTGCGCTCGGTTATCTGCAGAAACGCGGCAAGACCGTGATCGCGCGGGTGCTGCCGGCCGCGGATTCACGTGAGGAGGTCTGGACGTATGCCTACCGTCGCGACGACAGCTATTCGCGAGTCGATTTCATCCTGGCATCCGCCGGGCTGATCCCGCACGTGCGGGACGGCCGGGCCCGCATCTACGATGGCGCAGCGGTCCGGGCCGCCAGCGACCACCGGCCTGTGTTCGTGGTCCTCGAGCTGAACGGCACTATGACCGCCAAAAACTAGTCTAGCAGCCCGTCAGCAAGGCCCACCAAGTTGCCGGAAAAATGGCATGAATGCTTGCTGCGCTCGACTGCAAGTCCGACGGGCTGCCAGGCCTACCGCGGCGTCACCGTCACCGGAATCGTGATTTCGCCGGAGCCGTAGCCCTTGAGGAACAGGCTGCCCTGGCCGGGACGGCCACCCTCGACGTTGACGGTGACCTGCGTCTGGCCCTGCGGGACAATGACCTCGGGCATGATGATGCTCTCGGGAACGTCCGTGGTGATGTCGATCAGCGATCCGCCTGGGGGGGCCGGATTGGGCAGGGTGAAGGAGACCAGCTGCTGCTGCCCGCTGCGCAGCGTGAGCGAACTCGGGAAGACCGTGACGCTGCTGGGATCGATGCGAAACGTGCCGACCGGCGAATCGCTCGCCACGCTCCGGAGGGTGACCTGGTAATTGCGTCCGGGCTCGAGCGCGGGCACGTAGAAGCTGAGCGCGTTCGGCGACTCGAAGACGGTGCGGGCCGGGGTGCCGTTGAAATCGATCACGTCCTGGGGCGTGAAACCGCGGCCGACGACACTGATCCGTGCGCCGACGGGCCCGCGGTTGACCTCGAGCGAGAGGACGTAGCGCCGGACGAGTTTGACCCGCTCGACCTTCGTGTAGGTTTCCTGCGGCGTGCGCGTCGAGTTGCCCACGATGCTGTAGTTCACGAGGTAGTAATAGGCGATCTCGTCGCGGTTGGGCGGAAGTTGGTACTCAAACTCGTACAAGCCTTCGCCAATCGGGCTCCGCTTCATCGGGAAGCTCTGGCCATCGACCACGATGTAGGGCGTGATCGATTCCGGCGGGACGGTGTTCGTGCGGGCGGAGATGCGCAGCGTGAAAGTGTAAATCTGCGAGGGGTTCTCCGGCATGGTCGCCGGCGTAAGATTCGTCAGCGTGACGGTTTGGCAGCCGGCGAGGATGAAACTAAGCGCAAAGACGAGCCCCAGGGTGATTTTTCTCGCGGGAGAAATTCGGTTGGTGTGCATTTGATTGCTAGAGTGAGAAGCCGGGCGAATCAGGATCGTTAGTAATGAGCGGCCAACGCACAGAGCAAGCCAAAGCTGACACGGGACGGGCGCCGCTGGGCGTTTACGTCCACGTGCCTTTCTGCGCGTCCACGTGCGACTTCTGCGCCTTTTATCAAACCGTGCCGAAAGCGAGCGATGTCCATCGGTACCTGGCGGCGATCGATCGTGAAGCGGAACTCGTGCCCTGGTCGCGGCCGATCACGACCGTGTTCTGGGGTGGAGGCACCCCCGGGATGCTCGCGCCTAAGGATTTGACCCGGCTGGCGGAGCGGGTGCGTGCCAACAGTGGTGGCACGCCGGTCGAGTGGACGGTGGAACTGGCGCCCGGCTCGGTGATCGACTCGCGGCTGGAGGTTCTGCGGGAGGCGGGCGTGACCCGGGTGTCGATGGGGGTCCAGAGTTTTCAGCCCGGCTTGCTCGAGGCGCTCGGCCGGCAGCATTCGCGTCAGCAGGTTTACCGGGCTTATGATCGCGTGCGCCGAGCGGGCTTCCCGGTGGTGAACATCGACCTGATGTTTGCCCTGCCCGGCCAGACGGCAGGGGAATGGGCGGCCGATGTCCGGGAAGCCGTGGCGCTCGAGCCCGACCACCTGTCGACTTACTGCCTGACGTTCGAGGAGGATACGAAGCTCTGGGTGAAGTTGTCGCAGGGGCGGGTGAAACTCGATCCGGAGCATGAAGCCGCGCTTTACCGGGCGACGTGGCGCCAGCTGGCGGAGGCCGGCTACGCGCAATACGAGGTCTCCAACTTTGCCCGGCCCGGAAAGGAATGCCTCCACAACCTGAATACCTGGAGGATGCACGAGTGGATCGGGCTGGGGCCGTCGGCCGCCTCGCAGCATGGGGGCTGGCGCGGCGCCAATGTGGCCGATCTCGCCGGTTGGGAGACACGGATCGCTCGCGGCGAGCGGATGACGGAAGATCGCGTTGCGCTCAATCCCGCGCTGCTGGCGGAGGATGCGCTGATTTTCGGACTGCGGATGAACGCCGGCGTGGACCTGGCCGCGTGGCGGGACCGCGCCCCGTCGGCGCCCTGGCTGGCCATTGAGGAAACCCTGGCCGCGCTGGCCGATGATGGATTGCTGGTGCGCAACGGCCCGGTCGTGCGGCTGACGGACGACGGCCGGCTGGTCGCCGATGCGGTGGGCGCAGAGATCATGGCGGCGTTTGAAAATGCCGTGCCGGAGGCAGCCGGGTGAACTGGCGGTTTGTGCTGCTCGCGGGGCTGGCCGCGACCCCAGGGTTCGGCCAGCGGCTGGAACTGGTCTGGCCAACGCCAAATCCGGCCTGGTCGGAGGGGCGTCCACCGGGCGCCTGGTTGCAGCATGCCGGTTCGGGCGACCCCGAGTCTGGCGGTTATGGCGGAGTCCGCAGTGGTGGCACGCAATTCCACGAAGGCATCGACATCCGGCCGGTTTCGCGGGATCGGCAGGGAGAGCCGGCGGATGCCGTGTTCGCAGCCATGGCGGGCGTGGTCCGGCACGTGAATGCGCATCCCGGCAAGAGCAGTTATGGTCGCTATGTCGTCCTGGAACATCCGGGGCACTCGCCGGCCGTCTACACGCTCTATGCCCACCTGGCCCGGATTGCCCCGGAGGTGCAAGTCGGCCGGGAATTGGCGGGCGGGGCGGTATTGGGCACGATGGGACGCAGCGCCGCCGGCTACACGATGCCCAAGGACCGCGCGCACCTGCATTTCGAGATCGGATTGGCGCTCACCACGGATTTTCAGCCATGGTACGACCGGCAACGGTTTGGCAGCCCCAACGATCACGGGATGTGGAATGGCATGAACTTGTCGGGACTTGATCCGTTGGACTTTTTCGAGGCCTGGCGCAGCCGGCGGATTGGTTCGGTTCAGGATTATTTCCGGCTGCTCCAGCCGGTGGTGCGGCTCCGGCTGGCGACGTTCCGGATCCCGAATTTCATCCGGCGGTATCCGGGGCTCCTGACGAAGCCGCTGCCGATCGGGCCCGTGGCGGGTTGGGAAATCCAGTTTTCATGGAGCGGCGTGCCGTTCGCGTGGACGCCGCTCGCGGCGGCGGACATCGCCGGAATGCGGCGCGAGGTTCCCCGAATTATCGAGGTCGACGCCGCGGTGGAACGCCGGGAGCGGAGCAAGTCGCTGGCCGTGCTTCGGCGAGGCAGCTGGGCCGTCGGCCCCGATCTCGAGCCGGTGCTGGAACTCCTTTTCGGGATCCGGCTGTGAGCGCCGTAGGGGCGCAGCCCTCGGGCCTCAGGACACTTCGGACAATCATTCAGTCACGCAGCGTAGGGGCGCAGCCTTGCCTGCGGCTTTGGACACTTCGAAAGGTGTGGCCGTGACGGAGCACGGCCCTCCATGAATCCAATTCTGATCTTGGGATTCGAAAACGGGATCCTGGAGGGACGCCCTCCGTGGCGTCCACAAACCCGATGGTAAATTCATTCTGCGCAGCGCCTCGATCTTTGTGGCCGTGACGGAGCACGGCCCTCCATGAATCCAATTCTGATCTTGGGATTCGAAAACGGGATCCTGGAGGGACGCCCTCCGTGGCGTCCGAAATGCGAAACGGCATTGATCGCGGCGGGGCGCCGCATCCCCGGCAAATGGTGGTTAACTCTGAGGCTTGAGCTGCGCCAGCAGCGACCGGAACCCGGGATGACCCTTCAACGTTTCGAGATCCGGATCCTGCAGCATCCAGTCGAAATCACGGTAACCCAGCTCGATTGCCCGTTTCAAAACGCCGAGCGCATCGCGTTCCCGCCTGGCCAGGGCCAGGCTGCAGGCGAGGTTGTAATGGGCGGTCGCGTTCTTTGGCTGCAGCTTCACCAGCCGGCGATCCATCTTCAATCCGTCGGCGATCCGCCCCTGTCGCGTGTACAGCGCTCCGAGCAGTTCGATGACGGCGGCGTAACCGGCATTGCGACGGAGGATGGATTCGTAAAAGCGGGTTTCGAACTCGGGATCGTGCGCTTTGTCCTTGGGCATCTGGGAAAATCCTCGCGTGGTCAGCCGCGTCTCGGGCAGGTGCCCGTCTGCCGGAACGCGTCGCAATGCGCGCTCACCTGCAGCCGCTGCGACACCGGCGTCAGCCCCAGCTTCGACGAAACGGTGCTGCCGTACCACTCCATGAAGGGCGCGCTGATTTCGAAGATCTTGTCGCAATCCAGACAGACCACCTGTGCCACCTGCGTGCGTCCGCCCTCGACGTTGGGCCGGTAGAATTTCTCACCCGATCCGATGTCCACTTCCCGAAGCAGCGAGCTTTCGGTCATGATTGGCAGCGTGCGATAGACGGTCGCCCGCGAGACGGAGTCATCAATCTGCCGGGCAAAATCGAGCAGCTGTTCCGCGGTGAAGTGATCGTTCTTGGCGAAGGCCGCATCGAAGATGGCCAGCCGTTGATTGGTCGCGCGCAGTCCTTTTTGGACCAGGAATCTTCGAAATTTTTCGCGGGCGGCGGGGATGCTCACGAGGCGAATGTCTCGCTACGCTCGGCCGTGTCAATGGGATCGTGGGCGGCCCCGCGCCCCGTTGCACCTGCCATTTCGATGTCACACGTATGACATCGAAATGGCAGGGACCGGGATTGCGCCCTGGTGCGATGCTGGCTCCCCACAAAGAATTTGCGCCGGATTGGTCGACGGCCCGTGATGCGGCTGATGATCGTGGGGGTCCATCCACTCGCCGGCTTCGACAAGGTGCTGCACTATCGCGTGCCCGAGCACCTGCGGGCCGCCGTCGGCATCGGATCGCTGGTCCGGATCTCCATCGGCTCGACCATGCGGCTCGGCGTCGTCGGCACACTGGATCCTCCGGCGGACTTCCCGCTGGACCGGCTCAAGCCCGTCGCGCAGGTCGTTTATCCGTTTCCAGCCCTGACTCCGGACCTGCTGGGGCTGGCCCGCTGGATGGCCGGATATTACGCGTGCGGGATTGATGCGGTGATTGAAACCATGATTCCGGTCGCCGTCCGCCGCGGGGCCGGGTTGAAGCAGGAGAAGCTGCTTTGCATCGCGCGCAAAGCCGGGCCGGAGGAACTGGCGGTGCTCGAAAAGCGCGCGCCCCAGCAGGCGAAGCTTTACCGATTGCTCGCGCAGCAGTTCCGGCCGCAGCCGCGAAACCTGATCCTGGCCCGGCTCGGCGCCACGGCTGCGGTCGCCAGCGCGCTGGTGAAGCGCGGGCTCATCCGGGAGGAACTCCGCCGGATCGAGCGCGTCGCCTATGCCGACGATCACGAGGCCGGCGAACTCGTCGCCGCCCAGCCGCATGCCCTGAACCTCGAGCAGCAGCGCGCGGTGGATGGCATTGCCGCGAGCCTGGCGCGCAATGCGTTCAGCGTGACCCTGCTGCATGGAGTGACCGGATCCGGCAAGACCGAGGTGTACCTGCGGGCAATCGATCTGGTGCTCCGATCCGGGGGCGGGGTGGTGTTCCTCGTGCCGGAGGTGGCGCTGACGCCGCAGACGACCGCCCGGCTCCGTTCGCGACTGGAGGCGATCGCGCACGGGCAGCAATGTGTCGTCTGGCACAGTCACCTCAGTGAAGGCGAGCGGCTGGACGGCTGGCTGGCACTGGCGACCGGTGCGGCACGGATTGTGGTCGGTGCGAGGTCCGCGGTCTTCGCGCCCGTGAAGGATCTGCGGCTGGTGATTGTCGACGAGGAGCATGAGCCCGCCTACAAGCAGGATGAGACGCCGCGCTACCACGGCCGCGACGTGGCGGTGATGCGCGCCAAGCTGTCCGGCGCGTGCTGCCTCCTCGGCTCCGCCACGCCCTCGCTGGAGAGTTTTCTCAACGCCCAGAAGGGCAGGTACGGGCTGCTCCAGCTCACGCAGCGGGTCGACGATCGCCAGTTGCCGCACATCGGGATCATCGATTTGCGGATCGAGGCGGCGAAGCAGCGGCACCTGCCGGCGCTGGCCGGAAAGCTGGTGCAGGCGATGCAGGACCGGCTGGAACGGCGGGAGCAGACGATCCTTTTTATCAACCGCCGGGGCTACTCCTCCTCGATGCTCTGCACCAAATGCGGCCATGTGGAGGAGTGCACGCACTGCAGCATCGCGCTCACGTACCACCGGAGTGACGAAACGCTGCGCTGCCACCTCTGCGGTGCCCAGCGGCCGGCACCGCTGCGCTGCCCGAAATGCGCCGCGCCGGAAATCCGCTGGCGCGGGCTGGGCACCCAGCGGGTGGAGGAGGCCGTCCGCCGCGTCCTGCCCCGGGCGCGGATCGAGCGGATGGATACCGACACGATGGCGCGGAAGAACCGGTTCCGGGAGGTCCTGAGCCAGTTCCGGGCCGGCCGGATCGACGTTCTCGTCGGCACCCAGATGATCGGCAAGGGGCTCGATTTTCCGAACGTCACGCTGGTCGGGCTGATCGATGCGGACATCTCCATGCACCTGCCGGACTTCCGGGCGAACGAGCGGACGTTCCAACTGCTGGTCCAGGTGGCCGGCCGCGCCGGCCGCGGGGACCGGGCCGGCGAGGTGATGGTCCAGACCTTCACGCCGCAGGCGGAGGCGATCCAGTTTTCCCGGCACGCGGATTTCGCGGGTTTCGCCGCGGCGGAGCTGGCCCTCCGGCAGCAGTATCATTATCCGCCCTTCCGACACCTGATCCATCACCTGTTCCGCGGCCCGAATCCCGAGAAGCTGAAGTTTTTTGCCGAGCACTGGGCCCGCGCGGTGGAGAAGGCCCTTGGCGACCGGGTGGAGCTGCGGGGACCGGCGGCGTCACCGATCGAGAAGATTAAGGACGAGTACCGCTGGCAGCTGTGGTACTTCACGAATGCGGTGACGAAGGTCATTCCGGAGCTGGCGCGGCTGCGGGCGGATTTTGCATGGCCGGATGACGTGACCCAGGTGCTCGATGTGGACCCGGTGAACCTGATGTAAGAAAGCTCCGGACCAATCCTGAGACCATTCAAGGCCACCGAGCCCTCGATTGGTTTGCTGATGGGTTCGACGATTACTTTTCCCAACTGCTCGGGGCCCCGGGGCTCCAGCCCTTCGCGATTTTTTCGTCGCGGTTTGATCCCAAGATGGCGCGGATTTCGCGGATGACGAAGCCCTCATCCAGAGACTCGAATCGTCCTCGCCGGTTGGAGACGCGGCGCTACTGCCGACCGAGTCACCGACAACCGCTTCACCGATTTTCTCCGTGACCTCTCCTCCGAACTCCGTGTTCTCCGTGTCCAAGGATTGGGGGATATTCCGCAGCGGGATCCGCCGTGGCCAGGAAGGTCTTGGGGCAACCGCGAATGACGCGAAGGGACGCGAAGGCTCAGGAGCGCAAGCTCCGAATTCGCGGCCATTGGCGTGGATTCGCGGTTGAAAGAATTGCCGGACGGATCGGATCCACTGTCCAATCGCTGTGATCGCGGATGGCGTGGATTCGCGGTTGAACCGCCGCAGGTTCACACTCGCCATGCCCCGGTCCGGTGCCCATAACGCCGCGCTTTCCCTCATGCCGACGTACGAATATGCCTGCCGGAACTGCGATCATGTCTTCGAGGTTTTCCAGTCGATGCGCGATGAGCCGCTCAAACGCTGCCCTCAGTGCAAGAAACCCACGCTCAAGCGGTTGCTGGGCGCGGGAGCGGGCCTGATTTTCAAGGGCTCCGGGTTCTACATCACCGACTACAAGAACAAACCGGCCGGCGGTGCCGAATCCGGCAGGTCCGAGGGCGCCGGCAAGGGCGACGCCGGGGCCAAATCCGAGTCCGGGGCGTCAACGAAACCCACCGAATCGAAGCCGGCCGCCCCCACGCCCTCCGCGGGGTCGAAGTCCGCTTCCGATGCGAAACCGGGCAGCTCAAAGCGGGATTCCCACGGACGCAGCCACTAGCCGCCGGCAAACGCATTGGAAATTCCATTCTGCGCAGCTCATCGATCGCTTGCCGCCAGGGCGAAGCCCAGCCCCTCCATGGATGGTTCCAATCCCCCCGTTGCGCAGGACCTTCCTGGAAGGACGACCTCCGCGTCGTCCGCAAACCGAATCGAACCTCATTCCTCCTGCGGCCGGGGCGGCCTGCCCTCCGTAGCTTCAGCGAAGGCCGGAGCCCGGCCCTCCATGATCCCAATCCGCCCTTCCCGCTGAGAAGAAAGAACAGGATTCACATTCGTGCCATCGGTGGCTATGCACAGGCCACGTTTTCCGAACATCCTGTGCTCCCGTGTTCCCCTGGTCCCTTGGTCCTTCAACTCGTTAATCCGAGGCTCAGCCTCACTCCTCTCCCATGAGCAAGAAAATCGATCGCGCAGTCCATGGCCCCGGCTGGGGTGAGGTCATCCTTGGTGCCGTGCTCAGCCTCGTCCTCGGCGCCGTGCTTGGTGCCGTTGTGCTAATCATCCGGCCTGTGCAATCGGTGAAGGAACTCCCCAAGGAGGAGGATCGCGCGAAGGGCGCCGTCTATTACGTCGAGGGTTCGAAGGTCACTGCCAAGGCCGCCCAGGCGCAGGCGAAGCGGAAGGCGCTCGTCGCCGGCCAGTCGGTGACCGTGACCGAGGACGAAATCAATTCGCTCATTGCCGCCGCCAAGGCTCCGCCGCCTCCGGCCAAGGGCGAGGCTCCGGCGGCGGAAGCGGCCGCCGGCAGCGAGACCCTCGCCGTGGGCACGCCCAACGTCCGAATCCGCGACGGTGTCGTCCAGCTGGCCGCCCCCGTCACCCTCAATGCCCTCGGGTTCTCCCAGCAAGTGGTGGCCCAGGCGCGCGGCGGTTTTGCGAAGGAAGGCGATCGGTTCGTCTTTGTCCCGACCGAAATGTACGTCGGTTCGTGCCCGGTCCAGCGGGTGCCGGTCCTGTCCGGACTGGTCCGGAAGAAGCTCGCCGAGGCGCAGCCGATTCCCGAGGACATCGCCACGGCCTGGTCGCAGGTCGCTAGTGTCGAGGTCGAGGACAACGCGCTCCGGGTCTCGATGCCTTGACCGTTAGGAGTCTGTCGGACTTACGCGGCCCGTTCTGAACCGGGCGCACCGAGAGTCGGGGAGGCGACAGCCTCCTTGGGCTGATCCCCGGACTGGAGCTCCGACCAGGCAGAGCGTTGGCTTGCGCTTTCGGCCGTGCCGCCGCGAAGCTCCGGCGGTGTCGAAAAAGCTGAAGAACATCGGCGTCGTCTCGCTGTTCACCGTGGTCTCGCGGTTTCTCGGGCTCGCCCGCGATCAGCTGAGCGCGGCCGTTTTCGGCACGTCGATCTGGCAGGATGCCTTCGTGACGGCCTTCAGCCTGCCCAACCTGTTTCGGCGGCTGCTGGGCGAGGGCGCGCTGACGGCGGCGTTCGTGCCGACGCTGCAGCAGGAAATCCAGGAGCGGGAGCGGGCCGGCGCATTTCGCGTCCTGAGCAACGTGGCCAGCTGGCTGGCGGCGGTCTCCGGCGCGATTGTGGTGGGGGCGATGCTGCTCTTCAGCCAGTCGCGCCGGATCCTGGATCAGGATGAGGGCTGGTACCTGGTGGCGGACCTCAGCGTGGTGCTCTTTCCCTACCTGGCGCTGGTCTGCGTGGCGGCGGTGTTCAGTGCGACATTGAACGTGCTGGGCCGGTTCACCGAATCGGCGCTCTCGCCGGTGTGGTTGAACCTCGCGATGATTTTCGCGCTGGGCGGAGCGGGCCTGCTGCTGGCGGAGACGGACCGTGCCCGGATGCACTGGCTCTGCGCCGGGGTGCTCACGGGCGGGCTGCTGCAGATGCTGGTGCCGGCGGCGGCCCTGATGCGGGAGGGCTGGCGGCCAAGCTGGGACATGACCCTGTCGCCGGCCGTCCGGCTGATCGGCCGGCTGATGGCGCCCGCGCTCTTCGGCGTGGCGATCTACCAGATCAACATCTACGTTTCGCGGTTGATCGCCTTCTCGCTGGAGCGCTCCTCGGCGACCGCGCTCTATTTCGCGAACCGGGTCATGGAACTGCCGATTGGGATCTTTGCCCTGGCGGTGGCGACGGTGGTCTATCCGCTGATCGCGCAGCATGCGGCCCAGGGGAAATTCGCGGAAATGGGCGAGGATTACCGAAAGGGGCTGCGGCTGATCCTGGTCCTGAATGTTCCGGCGGCGGCGGGGCTGATCCTGTTGAGCGAACCGATCACGCGGCTGATTTTCCAACATGGCCGGTTCACGGCGGACGACACGCAGCTGATGGCGCCGCTGCTGGCGCTGTTTGCAATTGGCATGCCGTTCTTCTCGGTCGTGAGCCTCACGACGCGGGCGTTCTATGCGATCAAGGATACGGCGACGCCGGTCAAGGTCGCCGCGCTGAGCTTTGGCGTGAACCTGGCGCTGACGCTGGGCCTGAAGGATGTGCTGGGGGTGAACGGGCTGGCGGTGGCGAGCACGGTGGCCGTGGTGGTGCAGACGCTGGTGCTGCAGGGCCTGCTGGCGCGCCGGCTGCCCGGGCTGAAGTTCGGCGAACTCTGGCGGAGCCTCGCGAAAATCGGCGGCGCAACGTTCGCGATGAGCGTGGCGGTCGGAATCGGCTGGCAGGCGATTCGCGGGCTGGCCGGGCTCGGGCGCGCCGCCGACCTGATTGCGATCGGGGGCCTGATTCCCGCGGCCGTGGTGGTGTACGGGCTCGGTTTGTGGGCGCTGCGGATCGAAGGCCGCGAGGAGTTCGCGGCCCTGTTCGGGAAGCTGCGGGCGAGGTTCGCGCCATGAAGTTCAAACCCGACTGGTTTCTCCTCGGGATGATTGGCGCCACCCTCCTGGCCTGGGTGTGGCCCGAGCCGGGGGCGGCGGGCGGCTGGCTGTATCCGGAATTGCTGACGAAGGCCGGGGTCGCGTTGATCTTCTTCCTTCACGGCCTGACTCTGGCCTCTTCCGCGCTGCGGGCCGGGGCGCTGAACTGGCGCCTGCATGTCCTCGTCCAGACCTGCACGTTCGTGGTGTTCCCGCTGCTCGGGCTGGGGATCGTCGCGCTGCTGGCCGGCCGGATCGCCCCGGATCTCAGCCTGGGCCTGTTCTTCCTGTGTGCGCTGCCCTCGACGGTGTCGTCGTCGGTGGCGATGACGGCAGTGGCCCGCGGCAATGTGGGCGGCGCGGTGTTTAATGCGACGCTCTCCAGCCTGCTGGGCATCCTGCTGACGCCGCTTTGGGTGGCCTACGTGCTGCAGAGCACGGGCCAGTCGCAGCCGCTCGGTCCGGTCGTGCTCGATCTCGTGCGCTGGCTGTTGCTGCCGCTGGCCGTCGGCCAGGTGTTGCGGCCGTGGCTGTCGCAATGGGCGGCCCGGTACAAATCGCGGATCGGGCTGGTGGATCGGTTCACGATCCTGCTGCTCGTGTATACCTCGTTCTGCGACTCGTTCAAGCAGGGGGTCTGGGAGGGGCAGGGCGCCGGCCAGCTGCTGCTGGTCGGAGGGATCTGCCTGGGGCTGTTCTGGATCGTGATGGAAGTGACCGCGAAGGTGGCTCTGGCGCTGCGGTTCCCGCGGGCGGATGCGATTGCGGCGATGTTCTGCGGCTCGAAAAAGACCCTGGCATCGGGCGTGCCGATGGCGAAATTGATCTTCGGTGCGCATCCGGGGATGGGGCTGATTCTCCTGCCGATCATGATCTATCATCCGATGCAGTTGATCATCTGCGGGCTGCTCGCGCAGCGCTGGGGCCGGGAGGAGCGATAGCCCGTCGGACTTGCTTCATGCCGAAATCGGGGGACGTTTGACTCCGATGAACTCGAAGCATGAGGAAGTGCCGGTGCGGCACAATGAGTCCGAGAGCCGGTTCGAAGCGGAGGTGGAGGGCATGCTTTCCGTGGCGGATTATCAGCTGCGTGAGGGTGCGATGGTCATGACGCACACGTTCGTGCCGGCCGAGCTCCGGGGCCGCGGAATTGCGGAAAAGCTCGTGCGGGCCGCACTCCAGCATGCCCAGGCGCAGCATCTGCGGGTGGTGCCGGCCTGCTCCTACGTGGAACTCTTCATCCAGCGCCACCGCGAGTTCCAGTCGCTGGTTTCGTAGCAGCCCATGGGCTGGCACGTGAATCACAGAAAAAATCCTGTCGCCTATCCCCGGCCTCCCATTGGAGGTCCGACGGGGTGCTAGGCCAGCTTGCGGACGAGCACCTTGGGATTGCGGCCGCTTTCCTCGAAGCTCTTCAATCGTGCCTCGGGCAGGATATCCTTCGTCGCCTCCTCGAAGCCGCAGACGTTGGTGAAAAACCCGAAGCTCTGGGTCGAGAGGGCGATGACCATCGTCGCCCCGCGTTCCTTCGCGACCATCGAGGCATAGTCGACCATCTTCTTGCCGATGCCCCGATGATGATAGAACGGCATCACATAAAGCGACCCGACCTCGGCCAGCTGCGGCCGGTCCGGGTAGAAGTACAGCGTGACGCAGGCGATGATGTTCTCGTCGATTTCGAAGACGAAGAAGTGATCGATGTTCTTTTCGATCGCCTGCTGCGAACGGTAGATGAGCTCCTCCCGGCGGATGGCGGCGCGCGTCAGGTTGTACAGCAGCCGCACGTCGCTTTTTCGGGCCTTGCGGATCTGCTGGTAATCGTTGCCGTAAACCAGCGAGCCGACGCCCTCGTTCGAGAAGACCTCGTTGAGCACGCCGTCGAAGATCCGGCCGTCGAGGATGTGGACCCGCGGCGTGCCGGTCTCGATTGCCTTCACGGCATGGGTGGCCTTGCTGCGGCTGTATTCGGAAACGCGGGCGGGCTCGTCCTGCAGGATCTGGCGGAGGGCGTCGACCGAGATTTCGCGGCGGACGACGCCATCGATCTCGAGCCCGGCGGCGGGTGAAAGGAAGAGGATCTTGGTGGCGTGCAGCGCCTCGGCGAGCTCGGCGGCCAGCAGGTCGGAGTTCACGCGCAGCGAACGCCCATCGGGGCCGAAGGCGATGGGGGAGACCACGGGCACGACCTGCCGCTCAATCAGTTCCAGGATGAAGTCCTTGTCGATCCGCTCCACCTTGGCGGTGAACTGCTGGTCGACGCCGCGGATGATGCCGATGGGAAGGGCGCGGACGGCATTGGTGGTGGCGCATTTCAGCGCGTTCTGGGTCAGCCCCTCGACCAGCGCATGGGACACCCGGGAGGAGGCCCGGATCGCGAGATCGAGCGTGGCGGCATCAGTGACGCCGCTGCCGTCCGCGTTCGAGATCGGGATGTTCCGGGCGACCGAGAGTTCGATCAGCTGATGGCCGATGCCATGGACCAGCACGACCCGGATCGCCAGCGAGCGGAGCACGGCGATGTCGATGAGCAGATTGCTGAAATTCTCGTCCGCCACGATCGAGCCGTCCATGGCGATGATGAAGATCTGGCCCTGGAATCGGGGCACATATTTCAGGATGCCGCGGAGATCCGTGGGCTTGATCGTCGTTGCCGGGACTGCCGGCTGAGGAACCACTGTCGGAATGCCATTGCTCATCGATGGAGGCGGATGGTTGTCGGGGATGGGGCCCGGCACGTCAACTGCAACGGCGTGGGCTGCGGGCGTGCCTGCCGGCCGCGGAATGTCGTGCTATGGAATCTTGGAATCGGATTTCGGTTCATGGAGGGCCGGGCTCCGTCCCGGCCATGAAGACCGGTCCGCTGCGCAAAATGATTTTCCCATCGGGTATAAGGACGACACGGAGGTCGTCCCTCCATGAAGGTCATTCAGACGGGGAAGTGAGCACTCGAATCATGGAGGGCCGGGCTCCGCCGGCCGGATGCTCGCTACTCGCTATTCGATGCTCGCACCTGGTTCGGTTGCAGCCGCCGCCGCAGGATGGACGCAGGCTAACGCGCCGGTTGCGGATAGGCCCGTTTCAACGCCTCGGCGACGATGGGCGGGACAAAGTGGGTGACGTCGCCGCCGTAGACCGCCACCTGCTTGACGAGGGTGGAACTGGTGTAGCTGAACTGCTCGTTTGGCATGACGAACAGGGTCTCCACCTGGGGTTCCAGGTGCCGGTTCATCAGCGCCATGTTGAACTCGAACTCGAAATCGGAGAGCGCCCGCAGCCCGCGGATGATGGCATCGGCTTTCTGGGCGATGCAGAATTCCACCAGCAGGCCCTTGAAGGTTGTCACCGTGACATGCGGGTATTGCGCGGCGCTCGGCTGGATCATGGCAATGCGCTCGGCGACGGTGAAGAGCGGCGCCTTGCCCGAGCTTTCGGCCACCGCGACGGTCACCTTTTCGAAGAGCTTCGCGGCCCGCGCGAGGACGTCGAGGTGCCCGTAGGTGATCGGATCGAAAGTGCCCGGATAGATGCAATGGCGCATGAGAGCGTGGCGAACGAACACGAGGAGTCCCGCAGTGGCGACTGTGTTTTTTGGGGCGTGCGATTCCGTGTCGCAGCTGCGACATCGAATCGGCCAAGGCGCCGCCGGGCGTGTCCGCGCTTGCGTTTCACCCGTGGGAAGCGTGTTTTGATCGGGCTATCCGGCTCGATGAACCTGCCCAACCTGCTCACCCTTTCGCGCGTGCCTTTGATGTTCGTCGTGGTGGGGCTGATGTACGCCCAGTTCCACTGGGCGGCCACGCTTGCCTTCTGGCTGTTCATCGCCGCCGCGCTGACCGACTGGTTCGACGGCATGCTGGCGCGCCGCCAGGGGACCGTCTCCGCCTTTGGCCGGTTCATGGACGCCGTGATCGACAAGGTGCTGGTGATTGGAATCATGATCGCGCTCGTCAACGGCGACTACTTCATGGGTTACAACATTGCCGCGATGATGCTGCTGCTCTGCATCCTGTGCCGGGAGTTTGCGATTTCCGGGCTGCGGATGGCCGTGGCGGTGCGGGGGCAGGTGGTCGAGGCGGACATTGGCGGCAAGGTGAAGACTTTCGTGCAGCTGAATGCGATTGGCTGGCTGATTGGTGCGCGAATGTTCGCCAACGATTTTCCCGAGGCCTTCGGGGACGGGCCAGGCCGGATGATCGTCAGCGGAGTCCGCTGGATCGGCGCGGGTTTGTTCGTGCTCTCGGCGGTACTGACGATCACCTCGGGCATCACGTATTTTCGGCGGCACGGCCGCGTCCTGTTCAACTGAGCCGTGGCGATGCGCCTGTCCCAGCCGCAGTGGCCACAGAACCTGCCCACGCGCACGATTGTGAACGTGGCGACGCTGGGACCGATCGGGCAGCGGCTGCGGGCGCCCGGCACCTGGGGCTCCGGGGCCGGGCTGCTCTACTTCACGGTGGCCTTTGCCGGATTGGGGCCGCTGGGCAACCTGGCGCTGAGCGCCCTTGGAGTCTATTTGGCCATCGGCTTTTGCGGCGAGGCCGAGACCAGGCTTGGCCGGACCGACCCGGGCGAGGTGGTCCTCGATGAATTCGTCGCCATCCCGCTCTGCTTCCTCGGCTGGCAGTGGCTGCCCGCCACCTGGCCGAACGCGGCAATTTTCCTGGCGGGCTTCGCGCTCTTCCGGCTGTTCGACATCGTGAAGCCGTTCGGAATTCGACGGCTGCAGCGGCTTCCCGGCGGCTGGGGCGTGGTCGTTGACGACGTGGTGGCCGCGCTCGCGGCCTGCGCGACGCTGCACCTGGCCGGGGCGTTCTGGCCGTAGGAGGCTGTCGGACGGGGCTTCGGGCAAGCCTGGCCGCGGGTTTGACAAGCTCGCCCCAGCCGCGCGCCAGCCTGACCCCGGTTCAGCTGCGAGGGATCGGGATGGCCCGATGCAGCGCCGCCGAGGCGGCCGCGCACGCGGCCTCGTTGTCGAGTTCGTTCAACGCCTGGTTGAAAGGCTCCGCCCGGACCGGTCCATCATAACCGATCGCGACGAGTGCCGCGACGAATGGCGCCACGTCAATCACGCCGGTGGCGGCGGGCAGTTCGCGTTTCGTGTCCTGCTGCTGTTCCTTCGCGATCCCGCGTGGGGCATCGTTCAGGTCTGCGCTCACGACGTCACGGTTGTTCAACCCCCGCAGGTCCGCTTCCGTGTCACCGGCGGTCCACCAGTGCCAGCTGTCGACGACGAACCCGACATTACCGGCGCCGATCGCGGCCAGCAGGTCGCGGGTTTCGGCCAGGGTGTGCACGAACGGGTACCGGTCGCGGACGAGCAGCGACTGGGTGCCGACGTATTCCAGCCCAAGTCTCAGCCCATGATCCGCGAGCACCCGGGCGATCTCGCGCAGCCGGTCGGCGTGCTGCTTGAAATTGGCGGTGTAGGTGAGCTCTGGATGCGTCGGCATCAGCCACGTGCCCATCCGGGTGACGCCGGCGGCCTGGAGCGCTGCGGCGATCCGCGGCAGCGCCTTCAGCCCGGTCTGGAAGGTGATGGAATCCTTCCGGAAATCGACCGGCAGCCCGGCGGCGGCCCAGGCCAGGCCTTTTGCCTGCAGATCCTCGAGCACGGCGCCCAGTTCCGCGGGCGCCATCGCGGCGAGTTCGGCGCTGCGCGGTTCGACCGATTCAAACCGGTGGCGATGGGCGAGATCGTTGAGTTCGCGCTGGCTCGACACGGAGACCCCGATGCTGCCCGGCGAGAGCGCAAGGGTGAATCGCCGGCCGGCGGGGGCGGCCCCGGCGAGCGGGACGCGGAAAGCGGCGGCGGCGGCTAGCATGGTGCTGGACTGGAGGAAGGTGCGGCGGTTCACGGACCGAGCGTGCCCGGCGAAATTCGCTGACGCAAGGGCGCACGGGAGGACCGTGCGCCCTTGACTTTGCGCATCGCCGCAGCGCGATCTGGGGCATGCTGCGACCCACTTTTTCCTGGCTGCGCGCCCGGCCTGCCGGCCTGGTCTTGACCGCCCTCTGGCTCGGATGCCTGCTCGCCGGTTGCGGCCAGGGAGGGACTCCCCCGAAGCCACCCGTGATCGCCAACCCGACGCCAGGAACGCATGCCGTGCTCGAGACGGATCGGGGCGTGATTGAGTTCGAGTTTCTGGAGCAGGATTCGCCCCGGTCGGTGGAGAATTTCCGGCTCCTGGCCAAGCGCGGTTACTTCGACGGGCTGACCTTTCACCGGATCATCAAGGGCTTCATGATTCAGGGCGGCGACCCCAAGGGCGACGGAACCGGCGGCGAGAGTGCCTGGGGCGGCACCTACGACGAGGAAATCGTGCGGGAGTCGCCGCTCTACCGGCGGAATTACCAGCGCGGCATTGTCGCCATGGCCAACGCCGGTCCCGGCACGAACAACAGCCAGTTTTTCATCATGCACAAGGACTACCCGCTGCCGCCTCACTACGTCATCTTTGGACGAGTGACCAAGGGCATCGAGGTGGTCGACGCGCTGGCGGAAACGCCGACCACGCGCGGCCGGGACGGCCAGATGAGTCTGCCGAAGACGCCGCCCGTGATGCGCAAGGTGACAATCAAGACGTTGCCGGCGGCGGATCGGAGCTGAGCCAGCGTTTTGTGTCGATCGACACAAAACGCTGGCTCGAGGGTTCCGGATGAAATGGTGCGCAGGGCAGGATGACGCGCCCGTCTTCAGCACGAACATTGCGACCGGGGCGTTGCGGCGATCACGCGGCCGCGCTGGTCAAATTCGAAGCGGCAGCAGCGATCCAGCATTTCGCGCAGCATTATCCTCGCCCGACGCACGCGGCTTTTGGCGGCGGTGACGGACAAGCCCAGCGCGGTCGCCACCTCCGCGATGGACTCGCCCTGGTACTCATGGCGAATCAGCGGCTCGCGATAAGCCGGCGGCAATTCCGCAATGAACCGGCGCAGGCTGGGACGAAGATCCACGACGTTCTCGCCCGTGGGATCTTCCACCTCGAGGTCGAAGTCCAACGGAACGTGTTCGCGCCGGATCCGGTAATGATCGATCAGCGCGTTGCGCGCGATCCGGTAGACCCAGCCCTGGATTTTCGAAGTGTCGTGCAAGGTCGGAAGCCGCTGGTGAATCCGGACAAACACTTCCTGCAGCAAATCATCGGCGTCCGCATTCGAGCGCGTGCGGCCCCGCAGGAAGCTCCGCAGCGGCGAGGAGAACTCCCGCCAGAGGGTTTCCGCCGCCGGGGTCGGGCCGTTTCCGGATTCTGACGGCCGCGTCATAGGTCGATCCCCATCGGGCTGGCGAGGGACAAGTCCTCCCAGCCGGAGCGCCGCCAGAATTCGCGCCCGTGAAGATTGTCGGCGGCGACGAGGAGGAGGACGCGCCGCACGCCGGCCGCCTTCAGCTCGGCCAGGGATCGTTTCATCATCGCCGCCGCGAGACCGCGCCGGCGCTCCGCCGGTGCGACCGCGAGGTGATAGACAAAGCCCCTCCGGCCATCGTGGCCGCACAGGACCGCCCCGACCAGCCGGCCGCTCGCATCCGTTGCCACGGTGCTCAGGCCGGGATTGCGCTCCAGATAGCGGGCGATCTCCGCGGGCTCGTCGCCCTCCGCCAGTTCCACGCCTTCGGCCGCCGCCCATAATTGCCGCGCCTCGGCAATGTCGGCCGGCGTCATGGCTCGAACCAGGCAGGTCGCGAATTCCGGCTTATTGGCAGCAGGAGTCGGCACAGCAGTCTCCGGATGGCTTGGTTGCTGTCACTTCCGCGGCAAAGATCTTGCTCTCGAAACCGCGCTTGGATTCCCAGCTGCCAATCACTTCATCGGTGTTCCCCTTCGGTCGAATCACGATGTCGGTGAAGCCCGCCTCCTTGAGGATCGCCTCGAGTTCCGATTTCAGCGTGGCGCCGGCGAGGCAACCGCTGTGCAGGGCGAGATCGCGCTTCACCTCCTCAGGCAGTTCCTGGCGGGCGACGACGTCGGAAACGGCCAGCCTTCCCCCGGCGCGGAGCACGCGAAACGCTTCGCGATAAACCGGACGCTTGTCGGGGCAGAGGTTGATGACGCAATTGGAAATGATCACGTCGATGGTGGCGTCGGCGACTGGCAAGGCCTCGATCTCACCCAGTCGGAACTCGACGTGCCGGTAGCCGCCCTTCTTCGCATTGGCGCGGGCTTTGGTCACCATCTCCGGCGTCATGTCGACGCCGATCACATGACCGGTCGTTCCGACCGCCCGCGCCGCGAGAAAGGCGTCGAAGCCGGCGCCGGAGCCCAGATCGAGCACGGTCTGGCCTGGCTGCAGCGAGGCAATGGCGACGGGATTTCCGCATCCCAGCCCGAGGTTCGATCCTTCTGGAACCGCAGCAAGATCGGCCTCGGAGTAACCGAGGGTCCGGGCCTGCGAGTCGGCGCCGCAGCAGCCGGTTTGCGGGCTGGCCGGGCTGCAGCAGGTGCCGCCCGTGCTCGCGGCAACCAGGGGTTTCGTTCCGCTGGCAATCTCACCATAGCGCTCGCGGACGGCGGTTCGGATCGTATCGGGATCGTTTGTGGTATTCATTTTCCCTTGCTGACGGAGCAATTGCCGGTCGGACGCAGGAAAAGTGAGGAAAACGTGCCCGGCGTCGAATCCTTCCTTCGTGCGCCGATCCAAGGCCGTCAACTCAGCAGCGTGTCGGATGTTTCCGCCTCGCACCCGGGCCTGTCACGTCGAGCAATCGTAAGACAGACAGCTGCTAGGGATCCTCCTGCAGATCGCGCAGCGCGAGGTGGCCGTCCAGCAGGTTGATCGCTTCCGCGATTTCGTGCTCGCCAAACATCCCGGTCATCTCGGCGCGAATGGCCAGGACCTGGTCGCGGGTGAGGTAGTCCAGCATCACGGCGACGAATTTGAGCAGCGCGTTCAGCCGTTCACCCTCCGGCAGCGAGTCGATGTGAGCCCGAATCGAGTTCAACAACTGCCGTACTTCGGCATCTGGATCCATGCCCCAAAGAGGCACTGAAACCGGGCCAGCCGCAAGGCGATGACATTACTTCCGGGTGCCGCCGGAGTTGACCGGACGATTGCCATCGGCATTGGTCGCGGGCCGCTCCCGGCCTTTGCCATAGGTTGCGATCAGATACTCGACGATCGGGTCGATCGCCTCATCGGGAATCGGGGCGGCAAAAACTTTCTGCATCTTTAGCACGGCGGACCGCCAGTAGGCCGGCCCCGAGGGCGGCTGGTAGGCAATGTAGTCGGGCGAATGGCAGGTGAGGCACAAAGCCTGCGCGAGCGCGTAGCCGTGCAGCGGCGATTCGATCAGCTGCGCATTCTCGGGCGGCAGCGCAATTTCGGCGGCGGTTGCAGTGGCGGCCACTGTCGCGCAGCCGAGGATCAGCATGAGCATGGGCCCGCGGTTCATACGGCCTCCACGTTGACGCGCTCGATGACATTGCGACGATAGCCGGCGGGATTCCACAACGGCTCGAGCGGCTGGGTTTCCCCAATCCGGTTCATGGCGCGGGACATCAGCGTGTGCTGCCCCCGGCTGGCCGGTTTGAATGCGATCCGCCATTCGCGGAACGAATACCGGCCCAGACTCGCGCCCAGTTCCGCGGGCCGCCAACTCCGGCCGGCATCGGAGGAAAAGAGAACCTCGCGGATTCCATGTCCGGAATCGAAGGCGATGCCGCGGATTTCGGCCACGCGGCCGGTTGGGAGCGTCGCCCCCTCAGTCACGCTCGTGATGAAGGATCGAATCGTCAGCCGATCGATCGGTATCGTCCGTTCCGGCGTCGTGCCGGGCTCGACCGAGTGGCTGGGATTGTCCGGTATCCGGTACGCGGGGGTCATCCAGAACCCGGTGAAGGGCTGGTCGAGCACATCGATGTCGTCCACATGTTTGACCCAATACGTGCCATAATAGCCGGGCACCACCAGCCGGAGCGGGTAGCCATTCAGCATGGGCAGGTCGGCGCCGTTCATGGCCCAGGCCAGCATGACTTCGCCGTCGAGCGCGTGATCGACTTCCAGCGCCTTGACGTAATCCGGAGTCCCGGGCAGCGGGGCGTGGTCGAGTCCGTTGAAGGCCACCTGCCTCGCGCCTGGGAGCAGGCCGGCCTTGTCCAGCACCGCCTTGAGCGGGATCCCGGTCCAGCGCGCATTGCCCATCGCGCCGTGCGAAAGCTGCCCGCCATTCACGCGCGGCGTGAAGTGTCCCCGGCTGTTGCCGGAACACTGGTTGACCGCGACCAGATCCACCGGCGGCGCCAGGCTTTTCAGGCTGTCCAGCGAGAGTTCGAGCGGCGCGGCTACGCGGCCATGGACGCGCAGCCGGAATGCCGTTGGATCGATGGCCGTTGGGATGCCGCTCAGGTGATAGCGGACGAAGAAGGCATCATTGGGCGTGAGGATTCCCTCGTTGAAAACGGCAAACGGGGTCTCGAGCTGTGGTGGCCGCGCGGTCAGCAGGATCATCGGCCGCTTTTGGGGATAGGTCGCCAGTTCCCGCGCGCCATTTTCGAACGGCAGGATGACCCGACCCGCGGCGCCGAGCGCCTGCGTCAACGGGCCCGAGAGGGCGGTGCCTGCGGCGAGCAGCCCGGTGGAGCGCAGGAACCCGCGCCGGCTCAACGCCGACGCCAGTCGAAGTGGGTGAAGGCTCATGCCCTGTCACGCTGCGGCGGCAAGGCACGGGAGCAAGCGCGGGTTTGATTTTGGGCTCAGAGCCAGTCGAGTTGGAGCTGGACGTCGGATTTTTCCCAGGCTGCGGCGAATTCCCGCTCCACGAAGGCGGCGGCATCCTGCTTTTCCTGGGCGCGCAGGGCCTGCATCAGGCCAAACAGCGACCAGCCATTGCGGGGAAACTCGGCCAGATCGGCGCGAAATTCCTTTTCAGCCTCGGCTGCCTGTCCGGTCTCGAGCAGCGCGGCAGCGAGGGTTTGCCGGGTGGGATACCACCAGAACGACGGCTCCATGTACGGCAGCGCGTGCTCGGCGGCGACCGCCTCCCGGAGCCGGGCGATCCGCTGGTCATGCCGGCCCTGGGCCGCCGCCGCGCTGGCGTGGGCGAGATGCCGGGCAACCATCAGCGTGGGCGACGCGGGGAACGCGGGGTTGTCGACGGCCTTCACCTCGGCGGAATTGGCGAGTTCGTCGAGCCGGGCCGCCTCGCGGGCGGCGGCCGCTGCGTCGCCCTTGGCCGCAAAGGCGCGGGCGCGGGCATACCGCCAGATCGCCCGATCATAGGGCTGGTCGGCCGGCGGCTCCGACGATGCCAGCACGGCGTCCCAGCGGCCGAAGCGCAATTGCGTCACGAGCGGCAGCCAGGTGAAGCGGGGTTTCTCGACCACCGGCGTCCCGCACAGCGGAGAGAGTGCGTAGGAAGCCACCTGTTTCGCCGAGGCGAGGCTCTCCTCGGCCCGGCCCTGGAAGAGCTGCGCGAACCACAGGAAGTGCAGGTTGTGCGGATAATAGACCCCGGGATAAAAACCCTGGATCTGGCAGGACGCGATGTACCTGCGGTCGGCCCGCGCGGCCTCCTCGTTGGCGTCCACGGCATCCTGATACTGGCCCGTCCGGATGTAGATGTGGGACGGCATGTGCACGAGGTGGCCGGCGGCGGGGGCGTAGCGGCGCAGGCGGGCGGCGCTGCGCAGTCCGCGATCCGGTTGCGGGCCGGCCTCGAGCAGGTGGATGTTGAGGTGATTCGCGCCGGGGTGGTCCGGGGCGCGGGCAAGCACCCCGTCGATCCGCCGGAGCGCATCGGCGATGATCGGCTTGGGGTTTGTCCGGTCGGCCTGCCAGTAGTCCCACGGCGTGGTGTTCATGATGGCATCGACGTAAAACACCGTGGCGTCATGGTCATCGGGATACGTTTCGGCGACGCCGCGCATGGCCTCGGCGAAGGCGGCGTCGAGCGCGGGGCGTTCCTGGCTGTCGCCCGGGCGGGCGTAGCGGCGGGCGAGGGCGTCGATGTAGGCCTGTTCGCGCGTGCTGGCATTCGCCTTGCGCTTCAGAGCCTCCTGCAGGGCTGCCCAGGCCGGCGCGGCGGCCTCCGGGCTCATCGGCGCGTTGATGTGCGGGCCATGGGCGAACGCCTCGCCCCAGTGCGGCATCGCGGCCTGCGGATCGAGTTCCGCGGCGGCGCGGAACGACCGGATTGCCTCCCGGTGGTTGAAATTGAAAAGCAGCATCAGCCCCTGATCGAAGTAACGCTGGGCCTTCGGCACTCTTGTCGTGATCGGATGGTGATGCCGGCCGAGTTCCTCGAAGACCGGCGCAGGCTGGGCGGGGTCCGAGGGAACGGCTGCGCTGGCGAGGCTGGCGCCGGCAGCGAGGCCGAGCAACCGGAACAAGCGGTGGAAGGCGGGGCGCGAGGGGCGCACGAACCGCTGACGGACAGGGTGAATCAGGGGAGCAGGCATGGTGGGATGAGTCCGGGCCGCCCTTGATTGGGTGCCGGACGCGGTCACCTTGTACTGCAGGCGGCGAAAAGCGGGAATGGGCCGATCGGCCACCCGGCTTCCTGCTGCCCCGGTTCAGCTGGCTGCGAGGCCGGCCTCGGCGACGTGTCCCAGTCTCGCGAGCAGCGACTGCCCCCGCGCAGCGAGATTGTCGCTCACGACCTCAGCCGCGTGCGCAAAGGCCACGGCGTCCTCGTGCCTCATCCCGCCATGCTGCATGAGGAAGGCCTCGCCGTCCTCACCCAGCCATGGTTCCAGTTCAGCCACGGCACCAATGAACGCGACGGCGAGCAGCTCCGCGTCGAACCCGGTTGCCTCCATGAGCTCATGGTCCAACACGCGGTCGAGTCCGCACGTATCCAGGCACCGTCGTGGATCATCGCCCAGCGTTTCCAGCGCATAATCACTCAACATCGTGGCGAGCTCGACGGCCCGAATCAGGCAGGGCGCGGCCTCCACGGAGGTCTGAACGGATTTCTCCCGCAGCAAAGCATTCAACCAGCTCCCCAGGTGGAGCGAAAAACTTGCGTCCATTCGCCAGCGAGTCGGAAAATCCTGACAAGGAAAGCGGATTTCGCTGGGGCGAGTTCCGGCTTGTGGCGTGGGAGGAATCGGGACGAATGGTCGGTCGAAGGCAGGGTGGGGCCGTCATGTCAGCCACGGCGGTAGGGCGGGTCGATTTGACCTCCCCCGGGGTCAGGTCGGAGACCTGACCTACTGGGCGGGCGTTGTAAGGCTGCCACGGTTACGCGGCGCTCGGCAGGGCACCGAGTTCGCGCAGGAGCGAGGCAAGCCGGGCGGGTTCGGGAAACTTCATCAGGTAGGCGTCTGCGCCCAGCGACTTGGCCCGATCGATGTCGGCCGGGATATCGGAGCCGGTAAGCATTACCACCTTGAGCTTTGCGAGCGAGGGATGGCGTTTGATCTCCGCGAGTGCCTCAAACCCGCCCATCCGCGGCATCCGGATATCCAAGAACAGGACACAAGGCACCTGGCCGCCGAAAGTGGCGCCATTCAGGAACTCCAGCAGTTCCTCGCCGTCCGCGACCCCGATGATCGGATTGGTCACGCCGGCACTGACGAGGCTGCGCCTCAACAGGTAAACGTCTGCAGCTTCATCGTCGGCGACGAGAATCGGAGGAAGGGCGGAGGAGGTCGGCATCAACGAGCTTGGGCTCGAGGACCACAACAACGCCCCAACCAATCGGGGTTAAGCGCAAACCGAGTGGAAAACGCCGGACCGTCGGATAGGGAGTTTTCCGAGGCCGCGTGCGGCGGGCCGCGCCAGCGGGATTGCGGGGCACCGGTCGAAGCCGGAGGCCGCCGCGAGGGATCAGCCGACCCAGGCGCGGGCGTTGTGGAAGAGCTGCATCCAGGGCGACTCCTCCGGCCATTCGGGAGGATGCCAGCTCATCGCCACGGTGCGATGCACCCGTTCGGGATGCGGCATCATGATGGTCACCCGACCGGTCGTGCTGGTCAGCGCGGTAATCCCGAAGGGCGAACCGTTCGGATTGAGCGGATACAGGGTGGTGACCTGGTGGTGGTTGTCGACGTAGCGGGCGGCAACGAGCCCCGAAGCGGAGCACCGCTGGGCTGCGGCAGAATCCGTGAACTCGGCATAGCCTTCGCCATGGGCCACCGCGATCGGTATCACCGAGCCGGCCATGCCGGCGAACAGGACGCTCGGGCTCGGCTCGATCCGCAGGGAGACGAACCGGCTCTCGTAGCGCTCGGATTTGTTCTGCACGAAGTGCGGCCAGTGGCCGGCCCCCGGGATGATTTCGTGGAGATTGCTCATCATCTGGCAGCCGTTGCACACCCCGAGCGCAAAGGCATCCTCGCGTTCGAAGAAGGCGGCGAACTCGGCGCGGGCCCGCGGGTTGAACAGCACGCTTTTCGCCCAGCCTTCGCCGGCGCCCAGCACATCGCCATAGCTGAAGCCGCCGCACGCCGCCAGCCCGCTGAAATCCCGGAGCGAGATCCGTCCGCCGAGGATGTCGGTCATGTGGACATCGATGGCGCTGAAACCGGCCCGCGTGAACGCTGCCGCCATCTCGACCTGGCCGTTGACCCCCTGCTCGCGCAGGATCGCGACCCGCGGACGGCTCCGCGTTTGCCGCGACAGCGTGCCTTCCGCCGCAGCCGGGTTGAAGGGAGTGATCTCGAAGGTGAGGTGGGGCCGGATGCCGGGATTTTCCCGCTCCAGCCGGAGCTGGTGTTCCTGCTCGGCACAGGCGGGATTGTCGCGGAGCATGGCAATCCGGCGCGTCACATCCGACCAGGTGTCGCGGAGACTGGACAGGCCGGCCTCGAACAGGAGCCGGCCACCCTGACGCACCCGCAGGGCGTGGCTGGAGTTGAGCGTCCCAATGCAGGTTGTGAGCGCCTCCAGCCCGTGTTCCCGGAGGATGGCATTGACCGCCTTGAGCTCGGCGGTCCGCACCTGGAGGATGGCGCCGAGTTCCTCGTTGAAAATGACGCCAAACGGATCCCGGCCGGCGGGAAGTTCAAGATCCACCCCGGTGTGGCCGGCAAACGCCATCTCCACGGCAGTCGCGAGCATCCCGCCGTCGGAGCGATCATGATACGCCAGGAGCCGCTTTTCCCGCCCCAGCTGCTGGATCGCATGCCAGAAATTCCGCAAGTCGGCCGGATGATCGACGTCCGGCGTCGCGGCGCCCAGCTGCGAGAGCACCTGGGCGAGAATCGATCCGCCGAGCCGATCCTGGCCGCGGCCCAAATCGATCAGGAGGAGGACGGTCGGGCCGATCTTCTCGGTCCCCGTGTCCGCCCCCGCCGGATCATGGCGGAGCTGGGGAGTCAGCGACAAACGGATGTCCTGCACGGCTGCAAAGGCGGACACGATCAGTGAAACCGGCGCCGTGACCCGGCGGCGTTCGCCGCCCTCGTCCCAGACGGTGCTCATGCTCATCGAATCCTTCCCGACGGGAATGGTGATGCCGAGCGCGGGACAGAGTTCGAGCCCGACGGCCTGGACCGCGGCGTAAAGGTCGGCGCCATCGCCCGGCTGGACAGGGGCGGCCATCCAGTTGGCCGAAAGGTTCACCCGGCCAAGCTCGCCGATCTGCGCCGCGGCGAGGTTGGTCAGGGCCTCGCCGACCGCGAGCCGGGCCGAGGCGGCGGCGTCGTTGACCGCGACCGGAGTACGCTCGCCCATGGCCAGCGCCTCGCCGGTATGGACGTCGAAGGTGGCGGCAGTCACGCCGCAATCCGCGACCGGCACCTGCCAGGGTCCCACCATCTGATCGCGGCAGATCAGGCCGCCGACGGTCCGGTCACCGATGGAGATCAGGAAGGTCTTGTCGGCGACGGCCGGGTGGGAGAGTACGCGGCGGACGGCTTCCGGGAGTGCGATGCCGCCGAGGTCCAGCGGTTGGAGCAGGCGCGGCCGGGATTGATCGGTGCGATGCATCCGCGGCGGCTTGCCGAGCAGGACTTCGAGCGGGAGATCGATGGGCGTGTTGTGGAAGTGAGGATCCTCGAGCACCAGCCGCCGTTCGGCGGTTGCCTCGCCGACAATCGCGAAGGGGCAGCGCTCGCGATTGCAGTAGCCCGCAAACTCGTCCATCCGTGCAGCCGGAACGGCGAGGACGTACCGCTCCTGGGATTCGTTGCACCAGAGTTCGAGCGGACTCATCCCTGGCTCATCGTTCGGAATCTGGCGCAGGTCGAAACGGCCGCCGCGGCCGCCATCGTTGACCAGTTCAGGCAGCGCATTGGAGAGCCCGCCGGCGCCAACGTCATGGATGAACGAGATGGGATTGTCGGCTCCCAGCGCCCAGCAGCGGTCGATGACCTCCTGGCAGCGCCGCTGCATCTCGGCATTATCGCGCTGCACGCTGGCAAAATCGAGGTCCTCGTCGCCGTGGCCGCTGGCCAGTGAACTGGCGGCGCCTCCGCCCAGCCCGATGTTCATGGCGGGGCCTCCGAGGACCACGAGCTTGTCGCCGGGGTTGATGGCTCCCTTTCGCACGTGCATTTCGCGAATGTTGCCGAGCCCGCCGGCGAGCATGATCGGCTTGTGGTAGCCGCGTAATTCCAGCTGCGTTACGGGAACGGAACCCTGAACTCCGAACCCCGAACTCTGAACCGAGGCGGCCGGGACCGCCGCTTCGAAAGTGCGGAAGTAGCCGTTGATGGCGGGCCGGCCGAACTCGTTGTTGAAGGCGGCGCCGCCGAGCGGACCCTCGATCATGATGTCGAGCGCGGAGACGATCCGGTTCGGCTTCCCGGAGTCGATTTCCCATGGCTGGACTGCGCCCGGCAGCCTGAGGTTCGACACCGTGAACCCGGTCAGGCCGGCCTTCGGCCGGGCGCCACGGCCGGTCGCCCCCTCGTCGCGAATCTCGCCGCCGGAACCGGTGGCGGCGCCGGGAAAGGGTGAAATGGCGGTCGGATGATTGTGGGTCTCCACCTTGCAGAGGAGGTGGATGGGCTCCTCGTGCGCCGCGAATTCGCCGGATTTCGGATCGACGAAGAACCGGCCGCCGCGCGATCCCTCCAGCACGGCGGCATTGTCCTTGTAGGCGGAAAGGATGCCCCCACTGTGCTGCTCGAACGTGTGCCGGATCATCTGGAACAGCGAGCGGTCGCGGGCGCGGCCGTCGATCTCCCAGCTGCCGTTGAAAATCTTGTGCCGGCAGTGCTCCGAGTTCGCTTGCGCGAACATCATCAATTCGACGTCGTGCGGGTCGCGGCCCAGGCCCTGGAACGCCTTGACGAGATAGTCGATTTCATCGTCGGCGAGTGCCAGGCCAAGCACGAGATTCGCGCGCTCGAGCGCCGGACGGCCCTCCGCGATCACCGGAACAGCAGCCATGGCCCGCGGCGTGTCGTGGCTGAAGAGGACCTCGAGGCTTTCGATGTCGGGAAATACCGTCTGGGTCATCCGATCGTGCAGCCGGGCAGCGAGGAGGGCTCGCTGGCTGGTGGAGAGCGCGCCACCGGTGTCGACGGTGTAGGCAATTGCCCGCTCGATCCGCCGGATCGGCACCAGCCCGCAGATGTGGGCAATGTCGGTCGCCTTGGACGACCAGGGTGAGATGGTCCCCGGTCGCGGGGCGACGACCTGCAGCAGGCCGGTGACGGGGGCGGACGCCCGGCTCGGGCCATAAGTGAGAATTGCCTCGAGGACGGTCCGCTGCGCCGCGGTCAGGTCGCCGGCGATCTCCGCGACATGGATGAAATCGGCGGCCAGCGCCCGGACGGGGACTCCGGCGGCATGGAGATCCTGCACAAGTTTCTGGAGGCGAAAGGCCGAGAGCGCCGGTGAGCCGCGGAGAATCAGCATGGTGAAGTCCGGACGTTCACGAACAACGCCGGTGCGGTCAAGGAGTGAGGGGGAACGAGGGCTTTGCGATTCCGCGCCGCGGCAGAAAGCCGTTGACCAATTCAACCGGGTCGCCGAGATGAGCGAGTTTCCGGATCCGATTGCTGATGCCAATTGATTCCAAGCAGCGACCTGCCAGCCCAACAGGCCCGAAACGGCCCGCCGGACTCCCCCACGGCCAGGCGATTTTCCGATGAGCGATCGAATCACCCACGAATGTGGCGTCGCGATGGTCCGGCTGCTCAAGCCGCTTGCCTATTACCAGGAGAAGTACGGTACGCCACTCTGGGGGTTCACCAAGCTTTTCCTCCTGATGGAAAAGCAGCACAACCGCGGCCAGGACGGCGCCGGGGTGGCCTGCGTCAAACTCGACATGCCGGCCGGGGCGCCATTCATGTTCCGCGAGCGGAACATCAAGTCGAATCCGCTCGATCGGATCTTTCGCGGGCTGCTCGGCCAGTACAACGCACACGTCTCCTCCGGGGTGATCCATCCCGAATTCACGCCCACGGTTAAGGCGAACTTCGATTTCGGCGGAGAGTTGCTGATGGGGCACCTGAGGTATGGCACCAGCGGGGGTTACAACATCTCCTCCTGCCATCCCTATTTCCGCCGCAGTCCCTGGGCGACGCGCAATCTCGCCCTCTGCGGCAATTTCAACCTCACCAACACCGCGACCCTCAACCGCTCGCTCATCGCGATGGGCCAGCATCCGATCTTCGAGACGGACACGCAGGCCATCCTCGAGAAGATCGGGTTCTTCCTCGATGAGGAACACGAGGACATCTACCGCTTCCTCCGCAAGCGCGACCTTTCCGGCGAGGAGCTTTCGCGCCGGATCAGTGACGACCTGGACGTGACGCGCGTCATCACCCGCGCGGCGGAGAACTGGGATGGCGGCTACGTGCTCGGCGGGCTGATCGGCAATGGCGATTGCTTCGTGGTCCGGGATCCGTCGGGCATCCGGCCGTGTTTCTGGTTCCAGAACGAGGAGGTGGTGGCCTTCGCTTCGGAGCGGGCGCCGCTGATGACCGTGTTCGATCTCGAGGCGGCCGAGGTGCAGGAGATCACGCCCGGCAACGTGGTCGTGATCAAGAAGCGCGGCACGGTCACCGACCAGCCTTTCACCGCCCCGATGGCCAAGACCCCATGCTCCTTCGAGAGGATTTATTTCTCCCGGGGCAACGACGTGGACATTTACCGCGAGCGGCAGGCGCTGGGCGGCGGGCTGGCCGATCAGATCATCCGGGCAATCGACCACGACTGGGCGAACACCGTGTTCAGCTATATTCCGAACACATCGGAAACCGCCTTCTTCGGGCTGATGTCGGCGCTGCGGGCCCGGCGGCGGGACGAAGTGAAGTCGGCCATCCTCTCCGCCTGCCGGAGCGGCACTTTGGACGAGGCGCTGCTGGACGAACTCATCCTGCGCAACTGGCCCCGGGCGGAAAAGGTCGTCTCCAAGGACATCAAGCTCCGCACGTTCATCGGCCAGGAGAACCTGCGCAACCAGCTCGCCAGCCACGTCTACGACATTACCTACGGCTCGATCCGCCCGGGGGTCGACAACCTCGTGATCGTGGACGACTCGATTGTGCGCGGGACCACGCTGAGGCGTTCCATCCTCCGGATTCTGGCCCGGTTAAACCCGCGGAAGATCGTCATCGTGTCGACGGCGCCGCAAATCAGGTATCCGGACTGCTATGGCATCGACATGTCGGAACTCGGGAAATTCATCGCGTTCGAGGCGGCGGTGGAACTGATCCGGGATCGCGGTCAGGCTGATCTGCTCGACGAAATCTACGAGCTTTGCCGGAACGAGGTGACCAAGGGCGGCTCGGTGAATCACGTGCGCCGGATCTACGATCCGTTCAGCCCGGAGGAGATTTCCGCCAAGATCGTCGAGCGGGTGCGGCCGAAGATCGAGTGGCAGGGCGAGATCCAAATCATCTTCCAGACGATCGAGAACCTGCACGCCGCCGTGCCGAATCATCGCGGCGACTGGTATTTCACCGGCAAATACCCGACTCCGGGCGGCTATCACGTCGTGAACCAGGCCTACGTGAATTATTACGAGAAGCAGGACGGCCGGGCGTACTGAACATCATGTCGCTCAGCTACGAATCCTCCGGCGTCCGTTACGACCAACTCGATGCGTTCAAGCGCGCCTGCCAGCAGGCGGCGCGCGCGACCGCCGGCGCCCTGGCCGCGCACGGTTATGCCGAACCGGCGGGCACGCGCGGCGAGAGTGCCTACCTGATCGAGGCCGGGGACCATCTGCTCGCCCACGTCGAGGAGGGCCTTGGCACCAAGAACCTCGTGGCCGATGCCGTCTATGCCGCGACCGGCAAATGCTACTATCGTGAGATCGCGATCGATACGGTCGCGACGATCGTCAACGACCTCATCACCTGCGGCGCATTGCCGATTTCCGTGGCAATGCATGCAGCCGTGGGCGATTCGGGATGGTTTGCCGACCGGACGCGCACGGAGGCGCTCGTGGCGGGGTTTGCCGAGGGCTGCCGGCTCGCCGGCGCGGTCTGGGGCGGTGGCGAGACGCCGACGCTCGGCGGGGTGGTCGAACCGGAAGCAATTGTGCTGGCGGGTTCCGCGATCGGAAAGATCTCCCCCAAGGAGCGGAGGATCACGGGTGATGTCCGCGCGGGCGACGGGATCCTTTTCCTCGCGAGTTCCGGGGTGCAGACCAACGGGCTTTCGCTCTGCCGCCGGATTGCGGCCCAGTTGCCGGAGGGCTATTCCACCCCGATCGGCCATGGGGATCCGCGCACCTTCGGCGAGGCCCTGCTTGCCCCCTCGGTGATTTATGTGGGCTTCGCCCGTGAGTGTCAGCAGCGCGGATTAAAGCTGAACTACGTGGCGCACGTCACTGGCCACGGCTGGCGCAAGCTGATGCGACTGGAGGAACCGTTCGTGTATGAGATCACGAGCCCACGGCCGCTGCCGGCGCTTTTCGAATTCATCATGGAGGCGGGGCCGGTGGAACGGCGGGAGGCCTATGCCACGTTCAACATGGGGGTGGGCTTTGCGGCATTTGTCGCGGCAAGTGACATCGAGCCGGCGCTGGCAGTCGCCCGGGACACGGGCTACGACGCCTGGCTGGCCGGGCGCGTGACGAAGGACGGGAACCGGAAGGCAGTGGTCGTGCCATCGCTCGGGCTCACCTTCGAGGGCGACACCCTGCAGGTGCGCTGAGCGTGCCGGAACACAATCCTGTAGGATCGCCGCTTGTCGGCGGGCCTTCAATGCGCGACGATTTTGTCGTTCTTGGCGGCTGGGTCATGTCGGTCTAGACATCCCGGACTGGCTCTCCATGGTCACAGTCGCATTGAACGCGTGAAACTGTCCACGCCAATCCCCCCATGAAGTCGTTGCTCGCCCTCCTGTCCTGCCTGCCGCTGGCCCTGGCGGCGGCGGAAACGCCGAACGTCGTCCTGATCCTCGCCGACGACATGGGGTATGCGGATCTCTCGTCGTATGGCTCCAGGAACTGCCGCACGCCGCACATCGATCGGCTGGCGGAGCAAGGGGTGCGGCTGACGCAGTTCTATGCCAGCGCGCCGGAGTGCTCGCCATCGCGGACAGCGCTGCTGACCGGGCGCTATCCGCAGCGTCCGGGCGGCTTGGAGTGCGCCATTGGAGTCGGTAATGCCGGCCGCTATGACGATGCGATCCGGCTCGCCGCCCGGCATGACCTCGGGTTGCCGGCCTCCCTGTCGGTGCTGCCTTCCGCCCTGGCGCCGCGTGGCTACCGCAGCGCGATCACGGGCAAGTGGCACCTCGGCTACGAGCCGAAGTTCAATCCGCTCGAGCACGGTTTCGAGTACTTCATCGGTGTGATCGGGGGCAACTCCGACTACTTTCACCATGTCGAGTCGCGCGACGATCCAACCCGCCCCGGCGATCCGGTGCTGTACCGCAACCGGGAGCCGTATCGGGACGATCGTTACCTGACCCATCTCTTCACCGACGAGGCCGTGGGCTGGATCGAGCGGATGCCGGACAACGCTCCCTTCTTCCTTTATGTTCCCTATACGGCGCCGCACGCGCCGCTGCAGGGGCCGGGCGATCGGCGCGACACCCCGCTGATCGGCGAGGATTTCAACCGGAATTTCCCCGGACGCTATCCGCAGTTGGTCGCGGAACTGGACCGCGGCGTGGGTGCCATCGTGGCGGCGCTCGAGCGGCGGGGCATGGCGGACAACACGCTGGTGATCTTCACGTCGGACAACGGCGCCACCCGCGCGGGCGAGAACCAGCCGTTCCGGGGCACGAAGTCGACCGTCTACGAGGGCGGGATTCGCGTGCCCTGCATCATCCGCTGGCCGGGCCGGATCGCGCCCGGAACCACCAGTGCGCAGCCCGGCATCCTGATGGATCTCACGTATTCGATCCTTGTGCACACCGGCATGGACGTGGCCCGGCACCGGCTGGACGGGATGGATCTCGTCGGTCACCTGGCGGCGGGGAAGCCGGAGATGCCGCGGACGCTGTTCTGGCGGTACCGGCGGGGAGGCGCCACCCGCCAGGCGGTGCGGGCGGGGGATTTGAAGCTGATTGAAAACCAGGAGGAGACCGGCCGGGAGGTGAGGCTGTTTGATCTCGCGCGCGACCCCGGCGAGGAGCACGACCTCGCGGCGCAGCGGCCGGAGGAGGTCGGGCGGCTGGCCGCGCTGCTGGCGGACTGGACCCGCGAGGTGCGGCCCGTCCGGTGACGGGCCCCGGATTGACGTGCCGCGTGGGGCCGGCAGGCTCGCGCCACCTTCAGCCATGCAACCCATCGTCCAGATTTCCCTCGATCTCACGGATCGGGCCGAGGCGCTCAGCACGGCCCGGCTTGCGATGCGCGCCGGCGTCGACTGGCTGGAGGCCGGCACGCCATTCATCCTCGCCGAGGGAGTCCATGGCGTGAGGGCGTTGCGGGAGGAGTTTCCCGGAGTGCCGATCGTTGCCGATTTGAAGATCATGGACGGCGGCTATCTCGAGGCGGAGATGATGGCGAAGGCCGGGGCCACGCATGTGGTCGTGATGGCACGGGCGCATGAGGAAACGCTGAAATGCGTGGTGCAGGCCGGGCGCGACTACGGGTTGAAGGTGATGGGCGACAATCTTGGATTTCCCGACATGGTCGACGGAGCCCGGTTCTGCGAGGACCTGGGCTGCGACTACGTGATTCATCATATCGGCTACGACGAACGGCGGGGGCTGGCCGCGGGTGGCCGGCCGATGCCGAGCCCGCTGGATCAGCTGCGCGAGGTGGTGGCGGCCGTGAGCGTGCCGGTGCAGGCGGTGGGCGGGCTCACGATCGAGCAGGCGGTGGCGACCCCGGGCTACGGCGCGCCGCTGGTGGTGATCGGCGCGCCGCTGGCGGTGGATGCGGACTCGTTCCGGACCGCCGACGGCAATCTCGAAGGCACGCTGCGGCTCATCTGCGAACGCGTGCATGGCCACGGTGATGTGCGGGTGGGAAAGGACCGCCGATGAAATCCCCGGCGGTGGTCAATTTTTCCTCCGCGCCGCACAGCGTTGAGCTGCGCGAGTTCGCCCGGCCGGAGCCGGGATCGGACGACGTGATTCTTGCGGTCGAGGCGGTCGGCGTCTGCGGCAGCGATCTGCACCAATGGGCCGGTGCGCACAGCTGGCCGGTGAACTATCCGGTGGTGCTGGGCCACGAGTTTGGCGGCCGGATCGCGGCGGTGGGCAGCGGCGTCCGCGGCTGGACCGAAGGCGAGAGGGTCGTCAGCGAGACGGCGGCAGTGATTGATCCGGACAATCCGCTCAGCCGCGAGGGCCGCTACAATCTCGATCCGAAGCGGAAGGGCTTTGGCTATGGTGTCGATGGCGCGATGACGCGTTATGTGCGGGTGCCGGCGCGTTGCCTGCACCGGGTGCCGGACGGGCTGGCGATCGAGCAGGCGGCGCTCACGGAGCCGTGTTGTGTCGCGTACAATGCCGTGGTGAAGCATGCGCGAATCGAGCCGGGCGACCGCGTGGTCGTCCTCGGCCCGGGCCCCATTGGAATCCTGTGTGCGGCGATGGCGCGGCTGGCTGGCGCCGAGGTGGCGCTGGTCGGACTCGAGCGGGACCGCGTGCGGCTCGAGGTTGCGCGGGCCTATGGGTGTGAAGTGATTGTTGGCGACGCCAGCGCGTGGGCCAGGGCCCGGGACGGGCTGGGTGCGGATGGCGTGGTGGATGCCGCGGGGGCATCGGCGGCGTTGAAGACGGCGCTGGAACTCGTCCGGCCGGGTGGCTGGATCAGCAAGGTGGGGTGGGGGCCGCAGCCGCTGGGATTCTCGCTCGACATGCTGGTGCAGAAGGCGGTGACGCTGCAGGGGAGCTTCAGCCACAACTGGCCGATCTGGGAGCGGGTGCTGGCACTGCTGGCCTCGGGCCGGCTCGATGTGCGGCCGATCACGGGCGGAGTCTGGCCGCTAGCCGAATGGCATGAGGCCTTTGAACAGATGCACGACGGCAGGATCGTGAAGGCGGTCCTCCGGCCGGAGTGACGGCGAAGGACTGAGGACCAAGGACCAAGGACCAAGGACTAAGGACTAAGGACCGAGGACTAGGGACCAAAGGTTAAAGACTGAGTTTCGGGCTAAAATGACGACGATGCGGCTTCAGGGAAAAGTCATCATTGTGACCGGCAGCACCAGCGGGATTGGCCGGGCAATCGCGGTGCGCGCGGTTGCGGAGGGCGCGCGGGTGCTGATCCACGGGATCGATCGCAAGGGTGGCGAGGAGGTGGTCGCGCAGCTTGGCGCCAGCGCGGCGCTGCACCTCGACGACCTAGTGGATCCCGCCAGTGGCGCGCGGATTGCGGCGGCGGCGCTCCATGCTTTTGGGAAGATCGATGCGGTGGTGAACAACGCAGCGCTCGTGGCGCGGAGCACGCTGGCGAGCACCAGTGCCGCGACCTTTGACCGGATGATGGCGATCAATGTGCGGGCGCCGATGCTGCTGATCCAGGCGGCGTTTCCCGAACTGAAGCGGCAGCGGGGCTGTGTCCTGAACATCGGCTCGATCAACGCACTCAGCGGTGAGGCAACGCTGCTCGACTACAGCATGTCAAAGGGAGCGCTGCAGACCCTGACCCGGAACCTGGCGAATGCGCACGGAGCGGACGGCGTGAGATTCAATCATTTCAACGTCGGCTGGGTCCTGACGGAGCGTGAGTATCACATGCAGATCGCCGAAGGGCTGCCGTCGGACTGGCCGGATCAGGTGCCGCCGACGTTTGCTCCATCGGGACGGCTCATGCAGCCGGAGGATATCGCGGCGGCTGCGGTTTACTGGCTGGGCGAGGAGTCGCGGCCGGTCAGTGGTGCGGTGGTGGATGTCGAGCAGTACTCGCTCTACGGGCGGAATCCGGTGAAGAGCCAACCCGGCGGGGCCGACGTTAAGCCGGATTTTCCACCATGGACGGGCACGGAGAAGACACGATAGGTGGCAGGCGGCCGGGCGTGTACGATGGGGGCCCGGAACAAAGCGGGGTGGAGGCATACCAATGGAAAACAATACCCTATCTATGGAAAACACCCGAAATGCAGGCGAACGCGTCATGGCCGATCTCAGGACGCTGATGTCGGACGCCGACTCGCTCCTGAAAGCCACCGCCAACGATGTGGGCGACAAAGCCAAGGAGGCCAGGGCACGGTTGAGTGCCGGCCTTGACCGGGCCAGGGCAACGTGCGCGTCGCTGCCTGCCCAAGGCTTGGAAACCGGCCGCCAGGCCCTGCAAAAGACCGACGCAACCGTGCGCGATCATCCGTACGAATCGATCGCCATCGCGTTGGGCGCCGGAGTGCTCCTGGGCTGGCTGCTTGGTCGCGGCGATCGCTGAAAGTGGGCGAGCGGTGGCTCGCGTGGAAGCGGCATGCCGCTTTTCGGACCGGCTGGCCCATTTACGCCGCCACCCAGTGGAAGGTGATCGGTTTCTCGACGGAAGGATGAAGGCTCTGGTGGACGGGGCATGCGTTGGCGGCGCCGACCAGCGGCTTGGCGGCGGGATGGGATTCCGGAATCGGCATCCACACCTCGGTCGCGAGCCGGACGATCCGCCGCGGTGAATCGGTGGACATTTCCTTGGTGACGGCGAACCGCAGGCCACGCAGCTCGACGCCATGCTTGCGGGCGGCGATGGCCATGGTCGTGGCGATGCAGGTGCCGAATGCGGTGGCGACGAGGTCGGTCGGTGAGAACGCCTCGCCGCGGCCCTGATTGTCCCTGGGGGCATCGGTGACGAGTGCGTTGCCGGATGGCTCGTGCGTCGCGGAGCAGTGGAGTTCGCCCTGATATTCGCCGGTGATTTTGACCATGGTCCCGAAATGCTAGCCCGGAAATTTCCGGAACGGAAGCGGGCACATGAGGAATTTCCGCCGGCCGTCCTCCTTTACCAGGGTGAGGTGGGGCCAGATCCGGGCCGGCGGGCCGCGAGATTTTTGCGGCGCCGCGAGCGGATTTCGTCTCGTGTTCATTGCGCCGGTTCTTGGTTCAACGGCCGGCCGCAGGAAACATGGCCACCCTCGATTATCTCGTGCTTGCTGCATTCTTTGCGCTGGTCGGAGGCATTGGTGTCGCTGCGTTCCGGCAGGTTCGTGGATCGCGGGACTACTTCGTGGCCGGCGGTCGGATCCCCTGGTGGCTGGGGGGCATCTCGCATCATGTTTCCGGGTACAGCGGAGTGGTGTTCGTCGGCTACGCCGCGGTTGCCTACCGGCATGGCTTCACCCTTTATGTGTGGTGGGCCTTTGCGATCTTCGTGGCCTGCGCGGTCGGGGCGCGGTGGTTTGCCCCGCGCTGGGCAAGGTTGCGCGAGGCGCACGGAATCGAGTCGCCGACGGAATATCTGGTGGTGCGTTACAACCTGGCCACGCAGCAGTTGACGGCGTGGAGCGGGGTCCTGCTCAAGCTTTTCGACGTGGGGGCAAAATGGGCGGCGATCGGCGTGCTGTTGCACGGGTTCACGGGGCTGCCCGTCGCCGCGGGGATCTGGATCTCCGGGGGAGTGTCGCTGCTGTACATCACGCTCGGCGGACTTTGGGCGGATTTGTACAATGACCTTGCCCAGTTCGTGGTCCAGCTGCTGGCGGGTTTCGTGCTCCTGACGGCGGTGGCCAGCCGGCTGGGGGGCTGGGACAGCCTCTGGACGATCTGGGAGCGGCTTCCCGAGGGACACGGCCAGCCCTTCAACGGCCCGTACACCCCCTGGTTTTTCGTGGGGATGCTCGCCGCGTGGACGCTGAGCTACAACGGGGGGAGCTGGACGCTCGCCACGCGGTACATTGGTGCGCCCTCGGCAAACAGCGCGCGGCGATCCGCGCTGCTTTCGGGAGCGCTGTATCTGCTTTGGCCGCTGGTCCTGTTCTTCCCGATGTGGGCGGCGCCGGTGCTGCTGCCCGATCTCGCGGATCCGTCGCAATCCTATGTGATGCTCGCGAGGCAGCTCCTGCCCACGGGGATGATCGGGCTCGTCCTGGCAGCCATGTTTGCGGCGACCATGTCGATGACGGCTTCGGACACGAACACGATTTCCGCCGTCATCACGCGCGACGTCCTGCCCGGGCTCTTCTCGCGGTTCCGCGGCCTGGATCAACGCCGGGCGCTGGGAGTGGCGCGGATGTCGACGCTGCTCTTCATGGCGCTGACATTGCTGATCGGAATCGAGGCGGAGCGCTTCGGCGGTGTCCTGGGGCTGATCATATCCTGGTTTGCCGCGCTGATCGGGCCGGTATCGGTTCCCATGCTGTGCGGCCTGCTGCCGACCTTCCGGCATGCGGACGCGCGGGCAGCGATGGCATCGATTTTAGGCGGTTTCGGCGCCTTTGGGATCGTCCGGCTGATGCCGGAGGCGACGCAGGCGGCGCGGGTCATTGCTCCCCTGGCGACCTCCTTCTGCCTTTACGCCGGAATGGCCTGGCTCAACCGGCGCCGTCCGGTGCCGGCCGCGGTCACCGCGCTTCTGGCCGGGCTTTCCGCGGAGCGATTGCCCGGGAACGGGGAGACGGTGCCGATTCGGGACGGCAGGGATGATTGAGCCATGAAGGATCGCCCGTCCCAGGCTTCGCATTCGTCACCGCCGCCGGGTGAGGATCCAGGCTGGGCAGCCCGCGCCGCCGATTGCGTCCGCCTGGCACGGGCGGAATTGATCGAGTCGATCCTGCCGTTCTGGTGGCGCAGCATCGATCCCAGGAACGGCGGGGTTTTCAATTGCTGGAACAATGCGGGGACGAGGCTCCTGAGCCGCGACAAATTCACCTGGTCCCAGGGCAGGTTTCTCTGGCTGTGGTCGCGCATTGCCGCGCTGGCCTCCCGGGGAATGCTGCCCGTGGACCCCGGGCCGTACCTCGATCACGCGGACAAGACGGCTGCATTCCTGGAGAGTCATGCCTTCCTCGATGATGGCCGCTGCGCGTTGCTCTTGTCCGAGGATGGAGTGGCCAAGGAGCTGGAGCCCGGCATGGGGCTGGCGCCGAGCATATACGCCGACTGTTTTGTCGCGATGGGCCTGGCAGAATATGCGGGCGTCAGGGGACAGCGGAAGGCATTCGATCGGGCGTGGGCGCTGGCGGCTGAAATCCGGCGCAGGATTGGAGCGGGGCGGGTCCCGACCCATCCGTATCCGGTGCCGGAGGGCTACGAATCGCACGGGCTGGCCATGATCCTTCTCAACCTGGCGCTCGTGATCGAGGATGGCAGTCGAAACCTCGGCGATCCGCGGAGCGGGGCGGCACGGGAGATCGTGATGGAGGCAGCCGGAAGGATGGTGGCCCGTTTTTATCTGCCGGGAGGCAGGATTGCCGAGATGCGGCGCGGCGACGGAGTTCCCCATGATGATCGTCTGCTGGATCGCCATATCAATCCCGGACATGCCCTGGAGGGTACTTGGATGCTGGTTGAAGCGGGCTTGCGAAGCGGGAGAAACGACTGGGTTGAGCGGGCGTTGGAGGCGACCGGCTTTGCGCTGGAACATGGATGGGATGCGATGCACGGGGGCCTTCTGCTGCAGGCGGATTTTGCCGGCGGACCGCCGAAGGGATTGATGGGAGATTCCCGGTACGAGGCGGCGGTGGTGGCAAACTGGGACTCAAAGCTGTGGTGGGTGCATTCGGAGGCGCTTTACGCGACGCTGCGGGCATTCCAGCGGGGGGCAGGAGCAGCGATGGGCGCGTGGGTTGATCGCATCCGCGAGTATGGCTTCCGGATTTTTCCGAACCCGGATCGGTCGGTGGGCGAATGGATCCAGATTCGAGATCGCGCGGGCCGGCCGATTGAGCGGGTGGTCGCGCTGCCCGTGAAGGATCCGTATCACATCGCCCGCAATCTCCTCCAGATCCTCGAACTCGGTACCGGCGAATGAGACGCCTTTCCGGTATCGTGGGCGCGTTGACGAAGTGGCGCGGTGGCCGGGACTCGAACCCGGGACCGACGGTTTAGAAAACCGTTGCTCTATCCAGCTGAGCTACCACCGCGGCAGGCTGCGGATCACATAGGCGCCGCCGCCGGTTCCCTGCAAGCGGTAAGAGGCCCGGCGGCGAGGCAGGCACCACAGGAACCTGCGGACATCCTCGCGCCCGGGTTTTCCCGATCCCGTGTGGGATGGTCCATTCGGGGAAACATTGACTTCCCCCTCGGGGACAAGACACGGCGATGCTTCGGGGCCCGCTCTTTTCAGCCGGGGCGACGGCAGGGTGTGGCGTGAATCTCCGCCTATCTGACTTCGACGCCGATGGCGGTCTGTTGCGGAGTCAGCAGCGTTCTCACAAGTGAATCCCGGCCGCAGACCGTGACCCCAGGAAAGCGTTTGAACCAGTCACCATGAGGGACGGTCGGGTTGCTCTCGATCCAGCGCAGAATCTGCTGGAGGGCGTCCATGCTGATTTCCCGTTCGCGCGTCCGTCGCAAGAGATGGCGGAGCAAGTCAGGCGGGAGGTCAGTCCGCTGGATCTTGGGCATCAGCTAGGTCTTGCTGCGTTTTCCGTAGTAACCCTCGAGGAACTGCTCTTCCAGTTTGGCCGCTTCCTTTTCGTCGGTTGTTGTAGCGTATCGCTCGGCAATCTTTTCCAGTTTGGGGAGCGGGAGCGGCTTCACAGAAATCTCAAACTCCAAGTCCAGCGCCTCGGCTGCCCTGGCCATGGTATTAAGGGTGATGGCGGTATCCCTGCCGTCGAGAAGACGCCTGACCGACTGGCGGCCGGTTTTGATCCTCTTGGCAAAAGCACTGATGCTCATCTGTTCGTCAGTGAGCTTTCTCCTGATTGCGGCGGCGAGGGTCCTCTTGGCCCTGAAAGCCATTGTCTTGCTCATGCAGCGAAGCTGGCTCAACTTTGAGCCATGTCAAGAGACGCTCCTGCGTCGTAATGGGCAGGAACCGCGGCGAAATCGCAAGGAGGGTGGCGCCTCGTCCGTCCGACCGCAGTGGAGCAAACATGCGCGGAACGAGCCGACGCGAGGACGCCGCTTTCTGGGTGATGCGGCTGGACCCGCCGAATGCGGCCGATGACGTTCCGGGCGCCCGTTTCGTCGGACAATTCACGAAATACCGCGAGGGAGAGGAATCCGAGCGGGGTCGGTGGCAGTGGACGTTCGAAACGCACAACGGCCGAACCTACGTTGACCATCGGCATCTGGAAACGCTCAGCGTCTTCCTCCAGCACATCAGGGACGGGCTCGAGTCGTGCAGCGACATCGCCGTCGAAATGGGCGTCAGCAAAGGCACGGTGTCGAAGTGGGTGAGGAAGGCCGCCCACGCGGGCCAACTCCGGGTCGAAAATGAACGATACCGGTTGATCGCGTCGTGACGTTTCTGCGTTTCCCATCGCCGGGAAGAAACGCGGAAACGGGCTTGATCGTGTTCAGCCGCACCCGAAATGCGGGACGATCCGCGCCTGGCACCAGATCATCCGCCTGAAGGATGACAAAGGTGCAGCCGGAGGTCTTGTGTTGCCTTTGTCCTGAAACTAGACCCGGAGCAGAATGCTGCTAACCAGCTCCACGTTAACTCTCGCTTATTTCCGGGACGCGCACAAAACTGGACATACGCGTGGAAACGTGTATTGTCGCGCACGTAACAATTCAACGCGTATGCACTCAATCGAAATTGATGATGAGGTAATGGCTGACCTATCCTGTCGAGCTGTCGGTTTCCACGTCACCCCAAACGACGTTTTGCGGAAACTCCTTGGGCTCCCCTTGCCGACGCAGCCAGCGACGCCACCCGCTGTTCCCGCGACCCCGGGACGACTTAACGCAGTCGAAGACCCGCTTCAGAAGTTTGTAGCTTCTTCGGCGTTTCAGGCACAGCGGCAATCCATCAATCGCTTCCTCTTGCTGCTATGGTGGGCACACGCCCATAACGAGGTGGAGTTTCAGCGGGCCGTGACCGACTACTCCCGTGGCAATCGACGTTACTTCGGCCGGAGTCAGGAAGAAGTGGAGGCGAGTGGCGTTGGCATAAAGGCGAAGCAAATCCCTAAGACGCCGTTCTGGGTGCTGAGCACCTTGGACAACAAATCGAAGCGGATGATAATCGAAGACGTATTTCGAGCGATGGGCCTGCCCGCGGGTAGCATTGCGCTAGCACGAGAGCAGCTTGCGGACAGCGATATTTCGCGCCGTCGAAACCTTGCACTTCAATACCTCAATTGAAGCGGTATCGTCTTGACGTGTTCAATCGAACACTATCCAGTCAGCGCGCTCGGCCCGAAGAATGAATCTGCCGGCACGCGCCTGCTGAGTGTTAGCAACTTTACCTTTACCCTTACTTGAGCTCCCCCCAGAGACTCGTTCGTCAATGAGGGAGCGACGCAAACGGCTCGGCCAGTTCTTCACACCGCCAGGAGTAGCGCGGTCGTTGGTCTCATGGGTTGTCCGCAGCCCGCGAGACCTATTGCTTGACCCGTCGTGCGGTGATGGCGCGTTTTTACGGTGGCACAAGCGGTCGGTCGGAATCGAAGTGGACCCCGACAACGCGGCGCTGGCGCGTCAGAACGCACCGGGTGCGCTCATTCACGGAGGTGACTTTTTCAACTGGGCGTTCGCCACGAAAGAGCGTTTCGACGGGATTGCCGGAAACCCTCCCTTTATCCGCTATCAAACGCTGAAGGGTGAAGTTCGCGCGCGTGCACTTGCTGCCAGTTCCTTGATGGGGGCCGAGTTTAGCGCGCTTACATCTTCGTGGGCACCATTTGTCCTGGTTGCCGCAGGGCTGCTGAAACCCGGGGCTGCAATGGCCTTCGTCGTTCCCGCGGAGCTTGGACACGCGAACTACGTCCAGCCGCTAATTCCTGCCCTCTGCGCCAAGTTCGGCAGTGTTCACGTCATTGCCTGTCGGGAAAAGCTTTTCCCTGAGCTCTCTCAAGATTGCTGGCTCCTCCACTGCTCGGGGTTTGGGGCGTCCGCGAACAGCATAGCGCTGACCGCGCTCGACCATTTTGATGCGACTGAGACGCCACCGCCGCCAACGAGGATGATTTCGCTACAGGAGTGGCGCGAATATGGGCAGCGGCTTCGCCCCTTCCTCCTGCCGGACGGGGCGATGAGTTTGTATCGAGACCTCTCGCAGCTTCCCGGCACAAAGCGTTTCGGGGAGTTAGCCCGAGCCGGGATTGGCTACGTCACCGGCGACAACGATTTCTTTCATCTGCGGCCAAGCGAAGCACGCCAACGCGAGATTCCTGAACACCTGCTGCGGGTCGCCGTGCGCAAGGGTGACCAACTGCCCGCCGAATCCGTTTCACGCCCGCACGTGGAGAAATGGCTGAAAAGCGACGAACCTGTCTTACTGTTGGACCTCGGCTGCGCGGATCGGCTGCCTGCCAGTGTGGCGCGTTACCTCGATGAAGAGTCCGGCCAGAAAGCCCGCCAAGCATTCAAATGTCGGAACCGCGACCCATGGTATGCAGTGCCAGACATAAAGGTGCCAGACGCGTTTCTCACGGTGATGTCGGGCGAAAAACCGACGCTCGTGAGGAATGAGGCCGAATGCGTCTGTACCAACAGCCTCCTTGCGGTCCGGTTCAATGCGAACATCGACGCTCGGCAGGTTCAGAGGGCGTGGCAGTCCGTCCTTGCGCAGCTTGGTGCAGAGGTTGAGGGCCATCCGCTGGGTGGGGGCATGTTGAAGCTGGAGCCGCGAGAGGCTGCACGCGTGCCGCTTCCTCTTGGTCCCAATCATTTGACGGCCAACGAACAGGCTGCTTTAGAGGATGGCGTCCGCACGATGCGTGCGTGGCGTCATAATGCCTATTCCAGCCCCGATTCCAGAGTTCCTGCGACTTGAACAGGCTTTAGTGCCGTTTGTGGATGCAGACATCCAAACAGAAGGGTCTCAGCACATCAAACCGCTGCATCGCTACATCGGGATGCGGTTGGTAGTCGAAGGCGGCTTCGCTCCCGAGGACATCACACCTAGGCCGCCGCTGGCCATCACTCGCACCGGAAAGGAGCGCAAATTGCGTTTTGATAGCACTCCACCTCCTCGTTGGGCTCGCGGTGAAGCCACAGTGATAGGCGGACTGAAGAGCAAGAAAATCGACGTCGTGGTGCACAAGCCGACAGTCGGTCCCGTCCTCGCGGTTTCGGTGAAGGGGACAAAGAAGGCGTTCCGGAATCTTACGAACCGAATGGAGGAAGCCATCGGCGATTCCACTAACCTCCATATCATGTACCCAGGCTTGGTTTATGGCTTTCTCCACATCCTTCAGGTAAACCGTGCCGGCAGTGGCTTTGAGCAATCCGATGTTTCCGTGAACATCTCAGGTGATGCCACTACACCGGTTAAGCGATATCATGACGTGCTGGCGGGTTTGACCGGACGTCGCTTAGTCCGTGACGACTACACCAAGTATGAGGCAGTCGGTTTCGCGTTAGCTGAGCGGGCTCCCGCTACCGCCCGCGTGCTCGGTGAATATCCGCCACTGGGGGATTCATTGGCGTTGGAAACCTTTTTTGAGACCCTTTACCGGATCTACGATTTACGCTATCCATATATGTCTCATCGCACGGGACTCCGACGGCTATCTTGGGGTTCAGATTCACCAGCGTTTCAAGGGCTTGGCGCTGATGAATCCCTGAGTTCCCGATTCGGATATGCGCCTCGAATTGGCATTCCCGATGAAGACGATGAAGACGAAGCCGATGAAGTACCGAAAACAGTCGGGCAGTAGCAGAAGAAAAACACCGAATCCCACGCCCGGCCAAACTGGCGCAAGAATCGGACTAGACGCGGATGAGCATTTGAAGTCCGGCGCCGAGGCGGTTTAAGAAACCATTGCACTACCTAGCTTAGCTAGCAGCACGGCTTTCGCGCGTCTCCACGTGGCCACTCCGAAGGGGGCACGGTCGATTGCTTTGTTGCTTTCAATCAGCGCAGCACGCAGGACCCGGGCCCAGGAGCGGGGAACGCGCCACGATTAAACCTCGTTCAGCGCCGGGACAGATCCCGGACGGCGATCTCCTTGAACTTCATGTTGCCGAGTCCGCCGGAGTGGAGTTGCAGCGCGATGTAACCCTCGAGCGGCTTCGCCTTGGGATCGGTGAAGTCGAGGACGACGACGCCGTTCAGCTGGACCCAGTAACGGTTGCCCTCGATCTTCATGATGAGGTCGTTCCAGTCGTTCGGTCGGACCACCGCCTCGTGTTCCGCCGCCGGCCACACGATCCATTGCCGGCCGTCGCCATAAACGCCGCCGGTGTGGTAGCCCAGCCGCCGGTCAATCTCGACCTGCATTCCCTGCGTGATCTTCACGGTATCCGGTTCAAAATCACACCGGAAGTACACGCCGCTGTTCCCGTCGGCCTCGCACTTGAATTTGAGCGCGAGGTGGAAATCCGTGTAACGCATCTCCGTCCGCAGGTACCCATACTGATCGGTGATGCCCTGGCCGTGAATCACGCCGTCGACGACCTCCCACTTCTCCTTGCCGACCTTCACCCAGCCGCTGAGGTCCTTGCCGTTGAAGAGCGATTCCCAGCGGGTGAACGGATCGCTCGGGGCCGCAGCAACCGCCACCAGCGGGGCGCCGGCGATGCCCAGCAGGAGGCAGCCCGCCACGAGCCAGGCGCGGGCGGTCTGGCGGGTCGCCAGCCGGGTTTCGAGGGGAACAGGGGCGAGGTTGGAGCGTGCGTTCATCGCCCTGCCCGGTATCGATTCATCATGGCGGTCGCAAGGAATTATGCCGGTAGCGGGCATCGAGTAGCGAGTAGCGACCATGAAGGTCGACTGTCGAGTCCTGGCCAGAAGTTGACACCCTCTATTAGTCCCTCACTTGTGAGGATCGTGCAGGTTTGAGACGATAATTTTCAAGCGGCGAGGGCGGGCAGGATGATGCGCTCGGTGAGTTGTCTGCC